>NZ_JANIBJ010000041.1 GCF_024505185.1 Methylomonas subterranea
AATCATTGAGTAAAAGAAATGGCTAATCAAACTATCCGTATCCAATTGAAAGCATTCGATCATAAATTGATCGATCAATCGGCGGGTGAAATTGTTGAGACAGCAAAAAGAACTGGCGCGCAAGTAAAAGGCCCGATTCCGCTGCCAACAAGAAAAGAACGCTTTACCATATTGATATCACCGCACGTAAACAAAGATGCGCGTGATCAATATGAGTTAAGAACTTACAAGCGGTTACTCGATATCGTTGAGCCAACCGATAAAACCGTGGATGCGTTGATGAAACTTGATCTCGCAGCTGGGGTTGATGTTCAAATTAAGCTTAAATAAAAGCTGCAAAATTTAGAGGAATTGGCAGATGTCAATAGGTCTTGTTGGTCGTAAATGTGGTATGACCCGTATTTTTTGTGAAGATGGTACTTCTGTGCCGGTAACTGTATTACACGTCGAATCTAATCGAGTAATACAAGTGAAAAACGTCGAAACCGACGGATATCGCGCGATTCAGGTTGCCGCGGGAGATGTTAAGTCTTCAAAAGTTAATAAAGCCATGGCTGGCCACTATGCAGCTGCAAACGTAACAGCTGGTCGTGGCTTGTGGGAATTCAGATTAAAAGACGAAGAAGGCGTTGAATTAGCTGCCGGTTCGGAATTGACTGTAAGCGTTTTTGAAGCAGGACAAACCATTGATGTTTCCGGTACTAGCATCGGTAAAGGTTTTGCCGGTACGGTAAAAAGACATAACTTTAGAACTCAAGATGCTACGCATGGTAACTCCAGATCGCATCGGGTGCCCGGCTCGAACGGTATGAACCAAACTCCGGGCCGAGTATTTAAGGGCAAAAAAATGTGCGGCCAAATGGGAGCGGTTAAAACGACCGTGCAAAATTTGACGATCCATTCGGTGGACGCCGAAAGAAGTCTGATTTTGGTGAAAGGCGCGGTTCCTGGCGCGAAAGGTGGCGATGTAGTGATTACGCCCGCAGTTAAAATGCTAAATAAGGGTTAAGTGATGAGTCTGCAAATACCTGCAATCAATAATCAAGGTACGTCTCAGGCACTAGATGTGTCGGAATCGGTTTTTGGCCAAGATTTTAACGAAACCCTGGTTCATCAGTTAGTAGTCAAGTATATGGCGGCCGCTAGGTCTGGCACGAAAGCACAAAAAAATCGCTCGGCTGTGAGCGGTGGCGGTGCCAAACCGTTTCGGCAAAAAGGCACGGGTCGCGCCCGTGCTGGGACGACGCGCAGTCCGATTTGGCGTACAGGTGGTGTTAATTTTGCCGCTCAGCCTAGATCGTTCGATCAAAAATTGAACAAAAAAATGTACAAAGCTGGCATTCGTTCGATCTTTTCGGAGTTGTTGAGACAAGAACGTATCGCTGTGTGCGATGACATATTACCCGCATCACCGAAAACTAAAGAGTTTCTGGCGAAAATTAAAGATATAGATGCAAAGCGAATTTTAGTTGTGGCGGACGAATTGAATGAAAATTTGATTTTGGCCGCGAGAAACCTGCCTTACATTGCTGTTGTAACTCCAACCAGTGTAGACCCAGTGTCCTTGGTCTCGGCGGATAAAGTTATTGCAACAACTGCTGCACTGAAGCAGATTGAGGAGCGTTTAGCATGAGCATTCAACAAATTAAGTTAGCGAACATTATTTCCGCGCCAATCGTGTCGGAAAAGAGCGCTATAGTGGCCGACAAGGGCAATCAATTTGTGTTTAAAGTTGCAAAGACAGCCACGAAGTTGCAAATTAAAAATGCGGTTGAATTGATGTTTGAAGTTAAGGTCGATTCAGTTCGTGTTTTAAATGTGAAGGGTAAGGTCAAGCGCTTTGGGCGTACATTGGGTAAGCGATCAGATTGGAAAAAGGCATATGTCAAATTGCAATCTGGACACAATATTGAATTAGCAACAGCTTAATAAAAGATCAATAGGAGCGGTAGAAAAGCATGGCTATTCTAAAATCAAAACCGACCTCTCCGGGTTCTCGGTTTGTAGTGCGTGTACAAAATAATGATTTGCATAAGGGTAAGCCATTTGCGCAACTACTGGACAAAAAGAGCAAATCTGGTGGTCGTAACAACACGGGGCGGATAACTACCCGCCATGTAGGTGGTGGACACAAGCAGTTCTACCGCATTATTGACTTTAAACGCAACAAAACCGAGATTCCGGCGGTAGTGGAACGGATTGAGTACGATCCAAACAGGACCGCTAACATAGCCTTGGTTTTATTTAAAGACGGTGAGCGTAGATATATCATTGCGCCGAAAGGGATTGAAATCGGCCAAGAGGTTGTGAGCGCAGAAACCGCGCCCGTTAAGCCCGGCAATTGTATGCCGCTTCGTAACATGCCCTTGGGTACAACGATTCACTGCGTCGAGTTGAAGCCGGGTAAAGGCGCGCAAATCGCCAGAAGCGCGGGAACATCCGTACAACTCGTTGCCAAAGATGGTGCTTACGTAACGATACGTCTTCGTTCGGGCGAAATGCGCAAGGTCCCATCCGAGTGTAAAGGTGTGGTTGGAGAGGTATCTAACTCAGAGCACAATCTCGTTTCGTTGGGTAAAGCTGGTGCCAAGAGATGGCGCGGCGTGCGTCCTACCGTTAGAGGTGTGGCTATGAACCCTGTCGATCACCCCCACGGCGGTGGTGAAGGCAGGACCTCTGGTGGCAGGCACCCGGTTTCTCCGTGGGGTACACCTACCAAAGGTTACAAAACACGCAAAAATAAACGTACTGACAACATGATTGTCAGACGCCGTAAGCAAAAATAAAGAGGTATAACTCGTGCCGCGTTCAATTAAAAAAGGTCCATTTATTGATCATCACTTGCTGAAAAAAGTTGAAGAAGCAGTGAGAGCAAATAACCGGAAACCGATTAAAACTTGGTCAAGAAGATCCATGATTAGCCCCGATATGTTGGGTCTGACCATAGCTGTGCACAATGGTAAACAGCACATTCCCGTACTGATTTCCGAAAATATGGTTGGTCATAAGTTGGGAGAGTTTTCCCCCACCAGAACTTATAAAGGCCATATTGTTGATAAAAAATCGAGATAGGAGTTAGTGTGGAAGTTTCAGCTAAATTGAGTAATGCTCCGCTGTCTGCGCAGAAAGCTAGACTGGTGGGTGATCAAATCCGCGGATTGCCGGTTGAAAAGGCGCTAAATCTGTTGAACTTTAGTTCAAAGAAGGCTGCGGCAATAATCAAGAAGATTCTTGAATCTGCTATTGCAAACGCAGAGCACAACGAAAGCGCGGATGTTGACGAGTTGAAGGTGTCAACAGTGTATGTGAACGAAGGGCGCACAATGAAAAGGATCAGTGCACGAGCTAAAGGAAGAGCAAACCACATACTGAAAAGAACTTGTCACATAACAATTAAAGTAGCAGAAAGCTAATAGAGGTAGAAAATGGGTCAAAAGGTTCATCCTACAGGCATACGTCTTGGGATCGTTAAAGATTGGACTTCCAGATGGTATGCAAATAGCCAGAATTACCCAGTTCTTCTGTTACAAGATCTGAAAGTTCGCGAATATATTAAAAAGAAACTTGCTCATGCATCTGTTAGTAGAGTGCAGATCAATCGCCCCGCCAATAACGCCAACATTACCGTGCACACCGCGCGTCCGGGTATTGTCATAGGTAAAAAAGGCGAAGATATCGATGTATTGAGACAAGATATTTCCGCCATGATGGGCGTGCCTGTTCAATTAAACGTTGAAGAGATCAGAAAGCCAGAACTGGACGCTTACTTGGTTGCTGAAAGCATTGCTCAGCAATTGGAAAAACGCATCATGTATCGTAGGGCCATGAAAAGAGCTGTAACGAATACAATGCGCTTAGGTGCGGAAGGTATCAAAATCACGGTTGCCGGCCGCTTGAATGGCGCTGAAATTGCTCGTACCGAATGGTATAGAGAAGGGCGAGTGCCCTTACATACTTTACGCGCCGATATCGATTACGGAACAGCTGAAGCAAAAACTACCTACGGTATCATCGGTATTAAAGTATGGATATTCAAAGGTGAGGTTTTCGACATGGATGCGCATGCGGCTTCATTAAACTCTGATTCTAAAAAATAGTTGAAGGAATAGAACAATGCTTCAGCCGAAAAGAACGAAATTTCGTAAGCAACATACTGGAAGAAACAACGGCACAGCCTTAAGGGGATCGTCAGTTAGTTTCGGTGAGTATGGCTTAAAGTCAGTCAGTCGTGGTAGAATGACGGCCCGCCAAATTGAGGCGGCTCGTAGGGCAATCAGCCGTCACGTAAAACGGGGTGGTAAAATCTGGATCCGGATTTTCCCCGACAAACCAATTACCAAAAAACCTTTGGAAGTACGTATGGGTAAAGGTAAAGGTAGTGTAGAATACTGGGTTGCTCAAATTAAACCTGGAACAATGTTATTTGAAATTGAGGGTGTTTCCGAAGAGCTTGCGCGTGAGGCGTTTGATTTAGCGGCGGCGAAACTTCCCGTAAAAACAACATTTTCCGCACGGACAATAATGTAATGAAAGCGACTGAATTGAGAAACAAGACAAAAGATGAGTTGATGGCCAATCTTTTGGAGTTGGCCCGTGAGCAATTTAATTTGCGTATGCAAAAAGGTGCTGGGCAACAAGTGAAATCAAGCCAAGTGAAACAGGTTAGGCGGGATATTGCTCGTATCAATACCGTTTTAAGCGAAATGGCGAGAGTTTAAGTATGAATGATAAATCAGAGAAAATACGCACGGTCACGGGTCGCGTCGTCAGCAATAAAATGGATAAAACCGTATCCGTTTTAGTCGAGAGATTGGTCAAACACCCTGTTTACGGAAAATATGTCAAACGGTCGACCAAATTTTTAGTGCATGACGAAAATAACCAGTGCAATGAGGGCGATATCGTTTCGATAACTTCGTGTCGTCCACTGTCTAAAAACAAAACATTTAAACTGGTAGAAGTTCTTGAAGCTTCAAACAGATAATTAATTCGAACTTAGTTGGGAATTTAAAATGATTCAGATGCAAACTAGCCTTGACGTCGCCGACAATAGTGGTGCAAAAAAGGTCATGTGTATCAAAGTATTGGGCGGCTCTCACAGACGTTACGCAGGCATAGGCGACATTATTAAAGTCAGCGTTAAAGATGCGATGCCACGTACACGGGTTAAAAAAGGCGACGTTTATAACGCCCTGGTGGTTAGAACCCGTAAAGGAGTGCGTAGAGCAGATGGCTCTGTAATTCGTTTCGACGGCAATGCCGCTGTTATTTTAAACAACCAACTTCAGCCTATTGGTACCCGTATATTTGGACCAGTAACAAGGGAATTGAGAGGGGATAAATTCATGAAAATTATCTCGCTGGCTCCGGAAGTACTTTAATTATTGGGTATCGAAATGCAGAAAATTAAACAAGGCGATGAAGTAATCGTTATTGTAGGGAAAGACAAAGGCAAACTAGGGAAGGTTGCAAAAATTTTGAACGACAGAAAAGTACTGGTTGAGGGCGTCAATACAGTCAAGAAGCACCAAAAGGGAAATCCTAATCTGGGTGTTTCGGGAGGCATTGTAGAAAAAACTATGCCTGTCGATATTTCAAACGTGGCTTTATTCAATCCTAAGACTAAAAAAGCAGATCGTGTGGGGTTTAGAATTCTGGAAGACGGAAAAAAAGTCAGATTTTTTAAATCAACCAATGATGTTGTTGGTCTATAAGGTATCAGAGCTATGGCTAGACTGGAATCAAAATACAAAAATGAAATTGTTCAAGCAATGCAAGAACAGTTTGGATATAAATCAATCATGCAAGTGCCGAAACTGACCAAAATCACCCTTAACATGGGTGTCGGAGAGGCAATTGCAGACAAAAAAATTCTCCAATCCGCTGTGGCGGATATGGAAAAAATCGCCGGACAAAAAGCGGTTGTCACCTTGGCAAGAAAATCAATTGCCGGTTTTAAAATCCGCGATGACATGCCTATAGGCTGTAAAGTTACATTGCGCGGAGCGAAAATGTATGAGTTTTTCGATAGATTGATTACCATCGCAATTCCGCGTATCCGTGACTTTAGAGGCATGAGTTCCAAAAGTTTTGATGGTCGTGGCAACTATTCCTTGGGTATAAAAGAACAAATTATTTTCCCAGAGATAGACTATGACAAAATAGATGCTCTGCGTGGGATGGACATTTGTATAACTACAACCGCAAAAACCGATGAAGAAGGTTTGGCGTTGTTGAAGCAATTCAATTTTCCATTTAAAAACTAAGGGCACTGACATGGCTAAAAAATCAATGATTGCACGTGAAGTTAAACGGGCAAAACTAATAAAAAAACATCAAACTAAAAGAGATGCTTTAAAAGAAATCGTTAGGTCACCTAACTCTTCTTTTGAAGAAAAAGAAAATGCTCAGCTCCAATTGCAAAAATTGCCAAGGGATTCTAGTAAATCCAGATTGCGTAATCGTTGTAACCTGACCGGTCGTCCGCATGGTTATTACAGAAAATTTGGCCTTAGCCGTAACAAACTTAGAGAAGCCACCATGCGTGGCGATGTACCAGGTGTAACTAAGGCTAGCTGGTAATTCTGTACTTTACGTATTTGGAGAAAATTTATGAGTATGACAGATCCAATTGCAGATATGCTGACCAGAATAAGAAATGGTCAATCTGCAGGTAAAAAAAGTGTAAAGATGCCTTCTTCCAAACTTAAACTGGCAATCGCAAAAGTTTTAAAAGAAGAAGGTTATATAACAGATTATATGGTCGAGCAAAGCGGAAGCCATATCGAAATGACAGTCGAATTGAAGTACTTCAACGGCGTACCTGTTATTGAGAATGTTAAAAGAATTAGTCGCCCTGGTTTACGCATTTATAAATCAAAAGACGAATTACCAAAAGTGTTGGGTGGTTTGGGGATTGCAATTGTCTCCACTTCCAATGGTGTAATGACAGATCGAGCTGCGCGTGCCATCGGGCATGGTGGCGAAGTGATTTGCACAGTTTGCTAAAGCTTAGGAGATATTATGTCAAGAGTAGCGAATGCTCCTATTTCATTACCGTCGGACGTTAATATTAAACTCGATGGTAATATGATGGTGGTTAAAGGTAAATTGGGTGAATTAACTTTCGGACTTCACGAGTCTGTGAAATTGGATATAGGCCAAGATGAAATCAAGATCGTATGGGATGACAGTGTGAAGAATGCGAAAGCATTCGCCGGGACTGCTAGAGCATCGATTAACAACATGGTTAAAGGTGTTTCAGAAGGATTTGTTAAAAAAATGCAACTGGTAGGTGTGGGTTACAGAGCGCAAGTCAGCGGCAACTTGCTGACGCTATCGCTGGGTTATTCGAATCCGGTTGAATACTCGGTTCCGGAAGGAGTCACTGTTGAGGCGCCATCTCAAACCGAGCTTCATATTAAAGGCAGCGATAAACAAAAAGTTGGACAAGTTGCCTCGGAGATAAGGTCGTTTCGTCCACCCGAGCCATACAAGGGTAAAGGTGTAAGAATTGCCGATGAATATGTTGCTCGCAAAGAAGCCAAGAAAAAATAGGTAAACAGATGGATAAAAAGTCCGCCAGATTGAAAAGAGCTTTGAAACTACGCTGCAAAATCAAAAAGCAGGAAGTTAATCGCTTAACAATTCATAGAAGCTCCCAGCACATTTACGCTCAAGTCTTGAGTGTGGATGGTAAGACCACGCTAGCCGCCGCCTCAACAGTTGAGGCAGGCGTTAAGGGTGCGGTTAAAAATACAAGCAACATAGTTGCGGCAACTGAGGTCGGTAAACAAATTGCCGAGAAAGCACTCGCGGCCGGCGTCACGCATGTAGCATTTGATCGTTCGGGTTTTAAATATCACGGTCGCGTAAAAGCATTGGCAGATGCCGCACGTGAAGCTGGATTGAAGTTTTAAGGGGAATTAGAATGGCAACAGCACCAGCTCAAGGTAGTACAGACGGTTTGCAAGAAAAGCTTGTTAACGTAAGACGCGTAGCTAAAGTGGTAAAAGGCGGTCGGGTATTTGGTTTCGCCGCACTGACAGTCGTGGGAGATGGGGAAGGACGTGTAGGTTATGGCGTTTCCAAAGCCCGCGAAGTACCAGTAGCGATTCAAAAATCACTGGAGCAAGCCAGAAAGAACATGCGGAAAGTTGCCCTGAAAGAAGGCACTCTGCAATATTCCATCATGTCCAATACCGGCGCCGCAAAAGTTTACATGCAACCCGCTTCCGAAGGTACCGGTATTATCGCCGGCGGCGCGATGAGAGCAGTATTTGAAGTGGTCGGCGTTCACAACGTTTTGGCGAAATGCATCGGGACCAGTAATCCAATCAACGTCGTCAGAGCGACAATTAACGGTTTGACGTCTATGCACGATGCCAAACAAATCGCGGCAAAACGCGGTTTGAGTGTTGAACAAATTACAGGATAATTTTCATGGTAGCCAAAAAATTAAGTGTAATGATGACAAAAAGTAAGAACGGTAGATTAAAAAGTCATCAGCAATGTTTGAAAGGTTTGGGTCTGCATAAAATACGTCAAACTGTACAAGTAATCGATACTCCGGAAAATAGGGGTATGATTAATAAAATTGCATACATGCTAAAAGTCGAGGAAATTTGATGTACCTTAATACTATTCAAGCATCTTACGGTGCAAGAAAAAAAGCAAAGCGAGTTGGTCGCGGAATCGGTTGTACGGACGGAAAAACCTGCGGCAGGGGGCACAAAGGCCAGAAAGCTCGTGCAGGCGGTTATCATAAAGTCGGTTTCGAAGGTGGTCAGATGCCTTTGCAAAGAAGGCTGCCAAAAGTAGGCTTCACTTCACGAATGAAAAAGTATACTGCGGAAGTTAGACTGCATGAGCTTGAAGGCTTGGAAGCTAGCGTTATCGATCTGCAGGTTTTAATCGATAACAACGTTGTGCCGGCTTTTTCAAAAAAAGTTAAGTTGATTAATTCAGGCGCAATATCCAAGGCTGTTTCCTTAAAAGGTATATCAGTTACTGCAGGCGCGCTTGAGCTTATACAGGCAGCTGGCGGTAAAGTCGAGGCTTAAGTGAGTACAAAAGGGTATGATGTTCCCGCCGGTAAATTCCGGTTTGGAGAGTTAAAGTCAAGACTGCTATTTGTATTGGGTGCTTTCGTTGTATATCGCGTTGGTGCTCACATTCCGGTGCCGGGGATTGATCCGAACGCTTTGGCTGCCATGTTTGCGCAACAATCCGGTTCCATCCTTGACATGTTTAACATGTTTTCCGGCGGTGCATTGATGAGGCTGAGTTTGTTTGCTCTGGGCATCATGCCATACATTTCGGCTTCCATCATCATGCAGTTGATGACCATCGTCGTTCCCGCCATGGAACAGATGAAGAAAGAAGGTGAATCCGGGCGTCGTAAGATTACCCAATTTACCCGATACGCGACGGTAGTCCTGGCTACATTTCAATCCATAGGTATTTCAATCGCTTTGCAAAATCAAACCGCCGGCGGTTTGTCGGTAGTTATTAACCCTGGATTCGCGTTTATCCTGGTTACTACGCTAACCTTGGTGACAGGCACGATTTTCCTGATGTGGCTTGGCGAACAAGTGACTGAGCGAGGAATCGGCAACGGCATATCGCTGATTATTTTTGCTGGTATCGTTTCAGGTCTTCCGTCCGCGATAGGCGGCACGCTCGAATTAGCCAGAACCGGTGAGATGAATAGTGCTTTCATAGTTTTGCTGTTTGCTATATCGATAGTGGTTACCGGCGTTGTCGTCTTCGTTGAGAGAGCTCAGCGGCGCATTACGATAAATTACCCTAAGCGTCAACAAGGTAATAAGGTATATGCGGGTCAAACGTCATTTTTGCCCTTGAAGTTGAACATGGCGGGTGTAATCCCTCCCATTTTTGCCTCGAGCATAATACTGTTTCCAGCAACGATAGCCGGTTGGTTCGGCCACGTAGACGGCTTCTCCTGGTTACAGGATATTTCAACAGTCTTATCTCCCGGTCAGCCTGTTTATGTCATGTTTTACGCTCTGGCAATAATATTCTTTTGTTTCTTTTATACAGCGTTGGTTTTCAATTCTAAAGAAACGGCCGAGAATCTAAAAAAGTCAGGCGCATATCTGCCAGGAATCAGACCAGGTATACAAACCACTGCATACATCGACAAGGTGATGACCCGCTTAACCCTCGTGGGGGCGATTTACATAACCTTAATTTGTTTGTTGCCTGAATTTTTAATTGTATATTGGAATGTTCCATTTTCATTCGGCGGTACGTCGTTGTTGATTATTGTAGTTGTTGTGATGGATTTTATATCACAAATGCAAACGCACTTAATGTCTCAACAATATGAAAGCCTGATGAAAAAGGCAAATCTTAAACGAAATTAATTAATAGGAGATCGCCGTGAAAGTACGCGCATCAATCAAGCCCATTTGTAAGAACTGCAAAATTATTAAAAGAAGCGGTGTTGTCAGAGTTATCTGCAAAGATGGTCGACACAAACAGCGTCAAGGTTAATTTTGTTTTTTTCAAGAAAGATGTTATAATTCTCGATTAACTTAAGAAACAAACTTTAGGAGTATCTGGATGGCTCGTATAGCCGGTATAAACGTAGCTGATCATAAGCACGCAGAAATTGCATTGACTGCTATATATGGAATTGGAAGGCAGACTGCAAGGCTTATCTGCGCTAAGGTTGGCATACAAACTACCGTAAAGATCAAAGAACTAACTGAAGATCAAGTCGAAAATATTCGTAAAGTTATCTCCACAATGACAGTTGAGGGTGATCTGCGTCGCGAAGTTTCAATGAACATCAAGCGGTTAATGGATCTTGGATGCTATCGAGGCATTAGACATAGAAGAGGGCTTCCGTTAAGAGGTCAGCGTACCAGAACCAACGCAAGGACCCGCAAAGGCCCTAGAAAACCCGTTACAAAATAAAGTTTTTAAAAAGGCAAGTTAATGGCAACCCAAAACCGTGTTAAAAAACGCATAAAAAAAGAAGTGGCGGATGGCATCGCCCATGTGCACGCATCATTCAACAATACCATCGTGACTATCACAGATAGAAAGGGCAACGCTCTTTCATGGGCCACCTCCGGCGGTTCAGGCTTCAGAGGTTCTAGAAAAAGTACACCTTTTGCCGCTCAGGTAGCCGCCGAGAAAGCGGGCTTGGTTGCACAAGAATATGGCATGAAAAACCTGGACGTTATGATCAAGGGGCCCGGCCCTGGAAGAGAGTCCGCTGTTCGTTCGTTGAACAGCATGGGCTTTAAAATTTCCAATATAGTAGACGTCACACCCATTCCGCATAATGGTTGCCGTCCGCCTAAAAAACGTCGCGTATAAAGGTTTTGGAGTAAAAAATGGCAAGATAT
This sequence comes from Methylomonas subterranea, assembly GCF_024505185.1. Lineage (GTDB taxonomy): Bacteria > Pseudomonadota > Gammaproteobacteria > Methylococcales > Methylomonadaceae > Methylomonas > Methylomonas subterranea. Next base: position 11,382 of record NZ_JANIBJ010000041.1, read on the forward strand.
ATTGGACCCGTCTGCAAATTAAGTCGCAGAGAAGGAACCGACCTATTCCTGAAAAGCAGGGGAAAGTCGTTAGAAAGTAAATGCAAGCTGGATCAACGTCCAGGTCAGCACGGTGCCAAACGCACCAGAAATTCCGATTATGCGTTACAGTTGAGAGCCAAACAAAGACTGCGTCGCATCTACGGTGTGCTGGAAAAACAGTTCAGAAACTACTATAAGGCTGCGGACTTGCAAAAAGGCGCAACAGGTCAAAACCTGCTTAACCTTTTAGAGTCGCGCCTTGACAACGTAGTCTACAGAATGGGATTCGCATCGACTCGCGCCGAAGCGCGCCAACTGGTGTCGCATAAGGCCATCGTCGTCAACTCCCAATTGATTAACATTCCCTCATACCAAGTTGCCGCGGGCGATGTCATTTCATTGAGAGAGAAAGCGAAGAGCCAACAGCGCATCAAAGACGCTCTTGTCGTAGCGGAACAGTACGGCTTCCCCCAATGGGTAGAAGTCAACTCAAAGTCTATGAGTGGCACCTTTAAATCTCTGCCGGATCGTGTTGATTTGGGATCTGAGATCAATGAGCAGTTGGTAGTTGAGCTCTATTCTAAGTAATTTCGTTGGATTAAGGTATGCAGAGTTCTATTGCGGGTTTGTTAAAGCCAAAATTAGTTGAAGTAATTAGCCATTCGGCGAACCATTCAAGAATCGTCATCGAGCCGCTCGAACGCGGTTATGGGCATTCTTTAGGTAACGCTCTTCGCAGAGTAATGCTGTCCTCAATACCCGGTTGTGCGGTAACAGAAGTATCTATAGCGGGCGTCTTGCACGAATACACCACGATTGAGGGTGTTCAAGAAGACGTTATAGACATACTGTTAAATTTAAAAAAGCTGTCGGTAGTTTTGCACGGCAAGGACGAAGTAACCTTGACTTTGTCGAAATCGGGCGTTGGCTGTGTGACAGCTGCGGATATCGAGACGACCAGCAGTGTTGAAATCATCAACCCCAACTTGGTTATAGCGAATCTTACCCAAGATAAACAGCTCGATATCAAGATAAAAATCGAACGCGGACGCGGTTATATACCTGCGGCTGTACGCAAAGAGCAAATGGACGACACCCCGGTTGGAGTTTTGATGGTGGACGCCGCTTTCAGTCCAATCGTCAAGGTGGCTTATCACGTTGAAACCACACGCGTAGAGCAAAGAACCAATCTTGACAAGCTGGTTATAGAACTGGAGACCAACGGTACAGTCGACCCCGAAGCCGTGATTAAACTTGCCGCTTCGATATTGCATGACCAGTTATCTGTGTTTGTTGATTTCGAAAAAGTCAAGGAACAAGCGCCCGAAGAAAATATAGTCGAAGAAGAAGCATTCGATCCTATCTTGCTAAGACCGGTCGATGATCTTGAATTAACTGTCAGATCGGCTAATTGCCTCAAAGCCGAGAACATTTTCTATATCGGCGATCTGATACAACGTACTGAAGTCGAACTGCTGAGAACTCCGAACCTGGGCAAAAAATCGCTCACCGAAATCAAAGACATTCTCGCAATAAAGGGCTTATCGTTGGGCATGAGACTTGAAAACTGGCCGCCGGAGAATCTGGTAGATCAGTCCCAAATTGGTATATAAACAAGGCACACAGAAATGAGACATCGTAAGTCAGGTAGACAACTAAATAAAAATAGCAGCCACAGAGGCGCGTTGTTCAGCAACATGGCGTGCTCTTTGTTCAAGCATGAGCTGATTAAAACCACATTGCCAAAAGCAAAAGAGTTGCGTATGATCGCCGAACCTTTGATCACCTTGTCAAAAGAAGACAGTGTGGCCAAAAGACGTAACGCTTTTTCCAAACTGGGTGACAGAGAAGTTGTGACAAAGCTGTTCAACGAACTGGGCCCCAGATATAAAGAAAGACAAGGCGGCTATTTGAGAATAATCAAATGCGGCTTTAGATCAGGCGACGATGCGCCGATGGCATACGTTGAACTGGTAGATAGAGCGGGTTAAGAATAAAATGCTGGTGTAGCTCAGTTGGTAGAGCAGCTGATTTGTAATCAGCCGGTCGCGGGTTCGAGTCCCATCACCAGCTCCATATAAAATTAGGCCTTACGGGAAACCGAAGGCCTTTTTTATTTTCTGGGGTTACGCCGCTGTTACATGCTAGAAAAAATAGCCTGTTTAATTCGATCATTTAGTCAGTTTTCCGGCTCGGTTGCCGGTGCTAATCACGTTATCTAATCTAAATCCTGTTTTTGCACTTTCAGCATGGCGGCTGTCTGTTTCAATAATTGTCGGTGTCCGCCTTTGTAGGTGTTACGCGCGGCCTTTGGCATTATGGGAGAGCGAATGCATAGTCGCGATAATCACTTAGCGAATTGGGATTAAACGCGAAGCCTTGCTGTTCGTTATTGAAGAAGAGACTCAAGCGAGTCGCTTCTCCATCCATCGTTTGGCGCACTACTGCCTGGATTTGGCCGAACTCATGAAAATCGACTGCGTAGTGCCGGTGGTGATTTTCCTCAACACGGGCAAGCGAGCTGAAACCCAGACGTTAGGTGACGACAGACACACGTATTTAAACTTCAACTACCTAGCATGCGATTTGAAACAGCGCTCGGCAGAAGACTACAAAGATAGCAACAATATTGTTGCTCGACTCAATTTGCCCAACATGTACCATGCCAGACAATATCGCCTACAACTTTATCCGGCCGCGCAACTGGGTTTGGTGCGCAACGAAACCGCCCCGAACAAAATCCGTAAATACAGCGACTTCATTGATTATTATGCAGACCTAACCGAACAAGAAGTCATAGAATACCAACAGCATTACCAAACAAAAGAAGGTGACCTCATGGGTATGGTTAAAATTTGGACAGAAGAAGGCTTACAACAAGGTCTGGAACAAGTTCTGGAACAAGGCGAAAAAATCGGCAAAAAGAAAGAATGCATCGCCTTGTTAACCCGCATACTACGGCGTAAATTCGGATTACAACCTGCGCTAGAAATTGTTTTACAACAATTACCAAAGCAAGAAATGGAAAGATTAGAAGACTTGGTCGATGCCCTGCTGGATTTTACCGACATCAAAGACTTGGAAAATTGGTTGGGATTGTAGCGTGAACTGCATATTGTTTAGCCGGATCTATAGTTCAATCGTGTTATCTTGCGAATTTCGACTATACCTCCATGGCTATCAAATTTATTATTGATGGTATATGACCTTGCTTTAGGTTTCCGCCACTAGGTAGGAATGGTACGGTTTAATGATACGTTAAATATTTGTGCTTACCTGCGTGATATACTGCGTACTTCGATTCGCGGAGATGTCTGGTCCAATAAAAACACATTTCTGTAACATAAGTAATGGAAAATGTGCGTGTTAGGAACGAGCACGAAGTAACTTTTACAAGGCATTCCCTTGTATGTCATTTGAGATCGGTCCATAAAGGTTTTGAAGAAAATAGGTCGTTAACCCTTTGGAGGCTGTTTTAACAGCCGATCAGTTCCGTTTCACGCCAGGAGAGGGTTAATGAGGGTATATAAAGAAGGCTTATTGGTTTTACCCCTCGTCATCGCAAACCTTTCCCGCAGGGAGACAGGGTTTTACGGCACCTTCGGGATTCCTTAAGCCTCTCATGGTTCGTTCGACACGCTCGCCACCAACGGCCTAACTTAACGGCATTGGAGGTAGGGTGAGGGTGAAAAATAGGGAGGTTATTAAGGACGACATCCCATACGCATAAGCTAAGCGCCTAGGGCGTTGCTACGACCATAAACAACATAAATGGCTCTATATACCCTATTCAGTGCTTCTGGAGTTTAGGGTGGATAGCCCGGCGCATTCGCCAGTATTGTCTGATGCGCCCAAATATGTTTGTTTTACCCTGTTTTGACGAAATAATTTCGGCATTAGCGGTAGTGAATCTGACCGGCGTTTACGGCAGACGTGGCCTTCCCTTTATAGCGCATGTTAACTACCCTCATGGAAGGGTGTCGTAAAAGCTCCGTCTCCTGCGGGAGAGGGTTGGTGTGAGGGAGGGTAGTAAACTAATGTTTTATATGCTCTAATCCTAACCCTCACCCGGTGGGAAAAGGAACTGTTTCGATTTTTACGACACCCTCCATAGCAAGATAAGCAACGGAAAATGCAAAATGATCAAGTCAGATAAACCGCATAAGCTGATCTTTATAAACCGTTATTTCTACCCCGATCATTCGGCTACCGCACAGATGTTGAGTGACTTAGCGTTTGGGTTAGTTACAAATGGTGTTGATTCAAGCTTACATATCGTCACTAGTCGCCAACTTTATGATGACGCTTCCGCCCGGTTGCCGGCATACGAAGTTATCCGAGACGTACACGTGCATCGCATAGCTACCACCCGCTTTGGCCGGCAAAACTTGCTGGGGCGCGCAATAGACTATCTAAGTTTTTACCTGTCCGCGTTTTATTGTTTACTTAAACTCGCTCAAAAAGACGACACGCTAATCGCCAAAACCGACCCTCCCCTCATTTCCGTGGTTGCCGCCTTGGTCTCGACAATTAAACGCGCGCGCTTGATCAATTGGTTGCAGGACCTGTTTCCGGAAGTGGCGGCGGAACTAGGGGTAAAACTGGCGCAAGGCCTGCCTTATCGCCTATTAAAAACCATCAGAAACAAAACCTTGCAACACGCCGAAATGAACATCGCCATCGGCGAATTAATGGCCGAACGTTTGCGCAGGGAAGGCATACCCAACCATAAAATTACCGTCATCCACAATTGGGCGGACGGCGAACAGCTTAATCCCGTTCCGCATGAACAAAACCAGCTACGCACGGAATGGGGCCTGCAAGGCAAATTCGTGGTCGGCTATTCCGGCAACCTGGGCCGCAGCCACGACTTTTCCACCATATTGCAAGCGGCAGAAGCCTTGAGGCAGCGGGACGACATCGTGTTTTTACTGATAGGCGGCGGCGCGCAACTACCTCGCGTGCAGCAGGAATGCCGGGAGAAAGGTTTATCTAACGTAATGTTCAAGCCCTACCAGCCCAGGGAAAAACTCTCGGAAAGCCTGTCCGTAGCGGATGTGCATTTGATTAGCTTAAAAGCGGAATTGGAAAGTTTGATAGTACCGAGCAAGTTTTATGGGGTTTTGGCGGTGGGGCGGCCGGTGATATTTATTGGCGATAAGCAAGGAGAATTAGCCAAAATAATTCAGTTAGAAATGTGTGGTGATGTCGTTAAGCAAGGTGATGTAGCTCAAATAATTGTAGCCATTACTAAGGAACAAAATCGAGCCATGGTAAAGCATCAAGAAAACAAAATAAGAAATCTATTTGATTTAAAATTTTCTAAGTTGAGAGCTATAAATGAGTTTGATTGCATATTCAAGTTATAAAAATATAGCTCCAATATGAGTTATTGTTTTTTATGAATTGTATATTTTTAGGTAACTAATATATTTTGGCGTAGCCAGAAAAGGTTGTGTTTATATGAAGACTTTTTGTGAGTTGCTAATGTGTGCGTTGCTGCTAACAGTGTTTGATTGCCACGCGTTTGAAATGTTTATTCACACAGGATATAAGCATGCGCCTGATTTTTCAAAATATGGATTTTCGAAATCAACTATTATATATGAACAGCAGATTTATGGCGCCAAAGAAAGTAGAGATGCTATAAACAAGCAGAACTTAAATAGAATTTCCGCTATTGTGTTAACAGAGTCTTCAGAGTTTGTAATACTAGATATTGAGCATTGGTTTAAAAATTGGGGAAGGAAAAGTAATAGGCAAAAAATGGAAGTTATCAATAGATATTCTAATACATTATATGAGTTGCGCGCTACTCTTCCAGGTCATAAGTTTGGTTATTATGGGGTGGTCCCCGCTTGGGCGCATTGGGATGTTATTCGTTCGGAGAAACAACTAAAAAAATGGGAAAGCGAAAATGTGCTTAGAAAATCAATTATCGAGTCTGTAGATGTGGTGTATCCAAATTTATATACTTATCATGATAACCCTGAAGAATGGAAAGTATGGGCAACATTAATTCTTTCCAAGGCCAGAGAAATAGCAAAAGGTAGAGAAATAATCCCATTTATATGGCCAAATTATCATCAGTCATCATTAAAATATAAAAAAGGAAGTAGGGAGTTGCCGCCAAGTTACTGGAAGATGCAAATGGAGTTCTTAAAAAATAACGCAGATGGTTTTGTTATATGGAACGGAGCACTTGGAAGCAAGGGTAATTGGAATGATTCTATGCCTTGGTGGGTTGAAACTAAAGACTTCGTTCGGAATAATTTTCCTGATAAATATAATGGAGAATGATGAATTATTGATATTTACAACTGGGTCAGGCAAAAAATGAATGTCTTTTATGGGGGGTCATTGAAGAATAAATCGATAGCATCCAGTACGTTGTACTTCACCGGAGCAAGTATATTAGCGAGAGTTGGTGGGTTTGTTGCTCAGATTGTGTTGGGCTGGATACTCGTCAAAGAAGAATATGGGCTATTTGCAATTACATTATCTATTGCAAGTATATTCTCATGCATGCGAAATGGAGGAACAGATCAGATAATTATTCAACGTGGAAGCGAATATACAACCCTAGCTCCACGCATAGCAACATTTTCAATTATATTTAATGTGTTTATCTGTGTTTTATTCTTGGCTTTATCAGAGAATATATCTGAATATTATGGAGAGCCAAAATTAACACTACTTCTTATTGTGTTAGCATTTGGTTATCTATTTGCGACGCCGGGGCCAATATTGATAGCAAAGCTATCTATTCAAAAAGACTTTCGTGAAATATCTATATCCAATTTAATTACAATTTTAAGTAAGCACGTATTAACCATTGTGCTGGCATTGCTTAATTTTGGAATCTTTAGTCTGTTAATACCCTTGGCAATGCAGCCTTTGATAGGAGCGGTTTCCGCGTATTTTTTCGTTAAGAGTTGGCCTAGCTTTACAGGAATTAGAAATGTAAGAATGGGAAATATTTTAAGAGACTCAATTTGGGTAATTGCTAGTAATTTTGCATATCAATTATCAAACAATGTCCAATATTTCATTTTAGGCTCATATTTTTCTTCCTCAGTAATTGGGGTGTACTTTTTTGCGGTTCAAATTATAAACAGCCCAATAGCCCTAATAAATGGCACAGTTAAAAGCGTTGTTTTTCCCAGTTTATCTGGGCTATTAGATGATTCATTAAAGTACAAGAACGCTGTTATTAAAAGCATAATTGTCTCATACAGTATTGGAGCATTGATTGGTATTTTAGGATATTTAATATTGCCAGTTTTAACCGATATAATTTGGAAAGGCAAATGGAATGAGTCGATTGTTTTTGTTCGCATACTTTGCCTGATTATACCATCCGGCATTCTTATAAATTCACTTTATGAAATACTGGCATCCGCCGGTTTTTGGAAGGATAGGTTTTATTTGCTTGCCCTTTCAATTGTAGTTGAAATGTGCTCTATATGGATGGTAATTGATTATTTAGACATGCCTAGAGTGGCTTTGAATATGTTTCTATTCCGTAATATTTTTTTAGTATTAGTGTGCTTCTATGCAATCGAAAAAGTGTGTGGTACATTTAGTTATATAGATATTGGAATGCTATTTATACCTTTTTCTTTGGTATCAGGAATTATGCTTTATTTTGATGTATTTTCTATTGACTTGATAAATTCATATGCATTCTATAGCTTAATTTTTTTAGCTGTTTGTTTTTACTTTTTATTGTTAAATAGACATATGCATATTGGGAAAAATTTAACAACAAGGCTTGTTAAGAATGCATAGCATAATTTCATATTGGCTATATAATAATCTGGCATTTGTTTAAGGTCTATATGATTATTCAATTTAATAGCAATGATGCGATATTACAAAAAGAAACAGCAAGTATCGATCTTAAAGCAGAAAGAAAAGCTTTTATACTCTACTTTACGCTTCTTCTGGTTGTTTTTGTAGGTGTATGCTTCAATCCTATTGTTTCAACTATTACAGCATCAATTTGCTTGGTTCTAGTTTTTTTTGGACCGCAGAAAACCATTCAAGCAATTTCATTACTAGTTTTGATTAGATTTATGAATCCAGCGCTTGTGGTTTATTCGGCGAATTTATCATTGTTTAGCTGGGGAGTACTTATACTTGCTTCATTAATAAACATACCCTGGGGCATGATGAATGTAAGCCGGCAATTAATTCCTATTGTTGTCTTTTCGATTGTTGCCGCTATTTTATCCATTATAACAAGTGGTGCTGTCTGGATATCAATACTGAAGATTATATCTTTTTTATTGGCAGCCATGACTGTAATTAGCTTATTTAATAAATTAAGTGTCAATCAAATTAGAAAAGTAGAAATTTGGCTATTTGCGCTTATGTCTGTAATAGTGATTCTGTCAGGCTTTACTTTGTTTAACAGAAACATTGCTTATAATCTTAATGGCCTTGGCTTTCAAGGCATATTAAACCACCCTCAAACAATGGGTGTTTTTTTAGCGCCAATGGTGAGTTTTTATATTGGGCGTTTCATGTTTGAAAAAAAGGGATTTTTTTCAGCCGATGCAGTGATAATCTCGTTATTAATTTATTTTATTATCATAACTCAAGCCAGGACTGCTGCGGTCGCTGTTTTTTTGAGTTTTATTTTCACTCTATTGGTTATTAACTTGCCAATAATTCGAGCTAAAATTAAGTCAAAGGCTGGATTTGTAGCTAAATTAATTATCGCTACTTTAGGTATTGTTGTGGTTATTAGTTTTTATCCCTCCCTTTTAGATGTTGTACATGATTTTGTGTTTAAGCGCGAATCCACCGGTTTAGATGAGGCATTGTCATCAAGATCCGGTGGATTGTCATCACAATTAGATAACTTCTTAGCTAGTCCAGTGTTTGGAAATGGGTTTGGAGTGTACCCAGGATCGGCTCCTGCTAAAAGTATTCAGTATTTTATGGGAATACCAATCTCTGCTGCTGTTGAAAAAGGATTTTTGCCTACTGCTTTGCTTGAAGAGGTTGGGCTGCTAGGGGCAATTACTTTCATGTTCATGATGTATTCAATAATTCGATTGGCGATGAGAAGTATAGCTCCTAGTTGGTTGTGTATGTTTTTTGCATCAATCTTTATCAATATTGGTGAATGTGTTTTTTTTGCGACTGGTGGCATGGGGATTTTCTACTGGATAATTATGATACTTTGCACCGTCACATATAAAAAAGAGATAGAAATAAGATGAAAATATTTCAAACTATCGCAGGTATTGACAAAATTTCTGGCGGCCCTTCGTACACAATTCCGTCGTTATGTAGTAATTTGCACAGATTAGGTGCTAATATTGAACTGCATCTTCTAAGCTGCAAAGATAGTAATGTCCATGAATATGATTTTGATATTACTTTACATAGAAGAGGTTTTCCGGGTAGACTGGGCACATCAAATGATATGAAAATATCTCTTTTAAATAACGTAAAAAAAGGTGATATTATTCATGCTCATGGCCTTTGGTTAATGCCAAATATTTATCCATATAATATTGCAAAATCCAACGAAGCCAAATTTATTCTATCTCCCCGTGGAATGCTATCAAAATGGTCTTTAAATCGATCACGGGTTGCAAAAATATTTATGGGAAAGTTGGGGCAATATTCTGCAATTCTAAATTCTCATTGTATTCACGTTACTGCGGAAAGTGAGTATGACGATGTTCGTGCTTTTGGTTACAAAGGCCCTATTTGTATTATTCCAAATGGCATTGATTTACCCGATAAACCAGCAGTCATTAATAAAGAAAAAACTATAAAAAAGTTAATATTTATAAGTCGGGTTCATCCAAAAAAGGGAATTGAACTATTATTGGATGCATGGACAAAGATTTACCAGGCTCATCCTGATTGGGAACTAGATATATGCGGCCCTGGCGACTCGGATTATATTAGCAAAATTATAAAAATAATAGATACAATTCCTAATTCACGTGTGCGATACGTGGGGCCTCTGTATGGTGGAGACAAACACGAGTTTTATAATAATGCCAATCTTTTTGTACTACCTACCCATAGTGAAAACTTTGGAGTAGTTGTTGCCGAAGCTCTTTCTAATGCAATACCCGTTATCGTTTCTAAAGGTGCTCCATGGGAAGGTGTTATCGATAATAATTGTGGTTGGTGGATTAATAATACTGTCGATGAGCTTGTAAACACATTAAGTCATGCTTTGACTTTACCTCCTCAAGTTTTATACGATATGGGTATGAAAGGTAGGCTTTGGATGGAAAATGACTTTTCATGGATTACAATTTCTAAGAACATGCTTTCTACTTATCAATGGCTAAATAATATGATAGATAAGCCTGATTTTGTACTCACTGAGTAATATATTTTTAATCATTAGCTAGTAGGTTTTTATGAAAAAAATAGGGATATTAACATTCCACTTTGCTGAAAACTATGGGGCGGTTTTTCAGGCTTACGGCTTGGTTACTTGCTTGCGCAATATTGGGGTTGAAGCGGAAATCATTAACTACCACCCCGATTATGTTGAAGGCGGTGGCGGTTTTAAACTGCCAACCAGTAAAAAAAACATTCGGGCCAACCTGGTAATTACCTATCAAAAATTAACGAAACTCTATTCTTTGTTGCGAAATAACCACGGTCTGAAAGAAAAATTCGCCGCGTTTCGCCGGCAGTATTTGCATGTATCCAATAACAGCTATAAAAGCCTTGCCGAACTTAGAAACGCGGCACCCGCTTACGATGTATACGTTTGCGGCAGCGATCAAATCTGGAATCCGTCGGAGCAATTCGGCGTCGACCCGGCGTATTTTCTGAGTTTCGGAGACAAGCAAAAAAAGCGGGTTTCTTACGCCGCCAGTTTCGGCCGGGATACGCTGGATGAAGGTTGTCATCAGGAAATCGGCGGTTTGCTAAAAGCATTCGATGCGCTCTCGGTGCGCGAGCAAACCGGGGTCGAGTTAGCGCATAAACTATCCGGGCGCGAGGTGTATTGGATGCCCGATCCAACCATTCTATTAACCGATTACACGCCTATCGTTCATGCGCCCGGCAGACAGAAGCCGTATATGTTTTCTTATGTCTTAAGAAGCGGCGAAGGCATTACGGAAATTCAAGCGCATATTGCCGAAAAGTTGTCGCTGGATATTTTGGTGCCGCATAATCCCATGCGGCGATGGAAAGTCATAGGCGAAACCATATATCCCAGCCCGGAAGAATGGTTGGGTTATATCAAACATGCCGATTTTGTGGTAACCAATTCTTTTCACGGCACGGTATTTAGCGTTTTATTTAACAAACCCTTTATTACTATCGGGCTTGGCGGCAGCAAGAGCGGTTTAAATGCAAGGGCCAAAGCGCTTTTAAAGCGGGTGGGTTTGGAACAGCGTTTGTTGACCGATTTAACCCTGGCCAATGCGGAAACTTTGTTGAAGGAACAAATCGACTGGGATGCGGTTAATCAAAAGCTGGCCGATTGGCGTAAAGAGGCATTGGATTTTATAAACAGGGAAATCGTTAATGATTAAGAAAGCGGTGTCTAAAATATAATTTCTTTTTGTAACTATTCAGCGTAGGTTGGGTTAGGCGCTAGCCGTAACCCAACGCATTGGCTTATGGCGGCGCAATGGCTTGGATTGTTGGGTTACGCTCTATCGAGCTAACCCAACCTACGCAATTGATCCGCATCGGCTGGCATTCACTGAATTGTTACATCCTTTTCATTTAATATCTCTTCATTATTATGCTTAACACCAACGATATTAACCAACTGAAAGCTATTGTAGACGGTGGTTTTTGTTCCGGGTGCGGCGCTTGTGCTTTAACCCTGAATACCAAAATGCATTTAAATTCGTATGGTGAATTCAATCCGGATTTGGATAGGATTAAAGATGGCAACGCTCACTTAAGGCCTGAATTACCCTCTGTTTGCCCTTTTTTATCTCCGGAGTTGAATGAGGATGTATTAGCGCGTCCATTGTTTGAATCGGATTGTAATTTTGACTCTCAAATTGGATTTTATCATTCGATTTATGCCGGTTTTGTTAAGGAGGGTTCCTATAGGGAAAACGGAACATCCGGAGGCATGGGAACATGGCTTGGTGCCGAGTTATTACGATTGGGCGAAATCGACGGTGTAATTCACGTAAAACCCGTTAATGAGCGATCGGACGGCGAGCCGTATTTTGCTTACGCAATTAGCCGTTCAGTTGAGGAAGTCAATACTGGCGCAAAAACCCGCTATCATGTCGTTGAAATATCGGAGGTTATGAATATAGTTAGAGAATCGCCAGGGCGATATTTATTTATTGGCGTTCCTTGTTTCAGTAAGGCGGTTAGACGATTGCAACGCGTAGATCCCCTTATTGCAGAGCGTATTAAATATGTTGCCTCGTTAATTTGCGGACATTTAAAAAGCGTGCATTGGACATTATCTTTGGCTTGGGGTGCCGGTATTCATCCCAACGATTTAGCTGCCTTTCAATACAGGACAAAGGGCCCGGATATTCCTGCCAGGGCTTATGTGTTTACTGCAACACCTAAAAACGATTCGCCGTTAATAAAAAATTCCGCATCGGTTGTTGGCGGAAAGTTTAACGCCGGCGCCCTGATGTTAAACGCTTGCGATTATTGTGATGATGTTGTTGGAGAAACAGCGGATATAACGATTGGCGACGCGTGGATTTCCAAATATGAAGTTGACTCAGGCGGCACAAACTTACTTATTATTCGAAACTCACATATAAGCCAGATAGTGGCCAATGCTCAGAATGACGGGCGGCTGTTTTTAAATCAGGTTTTAGCGGAAGAAGCTGCCCAGTCCCAGTCGGGTGGTTTTCGCCATCGTCGCGAAGGCTTGTCTTACCGGTTAGAAAAAGCTAAAGCCGAAGGTCGTTGGACACCTGAGAAGCGCGTTAAGCCGGGCGACTTTGATATTTCCAGGGCCAGAAAAAATATTTACGACGCTAGAATTCAAGTGGCGAAAATATCCAGGCAAGCATTTAAGGATTCATTAGTAGCCAATAATTACGATGTATATCTTAACAAAATGGAGCCGCTGGTTAAAAAGTTACGTTTTATGGAGTTGCGAAATTCATTTTTTCGTTCTTTAATTAATCGAATTACGCGGATCGTTCTTAAGTTTAAACGGCGTATATTTAATTGATTATTTATGGCTAAGCAAAGAATTTATGTGGATTCTCTCACCAAAAAATTGCGGTTTGTTCGCTTTGCATGGTATTTAGTTTATACATTATTTTATTGTTGGACGCCGCGCATATTATTTTGGAAGTGGCGAGTTTTAATTTTAAGGTTATTTGGCGCAAAAATTGGTAGTGGCTGTAAAATTGATCCAAGCTGTTTTATTTGGGCTCCTTGGAATTTGGAAATTGGCGATCTAACCTGTATTGCCAATAAAGTTGAGTTATATTCGGTCGATAAAATCAAAATTGGCTCTAATGTGACTATAAGCCAACGTTCGTTTATTTGTACCGCCTCGCATGACATAACATTATTATCCAAGCCGTTAACGCATGCTCCCATTGAAATTGCCGATCATGCCTGGGTTTGCGCGGAATCGTTTCTTGCACCGGGGGTAAAGGTGGGCGAAGGCGCGGTAATCGGCGCCCGCTCCGCCGTGTTTAAAGACGTGGAAGCGTGGTCCGTGGTGGGCGGTAACCCGGCTAAATTCATCAAAAAACGTATTTTGCGGGACGGCAATTAAATGAAAGCGGATATAACGGCCATTATTTTGACATTTAACGAAAGTCAACATATCAAACGCTGCATAGAAAGCGTGCGGGACTTTTGCTGCGATGTGGTGGTGGTGGATAGTTTTTCGACCGACGATACGCAGGCTATTGCGGAAAATCTGGGCGCGCGATTTTATCAACATGCTTTCGTTAATCATGCCAGTCAATTTAACTGGGCCTTGGACAATATCGATATTTCCACGGAGTGGATTTTTCGTATCGATGCGGACGAATACGCGGAAGCCGGTTTGAAACAGGAGCTCGCTGGTGCCTTGCCGCAAGCGGATGCCGAGGTATGCGGTTTTTTCGTGCGGCGTAAATATGTGTTTATGGGGCAATGGATACGCCGGGGGGCGATGTACCCCATCGATGTGTTGCGGGTGTTCCGGCGCGGCAGCGGACGCGTCGAACCGCGCTGGATGGACGAACATATCGTGTTGGAGCGGGGCCGCGCGGCGCGCTTGCAGGGCAATATCGTCGACGACAACTTAAACAGCATCGGCTGGTGGGTGGATAAACATAATAAATACGCCACCTTGGAAATGCTGGAGTTGTTGAATTTGAAATACGGCTTTTTGCCTGGCGACACTTCGACGGCTCGGCATGTTGGCGGCCAGGCCAAGCTTAAGCGCTGGATAAAAACGGTTATTTACGCCAAATTGCCGTACTTCGTGCGGCCATTATTGTATTTTTTATACCGCTATTTCTTGAAGTTGGGTTTTCTGGATGGCGTAAATGGCTTTGCCTTTCATTTCATGCAGGGCTGCTGGTACCGCTGTCTGGTGGATTTGAAAATGCTGGAAGCGGAGCGTTGGATTGCCAAGGAACAAGACGCCGCGACGATTAAAGAAATTTTAAAACTAAAGACCGGTTTACGGTTATGAGAAAGGATAAATCCCGGTTTTTGCCGGGATTTTACGTATAGGCGTAGTTTATTAAGGATTCCGTCCAAAATAACTTCCCCATTGTGTTCCCTAGCCCTCGAGCGGAGGAAGAGGGAACACAATGGGGAGGTTATTAGGAGCGGAATCCTAACCATTTGTCTGTTTCGCGTACGACCGAATCTTTTTCGTAAGGGCTGAAATTGCGAAAAGGCCTGTCCCAAACAGCCACATTGTTGCCGGCACAGGAACGGTTGTTGCTGTCGATACGTTCACTTGGGTGTTATAAAAATTAACATCAATGGATTCGGCGTCGGGTGAGACAAATCCCACATTGAATGGGTCGAGATGCAAGCTGATTGTTGTTGATTGGGCGGGCCTTTAATGTCTTGCACAGGAGGCTTCGTTTCACCCTGGATGATTGATTGGAGTTTATGTATGAAACTTACCATTTTTGTCGGCTGCCTGGCTGTAATGTCGGCGCCGGTATCATTTGCCGGCGATTCGGCGCTTCGTTCCTGGACCGGGGGCTATGCGGGCGTCAATTTGGGCGCAATTTGGACCGATTCTCAATTCAGTTCCCGCCATAACAATTTTTTGTCCGATAACGGCCGGTATGCTGAAACCCTGACGTCGGCGGATGTCAATCCCGGATTTCAGTTCGGATACCTGCATCAGTTTGACAGTCGCTTGGTGTTGGGGGCGGAAGCCGACTTTAGCTATCCCGCTACAAAAACTCACGCATCCGTTGTAGAAGGCAACGTTTACGATTCGTTTGAAAGTCGTTATGACTTGCAAGGTAGTCTTAGAATCAGAGCGGGATATGCTATCCAAAGGTTCTTGCCTTTTATTACCGCCGGTGTCAGCTTTGCTAGTATGAGCTTTTCTTACACCAACGAGGCCCACGATAATTATTCCACCGAGACCACGCAAACAGGATGGGTGTTGGGCGCCGGTATTGAATATGGCTTTTTGGATAATCTTTCCGCGCGCTTGGAATATTTATATACCGATTATGGTAAAGGTCTGAAAATGGGTTTGCCGGAAGTTGCCGGCGCTTCCGATCCGCAAGGTTTTGCGGCGGCGAACATGTCTACAAACGTGGTCAGGGCGGCGCTAAACTATCGGTTTTGATTGTCGCAGGGGGTGGAGGCGGTTTATCAACCCGGCTTCCGAAGCAACAGTACCTTCTCCCTCGGAAGGGTGTCGTAAAAGCCATAACAGAACCCTCTCCCGCGAGGAGAGGGGGATTTTATACAACCTCTCAGAGGAGGTCGTTTGTAACGAAATCCTTGGTCTTGGCAGCTGATTAGGCGGCTTCCGTTGCCACCGAGCGGTTTTTATTCACAATCCATTCGCTCCATGAGCCCGCGTACAGTTTGGAGCCGCTCAAGCCGGCTATTTCCATCGCCAGCAGATTATGGCAGGCGGTAACGCCGGAGCCGCACATATGTACGACTTCGGCCGGCGGGCGCGAGCGCAGCAAGGTCTGGAATTGGTTTTTAAGCTGTGTGGCCGGCAGGAACAGGCCTTGTTTGTCCAGGTTCAGTTGAAAGGGCCGATTGACGGCCTTGGGGACGTGGCCGGCTACCGGGTCTATGGGTTCCTGTCGTCCTTGGAAGCGTTCTGGCGCGCGGGCATCTATCAGCACGATGCGGTTACCGGCCAAGGCATTTTCAAGCTCGGTTGCGCTCAGCCATTGCTTTTGATCAGGATAACAACGGAAGTGATTGGAGACAGGTTTGGGCAGCACCGTAGTGACGGGCAGGGTTTGTTTTTGCCAATATTGCATGCCGCCGTCCAGCACGGCGACGTCCGTGTGGCCCATGCAGCGCAACAGCCACCATAGGCGACCGGCAAAGGCGCCGCCGGCGTCGTCGTAGACCACCACTTGGCTGCGGTTGCCGACGCCCCAGGCAGACAATTGTTTGCTCAGGCCGCTAAAATCCGGCAGCGGATGACGGCCGGTATAGCTTTTGACGGGGGAGGACAGATGCAGGTTTAAGTCCGCGTAGCGGGCGCCTGGAATGTGGCCCCGCCGATAGGCTGCGGCGCCGGCCGTGGTGTCGGCCAAGGAAAACCGGCAATCGAAAATCACCCAGTCGGGTTTATGCAGATTGGCCGCCAGTTCGGTAGCGGAAATAAGGGTGGTGTAGGCCATTTAAATCTCCAAAATAATTTTGCCGAAATGTTGGTTACTAGCCATGCGGGCGTGGGCCTGTTCCGCTTCAGCCAGCGGAAAGACCGAATCCAGGTTGGGTTTGATTGTGCCGGCCTCCAGCAGGGGCCAGACTTTTTCCCGCAATTGTAAAGCAATATCGGCCTTGAAAGCGTCGTCGCGGGCGCGCAGCGTGGAACCAGTGACGGTTTGGCGCTTGAGCATGAGTTGCCACAGGTTGATTTCGCTTTTGGCGCCGTTTTGGACGGCAATTTGCACCAAGCGGCCCTCAACGGCCAGACATTTTAAGTTACGCGACAGGTAATCGCCGCCTATCATGTCCAGAATTAAGTCGGCGCCACGGCCTTCGGTCAGTCGGTTAACGGCTTCGACAAAATCCTGGTCACGGTAATTGATGGCGGCGTCGGCTCCCAGCGCCAGGCAACGGCGGCACTTTTCATTGCTGCCGGCAGTCACGTAAACGGGATGGCCGAAGGCCTTGGCCAACTGGATGGCTGTGCCGCCAATTCCGCTACCGCCGCCGTGCACCAACAGGCTTTCACCGGAAGATAAACGGCCGCGTTGGAAGACATTGCTCCAGACGGTAAAAAAGGTTTCCGGCAGCCCCGCAGCCTCTGTGAAACTGAATCCGCTCGGCACGGGCAGGCAGCAAGCCGCGCTGGCCAGACAATATTCGGCATAGCCGCCGCCCGTCAGCAGCGCGCACACCGCATCGCCGGTTTTAAATGCTGTGACCGCGGAGCCGGTTTGCACGATGACGCCGGCCACTTCCAGGCCCAAAACCGCCGAGGCGCCCGGGGGAGGCGGATAAATACCCTGACGCTGCAACAAATCCGGCCGGTTGACGCCGGCGGCTTTGACTTGGATCAGCACTTGATGCGGTGCCGGCTCCGGCATGGGTATTTCGGCCGCTTGTAAGGCGTTACCGGCCGAATTGGAAATGATTTGAATCGCTTTCATGCTTAAAGGGTTTTTCCAAAATGGCGATAGTCTTTATTATATGCGGCTTTATGCCGGGAGTAGCCGACGCTTTTGCGGCGCTTGCGGCGTCTTTTTGCTAGTGAACGAGATACGGAAAACATGATACGTGCGGGCATTGTGGGCGGTACCGGCTATACCGGGGTTGAGTTGTTGCGGATATTGGCCTTGCATCCGGAGGTGGAAGTTACGGCGGTAACCTCGCGCGCCGATGCCGGGTTGCGAGTGGATAAGCTGTATCCCAGTCTCAGGGGTATGTGCGACGCGGTATTCAGTCTGCCGGAAGTTGAGCGCTTGGCCGACTGCGACGTGGTGTTTTTCGCCACACCCAACGGTACGACTATGCAAACGGCCCCGGATTTATTGGCGCGCGGCAGCAAAGTAATCGATTTGTCGGCCGATTTTAGGATCAAGGATGTGGCGGAATGGGAAAAATGGTACGGCATGCCGCATGCCAGTCCGCAATTGATAGCCGAAGCGGTCTATGGTTTGCCGGAAGTGAATCGGCTGGCGATTCAAGAGGCCCGCCTGATTGCCTGTCCGGGTTGTTATCCCACCGCCGTGCAGTTGGGTTTGCTGCCGCTGCTGGAAAATGGACTGGTCGATGCGGGCTATTTGATTGCCGATGTGAAATCCGGCGTTAGCGGCGCGGGGCGGAAAGCCGAACTTTCATCCTTGATGAGTGAGGCCGGCGAGAGTTTTAAGGCTTATGCAGTGGCGGGACATCGGCATTTGCCTGAAATCAGACAAGGCTTGCAACGGGCCACTAGCGAACAGGTCGGTTTGACGTTTGTGCCGCATCTGACGCCTATGATACGTGGGATTCACGCCACTTTGTATGCGCGCTTGAAACAAGACGTCGATTTGCAGGCGTTATTCGAACAACGTTATCAAAACGAAGCATTCGTGGACGTATTGCCGGCGGGATCGCATGCCGATACCCGTAACGTGCGGGGCAGCAATCGTTGCCAAATCGCCGTGCATCGGCCGCAAGGCAGCGATACCGTGGTAATTTTGTCGGTGATCGACAATCTGGTGAAGGGGGCGTCCGGACAAGCGGTACAGGCCATGAACCTGATGTTCGGCTTGCCGGAACAGCAAGGTTTGCGGACGGTGGCGCTGTATCCTTAAGCTGAGCTCAAGCCGGTCGGCCCGGATAGATGCCGCCCAGCACCACCGGTTCGTGGGCGCCGGTGACGCTGCAAAGATTGCCGGCGAGGTGATTGAGAGTTTGCCGAGCGAGCCAGGCGAAAGCCATGGCTTCCACTTGGTCGGGGTCGACGCCGTAATCGGCGGTCGAAAGCACCGGCATGGGCAATTTGTCGCGCAACATCGCCATCAATTGCCGGTTATGCACTCCGCCGCCGCAGACCAGTACATTCGCGCTGTCCGGGCCGTGCGCCAATATTTCATTGGCGATACTGGTCGCGCTCAATTCGCAGAGCGTGGTCTGTACATCCGTTGCCGGGCAATCTTTGAACCCCGTTAGTTTTGAATCAAGCCAAGCTGGCGAGAAATATTCCTTGCCGGTGCTTTTGGGCGGTGCTTGCTGGAAATAAGCATCGGCCAGCAGCCGATCTAACAGAGCGGGCCGGACTTGCCCGTTTTGACCCCAGTCGCCGTTAGCATCGTAATTGCGGCCGGTATTCAGCCGGCACCAGTAATCCAGCAGCGTGTTGCCGGGGCCGGTATCGAAACCCAGTACATTTTGATCGCGTAATACGCTGATATTGGCTATGCCGCCGATATTCAGCACGGTGACGGTCTTGCCGGGGACGGCAAACAGGGCTTGATGGAATGCGGGTACCAGCGGTGCGCCCTGGCCGCCGGCGGCAATGTCCCGGCGGCGAAAATCGCCCAGCGTGGTAATGCCAGTGATTTGCGCTATGCGATTGGGGTCGCCGATCTGCAGCGAAAAACCGCGAGGCCCGTCCGGCGCGTGATAAACGGTTTGGCCGTGGCTGCCTATGCCTTTGATTTCGTTAGCCGGTATGTTCGCTTTATTAAGCAGGGCCAGGGCGGCCTCGGCAAATAATTGACCGAGCTGGGAATCCAGCGCCCCGTAATCGCTCAGTAAGATGGCGGTATCGGGCAGGCTGATCCGGTGAATGCGGTTTCTTAAATCGTCGGGAAAGGCTTGATAGTGAAAAGCCATCAGACGGGGGGGGCTCTGACTGAAATCGACCAGACCGGCATCGATGCCATCGATGCTGGTCCCGGACATTAAGCCGATATAAAGCTCGGTCTTTTGGTTAGTTTTTGGCAAGCAAGGCGTCGCCTTTGGCCTTTTGCAAGGCGGCCATCAGTGGCTGGGTTTGCGTTTTGAATTTGGCCAATACGGCATTATCCATGGGCAGGCTGCGAGGCAGTTTGGCGGTAACCGGGTTGACGTGTTGGCCGGCAATGCGGAATTCGTAATGCAAATGCGGGCCGGTGGCCAAGCCGGTTTTGCCGACATAACCGATCACATCGCCTTGCTTCACCTTGCTGCCGACTTTTTGGCCGGATTTGAATCCGGAAAGGTGGGCGTACAGAGTTGAATATTTTTGGCCATGTTCGATTTCAACCACATTGCCGTAACCGCTTTTGATGCCGTGAAAAACAATTTTGCCGTCCCCGGTGGTTTTGACCGGCGTGCCGATGGAGGCCGAATAATCCACGCCTTTATGGGCGCGTATGGTATTCAGTATCGGGTGCTTGCGATGCAGGTTAAAGTGCGAGCTGATTTTTGCAAAATCCATCGGGTTTTGTAAAAAGGCCTTGCGCAGGCTGTTGCCCTCGGGGCTGTAGTAACCGGTATGACCTTGATTGTCTTCGAAACGCACGGCCGTGTATGTTTTGCCTTGGTTAATGAATTCGACCGATAAAATATCGCCGGTATCGAATTCCTTGCCATCAACGAAAAGTTTTTCGTAAACCACCGTGAATTCGTCGCCTTCCCGCAAGTTGAGGGCGAAGTCGATGTCCCAGGCAAAAATGTCGGCCAGTTTCAGTATGATTTTTTCGGACAGGCCTGCTTTTACACCGTCTTCAAACAGCGAAGATTGTATGGTGGCTTTGGCGCTGCTGACTTGATAATCGATTTTCTTGCTGAGCAGCTTAACGTCGAATCCGTCGTCGTGGCGGGTGGCCACCAGTGTTTCGAAGGGGGTTTTGGCGTAGGTCAGTTGTTCGAGTTCGCCTTCGGCATTAACGGTGGCGACCACGTCTTGGCCGGGTGTCATGTCGGCGAACTGCTTGCCGGTGGCATTGGCGTGAATGATTTTGTGCAAATCCTCCCGGCTGAGATTTAAGTCCGAAAAGATGGTCGACAGGTTTTCGCCCGATTTAACCGTATGTTCCATGTCTTCGGAAAAGGCGGCTGGCTGGGCGGGGGCGACGTAATTGGTATATTGATTGACCTTGGAGGATATCAGTTGTTCTCGTTCTAGGTCTTTGGGGTCTTGAAAGCTTTTGTAGGGAATAAGTCCGTAACTTGCGCTGGCGGCAACAACGGTGCAGGCACTTAACAGCACCGTCTTGAGTATTCTGTTTTTCACAGCAATCACACTTCATTGGTTGTCGAGCGGTTCATTGTAGGCAATTTTTCTAGATATGGCGAACTTTCGGCCTAATTTGTCCTGAATTGTCGGGTCGATAATTTATAATGAGCGGAGCGTATTTATTTTCAGGAGAAGGAAATTGTTGCAAGAAACCTTGGCCCAACTGCGATATGGGGCGGATGAAGTTCTGTTGGAAGCGGAATTGATCAAGAAATTGGAAGAAAACCGGCCGTTGACGGTCAAAGCCGGTTTTGATCCCACTGCGCCTGATTTGCACCTGGGGCACACGGTATTGATTAACAAGCTGAAACAGTTTCAGGACGCCGGGCATAGGGTGCAGTTTCTGATCGGGGATTTCACGGCAATGATAGGCGATCCGACTGGCAAGAATGTAACCCGCAAGCCCTTGAGTCGGGAGGAGGTGGTGGAAAATGCCAAAACCTATCAGGAGCAGGTATTTAAAATTCTGAATCCGGAAAAAACCGAGATCAAGTTTAATTCGGAATGGATGGGGGCAATGTCCAGCGCCGAAATGATCCAATTGGCCGCCAAGCATACGGTGGCGCGGATGTTGGAGCGCGACGATTTTCATAAGCGTTATAAAGGCGGCCAGCCAATCGCCATTCATGAGTTTCTGTACCCGTTGATTCAAGGTTACGATTCGGTGGTGATGAAGGCCGATGTGGAACTGGGCGGCACCGATCAGAAATTTAACTTATTGATGGGACGGCATCTGCAGGAAATTTATGGGCAAAAACCGCAGGTGGTATTAACCATGCCGATTCTGGAAGGCTTGGACGGGGTGCAAAAAATGTCCAAGTCACTCAACAACTATATAGGGATTGCCGATGCGCCGGACGATATGTTCGGCAAGATCATGTCGATCTCGGACGACTTGATGTGGCGCTACTTTGAATTGCTGAGCTTCAAACCGATGGTGGAAATCGAGCAATGGCGTAAAGAGTGCTTGGCGGGAGCCAATCCAAGAAACTATAAAGTCACTCTGGGTCAGGAGATTGTGTGCAGGTTTCATGGTAAGCAAGCTTCAGAGAGCGCTCTGGAGAATTTTGAGGCACGCTTTCAGCGCGGCGCCTTGCCGGACAATATGCCCGAACTTCAAGTGGCTGCCGATGCGAAAGGAATGCCGGTCGCCAACCTGTTAAAAGAGGCCGGATTGGTTGCGAGTACCTCCGAAGCGCTGCGCATGATCAAGCAGGGTGCTGTAAAAATTGATGGTGAAAAACTGGAAGACTCCAAAGCTGTTTTGCCGGTGTCCAGTAACCATGTTTATCAGGTCGGGAAGCGAAAATTTGCCAAAGTTG
>NZ_JANIBJ010000042.1 GCF_024505185.1 Methylomonas subterranea
ATCTAACTGCACACGCAAAATAGGCGCTATTTTGTGCATTTGTAGTTGAATTGCGGTAAATGCACAGCTTATAATTTGCACATATTCTATATGCACAAAACAACCAAAACAACATGACTTCATCGAAAATCGGCTATTGCCGAGTATCCACAACGGAGCAAAATATGGCTGCTCAGTTGGAATTACTTAACAAGGCGGATTGCCATGAGATTTTCAAGGAAAAAGTATCGGGAAGTAATGCTGATCGTCCCGAGTTAAAAAAATTACTCGCTTACATTCGAAAAGGCGATACCGTTACGGTGACAAAGTTGGATCGGTTAGCGCGATCAACCAAGGATTTGTTGAACATAGCCGAAGCGATAAAACAGAAAGGCGCTGACCTTGAAGTCCTCAATATTAATTTAGATACTAAATCTCCAACTGGGCAACTGATGCTCACCATGCTGGCCGCTATTGCTGAATTTGAAAGAGGCATTATGTTGGAACGCCAAAGGGAAGGCATCGAAATCGCTAAAGCGGATGGAAAATACAAAGGCCGTAGGCCAATTAACGAAGCCAAGCTACAACAAGTGCAAAAGCTGGTCGACAATGGCACAAGTGTCAGCAAAGCGGTTTCTGAAGTCGGTATCGGGCGGCGAACTTATTATAAGGCTATTGAAGAAGGCCGGATTTAACTCCAGTTTTGATTGGAGATCAGTACAGCAACTTACGGTTATGAACTGGAAACCGATGGCGAAACCGTAAGTTTCTGTTCAAATGCTCCCGCTAGTCCATAATGAACTCTATGTTGAGTTCAATGACGAGAAACAAGGGCCTTTCTATCCTGCAGAGGGGCCGATCCCGTTCGGAAAGTTTCGGAAACACAAAAAGAGCAGCGTTGAGCTTAAAGCGGATCGGATCGGGGAATTGGCAAAAACAATCAGCCTGCCACGTTCAGCATTGTCCGGCATTAACGGCAGCGACCAAGCTCTGTTGGCCCAAGCCAATATCGTTCAGATGGAAAAACCCAAATCGATGCCGTTCGATGACAGCCCATTCCTGCAATCTACCACGTTCAAAAACAAACTGGATGCCAAGACTGCCATTGCCGATTATCTCGGCAAACCCTTGTCCCGGTTGACCGACCTGCAAATAGTCGCCATCAATATGATCCTCGATGAGACATTGGACAAGAAGACAGTGATGGACAAAATTCGCGCGTATTTTACTTTAAGCTCGGCCGGGCATTCGGGAGGTGACTGATGTACGGTGAAATGATGCAATACTATGGCCTGGTTAAGGATTTGGATAAAGCCGATTACTTTGAGACCGAAGCCTTTAAAAGTGTTCTGCATAGCCTTGAAGCCGCCGTCATGTCAGGCGGCATCATTACCTTGACCGGCATCGTCGGCGTTGGCAAGACTCGGGTTATCCGGCATTTTCAGGATGGCTTAAAGAAAAACAACCAGGTGGTTGTCGCCAAATCGTTGGCGACCGATAAACGACGCGTCAATATCAACACCCTCTATACCGCACTATTTGCTGATCTACCCACCCCAAAAGATTTTAAGATCATTACCCAAACCGAAACCAGGGAGCGGAAACTCCAAGAACTGATCCGTAAAATCAATAAGCCGATCGCCTTCTTCATCGATGGAGCCCATGACCTCCATTGGCGCACGTTAATTAGCATAAAGCAGTTGATTGAAACTGTTGAGGACACCAAAGGCACTTTGACCGTTATCATGGTGGGCCATCCAAAGCTGGGCAACGACCTCAACAAGCCGACTATGGAAGAAATCGGCGCACGGGCGAAATTGTTTAGCTTGGATAGTTGGGGACAACAAAAAGAACGCTATATTGAATGGGTGTTGACACATTGCAGCAAACCTAAAACAGCCATCCATGACATCGTGACTCCCGATGCCATCAATCTTCTGGCGGAACGGCTGATCACGCCGTTGCAAATTTGCCATTACCTGACGCTCGCTTTTATCAAGGGAGCTACCACAGGCACAAAACCGGTCGATGTGGAGATTGTCGAAACCATATTATCGCCCGACTTAAACACGTTGGAACCCAAGCTGGCCCGGCATGGGTATAACACCACGGCTTTGTGCGAACATCTGAATGCCAGGCGGGGCGAAATCAAGGCGTATTTCAACGGACAATTGCCAGCGGCACGGGCTGAGGATTTTAATAAGGAAATCCATAAGCTGGGGATTTTATAAAGCTCGCGCCTTCAATTTATGGTTTATGGGCGTAGGATAGAATCAAATAAAGCGAGAAATCCAACTCGATAAAATCATTTAATGCGAGAAAGAAAACCGCCCTGTGCAATTAATGTGAGAAAAAATGATTTTATAGAGTCAGTTAATTTGAGATGAAAATCCCGGATAAGTGCAAGAAAAACCGGTTATGAAATCAAGAAACTACAACTAGAGGGTGATCGCTCCGCCGTTGTCTGCCGTAGATGACACCGAATGGTGCTGCATCGCAATGGCGCGACGGGGCGAGCTGGTTAACTCACCAATTTAAGAAGTACTAACGTTATTACACTGGTCATTATTGCAGTGCCCAGGCTAATCGCTGCCGTTCCTGTATATCTCCCAATCCCTGTTGGTCGTTTCACGGCGTTTATCTCCGATATCGCCTTTTTAAACGCGGCTATTTCATCACTCACGGCCTCGCGTACTAACCCGCGTACAATCTCCCGCTGTTCATCAACCGTTGCCGATACCGTGGCCGTCGTCACTGTTTTTAGGTACGCCATCAACTCTTTTTTCGAGCGCATGTTTGCCGCCATCACGGCTTGATTGTAGCTTTCGCCGGCCTCTTCGAGCCGGCGGATCGTTAATTCTAACCGCTCCACGGCCGCTGTAATCGTGGCGGCCGCAGAATCGGATTTATCAAGTAAAACGTCAATGTCCCCTAATACCTGCGCGGCCAGGGCGTCGCGCATGGTTCTTGGGGTTTTCTCGGGTGTTTTTTTCGTGGCGGCCATGGCTTAAAACAACGCCTTGAACACTTGATCGAGGTTTTTTTGTGCCGTGACTGCAATCATTTTCAGCAGGGCCATTTTAACCAAGCGTTCCGCTTCCTCTGTTTTGCCCTCGGCCTTTGCGGCCTTCGCCAGTTCCCGGTAATCGTTCTTGTCATTCACCATATCCACTAATGGTACGCCCAGGTCTTTGCACTGATCAAAGGCCTCGTTGTTGTAGATCACGCATTTATCGTTAATGACAAACGATTTATCGACGGTGGCGAGACCGAACAACGATCCAAATTCATCGTGAATATCGTCGTCTACCTCGACCTTGTTCATGACCACCCGGATTTTTTGTTTTGGGATACCCATTGCAGACAACGCTTTAATGGTGCGGATCGTGTCGATGGTCTGTTTTTTCTCTTTGACGGTCGGCACCACGTAGAAGTCGAATTGTTTATGTGAATCGTGATACTGCGACATCATGTTGGTAAAGTCCTCTACGTTGGACGCACCGACATCAATAATTGCATCATCGAGTAAAAATATTTCCTCTTGGAGTTCGCGGTACTTTTTGCCTTTGTACGTTTCCACGTCCACGCCATCGGTCGCCGCGTCGTCGTTCAAAGTCTCCACGCTGAACAATCCAGCGCCGGGCATGTGTGGCTTAAGCAGATGCGCCGCCACGGTTGATTTTCCGACGTTGCCGGAGAAGTTAATCACTACCAGTTTCATGTGGTTTTTTCCTCTTTGGTTTTTGGCTTTTGCCGATTTTGGCCAGCTTCTCTAGGTCAACTGATGACTGCATGATGTCCCGTAAGTCGCTGGGTTTAAAAAAGGATGAATCACTTGTTTGACCATCCTCGTGTTGCTCTTCATTGACGGACGGATTCGCCTCTGTCCGATCCTTTTCCGGTCGCACTGGTGTTGGTGCCGGCGTTGTCACTGTCTGGCGTGGTTTGCTTAGCTTCGAGGACTCGCCGGGTTGTTCCGGGTGACGTTTCACGTAGGCGGCAACAGTTTGGAATGCCACCGTGACACCCTTCGTGGCCAGGTACTCTTGCACTTGCACCCAGGAATAGCCCAACCGACGAAGGCGATAGATGTCCGCCAAATACGGAGCCAGGCGCGACCGTGACGTAGACGCCGGTTTATGCAGCTTCACGAATTCGTCCAGTTCCATCAAGTCCCCAATAAACGCACCGCTGGTGCTTAGTTCAGTCGGATGGAAACGCAAAACCGATAAAACCGACGACGCACTGCTAGTGCGACTTTTTTCTTTTATTCGCATAAAGCGGCGAATAAAACGATTCGGTTCCACCTTGCCATACCGATATTTCAGTCATTTTTCTACACTCTACACTAATTATCCACAGGTTTTCAATACTATCGCCATAATTTCACTATAACCGCATGCTGTTTCTCGCAACTTTCAGCAAACTTTCAGCAAAACCAGCCCGTGCAACGGCAAAGGCACGTAAAAAACAAAACAAAAAGAGGGCAGGATAGACTAGCGTCGGCATTTGTGGTAACATATTCCCATGTTGAACAGTTTTTTTATTGGTGAGGTGTCGGAATGACAGGTAAAACAGAGGTCATCCGTTTTCGGATTCATGAAGACCTAAAGGCGGCCTTGTTTGCGCTTGCTGAGAAACGCCGTATCGATGTCTCTAAGCTGATCATCGGTGAGATAACCCGATTGCTTAGGGAAGATGAAGACGGAGCGCCAGCGCCGCCTAGCTCGCCGTTACATGCACAATCTGAGACTGTCCATGAACTGACCGGGCAATTATGTTTCCGGCCGCTTCCGGGCGATGAGCTTTACGTTAAACAATATGGCGAGGGTCGTCAACTAACGCCTGGTATAATCTTGAAATTAGTCTTGCGTGGCTGGATAAACAAAAACGCACCTATGCCGCGTGATGAACTGTTGGCCCTTGGTGTCACGTCAAACCATTTGGCCGCGATTGGCCGCAACCTAAACCAGTTTGCGAAACTGGCGCATTCTGGCCGCTGGCCTGACTCACACGAATTGATTGATTTACTCGAAGAGACCGCTCAACTAACCAATCGGGCTAGTGAAGAGATCGATGCGGTTGTTCGCGCTAACCTTTTGAGTTGGGAGAACGAAGATGGCTAAAAAAAGAACGGTTCGTATTGCACGAGATAAAGACGCTCAAGGTTTAAATATTGGCAGTCGTGGCCGTAAAGGGCCGCAAGCGCCGCGTGCCGGCCGTCCATTATTTGATCCGTCGTCACGTGCATCCATGGACGCCTTAAGGCGGACGTTGGATCGCGTGCCGGAGGTTATGGTAAAGGTCACTGGCGGCGGTCGAGATAGCGGCACGGCAGAGGCTCACATCGATTACATTGATCGTCACGGCGAACTGGATGTACTAACCGATGATGGCGACACTCTAAAAGGTCGGGATGTTTCGGGCTTTTTGGTCAAGGATTGGAAGTTGGATACCGTGATCAATCAACGTCACAGGGAGGCACCGGAAGCCGGCGAGAAAGACAAACGCGCGAAACTGGTACATAACATCGTATTATCAATGCCGCACGGCGCACCACCACAAAAGGTTTTAGACGCGGCCCAGTTCTTCGCCCGCGAAAACTTCGCCTTTAGCCATCGTTACGCGATGGTGTTACATGATCCGGCGACCGATCCAAAGCACGAAAAGACCGAATCCGGTAAAAACCCGCATGTTCATTTAGTCGTTAAGGCGGTAAGCGAAACCGGCGAACGTCTTTATATCCGAAAAAATACGCTGCAAGAATGGCGAGAACAGTTCGCCCAGGCGCTACGCGACCGAGGCGTTGAGGCGAATGCGACGCCGGCCGCTATCCGAGGCAAGGGCCGCAGTAGCACTAAAGGCGCTATGCACCAACATCAAGAGCGGATCGAGAAATGGCAACGTGATCCAGAGGCTAACAAAAAACCGATTGAATCATCCTATCTACAAAGCCAGGTCGAGACTGCACTAAATGAGGTTGTAAACGGTGTTGCGCCGGATATGTCTGGTAAAAAAACGCTCGAAAGCACACGAACTAATGTGGTTGCCGATTGGTACGCGACGGCGCACGCTCTTCGTGCCGCCGGTATGGACAACGACGCCATAGCGGTTGAGGCTTTCATTGAGAAGTTGCCGAAGGTTAAAACCGATTACGAGGTGCTTAGAGACCGCGTAGCGAAAGACAAGAATCGTTTGCAAGTGGCTATAGGCCAAACACCGAAAGCGACCGGCGTAGAGCAAATGCCGGCTGTTGATAAGCAGTCGCAAGATGTCGATCATTTAGCGCCTAGTCGCTAATTGAACGGATACGATAAGATCAGTTTGATTGGTGACAATTCGCCGGCCAGGTCGAGCTGGCCATGTCACCAAACTGGATTGGTGACAGGCACCGGCCGGATCGAGACCAGCGCCGGGCGAACCGTGTCACCATACGATTACCCAATTGGTGTCAGATCCCCGCGTCCGGATTCGCTTGTTTGTCACCATGCGCGTATGGTGACGCCGGCGCGCGATCGAGGCCTTCATTCTGTCACCATTCATTTGCTAGACCGCTGCGCTTTATGGTGTATCAAACGCTCACTGGTTATTTCCTCCTTATTTCCGCTTGCGCCACTCCCATGGAGGCGTTCGCTCGCTTTCAGGTAGCGCCCAAAGCCCTTTTTTGTCCTCTCTTGCTTGCGCCTCTAGTTCGTAAAGGCTACTGTCTTTAGCATATTTGCGGTACACCCACGCAGACCCGCTTCGGACAAGCTCGGCGTTCACGTCCAGCGAGCCGGCATATACACGGGCAACCGACCGGCCATAACGGTCGGTGGTTTGCACGTCCGCTGTAATCGTTTTGGAAAACACCAATCCGGCTAACGCTTGTTTAGCTTTCTGTCCATACGGTTGGTGGGATTCCGGCGTATCGATTTCGGCAAGCCTGATTTTGACCTGTCGGTTACCGCTAACCAACAAGATCACAGTATCGCCATCAATGATTTTTACGACCTTCCCCGAAAGGTTCTCGGCCAAAACGGCATTTGTCCATAAGATAAGCAGACATAGAGCGACGAACCATATTTTCTTGACAAAGGCTTCTTTTAATATTTTTCCACTAACCATTTACTTGGATACTAAATATATATGTCCGTTTTCCAGGTCATCATTGGCGTTATTAGGTGCAACTAGCACGGGCATTAACCAAATCAACTTGCGAAGGGCGCGACCTTCACCATACGGTTGGTTTCGCCAATGACCACGCCGCCAATGGCTTGCTGGATGACTTCCTGTTGACGCCCCTATTAACTTGCGTTGTTCATCGATCTTTTTTCCGCAGATATGTACTTGCACATATCCCATTGATGTTAATTTCGACTTCGCTCTCGCTGACTCTTTACCATTTCCGGCTTCTGCCTTCGCCTTTAATTTGACAGGTGTTTCATCGGGCCAGACGGTTTCAATATCGTCTGGGTACGCGGTCACATAGCAAAGCGCATTTACCACTAATTTAAGCGTTTCGTGGTAAATCGGATGGCGTTTTGTAAGTTGTTCTATCCGTTGCTTGGCCATTGCCGGCGAAACGTCCACAATGTTTAGCGAGTCCGGCATTGACTCGCCCATCTTGCCGAATTCGTCCGACACCTTTTGTGTAATATCGCCACCGTCGCCGGTGGCTTTCTGAGCAAGCGTTGTTTTGTTATCGTTAAACACTTGATCAATGGCGGTCGCTAAGGTTTTTTCGCGGAATTCGCCGACAAAATCCTGTGTGTAGTGTGGCTCCGGGATCACAAACCAAAGGCGTGATTTTTGCCTATCTGACGGAATGGCTGTGATTGTAAAACGTATATCCCCGGCGGTTCCTCTTGTT
Source organism: Methylomonas subterranea (assembly GCF_024505185.1). GTDB lineage: Bacteria > Pseudomonadota > Gammaproteobacteria > Methylococcales > Methylomonadaceae > Methylomonas > Methylomonas subterranea. The sequence goes on from NZ_JANIBJ010000042.1 coordinate 7,832, forward strand.
TCAACGTATGCCCCATCGACAAACCAGCCCTCCTCTAACTCCAAGTGCTTTTGCATGCCAAAGTATAGGTATTGGGCTGAGAATGGTGTTTTCAACAAGTTAAGCGGGATTTCGTCAACATCCGTTTTTGCCAGCATTTCGATCAATGATGGTGGAAACTTCATAATCTGGCGGCCCGCTTGGACAAACCGACCGTATGCAGTCGATAACACCTCTAATGACTCTATGACGTGCGTCGGACTGGGTGAATCTAAGGTTAGGCGACGTGGATAATTCAGTACCTTGTTATTCGTTTCTTCACAAGCGTGCTGCATCAATTTGTTTAATAGTGGAACGGTTAAAAAGCCGGTATTAGGATCGACTTGCTGGCGATAGATTTTGCCTATCGGTTCTGCGCATGCGTGGAACGCCTTAAATCTCTCTGGATGTAAAATGTAGAGTGGCGGGTCTGGCTGTTCTTTTGGTTTTGGTTCGCAAACATATTTAACCTCATCGCCGACTTCATCAAAGAATTCTGCTATTCGAACGTACTCCATTACGGGATCGGACACATCGATGGTTACGGAATCCCACAATACGCGACCGATTTGTGGGCGCTCGTCGATCCATCCAATACGTGCCGTTACTTCGGAGTGATGATTGATAAACTCCAAAAAATAACCCAGCATCCGTGCATTTGCATTGCAGAATTCCTTTAACTCCAGATATGAGTCGAATATCGCCTCGGACACTATCATTACCGTATGTTCATTGTCCCAGGTATTCGATGTTTCGGCTTCTTCCAATTTATCTGGTTGTACCTCGTTATTTTCCAGTACATCCACCCAAGCGCCTATAAGGCGATTAAAAGAATCCGCAAAGTCTTGAACCATTCGCGGTTTCGTTTCGATGCTTTTAGTAAATGCTCTTACCTCATCGGAGTAACCATTTTTTATAAGTGATGCAATAAAGTTATCGAATGGTATTTGCGTTGTTTTTGTTGTCATGTCTTATTTGTTTTTTACGCCTGTGTCGTAGCCTCTAGCTCTTCGAGCTGCCGGCATAGTTCGCTATAACTATTTCCAATTGCGTTAACCAAATCGACAGTGGCCAATGTATCGGCAATGGCGGTGTGTGCGTTCCCAGTCCATTCGACGCCCGCCTCCAGTGTGGCATTATCCAGGGAAATTGTACCGTATCTATTAGTGGCTCCAAACGCATCGGTCGCCAGGTACATTGCGCAACGTGTGTCTATTTCGTCCCACCACTCCGTGGACAAATTGAATGCGTCACAGGTTTGCTGAATGATCCGACTGTCATAGTCGGCATTGAATATCACCACCATTCGGCCCGTGACGACCTGTTTGAACTGATCGATGACATCCGGCCAGGTTGGTGAATCGGCAAGCATCGCTTCGGTGTAGCCGTGGATATTGATAGCGCCCGGATCAATCGGAACGGTTGGTTTGACGGTCGTATGAAATAACACATTGCGGAACTGGTCGGCCGCTGCCACTTCAACGATTTGAGCGGTTGGGCCTAGCCCCGTTGTTTCAAGGTCGATGAAGCACAGGTCTGTACCGAGCCAGGCCATTGCTTCGGCCCCTGCTCGCGCAAGGCGGCCTCGTTTCTTTGATTTGATCGCTTGAATCGCCCTTGCCTTTAGTTGCTTAGGGGTTGGTTCTTTTTGAGCGGTTTCCCTGATTGGTACACAGTCCGCCACCCGATAAAGTGGGCTTCGTCCGCCGTAGCCGTTTTTAACGATTTTGACGGGTGCGGCGTCCGGTTTTGGTTTAAGCCGTAATTCATCAAGAAGCCGACTTTTTGAGTAAATTTTGTCGGCGGCAATCGCGGTGGCTCTAAGCGTTTCTAGGTCGTCGTTTTGCATGTCGGGGCGACTGTATCGGCAGTAGTCGTTAATTGAGTCGTGCCCGGCCGCTCGCCTTGATTTCTTCGATAGTCATTGGTTGGTCGCCTCTAAACCCTCGCCATCTATCATCGTCGGTGTCTCGTAACACGACTAGGCATTGATTTTCGTCTTTTAGTCCGTCAGTCGCGTTATCTACCATCCAATCAATGCAATGACGCGTGTGTTCCTCGATGCCGTCATGATATTCTGACAAATAGTCGCGAATGCCATCCCCTAATAAAATTGAACGACCGGCTACTAACGCCACTAACACCGTATCTGCGTGAATGATGGCTATTAAAATTGCGTCAGCGTCGGTTTGCCGACCGGCGCTTATTGCTTCTTTTGCATACTCTTGTAGAGGTGGAAGGCTTGCTGACAATTCCGCAAAGCTTCCCGCTCCGGCCCCCGTTAATTGCTCCCGAATGGATCGGCGAATCTTTTTTACCTTCATGCATTAAATCCTTTGTCGTTCTGATCACTAAAAAAGGCTTAGCGTACTATTTTTTCCGTATTCTGTAGCTAAAGCTTGTTCCCCGGCATTAGTTAATGACGTTATGCCCGCGATTCCGCATGCAGTTTTGATATGCATATTTAAAATTTTGCCCGGTTTCCAGGGCTTGTTTTGTAGCGCCGCCAAGACCACCCACAGCCGCACCAATAGCCGCACCTTTTCCTGCGTTTCCCATGGCAGCGCCAAGAGCGGCACCACCACCTGCCCCCACTACTCCCCCAACTCCAGCCCCAATTGCGGTCTCTTGTACAGTGTTACCCGAGGCTTGATACGCAAGGTGTTTGCAGTCTTCAAAGTCTTGATCGAGTCTGTAGGCGTTCATGTCATTACGAACGTCAATGGTTGGCTTATAAACGCTACAGGCTTCCATGGTTAAAAGAGCGGTTACGATTAAAAGGCGTTTGGCTTTGTCATTTCTCATTTCTTGTTTCCTTGTTGTTTATGGGTTCTGTTTTTCGCGGGCGCGAAAATGCCGCGATCAATGTTCGCGCGGGACAATCAATGTCTGTAAGAATGCCCCCAGGTCGAATGCACCGGCTGCCCTTAAGTAGCCGGCGACAGTTCTTGAGCGGGTTTCGTCTTTCGGTAAGAAGATGGCGCGGCAGTTATCGTATGGCTGCGGTAATTGTCGCCATAGGTAGGTGGCACTAAATGCCTTCATGGCATGAAGAAATTCATTTTGTTCTTTGGCGCGGTCGTCTATCACTACAATCTCGAAACGCTCCCTTAGCGCCTCTACGCTACGCGGATTGATTGAATAGGATTTGAGCTTGCCATTCAGGCGTACTTTACGGCCTAATTTGCCGGCGATATAACGCGCGGCTGCGAAGTGATGGGAACCGCCGTGATTGCGTAGGAAGATGCGGTTATCCCATGAATAGCGGCTAAAGCAATCAGCCGTTGTATCGGTGTGCAGTTCATGACCGATTCGTATTTCGTTATGCGCCAAGGTACTTAAAAGATTTCGCTCGGTGATTTCTTCGATCAAGCTTGGGTATCTTGTTTGTATGAATTGATCAAGATTGGTGAATTGATTTAGGTTGGATTTTGAACTCGATAGCCCGGCTATGTCCTGTATTTCGCATTCCCAGTTTGGTGTCGCCTCATATTGGCCGAAGTGGTCGAATTCAGGCATAACCTGTTCAAAACTGGAGTATGTCCCTTGGCTATATCGCCAACCGAGCATCACGTTATGTTTTGCATACTTCGTGAAGCTATACCGCATTTCGCCCCATTCATGCCACCTTACAATATCGCCCTCATTGATCGTTTTAGGTCGCTCTTCAAGCTTGGGAAGGAAATCGGGGTAACTATCTATCGCGCTAAGTAGTTTGACCGGACTATAGCCGAGGTCTTCCTGTATCAAATTCACGCCGGTTTTAAGCCATTTCGTTATGTTGTTAATTGACATTAGTTCACCCAGGCGGCATAGATGTAATTGGGATAAGCGTCGCTGCTACGACTGCCGTTGTACCGTGCTAATGCCCGAGTGATATTGCCGTTTTCCTTGTCCAAATAGCTGCGCAAGATTGCGCACCCGAGCCGGAGGTTTGTTCTCACATTGAACAGATCGGCGGACTCTGTACCGACTATATCGGCCCAAAACGGCATCACTTGCATGAAGCCCCGCGCACCGGTCGATGAAATCGCGTATTTGCGGAAATTGCTTTCCCCGCGAATCACCGAAATGACTAACGACGGTTCCAGGCCTGCCCGTTTTGCCTCGTAATAAATGGTGTGCAACAGCTCCCGGCGTAAGCGCTCATTGCTCATACGTTGCGCTAAGGGCTTATTTTTTGCCATTTCCTTTATGAGTGCTTGCTCGGTTTGATCAACCCAATGCTGTTCGTCATCGTTGATTGTTCTGTCATGTTGTACGGTGTCGGCTTTTGTCGAATCTATCGAGGCGACTTGTAAACGTATTACCGCTTCTGAATTCGGTGCCGCTTGCACCGAATGGGCTAAAACTAAGGCGATAGCGCCATAAAGCATTTTCATTGGCGTGGTTCCATGGCTGGGGTAATGGTTATTTCCTGATTGACGATTGTTGTTTCTGGCTGTTCACACTGGTTGTGATGATGGATAAGCAATGTTTCGCTAATGATGCGATACCGTTTGGCGTCCTTCGCAATTACAAGGCGATAGCGGTTGTCCCAGTAACAACGTCCGAGCGCGTACCGATGAGCGTTGATTTCTAAGGCTTCGCCGCTTATCGGTTTAATCTTGATGTCGTGTAGCTGCATCGGTTCTGCCGACGGTTGGCCGTTGTACCAAGTTTCGCGGAGCAATTGCTTCCATTTGCGCCCGTTCAACTCTAACGTTCGAACTTCCCGATCCAGAGTAACTACGGTGACGTTAATTTCTGCCTCATCGGCATACAGCGGCAGCAGGTTAATGTTTTTGGTGTTGTTGAGTTCCAGGTAACCCGCCAGGAAGATTCGCGCATCCTCGACCGTTTGTTGATCTAGGGTTGCCGCATTGGGGGCGTGCCACCAGAGCAACACCCCCACGCATGCCATTTTGGCCCAGGTTTTCATCTAACCATTTCCTGTTGCACAGGTTCTTTTGTGACCACTGGCGGTTTTTGATCATTCAGTACGTTGTTCGCGTCAATGGTGGCTTGCCGCCCCTGTTCTCGTACTTCCGGCGCAGTGATTTTTTTACCCTTTTCCAATGCGGAGGCAAGGCCTTCGCGGATTAGGTACACCAGAGCCTCTTTTTCATCTTCCGACTTGATAACGCCGGATTGATGAGCTTGTTCGGCGATCTTCTCGCCGAGTTTGGCGGCGGTAATCGCTTCGGCGACTTGCGGCATTTGCCGAATGACATTGCCTTCGATTTCCCGGCCCGTGCGAAGCGCTTGGGCCTGCTCTTCGAGCGCCGTTTGATAATCTTCGCGTTCGACCCGCCAGGTGTTCTTTTTAACCGGCTTTTTGCCTTCCACCTCGTTACCGTCAGCGTCGCGTTCCTTTGTACCGATGTTCACCTCTTGCTGGCCGACCGACTCCATGATGATTTTGTCGCCGACTTCCGGCTTTGACTGAGATTCTTTAAAGGCCCGTTTGAAGTCAGCGCCCCATTTAGTGACTTCCTTCCCATCCACCTCTAATTTGACGAAATAGGATTTGCCTTGATTCGGATCGTGTTTATAGTGATCCGCGCCGTGATCCAACAATGTTCCGACAATCATGCCGTCGCGGTCTCTTGATGCCGGCGCGGCGACTTGCTGTTTTGCTTCGAGCGCGGCCTTGGCTTTTTCCAGTTCGGCCACTTCCAATGGAGTCGGTTGATACCCGACCACTTCCAGGCCTTTGAGCGATGCTTCCCGCCAAGCCTGTTGCTTGAAATTATCGCTGCCGGATATTTTGATGGTTTGCCAGTTCCGATCTTCGGCGATAGCGATTGCATCCTTAATCACGGTGGCGTTTTCGGTCTCGACTTTCAAATGCTTGCCGCCGTCCTCGAACGCCAGAGATTTATCCTGAAAATAGTATTGATTTTTCACGCGCAAATAACGACTTGCCAGCCTTTCCGGTATTGCGTGGTTACCGTCGGTGCCCACTTGTGCCTGTTCGTTTTCTGCGGCGGTTACCTGAGCCGCTTGTTCGGTCTTGGGTGCGGTTTTCTCTTGAGCCTTATCGTAAAACTCAATGATATTTTCTACTTGCTTGGGGTCTTTAGTGGCCGGCTTGTTTTCTTGGCTCACGGCCTGTTCGGTTAGAAAAACCGGCGTCTTCATGCCGTCCGGGGCGTTCTTTTGCCATAGTTTTATGGCTTTGGCTGAATCGTAGACCGCGAAACGTTCCAGATCGTCGGCAATCCGGTTTTCCAATTGCTTCGGCGGTTCTTGTCCTTGGGTCGCTTCGGTTTTGAGGGTGCGAAGATGTTTGCGAACCGCTTTTTCCAGTGCCTCGTAGTAACCGGCCTGAAATTCTTTATCGATAGGCATTACATCCGGCAGGGTTTTGAAAAAGCGGGTCTGGCCATCCTCATATTGGCCGTGAATCTCGGTTGAGGCGATGATTCGGCCGCGATTTCCTTCCGCGTGTACCACGCTCGGGCGTGGCGATTTTTCCGGGTCTGCGGTGTAATAAGCGGCCCCGGCTTTTTGGGCGTCGGTAAACTCGCGCTCACGGTTACCAGTGCGTAGGGTAAACACATGCGCCGCCTCTTGTGCCTTAGCCTGTTCGCCCGCCTGTTCGTTTGCCGATTGTTCGCGCGGTGTGCCGCGTTCCAGGTGATAGATGCGATCCGCGACTTCTGAAATTTTGGGCGGGTTCCTAATGTACCCCGTGAAAGCAGCCTCAAGGCCGGCTTTATAATCCGGGTGTTCTTGGGTATTTTTTACAATGGCGGCCGCCGCGATCTTTTGTTGTTCCACGTCTTGAATGCGGAGGAATGCCGAGGCGTCTACCAGCGCCAGTTTCCGGTCTATATCGTGGTCGCCTGTCTGGCCTACTTTTGCCCTTGCTTGTGCGCGGCTCAAAATATCGGCCACGCTTTGTTTGTCAATTTCGGCCTGCATGTCCTCGATCTTTTGGCCGTCGGCGCGTACCCAGTTATCGCCGGTTTTTGTAATCCGGGATTCCCGGCCATCGGCGCTATAGCCTTTGACTTCGCTAATTCCGAACTCGTCGGCCTTGGCGATCATTTCCGCTGAGGTGTAGACGCGATATTGCGCATGACTGTTCGGATCGATTACGCCATAGCGATATTGAGTTTCGGCCAGGTCTGCTTTAACGCGGGTTTCCAATTCATCGCCCGGTTGTCTTTCTGTTGCCATCGTGTTCTCCTTTTAGTCTTCAATCACAAGGTTTAGGTAACGCTGAGCGGCTGCCTTGATTTCGTCGGCGCTCATGGGTTGGTCTGTGGGTTGCAGGATGTAATCGGTATCGATTGCAAAGTCGTTTAGTGACAGTTCATCGAAATTTTCCAGTTCCTCTATCGTCACCGGCCGGTATGTTGGTTCGTCGTCTACATCCATTTGGGTGTAAATGTTCTCGTAGGTCTGCATGACGGGCGCGATCCGTCGTACCTTCGGTGCCGGCAGCAAGCGTTTTTTGAAATGGCGGTCGGTGTAGTAAATGATTTTTTCCGCCAGGATTGGGCGGATGCCTTCGTAGATGATGATTTCTCGATCCGGGCCGATTTCTTTAACCTCCTGCGGCAATAACAACATCCGGCGCTGGTCGCTCTCCGTCGTGGTCTGGCCTTTTGTGCCCCACATAGGCCGCGACCGGCTTTCGCCTTTCATTGTTGTGGAACCTAAATCGTTCGAGATTTCTTGCGCGTCGGGAAAGTCTTTCGGGGCGAAAACGATTCGACCGGCCAGGGTTTTCATAATCGTGTCGGCACCGTCGCGGCCGTACACGGCTCGCAGTTGCGACGGGGTTTGAATGACCAATAGCACGCGAACGTTGTAACCAGGCAAAAAGCCACTGGCGGTTTCGATAATGGGGATACGGCCCAGGGCGGTAAACTCGTCCAGTAACAACAGCAGTTGATGTTTCAATTGCGGGTTGTGTTCGGGCAGTTCGCGGGTCTGCAAGCCAATCGCTTGCTGAAAAAACAGACTCAATACCGGGCGAATCCTGTCCAGGTCGTCCGGTTTGACGCCAACATAAATCGACATAGGCCGCTTACGCAAATTGCGTAAATCCATGTCATTCTCGGACGTGGCCGCGTCCAGTAATGGATTCAGCCATAGCGAGAGTTTCGATGTCAGCTCTTTACGGATGCCGCCCGCTGTTTGCGGCGGTAGATCGATAACCTCATAGATCGACGACACGCATTGCCAGGAAAGCGGGTTGTTGCCCTCTCTTCGGCGGGCGAGAACGCCTTTCCAATGTTCGACAAAGCCCTCGCCGGTTGTGCCGCCGGACATGCCTAGCCGTAACACTTCGCCAATCGTGCGCTTGGTATATGCCGTCTCAAATAGGTAAAGAGCCAATCCTAAGAACAACGTTCTGGCGCTTAACACCCAAAATGAGTCCTTATTGCCGTCTACGGTGTAGAGCATTTCCGCTATCCGTTGAATATCGTTAATGCGGGTGTGTGGATCGGCTGACACATAAAAAAACGGGTTCCAGCGGGCTGTCTGTCCCTCTTCGGATAGTGGATCGAATAGATACACCTCTTGGCCGTGTTGATGCCGAAAACCGGCTGTGACTTCCCAGTTCTCTTTTTTGATGTCAACGACGATCACCGATCCGGGAAAATTCAACAGATTCGGTACTACTACACCCACCCCTTTACCCGCGCGAGGCGGGGCGGCCAGAATTGCCCCTTGCTGGCCAGGTATCGACAAGTATTTCTCACCGAGTTTGCCAATAATTATGCCGTCGCCGTCTAACAAGCCACGCTCCCGGATTTCCCGGCGGCTGGCAAAGCGTGCGTCGCCATGCAATGCCCGCCGCCGTGGCAGGAGTGGTAGGGCGATACCACCGCCGACCAACAGAAACCCGGCTATCGTGCTACCAATCAGGTTGCGGTGTACAGTCGGTTTTTGGCCGTAATGTTGGTGATATTGAAGGATGGTTATCGGCGTCGCTTGATACGGGTTTAAGTGGCTGACTACCAGAAAAAAATAGCCGGACACATAAAGTCCGGCTGCGAGCGCCAATAACAACCCAGCGAGGATTTTTGCTATTTTCTTCATAGGCCGTGTTTGCGTTTCAGATCGGGTCTGTACCAGACCTCTTTGATATATCGAATTTGGCCATCGGCCGCGAACTGTAGAACGATGTCAATGGTTTGATACAGCAACGATTTGATTTCTTCCGACTGCAAGGCTTGCCCTGCCGGGCTTTGTCTGAGCAATAACACCATTTGCGCGAGAGCCAATTGTGCGGTGTGGCCGTGAATACTGGTAATCGAGCCAGGGTGAGAAGCAACGGCCCGCAGGTATTCAAAGGCTTCGTCGCTTCGCAACTCCGCCAGGAACAAGCGATCCGGCTTCATCCGCAAACAGGCCTCAAGTAGCATTTTGGCGTTAACGTTTGAAATGCCCTGCCCGCCTTTGGAATAAAACAGGCGAACATGATCCGGTTGGTTCACTAATATCAACTCTTTGGCGTCCTCAATCGTGATGATGCGCTCGTCGGCTGGGATTTCGAGGATTAAGGCCTTGTTTGCCGTGGTTTTCCCGCTACCTGTTACCCCGGATAATAGAAAATTCTTTTTGGCCTTTATGCCTAGCTTGATGAATTCACCATAACGGCGCTGTTCCTTAAGTTCGAGCAATTCCTTTTCCACGTCGTCCAGTTCGTCGCCCGACTCTTTGCATTGCGCAAAGAGTCCTTTGTCGGCCAACTCGTCGAGTGTCCACACGGTTTTAGACGGCCGGCGGATCGTAATGGATACGTGATCACTGGCCGGTGGCAGTACGAATTGAATCCGCTCACCAGTCGGTAAATCAGCCGATAACAGGGGCGTCGTTTCGTCGGCTCCTTGTGAGGTTTTGTTCGCAACCAGATTGGCCATGTTTCGGCACCAACCATGCGACGCAAACGCCAGTTTTTCACAGGTTTTGCCGCTGTATCGTTGCACCCAGGCTTCATGCGGTTTATTGATGCAGACCTCAGTCACGGCGTCATCATCCAAGATGCAACGTAAAGGGGTTAGGTAATGATGCAATGCGCTCAGGTATTCCACATTGTCGCGGCGGTGTTGTGCTGATTCCATGTGTTTCCTCTCGGTGTTGGATTTTCGCGGGCGCGAAAATTGATTACTGATACTGGCGATATTTGGCTTCCGCTTCGTCATAGATGTACTGGTATTTATCAGCCAGTGCATAAACCGAACGAAAGTCCACATCACGCGCGAACAGAATTTGCACGCGCTCCCCTTGCGGTACGCGAATAGTGGGCGGAATGTTGACGGTGTTTCTCAATACTTCCGTCATGACTTGGTTGGGTTGTTGTGTGTTGTAATTAAGTGTCGTTCCGCCGCTGTTGCCAGCGCCGCTCGCGTAGTTCGTGCCTGCCTGAATCACGCCATTGATGACTGATATTAGGATTGCCGCACCGAAGCGATCCCAAAAATGGTTGTCAACCTCGCCCGTAATCCCGCTACGTCCGAGCGAGTCCGTTGCCGGTGACGCCAGTTGTGCCACTACGCCGGCTTCGGTTCTTGCGTCCGTCCACAACACAAACACGCGACTTTGCCCTTGTTGTACGTTGGTGCGCGTCTCGCCGGTAATCGACGTGCCGCGTTTTAACAGAGGCACTTTGCCGTCAGCACCGAAAATATCGTGTGACAATACGCAGGTCACCATGCCGGGCAGTTGGGAATCAATGGCGGTTTCTAGCGTGCAGTCGCCTTTGCGGCCTTTTGGGATAACGAACGTTAATGACGGCAACATTTCGGCCCGTGCCATGGCGGTAGTTGTCGGCTGTAGCGCTTTTGCAAGATCGGTATTCTGCCCGGCGATGGAGTCCAAACTGGCATGACGTTGGTTAGGATCGGCGCTTGGTTGCTCGGCCCCTGCCATGTTGTTATTTGGTTTCACATAAACAGGGGTTGTCAGTCGGCGCATTTGCGCGACTTCTTCCGGCGTCGGTTCTTTTGGCCCGTTATTGACGTTGGCTTGCGATCCTGGAGCTGGCCCAAACAGGTTGCCAGCGTCTACTGATTCAACGGGGGGCGGTGGCGGTGGCGTTTTTACTTGTGGAAACGGCACTGCACCGAGTTTTGGCAGGCTGCCGGTGGATTGCGTCAGTTGCTCTTGTTCCTGTTTGCGTTTTTCGTCCTCGGCGTTTTTCTTGGCATACATATTGGTGTAATACCAGGTCAAAAAGCCGCCTCCCAATAGCAGTATTAAAGCGACCGCAAACACATTATTCATTTTCGACTGTAACGACTGGCCGCGCGTCACGCTCGGTATTTGGCGTTCGCCCGGTACGTGGTCGTGGTTGTCTACATGGTCGTCATAGTGCATATCTATTTCATGATTGTTTTCACTCATTGCCGGCTGCCTCGTTTTCGGTTTTGTGTGTTTTTATAACTACGTCGTCCTTTACTGTGCCCGACGTCAAGCGCGATCCACCGCCGGAAAATTGCCGGTTTTCGATGCAGCCTACTAATTCACCACGGCGCAAAATAAAACGGTGTGCGATTTGGTGTACCACCACCTCGTCGGTGTCTGGTTCAACGTGAAAATTGATCAACGATTCTGATTGATCCGCGTTTTCGGCGAAGATGGCCGGATACTCGGCATGCGATCCAAACTTGATATGTGTTTGAATGCCATCGTCGTAGGCTTCAACCGGCTTCATCGATGGAGCGCCGCAATACCAATAGTCTTTGTTCACCTTGTAGGCCGGCGCATGCAACTTGTCGTGCAACTTCGCTTTAGCGAAGTCGTCCAGCCGCTTTTCTTCCTCATCGGCGGGGTAGCGGAAGGTAATCGAATAGATCATGGCTTTTTTGTTGTGCGGTGGCTCTTTCCGTACTTCGTAATCGAAGTGATAGACCCGGCGGTTGGTTTTCACGTCGAAATTGGTTCGCACCAATTCGGCTTTGGGTTTGAGCCATGTATCGCTACCGTCGGCCGTTATATCCAAGCCGCCGGTATCACCAGCGCCGACGCCGACAAACTTCTCGCCCGGAGCCATGCGTAAATGCGTTTGATAACCCACATAGCCAATCAAACGGATTACATCGTCCCGGTCATAAACCACCTCACGTACACGCGGGTCTGTCATGCCCGGCATGGGGTTGATTTCCGCGACCGAAGCGGTGGCCCACACCATCAGGCCAATAGCACTTAAACGTCCTAATGTTTTCATGGCTGACCTCCTATTGCGCGTTGCTCGGCGATAACTTCCGGCTCTTTGTGGTAGCTGGTGATCCGCAGGCCTAATTGATTCAGGCTGCGTTCTTTGTCGTTGGTGGAGGGTTCGCCGTAAGCGTATTTGACGGTCGATAGCCAATGCGTGACGACGGGTGCGCCATTGCCGCCTTTGCGTGTTTCCGTGGTGAAACGGATTTGTGCGGTATCGCGTGCGCCGCTGTCGGGTTCCAGGAAAGTGATGCCCTTGACGTGGACGGTTACGGTCGTGCCGTCCTTGTATTTCACAAGCGGCGATTCCGGGTTGCCTTCCATCCATTCCCGTGCCCATTCGTCGTTGAGTTTGGAGTTATTAAATGCGCCGACGTACTCGTAATCGGTTTCCGCAATCGCGTAAAAATAACGTTCCCGTGCGGTTTGGTAGTGGGTTAGAAGGTTGCGCGTGACAAGCTCGTTTAGCTCGGCTTGGCCGTTGTAGATCGGCACAACATCGACAATTCCCGTGGAGTTATCCACGCGAACGACATAGGGTTGCGTGGTTTTCAAAGGGGTCAATCCCTTGATGGCCCATGCCAGGCTTCCGGTCGCGATGACCAGGCCCACAATGACCACTTTTTGAAATTTGATTTGTTTGAGCGCGTCCCTGAGTTTGTCGGCTTCCCAGGAACTCGCCTCGGCCAGATAGTTTTCCAGTTCCGGGTCGCGTTTCATGGTTGCACCGTTTCCGTTGCATTTGCGTTGATGGGCGTGAAATCCTCGGTGCAGCGGGCCGGCGGCGTAGTTGCGCAGCCTGTCATGATTACGGTTGATAAAATGGCCATAACAAGCCAGGTAGAATTGCTGAGTTTCATAGTCGCAGGAGGTTTTGGTAGTTAGGGTGCCTTGAATGTTATAGGCTCATTGAGCCTATGTCAAGAATAATGTTACTTTTCTTCCGATAGATTTTCGGTGGTTCGTTTGAGTGCGGTTAACGCCCATTTGGGGCATTTCCTGCTGGATGGAATCGACACCCCTGCCAACCAGCTACGGATTTTGCGTGTTCCGACTGATTGCCCGGTTTCGTTCGTTATTAGCGCGGCGGCCTCGGCTTGCGTAAGGCCGTATTTGGACAGAATGTCGCGAAATTCTTTTTGATTCTCGTCGTGTTCTTGTATGCGCGGTTGCTCCATTTAAACGGTTCCTGTTCGCTAACAGATAACGTGCGGCGACCATATCGCCGCATGCTCCTAGATTGATTGAAAAATATCGTCCAGTCGTTGTTTGAGTGATTCACAAAGAATTTCGGCGTCGTTGACCGCATCAACAGGATCGCGGGCCAACGCGGCCCGCAATGCCGTTTTTAGCCAATCCGATGCCGCTGGATCGTCGAGGATTGTTTGTATTGAATCGTTCATCGGTATTGAACTCCAGTTTCGCGGGCGCGAAAAAAACCGCTAGAACACAGCACTCCGAGCTATTTTTCCTCCTGTTTGCTGTTGTGCCTGTTGCGGCGCACGCCTTGCGCCTAAGCGGGTGCCCAGGTTACGGGTTATCGATTGATAGCGGCTTGGTTGATGCCCTGCTCGCCCATCTGCCACACCACGCGCGAATTGGTACGCGGTGCCGCCAGTACTTCTCGCTGTACCAGACATAAGCCGGCTTAGGGTGTTGAATGTACTCAACGCCACGCCACCGCCCAATGTCGCCGCAATGGTCGGCACTTGCTTCATGAGGATGAGGATAAAACCGGATGCCAAACACAATTGAATGGCCTCGGCCACTGTTATCGCGGCACCCATCGCTGCCGCCGCTGTGGCATACGAATTTAGCATTCCAAGAAGAAGTTTTGCCGCCACTGACGCAATAACAATAATTAGGCCGTAATTGGCGAGTTGAGCGACCCATGCCTCGAAAAATCGCTTCGTGGTTTCAAACATTAACCCCAATACAGGTAAGGGGCCAATGGCTAACAACAATCCCACGGCCACCAGCGATAAACAGTATAAATACGCCATCCAGATGCAGATTGCGCCGACAAACAAATAGACCGCAAACCCGGCAATATAGAAATCCACATTACCGTTCATGATGCCGCCTTGCGCCATTAGGGATTCCGCCACGTCGCCGCCATCTTTCCAGATGTTATCGACGGCCGTCACTGCCGCATTTCCACCCAATATTGCATTGGATAATGAGTCAGGGGTTGTCACAAAAAAATCTATGAAAACCGCGTTGTATTCCCATAAATCGATTGCCACGGCGAAAATCACTGCCAACTGGATGATCCGCTTGGCCCCGTCCATGATCGGCTCTTCGATTGCACCTCGTAAATGTAAATATCCCCATAACATCACATACATGGTTGCAAACGTGACGGCTGCCGGCGCGATACTGCCCGCTATATTGGCTGTCACCGCTCCAACCGTATTCAATACGTTTCCCTGTAAATACGTCCAGAATTGTAGAAAAAACCCCATGTCATTATCCTCATAAGAGTGGCGTTAATTGCCCTGGAATACCCCGTATTCCGGTTGCTTTAAATCTCGAATGTGCCCTGTTGGTCTTCGAGTGTGTTTCGCTTCTTCGATTTGTGTTTTAACAACAATGGTGATCGGTTTATCCGCATCCTGTGCTGCCACTTGAACCACGGATTGCCCGTTGTCCGTCTGAGGTGCCATGGCTACCGGCGTATTTTCAGCGCTGTTGCTCGTCTGGCCATTTGTGGTCAGGTAGTATGTGCCGCCGGCCGTCGTGGCTGCGGTTAACACGATGGTTGTTAAAATTGTGAGATTCTTGGTCATTTTCGTCTCCGGTTATGGATTGTTGTAAACCGTGTAATTCGGTTGCACCAAATTACGCGTCCGGCCGATTTGCTGTACCGATAGTTCGCTCATTTGTTGCTGATTGATCCGCTCCTGATTTTGCATATAGGCATACATCTGCTCCATTTTGCTCTGATCGTTTTGTAGCATCACCTGTTCGCCTGCGATCCGGGCTTGAAGCTCGGCAATGGCCTTCGGATCGTTGGTGTTATTGATGTTATCTATCATTCCTTGGATATACCCGTAACGCTGGCCGGCCGCATTCATACTTTGCTGTGCCGTGGCCTGTATCGCGGCCGCATTTTTCCGGCGCTGAGTGAAAAGGTTAAGCTGTTGGCCGGTCATGTTGAGGCTATTTAGGGCGTTGCCATTCAGTATCGCGTTTTGGTTCGTGAATCCCTGAACCATGCCGCTCATCTGGTTATAAGTCTGGCTTGCGCCGTTGATGGTATCGAGTAGATCGCCCGTGCTTTCCGGCAGGTAGTTACGTGAGGCATTGGTTAAGGTTTGCAAAGCCCCAAGTCCCCGGCTGCCCGTGAGGCTGTTGTAGGTGGAGGTGACCATTTGATAGGTCTGTTGCAATTGCTGTAATTGCTCCACCATGGTATTAAACTGTTGGATTTCGTCCTGGTGATTAGCGGCCCAACCGGCGATGGTCTCCGCCATGTGTGCCGGGTCGTTCACAATGTCAATTGCGTTCGCGTTAGTCGCTGATAACATCAGGATGATGGCTAACGCGATGGGTTTTTTCTGAATCATTTTCATGTGGTGTACTCCGGCGGTTAGGAATGGCGTTGTTCGTCCAAGTATTGCTTGTATAGCGGTAACCAAGTCTGCGGGTTGTCGCCCACGTCCTCTATCAGTTTTCGGACGTATTCGACGTTGTGCGAACGGCCCGAAATTACATCCAGTTCGTAGCTAAACCCTTTTAAATTGAGTTCGCACACGACGCTGGCATGTCCTTGTTTAATCAGGAATTGCCGGCTGCCCGGCTGGATTTCCTGTTTGATTAACAGAAATTCGCGCTCACTCAGGCCGAAACCGTCGATGTAGTCCTCTTCCCGCGCTTTTTCGTTGGGCATGAAGATTTGGGTCGGGGTTTGCTCGACCAGAGTTCGAGCAATCGGGCTTTCCAGCACCGAGCTTGGGCTTTGCGTGACAAAAATAAAACCGGCGTTCTTTTTACGTGCCCTTTCCAGTCCATCCTTGGCAAACTCTTGGAAGGCCGGATCGTTGATAGAACGCGAAAACTCGTCCATCCAACACAGTAAACGACGGCCGTCCATCAATGTTTGCACGAGGTGGAACAGGTACATGGTGATCGGCCCGCAGGTCACCGGGTTTTTCAGAAAATCGGTGGAGTCGAAGCCGATGGTTGCGGCTTCATTCATGAGGCCGCTAATCGTGTCGGTCTCATTGTCGAACACCCAGGCATATTCGCCGGCCGTGCTTTCCGCCCATTTACTGAGGCGGGCGTAAAGGCCTTCCGGGTCGCGCACGTCCAGGAATTCCACCAGGCGCGATAAACGGCGGTATTGGCGGTCGAGTAGTAACGTGCCGTCGAGCGCTGAATTGAGATTTTTCAATTCGCGTTCAGTTAACGGTTTGTCGGCGCGATACGCCAGGCGTTGCACAAATTGCCGCATGAATTCGACATTGTTTGGGGTCGGTTCGAGCTGGAGCGGGTTAAAGCCGGTATTGTGTTTGTTGCGGATTGGCAGGTAGCGGCCGCCCAAAGCACGGATCAAGATTTCGAGGCCGTAGTCGTTATCAAAAATTACTTGCGTGACGTTTTGCTTGCGCAGCATCGATACCATGAAGCCGAACACAACAGTTTTACCGGAACCCGTCGGGCCGCATAGGTAGGTGTGGGCCACGTCTTTTTTGGAGCCGCCGGTCGGGTCTTTGGGATCGCTGGCATGCAACGAAAAATAATAGTTGCTTCTGGCGTTGGTAATCAGAACGGCCATGGCGTCGCCCCAATGGTTACCCGTTGCCCGGCCTACCGGGAAATTATGGTACGGGGCCATCGCTGAGAAGTTACGGCTAGTGATCGGCGATAGACGGGGCCGATAGGCAAAATTGCCGGGCAGTTGCGCCCAAAACGCCGCTTCCATGGCCATGTCTTCCCGCGCAACGGTCATGCCGGTGTCGCCTAACACGGTTCGCGCGTGGGCGATATTGTTATTGAGTTCGCGCAGTCGGGACGAATTTTCCGCCTCCTTCACGCCTTCAAACGGTTCGCCGTGAACCAGCAACGAAAAATGATGATCGCCCATGGCAATTTCATTCCCGGATATTTGATCGATAGCAAGTTCGAGGTCTTCGGTTTGCGTCTTCGCTAGATCGCCAATGTTTGACATTCTGGCGTGCTGGTTTACCAAGAGCGTTTGGGCGCTTGCCTTCATCATGAAGGTAAAGCTTTGCGTCATAACGAAGCTGTACGGTGCCTTGAGCAATTGGTTAAACATGCCGACGACCGTTGGCGTCGGGTATTCTTTGATGCCCAACACAGCGCCGACGCGGGTATTCGTGGAGGTGCGATATTCCATGGCCTCGGTGCCGAATGATAAACGCGACGTGGCCAGCACTTCGTTCAATGGGGATCGCGGCAAGGCGATTCGTTGCCATTCGCCGTTAATGAGCAATCCGAAATATTCCAGGATGGTCGAGTAATAATGATCGCCACGTTTGTAGATGCCGAGCGGCTCGGGATCGTAGCGGCCCAGGGCGGCCGTGACGTGTTGTTGCAGTTTTGCCATTTCCTCCAGCGCTTCCGCTTGCTCTTGCTTGGCCGACTCTTTGTTGACTCGGCTGAGGAAACTCATCGCGGTTTTGCCAACTGTGCCGGGTTGAGGCCGGTACACTATCGCCACGTAAAGGTCGTTGCACATGAGTGTTTCTTGTGCAATCCGGCGGCGGTATTTCTCGTTAAGGTCATGGGCAAAGCCCGGCTCAAACTCGCCGGCCGGGTAGGCGTCTTCGCGGTGACGGATGATGGTTTGCCAGATCGAGATATTCGGGCGGGCGATATTGCGGTAAAACACGTTCAAACGTTCGTGCCAGATGTTGAGCTGTTCGTCGTCGGCGTTTTCGTAGCCGATGCCGGACAACTTGAACACCATCACGTAACCATTTTTGGTTTTTACAACGTGTTCATTCGCGTGGATCGTGTAGGGAATATGAATTGCGGCGGCCTCTTCCCTTAACAGCGCCGTGTGGTTTTTTAGAGCTATCGGTGACATATCGATTTCCTTGTCTGTTAAGCGGAACAAGTTGGCGGCAGTTGTCGCCGCCCCTTTTTGTTGGGTAGGTTGTAGCGGTGCGCGGTGTAGCTGCTCACTCGCCAAGCTTTATAGTTGCCCTTAATCCAATTCTGCCCTTTGGTTCTGGCCCAAAGGGTTGCCAAATCAAAATAACGAGGCTCAGGCATTAGGATCAGGGCCAGCAGTCCATGGATCGGGATATAGGACAACAGCCACAGCATGTTTCGAGTCATTAAAAACATTTCAATGACTAACATCGCGGCTAATACGATGCCGGATGTTGTCACCCCCGCCCGCATCGGGGGACGCGTTGCGGCGACAAACAACGGGTCGGCTTGTAAGCCATCATTCCGGCGGCTCATACTTTATACCCCGAAAAGGCCGCGTACCCAGGTGACAACCTGTTGTGCGCCGAATACCAATACGATGCCCATCATACTCATGGCGGCCGTTCCCCAGGATATACGGCCGAACCAGGCAAATGCGCCTAGCGCCATGACGCCGATTACTGCGACTGGCGTCAGGATCGCCAGAATGTCGGTCGAGAGTGCGCCCGATCCGGTTGTAAACGGGCCTGCGGCGTAGGCGAGGCGCTGAATGCCTAAGCAGAAGATGGCGATCAATAGTTGTTGAATCAATTTACGGCTGTTTCTCATGCTGGATTTCTCCTAAGTTGTAAAAGAGGTAGGTAAAGCGGATTGTTTAATGGTGTGAATTTTCGCGGGCGCGAAAATCGTTGGTATTCGTCCATGTTGATAGCTTCCTCGCGTCCGTACTTTAAAATACCCATAACCAGGATATTTTTGGCTGCCTTGTTGGCCTTATCGTGCCGGCCGCAGACAAGGCAGGCAAAAAACGCCTGTGTTTTTTGTTGCTGGTAGGGGGTTGGCCGCCGTTCGCGGCCGATACCGTCGTCATTGTGCGGCCTGTGGCGGTTTGTTATACAAATCCCACCAGGGGCCAGTTGTCGCGGTTTTTTGCGGGGTTGTCGCTGCATTGGCAACAGGTGGAGTCACTGGCGTGACCACGACAGTCTTATTGGCGCTGCCGTCGGCAAGCGCAATTTCCTGTTGCAGTTGTTTGATGTTCGCGTTTAGCTCTTCGAGCCGGTGTTCGGTTTTCGCCAAGGCGTCGGTTTCGTTGGCCGACATTTGCACCGCGCGGGTTTTTTGAGCGTCCGCTAAAAGCTGTTTTTGCTCGGTTAGCTCGGCGTTCAGAATCTTGATTTTTTCGACGTCCCTGTTCTGTTGCTCCGCAACATTCACCTGTGCCGGCGGCGTTTGTGCCAGCGTCGGCGTAACTACGCCTATGGTCATTACAACGAATATGATGATTTTTTGCATAACACCGTCCAATTGCATGTTGTGTTCGCCGCACAGAGTGCGACGAATGTTTGAATTGGTTCCGATGTTATAGGCTCACTGAGCCTATGTCAAGACTATTTTACTTAATCTTGTGGGACTGCTGGAGGGATGTTTTGCGTTGCGCGTTTCAATGCGGTTAGCGCCCAATTTGGGAGATTCCGCGATGATGGCGTTTCTGGGTCTGCCAGCCACGACCGCACCTTTCGCGCGGCAACCGGTTGCCCCGTCTCGTTGGCGATCAACTCCGCTGCCTGGGCTTGCGTGATTCCATATTGGTCTAAAACCGCTCGAAATTCCCTCTTTTTTTCTCGTTCTTCTTCTTGCTCTTCTGTTCTCATACGCGCGTTAATATCCGGTCGGTGCCGTCGTTATCATCGTTTTGGTTTTGCCCTACTTTATTGTGGGCCAGTTGTAGTTTAATCAAGTTGGTTCTTTTGCCCTACCCTTCTTTGTGCATGTTTGTACAATTGACAGCTTTGGCTTGCTTCTGGGATTTTATCGCGTAACTAAAATTTATTTAAATTTGAGACATTTTTCGCGGGCGCGAAAAAGCGGTGCCATCGAACGATGGCACGCGAGGCGTGGGTTGAGTAATTCGCCGGGACGGGTTAACTGGGGTCGCTTTTGCCGGGCTTCGGTTTATTTTTGAGTTGCGTGGATAGTGCCGTGACCTGGCCGCGCAGCTCGGAGGCTTCGCCCTCGGCCTTTTTGGCGTCGGCTTTCGTTTCTTTGAGTTGGGCCTTTAGCGTGTCCGCTTCGCGGCTCGCCGCATCAAGCGCTATTTGCTGGCTGGTGATTTGGTTGCGGGCGCTGTTGAGTTCCTTGGTGTTGGCATCCTGTTGTTTCTCTAATTGATCAATCCGCGCTTCCGCACGGGTTGTCCGATCCGTCATGGCTTCCAGTTTGGCGTTTGCCACAGCCGCCGCTTGCTCGGCCGCTTGTTTGCCCGTTTGTAGTTGATCAATCTGTTGCCGGAGTCGCTCGATTTCCGTTTTCTGTTCTTTGAGCTTTTCGTCGCTCGCTTCTTGTTTATTCCGTCCTTGCGCGACTTCGATCCGGGCTTGTTCCGCTGCATGACGCTCGCGGGCTAGTTCAGCCGTCATCCGTTCAATTTCGGTCGCTCGTTCGGCAGCCGTCGCGGTGGCTTGGTCGCGTTCGGTGGTGACGATGGTTAGCTGGTTGAGCAGTTCGTCGCGTTCGTCTTCAAGCTGTTCACCAGTGGCGGCAAGTTCGGCGGCGTCGCCTTGGGCTTGTACAAGCCTGCCCTCGATTTCCGACCGTGCCATGGCGGCCGCTTTTTCGATTTCCGCCGCTATGGCCGCGGTCAAAGTGCTGGGCAATTCCGGGGCGGTGGCGGCCGCTTGTGGCCGGGCGTCTCGCCAGGTTGCTAGGTGTCGCTGGATGGTGTTGGGGCTGCCGGTCGTTAACCGATCCCGGATAGCTCGGATGCTTGGTTGTTGGCCTGAGCCAAGGATCGCATCGGCGACTTGTGCCACTTGTTCGTATGAAATACCTATTCGTGCCATAGTTAGTTTCTCCCGTTGGTGTATTGCGTAACATATCATAACGTAACAGATATGTAATGTTATGTTATGATACAGGGAAAGGCAAGCGGTTTTTATGATATGGGTGGCGGGTTTTGGCTGGAATTGCTGGCCGGGTTTAGATCGGAATTTGAGAGTGGCTTGTTAATCAGTGGATTGATTGGGGTATTTTCGCGGGCGCGAAAAATTTGTGTCATCGAGCGGTGACACGCGGGGAGTGCGCAAGTGATTTGTACGGGTGTGGTTGCCGCGATCCGTTAAGATGTTTTGTCTATTCTTGTCTTAACAGTTATAGTTCCGCGATTCAATAGAATCATATCGAATCGGCATATAATGGAACTAACCCAACTAGAGGTACAGGCTTGCCAGCCTCTACCTTTGAATGTCAACGGCTTTAATCCACACACACAAATCCCATTTGGTTTGCAAGTCGATCATATTCAATCGGCAATGCAAGAGTTTTTAGACTTTTTGGGCTTTGTAAATACGTCCTTGCTTTCCAAACAAATTCCGCGTTTAGAATCGTTCCTTATGCCCGCGAATTTTAGCAGCATGGTAGGCGAATTTATGAATGCGGCGATTCCTAAATATTGCCCTACGATAGTAAAGAACAACTATCACAACGGGCACCCCGATTTAATCCCCGCCGGTATGTTTGCGGGTGATGCCGTTCAACACGACACGGTTGGTATTGAGGTTAAAGGCTCAAGGCATAAGAGCGGCTGGCAAGGCCATAATGCCGAAGCTTGCTGGCTTATGGTCTTTGTCTTTGATTCCAACACGTCGCGCGATGCCTTAACCAATATCCCGCCGCGTCCATTTCGCTTTGTTGGTGTATATGGAGCGCAGCTTGAGAAAGAAGATTGGAATTTTTCCGGTCGTTCTGAAACAAGCCGCCGAACCATAACGGCCAGCGTTACCCGTAGCGGCTTCAACAAAATGAATTCAAATTGGATTTACCGCGACGACGTCTAGCCCTTTACGGTCTTTGCGCTGTTCAACCGTTTTGGGCGTGGTCTTTGCGCGGCGGGCTTGTCCTTTGCCGATCAAGGCCAGCTCAGGTATCGCGTCAGCCGCCATCTTGTAATAATCAAGGTATCTTTCCGCGCCGATAGCTTGCAGCCCCATTGCTTCGGCGGCGGCTATCGTTGAACCTGAACCCATGAAAGGGTCGGCTATAACCCCTTTGCCTAGTGGTAGAGCGGCATAAACCATTTGCCGCATAAATGATTGAGGCTTTAGGCTTGGATGGTTTGCTATATCACGCTCAACACTCGGCGTTCTTTCGCTTGCTATAACATCTTCAAACGGGTTGCCGTCAGGTAGACGACGAAGCCCGCCAGTTTCAAATTGTCTCAAACACTCGCCAACCGTCATTTTTGCAGGTAACGGCTTTCTGAATAAGCCCCACGGCTCATAACAACCACGCGGCAGAGAGACGACGTCCGGAAACTCATCTTCTGCGTTTTTAGGCCGATCACCGCCGCGCAATGTTCTAACTTGGCGGATGAGCTGTCCGCGAAATTCTAAACCGCCTTCCGTGATTGCTTCATAAAGTAGCGATGCAATAAAGGCATTCGTGGCGATTAGGGCATGCCCGCCTGGTCTTAAGGCATGGACAATCAACCGTGACCATTCAGCAAAAAACAGCTTAAGGCGTTTCCGGTCTTTGGCATCCAAGGCGGTGAAACGTGGCAGCGGGGCGCGGGTCGATCCATCGAAGGACGGCGGCAATCGCCAGATTCCGCCCTTTCCGTTCGCGCGTTTTTCTAGTTCGTGGTCGTCATATTCCCGCACACCATAGGGCGGATCAGTGACGACGGCATGAAGCGAGTTTTCCGGGAGCCTAGAAAGCCACTCGAAGCAATCCGCATGAATAATGCGGCCATGCTTAAAGGCTTCTGTTGTGTAATCTAGGGCAAGCGGCTTTGTGTCGTGTGTGTGTTGTTTCATTGGGTTGTTTGCACCACTTTTAACAAGGTTTCCAATTCGTTGCGGTTGTAAAGTCGGTAGCCGTTAACGGGGTGGCGGTAAGGTTTCAGTTTTCCGGCTTTATCCCAATTTCGCAACGTCGCGCGTGTTACACCAAGAGTTTCCGACGCTTCCCCGATGGTTAAGTAATCGCTCAGATTTAAGGGGCCGGCATTGTTGTTCATACCTTATCAAACCTTGTCAAACGTTGTCAATATCTAAAAAACATTATCAAACATTAGCATATTATCGTTGCTCTGCAAAGCTCGCACCAATCGACGCGATTGCGCATAAAACTATAAACTTATGCGCGATAAGTGTATAATGTGTATTTTAAGTTAGTGTTACGAGGTGCTAGATGGCTTTCAGAGCAGACGAAGCTGCACGAATGGGATATGAACGTGCGGTAAATTATCTTATTTCTCGACTTAGGGATGCGGACGAATCTCAGAGGGCGCGCAGCAAAGAAGCGTTCGATGATATTGTTGATAAGTATGGGCCAGTGATTGACAGCTATCCATCATGGCATCCGTTAGTCACGAATCATGACAGCCGCGATCCGGTAACTCATCCTGGTCGTGAATGTGGATACAGAGGTCTCGATCACACAATATATCTTGCAAACGCGTTTATCACGTGTCCGTACCATGATGGTCAAAAAGTAATTGATTCCGTCGCAGAGCTTCCACCGCATCCTGTTGCCACCATTACTGCGGAAAGGCTAGATGTACAGCTATACCAACCCAATGCCAATCCTATTTTGGTCAAGTGCGATTGGGATAAGCCCCTTCCAATGGATAGAATGATTCCTTTGTCACTCGCTATGCCTCTCATTTTAGAGAAAGAGATCCCGTGCTGGAGGTGGTCAGAGGTAGCTGAAACGTGGGAATCAATGCGCCCATATTTCTTGGGTGCTCCTTATGGCAGTCGATCATCTTTGTTTGTGAACCAAGAAACAGGTCAAACGATAAAGAAAATTTGGAACGCGCTGATCTACACCGGAATGTTTGGCCACATTAGGGTCTGATTGGGATCATATGCTGTTTTTTATTTCAGGGGCATTTTTCGCGCCCGCGAAAAACCGGACGCCCTTACAGACTCCGCTTTCGCTTCGGTCGTACCGACTGCCGGCTATCGCCGGCACCTTCCAGGCCGCCTTGCCGACGCTCAATAAGGGACGTGCGTCGGCGCTCCGCAAGCTACGCACCGCCCCACCTCCCTTAGCCGCTGTGGCTTATCCCTAACGGCACGCAAGGCTATCGCCCTGCTCGAACAGCAACACCCTAAAGGTAATCGGTGGATTTATACACAACGCCCCGCTTTTTCGGGGGTAGGTTGAAAGACCCCCACGCGGGCGAGTGTGCATAAATCAGCTTGTATGATCGATGAGGTGATTTTCGCGCCCGCGAAAATGTTGTTGCAATGAATAAGGTGCGACTATCGCCGCGCTGAGTTTAGATGTTGGGGGTTTAACCGTGCCCACCTGTCCTAGCGTGGTGCCTTAATGGGAAGGATGTGCGTAATGTGCGAACAGATTGCCAGAGCGTCCGGCTTCATCGATCAAGGGTAAAGGCTGCGCCCGAACATAAAAAAATAGACACCATTTTGATTATGGCTTTGTGTCGATTTTTTTATGTCCGCCCTTGACCGCGCCGAACCCTCCGGCCGACTGTACGCACCGCACACCCTCGTCCCATTAAGACGGATGCCTCCCGAGCCGGGGTTTTGTCATGGTGAACAAAAGGTGCGGCTATCGCCGCGCTGTTTAGATTCCCGCTCCCCTGAACCCTTAATCCAGATGCAAGGGGCGTGCCATAACTGGTTGATTTGCTTGTAAAAAAGGCGGTGTTTTTTTTCTTCTATCATGCAAAAAAGCTTGACAGGCAAACGATAAACCCGGATAATAGCACCATGGTTTCGGGGCAACCGCCCCACCATCAGAAGGCCGGGCACTTTGCTCTGGCCAGGTTTAACGGAGATTTACCATGTTACGTTCTTTTTACGGCACCAAAACCCAAAACCCACTGGACAACGATCAATTGCGCCGCTTGGCTCCATCGGTGTTCGCCGCCGATAAGCACGAGAGCCGCAAAGACTCTTACAAATTCATCCCTACCATTAACATCGTCGAAGCCTTGCGCAACGAAGGCTTTTTGCCCGTGTTCGCAACCGAAAGCCGCGTTCGCGATGTGACAAAAAAAGGTTACGCGAAACATCTTTTAAGATTCCGTCAGCATGATGGATTTTCAACCGTTGGCGAAGTCAAGCCGGAAATCGTGCTGGTTAATTCGCACGATGGCACTAGCTCTTATCAGTTGAGCGCTGGCCTTTACCGCCTTGTGTGCTCAAACGGCATGATTGTTAGTGATGGCCAGATTGAAGCCGTTAGAGTTCGCCATTCTGGCGACGTAGTTAATAACGTCATCGAGGGCACTTATCACGTGGTTTCGCAAACGCCTAAAGCGCTTGAACAAATGGAACTGATGCAAGGCATTGACCTAAGCCCCGCAGAGCGCCGCATTTTTGCCGAGGCGGCTAAAGAACTGCGCTGGGATGCTGACGAGGTAGCGGTTGATAATGACGCGCTGTTACTCCCACGCCGCACCGGCGACCGTGCCGGCGATTTGTTCACCACGTTTAACGTGTTGCAAGAAAAAGTCATTCGCGGCGGGGTTAATGTGATGAATAAGGAGACTCGCCGCTCACACCGCGCGCGTGAGGTGAAAGGCGTTAGTGAAAACGTCAAGCTGAATAAGGCACTTTGGACGCTTGCGGAGGAAATGCGCAAGCTGAAAGCCGCCTAGTGATGCACAGGCCGCAAGGATGCGGCCCCCTTCCCTCACTTCTATAAGAGAACCTAACCATGAGCAACTATTTTCAAATCCCCGCAGGTGAACACAAAAAAGCCTTGCACTTGCTTGAAGAGATCAAACGGCAAAGCGGCACGCTTGGCCAGAACAACGAAGCAACGCAAACCGTTATTACATCGCTGGCCGAATCGGTTATGTGGGTGATGATTTCCGCCACACCAATAGACGGAGAGACACCCGTTTAGGACGCGGCGCGGCCGGTTCACCACCGGCCGC
>NZ_JANIBJ010000043.1 GCF_024505185.1 Methylomonas subterranea
ATAGACTTGACAGAGAAAGGGGCTATTTTTCCCGAACGGGAACTTCAATGCTTGTCTATCGTAAATTCTAAATTAATTTTCCCGTACGGGAAATTAAACTTGCATATTCGTTGCTCTCGCCTAATAATTTCCCGAACGGGAAAAACCTTATGATCAACATCCAATCTACCCAACAACTTGGCCAGGCGCTACGCACCGCCCGCAAACAGCTCGGATTAACTCAATCCGAATTGGCGTTGGCGGCAGGTGTTGGCGTTCGCTTTATCGTCGACCTAGAAGCAGGCAAGCCGACCGTGCGTCTGGAAACGGTGATGCGTGTGATTGAAGCACTGGGCGGGCAGGTCATGCTCGATGGCCTGCCGGACATGAACAAAGCAACATGAGTTATTTGCTCGCCGTCTATTTATTCGATCGTCGAGTGGGGGATTTGGCCCTGGTTGAAGGCAGACTGCGATTTAGCTACAACGCCAACTGGCTTCAACATGCCGACGCCGTCCCGCTATCCTGCTCGTTACCGTTGCAAGTAGAGGTTTTCAACGACCAACAGTCGCGGCCTTTCTTTGCCGGACTGTTACCGGAGGGCAAGTTACGCCAACTAATCGCACGCCAATTTCAGATCTCGAAGCAAAACGACTTTGCATTGCTCAATCATATCGGAGGTGAATGCGCCGGCGCCGTTTCGCTATTGCCGCCAGACCGATTACCCGCTGTATCTGAACCAGCGCACGAGGTCGACTGGTTATCCGACTCCGACGTACTGGCCTTGCTGGACGAATTGCCACAGCGGCCGATGCTGGCCGGTCAGGATGGTTTGCGCTTATCACTGGCCGGCGCTCAGGACAAATTACCGGTGGTATTTGATGGTCAACGAATCGGTCTGCCCCGCAATGGTACGCCCAGTAGCCATATTCTCAAACCGGCTATCGCTGCCGTTGAAGACAGCGTGATCAATGAAGGGTTCTGCCTGGCATTGGCAGCTGCGATGCAATTCCAGACCGCACAGTCGAGGATTTGTACCATTCGCGACCGCTCATTTTTGCTGGTCGAGCGTTATGACAGAACTCAAGCTACAAATGGCCAACGCTTGCGGCTGCATCAGGAAGATTTCTGCCAGGCACTTGGCGTGGTACCGGAACTCAAATACCAGAACGAGGGTGGGCCGGGTTTGGACCAGTGTTTTGACTTGGTCCGCCGCGTGACCCGACCGAGTGCGCCACAGGTACTGCGTCTGCTGGATGCGGTGATTTTCAATGCCTTGATTGGCAACCACGATGCTCACGCCAAGAACTTTTCTATCTTGCATGCCGACAAGGGCCCAGTTCTGGCCCCGCTCTACGACGTATTGTCAACCGCCGTTTATCCCAGCCTGACGCCCAAGATGGCGATGCAGTTGGGTGGCAAATACAAATTCAGCGAATTGCAGGCAAGACACTGGGATCGCTTTGCCCAAGCGGCGGGCTTATCGGTAGCGCAAACCCGAAAACGCATTCTAGGTTTGTGCCAACGGCTACCTCTGGTGGCTCGCAGGTTGCAAACATCGGCCGACCATGAATTCGCCGAAAATCCGGTGGTTGAACACATCGTACAGCTGATCGAGCAACGCGCGGCACTGACGGTCAGGCGCTTGACTGATAACGGATAAGGCTAATCGGCTGTCATTGATCCTGGCCTTGTATTGTCTCGTTGAGACTGTTATTGCATCGCAGAAAATTCCTGATACCGCCGCCATTTATCCACCACAATCCGCCAGCCGAATTGACTGCATCGTTGTTCTGACACTTGCAGCAATCGACAACTGGCACAGCGCACGAATCTCCGCGTATCGCCGTGGTGAATTCGCAATGTGTCTTCGGCCAGTTGCAAGGCGTAATGCAGGATGTCGGGGCTTGCCGCACATTCGCTGAGAAACTCGTCGATGACCGTTGAATCGGTTTCGCCAATGGCGTTCAGATAGGCCAGAAGTTTGCTTTGATCTTGGACGTTGAGCTTGTTGACGTTGTTTTGTTGAGGCTTGCTGTTTTGGGGTGTTACCGGTATTACTGGTATTACGGCCAGTCTTGGCGCGGGTTGCTGGGGTATTACCGATTCAGGATCGGGTAACACCGGTGTTAACGCTAAATTATTTTCACTTTGCGTTGCGTGGTGTTGATCGACTGGTTGAGACTGCAGGTCGATTGAATCTGCCAGATAATGCCGGATCACATCAGCCAACATGGTCGTCATCAAATTGAATCACGTAAAACCACGCCGAGCCGCTGTAGAGTTTGACCTGGGTGACATGCTTTTTGGGATTGGGGCCGGATTTCAGGATGCCTTGACCGATCAGCAGTTTAACCGCTAATGCCAAATCGGCATAACCAATCGCCTTTTTGAAACCGGCCGAGCTGAACAACCATTGCCGGCCTCGTTCGGTTTGGCGCCAATAACCGGAACGCTCGCCATGCAGTCGGTTGGGATCGTCGGTTTTGGTAAAACGGCTGTCACCATAGAGTTCGATGTACTGCCGCAACGTATTGGCCAATTGCTGAGGTTCCAGTTCACCGGTTCCACGCTGTTGGCGCCAATGTTTGAAGCAGATCAATGCCGTCTCCATGGCAATGCGTTCAGGCCAACCCGTGACGCCATATTCGCTGACCAACTCGCCAGCCAGACCAATCAAGGCAAAACCGCGGGCGGCTCGGGCTTCCTGAGCCGATAAGGGACCGAAGCGCTGTTCGAAAATGCGTAAACATTGGTCTAGGTAGGCGGCAAAATCGCGTGAATCGCGGGTCAATCGCTCCAGAAAGGCGATGCCGGCGGTGCCATATTGCTCAGACGTGTGCTGATGCAGCGCGGTGGCAAAGGCACGGCCACTACCATAGTCATGCAGATGGTCAAAGGCGCCATGCTGACCAAACACCTGCAACTGCAGAAAGCGCACCAATTCGCCGGCTTTGACCGGAATACCGGCCTTACTCAGATGAGCTTCAATCGAGTCTTCACCGTTGGACAGAATCGCTACCCGCCAATGCTGATGCAGCATGGCTTTACCATTGACCATGGCCCGTTGTTTGCCAACGCCATTGGCCAGTAGATACAGCGACTTGCTGACATCCTGGGCATCGGCTTTACTTATCTCATCCAGACACAGAAAACCATCATTAACCTGCACGGCGGCTGATTCCAGGCCATTCAAGGTTGCCGTCCAGGAGCGCTGGAAACGTTTCGGTTCGCCCCAGACACTGGCAGCCACTTGCATGCCGCTGGTTTTGCCTTGACTGGAGGGACCATAAATATGGATGGCCAGACTGTCCAAATGGCATTTAGCCAGTAAAGGACCACAAAAGGCCAGCGAGACAACGAACAGCAAAAAAGGATTACCGGGACATAAATCCGCGACCTGTTGTTGCCAGGCGGACAAGGTACCAGCTGGCCGATAAAGACTACTGTGTATATTTCCCTCGGACTGCAGAATCACGGCATCACTTGAATCACCAATACTACGATCCGGCAGCACATAAACGTGATCAAACCAACCGGGTGTGGATGTGATCCAGACTGTTCGATCAGGGTGTTGCTGACACAGATATTCCGCCAGACGACTGCGTTGCGGGTAGTGAATATCCAGGCCTTGGTCGAACAAGGCTTTCTGCAATTCATCGCCGCGGCCGGCCAGCAATCGGAATGGCATATTCCACTGTTTGAGTTGTCCTAGACGATCGCGAAATTCCAGCAATAAGCCGAAGTCGCCACCTTGCCGGTTGCGGGCAATGGCCACCGCATTCAATACGCCACAAATTCTGACATCGCGCAGCGCCGGCGGCTCCTTGGCAGACGATTTGCCTAGAAAATGGTAATACACACCGGCGGGCCAACTATGACCAGGACCGCAGGTATGTTCATAAACTTGGTAACAGGGCCGACTATCGGCACAGGGAAAAAGTGCTGCCGCATCCTTCTCGGATGAGGCAGCAACCATGGATTGACGGGCTTGCTGAATCTCGGCCAAATCCGCAGGCGACAACCGCGCTGGCAAAAATCGGTCGAGAGCGGATGTCAATCCGTCCTCGGCCTCGTCATCCAATAACGATTTGGCGTCAGCGTCGGTCATCCCTGTCCACGTCCAGTCGATAAACCACAATCATCTCCCGCACCTGCACCCAACGCTCACCCACCGGTAACCGGGCGTCGTATTCAACGGCCAATTGACTGAAATCCACCCAACTGGGCAAGACGGTAACACTTTCGGCACCATAGTCCAGCAGCACTTTGACCAGCACCAATACCTCATCGTGACCGGCCGTGTGATCACGTTGCCAGTCGACGATTAACATCAGCCCCAGCACCGGCCATCGATACTGGGCCGGTGCTGAGTTAGCAGGACTTACCAGTGTCCATACGGTGGGATTGGATTGCCATTGCCGCGCGCGCTGCCAGGCACCACGACCGAAGCAAATCATAATCGGCCAGGGTGGTGAGGCGGATTGCAGTCTGACAATCAGCTCCTTGCCAAACGGCGGCAACGGTAAGCGTTGACTAGGCAGCATTCTCCACCCATGCAATACCCAGCCGTTCCATCAGTGCGCGAATATCTTCCACCCGCCAGCCGATGGTGCGTTTACTCAATCTGACTTGCTTGGGATAAATGCCGTCTTTTACACCGGCCCACCAAGTGGACTTACTCACCGGAATCAGTGGCGGAATCGGTGGATTGACGGTTGGATCGCCGATAATATGTTTCAAACGTAGAAAACCCGTTTCAGGTAATTTAATCATGTCTATTAACCTCAGAATTATTGAAAAAATGGGGTAGTAGCCTTGGGTTCACATGAATTCAAGTGATCTATCCACCCATACTCAGACCGTTGCCGGCCCAGTCTGCAATCCATGGGATTGCGTAATGTCGCGTCGGACAGAATATCCAAATCGAGTGGCCACTCGCTTGCAGCTAATGACGAATTTGGCATCAGCTGCAAGATCGGAAAATTATTTTTGTCTGATGCGATCTTAGGACGTATTTTTCAGCAAAATTTTTGAAATCAACTTGCAATAAATTGCGAATTCGCAATTTATTGCAACATTAATAAAAAAATTTCGCTTGATACCGGCCAATGCCCGTGAAACAGGGTTTCACGAGATGGCAGAAGCCCAAAAACGTCCTGGAGGATATTGTGAAGCGTAATTTTGGAAGGTCGTCTTCGAAATCGCGATAATTAGTGCGATTTCGATAATTGGCGAAAAATTATTTGCCAACCCGACAGTGATTAAGCATATAAAAAATTTACTCGGCTTTGATTAGCTGACCCAGAGTTGTGGAAGTAATTTGGCGATGGGACACGTTTTTTACAGGATAGTAAATTCGATGATCTAACGGTTAGGGTAAAAATATTTGTAACCCACAAGTTTTGTTATTTTTTAATTGGGCTATTCGTTTCTTTGGGTTTATTCTACATGCCAATTTGCTGACTAGACTGCTCGATCAAATGAATACAAACATTCTGTTGTCTTGGCTGGGCATTACCGATCTCAAAGCAGCCAGCTTGCTGCCTGACTCGTCTCAAACCCCAATAGGTGATGGGCCCATATTAGGTGCCCTAAAAAATCTCTCATTCGACGAACTTCACTTGCTGCATGATCAAGATCCTCAGCAAGTCCATGCTTATATGGATTGGTTAAGTCAGTATAGCGGTATCAAAATTTTCCCCATCCCATGCTCTCTGCGTTCCCCAATCGATTTCGGCGACATACATCAAGCGGTAGATGGTTATCTGCAAAAGCTGACTCGTGAACAGCCTGATCTGGATATCAGCATCCACCTGTCTCCCGGCACACCCTCGATGACAGCGGTTTCCATTTTGCTGGGTAAAACCAAATACAACACACGGTTCGTTCAGTCGACTAAGGAGAAAGGCGGTGAGTTTGTTGCCATACCATTCGACATCTCTGCCGAATTCGTTCCTCAAATCGTCAAGCGTGCCGATCAAAAGCTTAGCGCGCTGGCCCTGGATCAAGCGCCTACGTCAGCAGCGTTTTCAGACATCATTACTCAAAACCCCGACTTTCAGCGTGTCATTCGAAAAGCGGAAAAAATCGCGCTGCGCGATGTTCCGGCACTGATCATGGGGGAATCTGGTACCGGCAAAGAGCTTTTTGCCAAAGCTATTCATAACGCCAGCCAACGTCAAGGCAAGCCATTTGTAACTGTCAATTGCGGCGCAATCCCCAAAGATTTGATTGATTCAGAACTGTTTGGCCACATCAAAGGCGCGTTTACCGGCGCAGTCAGTAACAAAATCGGCTATTTCGAGGCAGCTGATAGTGGCACCTTATTTTTAGATGAATTTGGTGAACTGCCGGAAGACGCTCAAGTGAGGTTGCTCCGTGTCCTGCAATCCGGCGAAATCAGCAAGGTTGGCGACAGCAAAATGCATATAGTCGATGTGCGCGTGATCGCGGCGACCAATCGCGATCTCGCGCAACACATTGCTGACGGGCGTTTTCGTGAAGACCTGTTTTACCGCGTCGCCATTGGTGTTTTGACATTGCCCCCGTTGCGAGAGCGCAGTGGTGATCTCGCTTTGTTGGTGGATCATTTAATGACATCAATCAATCGTGAAGCATCCAATCAACCGGGCTATGTTGATAAAAAACTTTCTGTAAAAGCTAAAAATATTATCTTGAGCCATACTTGGCCGGGTAATATACGAGAATTACACGGCACGTTATTACGCGCTTCAATCTGGGCGGAATCGGATACCATAAGCGAGTTTGATATCAAGGAAGCTATGATTAGCCGACCGGTCAACGGCAATAAAAGCGATTTGCCGGAAATTGGCTCAGGCCTTGATATTCAAGGTTTACTGGACAATATCAAACGACAATACATTACCAAGGCACTGGCACAGGTGGCCGGTAATAAGAAAAAAGCCACAGCGTTGTTAGGTCTGCCGAACTATCAAACCCTCAGCAATTGGATGGACAAGCTGGGTTTAGAGGAATAATCGGCGCGATCTTCTCGTGAGAAACACCATGGAGTAGAATTGACATGAAATTTTTAAACAGACACCCCATTGACAACTAATCAAGGATTACAAATTAAACAAAAGCAATCGCAGCAATTGGCCAAACAGCATGTCTAATTCCACGGGAAATTTCTTCATCGCTTGGCATTCGAAGTTTCGGAATCATTTCATTTTCAACAGCTTTCATTTTCATTCTGATTTCAGGCGAAGCAGGCTCTTTAGAGCGTTGGGCTTTAGTAATAGAGCGAACAACTTCGGCCTGTCTATCGGACGTCAATTCCGTTACGTCCCCTGAGCTTGATAGCGCAACGCCAACAAGCGACAAAGCAACCTCTCGGCTATTACCAAGTTCATAATGAATAGTCTGCCTTATAAAAAAAAGTAAGCCTATGATTGATTCAACATTTAGGGCAGATTGAATATCTGAATCGAGTCTAAGTAGCGCACAACCAACTAATTTATCAGGTATAAATCGGCTCCTTAATATTTCCGTAACTTCCGGCAAATTCAGCCCTAATGAATAAACTGACCGCCCATTAAGTGAATCGATAGGCAAACCGCCAGTATCTCCACAAGCATAGATTTTCGATCCAAATTCCAAAGCTGGTAACTTTTCTTCAACGGCGACAATCTCATCATCTCTGAATTCAAAAGTAGGCAAACCAACATCATCTGTGGAGGAAGCGTCCCCGTATCTTGTTAAGAATGTTGCTAAGTCACTCCAGGATGCAGCTCCAGGATCAATAGCACGTATCTTTTCTGCTTCGTGGCGGTAAGTATCGTCAAATGAGTTCCACGTTTTGAATCCTTCGGTTACCAATTTACCAATAGCATTGGACTCTTGAAGCCCTAACGGTCCTGGAGGAGCTCCACCTATTACTCCCTCCAATTCCTTAGGCGGCACTAGTGACATAACGCGGCTAAATAGAATCTCAAATTGTTCGGGGTCTAGCTGTGAAGAAATAAGGGCCAATTTCTCCCTGGCAATACGATACATATCGACTTCACGGCTACCAGCCACAACCGTTGTATCAACGATAATCGTTTTACGAGAACCGAACCGATGAACCCGACCGACACGCTGCTCAAGATCCATCGGATTCCAGGGCACATCTAAATGAACTAATCGTCTAGCACGCTGCATGTTAAGACCTTCACCACCAGCACGCGAAGATACTAAAAACCTCGGTCCTTCAGGAGATTGGAACTGTCTGACTTGGGATAAACGCTCATCGTCGCTCTGGTTACCTATGATGATTGCAGGATCAACACCAAATCGTTTTTTCAAAAATGTTGCTACAACGCCAACGGTTTCGACTGGTTGAGCAAAAAATACAATTTTTTCGTCACCAGCCGCTTCGATAACTTTGCATAACGCCTCCCACTTTGCATCTGCGGCTTCGGTTTGCAGGAGAGCAATCCCTTCACGTAATAGCTCACTTAGTTGAACTGGATCGGGTGTCCAAACTTCATCATCAAGTTCTTCAAGATCACTAACGGTATCGTCGCTTTCTTTCTGAAGACCGATTTGTTTTAGTAATCGGGCATACAAGGATGGAATAGATTCATCTGCTGGACCACCACGATAAGGGCGCAGAGCACCAATTGCATCATGAAGGGTTTTGTGAGTTATGTCCCAACCAAGTCTACGTAGACTAAGCCGAACAAGAAAACCCAAACCAGCCTGCACACTTGATGCCGCCCATTGTAATGCTTGTCCCTTAGCCCAGCCAGTAGCTCGGTTACGACTGCTGCTACCATTTGTGGGTGCATCGTAAAGCTGACAGATGCCTTCGTACCACTTTTCATACGCTCCACCTAAAGAAACAACGATCGGGGGATTGATTTGGCGACTTGGAAATAGCGGTTGTCCTCGCCAATCTCTGACTCGATCCTTTGTCCGGTAAATAACTTTTCCTGCAACGCTTTCGAGAGTTTGACCATCATCCGCCAATAAGCGAAGTAAATTTTTAAATCGTGCCTCACTTCCTTGATGGGGAGTTCCACTCATTAAAAACAGACGACCATCGGCGGGTTGACAATTAACGAGTTGTTGCACCAGACGAAATGACTGATTTGGCTTGCCCCCGGAAATACCCCAATCAGACAAGTGATGGCATTCGTCAACAAAGATCACATCCCATGGACCACTATTCACAACCATTTTGGGATTGTCACCAAAAACCGCCTTATTGATACTGGCGACAACAAGACGGTCTGCCTCAAGCCTGGCATCACCAGAATTTCCTGCTGACCATTTTCGAGCGTCGAGGTCTAGTTTGTCGCGTAATTCATTCACGACGTTACTTACCAATCTGGCCGGAGCAAGATATAACACTCGTATTGCAGCATTTTGATCCAGCAGCCTTCGGATTAATAAACCAGCCTCAATCGTCTTACCCAGTCCGACTTCATCGCCTATCAATACCTTTTTTAGATTGGGGTCGGTCAATATGTGTTGCACCAAACTAACTTGATGCATCAGTGTTGCTGCCTTATGAACATCTAGTCGGCGTTGAGGGTCTTCGGCAATTAAATACGCAGCATGTAGTCGAGCTAATGTTCGTGACGACATAGCCAGCCAATTGTCGCCTTCCGGCAGAGCATCCATTAACGTTGTCGTCGTTGGTTGGCTGGTTGTTCGTCGCTTGTCTACGTTGTGTTCAAGCAATGGAATTGGGCTCGTGCTACCGAGTAACCTGCGTGGAGGCGATACCAAATCATAAGAATCGAATCCAAAATCATTGACAATCCGTAATATCGCCCTTGGTATACCGCTATATTCAATGAGTGATGACATATAGATTGTGGCTAGACAGCTTCAGCCGAAGGTTCGCAAATTGGACATTGAGCTAAAACCGCTTCAATGTCGGCCAACACTTTTGACCTTCTTTGCGCATCTGAACGTTTCATTCTTTCCTCATGCCTTTCTACAATAAGGTTTGCAGTATCTAGTAAAGGCTCACCCCATTGGGAGAAGGTAGTTTGAATTTCCTCTCTGACAACTTTGTAGTTTGATTGCAATATTTCGATGGCAGGTTCTTTTGCTGCGTCAGTAGCCTGCCTAGCTAAGGCATTAAACAAATGAAGTATGCGTGTTTTTACGCCTGGACCTATATCGTTGCCATCAGCCACAAATTTTTGACAAGCATTTTCAATAGGCTTACGGATTGCTTCTCTTAGTTTTTGTTTTACTAGAGCCCGTAACTCATCAACAGCTTCCTTGCCGACTTGGTTCATCTGATCCGCTTGATTTGAAATCCGGGTTTGCTGGTTTTCTAAGAGTGTTTTGTTGATTTGGGCGCCACCATTTTCGATCGCCCACTCACAAATTTCTTGTACCATTTCGGCTATATCCGAAGACAAATCTTTCGTTCGTTTTCTAATTCCTTTGAGCAGTTTTTGCCCCCAAACCGCCGCCATAGGCTCTTGAAAGTAGTTTGCAATGTCATCTGGCAGACTGATTGTACGGCTTCCATAAAAGGTACCGCCGCGACGAACGGCAGCCCTAAGTGTCGCCCAATGCGCCCACTGTAAGTCATACAAATAGCTGTTTACTTCCGTTTCCGCGACGCCCCGAGCTTCCAAAACCAATTCGCGGATTGAAGCTTGGACTGTTTCTTCGAGGAACTCCCGAAAGCCCCCGACCCGAAGGTCGTACTCCTTTTGCTTAGGACCCATAAATTGTTCTAATGCATCAGCTAATTTCTCAGCCTCTTCCGCTGCGCGTGTTCTCTCTTTCCACTGTGCTTCGATGATGGATAATTCATTGAGCAAATTGTCCGATAGTCGTTTCGAAACTTCATCGATTCTACGACGCAGATTTTGGCGTTCCCCTTCGCTTAAGTCTTTTAGGCTTGCTTGCAGAGTAGGAATACCGGTTTGTTCTAAATCGGGTAAAAAAGCTTTATCTTCATCATCGTCGATCAATATCTTCCGGTATTCGGGTGCGGAAACAGGATGGATTTGCAAAGAATCCAAAATGTTCTCGCGTGCTTGCTCACGTGCTCTGCGTACAGTTTCGTTATCTGAAGTACCAATCTTACTAAGCTGTTCTTTGATCTGGCTGAGCATTCGAGGACGAAACTCCTCAACTAAGTTTGCAAAGACCTCACGTTTTTTCGGTCGTTTGCCATCAGAGTCTTCAACTGTGTTTCTCCATTCCTCTGCTGCGACATCGTCAACTTTGGTAACCGTAATGAGCATTGAGCAAGGATCGCTTTCTGGGTCATCAGTCGCTCCCACCAACCGATCCCAATAACCACTGGTACGTAGCAACTCAATTGTTGATTCTGTCGGTCCAGCCCGATCAACTACAACAATGACAGCGCGTGCTTCTTCACCCACATATCTGCTAGTGACGGTGCGATAAGTGTCATTTGCAATCCCGACGCCTGGTAAATCTACTAATGTCACGCCAGCTTTGAGAACATCGGAAGGCCAGCCGACATGAATTTCCTCAATCAATGGAGACAAAAATCCAGCAGCATGGGCCTTGAGATCGTCCATGAACTCTTTTTTATCATCACCTTGGCATTTTTCGTGGCTGCGATTCGTGCGACTAGGCTTAATAACTTCCTTAACTCTATCGATTCGCTTTTGATCATCCGTATCCAGAGTGGAATGCCATCTTAATTTGCCATCACAGGCAACGCGGAGTGCATCGACAAGGTAAGCAAGGGGTTTGTCGCTGAACTGATTGCCGGTAACGATTTGTTTAGCCTGTTTTATAAACCCTTCGATTGGATCATGAGTCGGCCCATCACTACTGGACGATTCGGCTGTAATGGTTGCACGCTCAAGCAAATCCTGTCTTTCATCATCATTTAATTCATGTTGAAAATCACTAGGTTCATCAACTGTGGGTTCTTTAGTTAAGGTAGTATTCTGCTTTGCTTTGGACTTTTGTTGATGAGTCAGGCGACTTTCCAATGCAAATGCAACGTTCCATAAATGCTTGCGAGGTTGGTATGTCACCTTAAAAGTAGGAATCTCACTATAAAACACCTTAGTAGCCTGAGCTGTTAAAGGACCAATACCACCAGCAGGCAGAACCTGCTCCTTACCGGCTGCTAGTGCATTCAGCAGTGTGCTTTTTCCGATGCCAGAGTTTCCAAGAAAACACACCGTGATCGAATCAGGCATTGCCAAAAGCTTTTTTAGCCGCTCATAGTCGTTTTCGAAACCAGCAATCCGGTCTTTTGAATAAGTTTCAAAAAAAGGTTTTGCATGTGTTTCATACCATTGCAACAACTGCTGCTCTTTCATTCGATCTCCTTATTAAGTTTTTCTTCTTATTAACAATTATTGGCCTGAACCTTCAATCACAAAATTATGGCAACTGTTTTGTTCCCATTTATTCCATTCATCCGTAAAGTTATCATTCGATAACCGAGTAACTAAAACATCACCATCGCCTTCATCCAAACCGATACCGTATTGCAAGCAGCCTCGATCAGTTAACACAAACCTGTCATGCAATAACCGTTTCGCTTTAATAAAAAATTTGACGCTAATTCCGGTCGGTAATAGCGTATGTAAGACAGACTTGCATTCACTTTCGAATTGTCCAATTGTTCTGTTATTGCTTTCGTAGGTTGTAACGTATTTGATTTGTAAGATTTTCGGTGCGTGGGCTTGTGCTTGCAGGCGCCTAGCAAATTCAATCAATACCTTTGAAAACCTAGCATCGGCAGGCTCAAAGTTCCGATCAATTAAAACCAAAACCCTTGAAAGATGTAGCAGTGGCGATGCCGCATCCACCATTTGCTTTGCGTTTCTGGAAACGGAAAAACTAGGTGGACTTTTCCATTGAGGAACCTTCCATGTATCAGCGATTGTGGTCACGTCGGCTTGCTCAGTAGGCTGGTGATTTAGTATTGCCCTAAACGGTCTTCGACTGTGCTCGTCAACAGCATTTTCTATCCATTTTTTGTTGTCATCCCAAATAACCGATTGCCTCTCGTACAAGGCTCGTTTTTCAAGTGCGATTAGCAATTCTATTAGAGCATTTCGCTCTGAGTCGTCACGAGCATGCTTTTTAATTAGCTCTCTAGCATATTGAGTCCATTTACGCTTCCTTGGGTATTCACTAATCAATCGGCCTTGGTCAATTCCAAAGGCTTCATAAAGAAAAGCAACGTCACTAATATTTTTAAATAAAGCGGGTGAAACAGCATATTCGTAGATCATTAGTCGAACATCCTTCCGATCTCTTCGGATAAATCTTCCAGATCACCGAAGTATTCCTTCTCCCGTTCTTCAAAGAAACCTCGTGGCCAGCGGTCATCAAACCGACCTTCTTCATTGATGCGAAGATGCTTCAATACCGTGCCTTGGCTGGAGGACTCGACGTAATACACCGCGACTCTGTCGGGAGATAGTTTTAGCTCTTCAGCTACTTGGCCTTCACTCGATTGGCGTATCCGTCTCAAGAGTCTTAACAGCAAATGTTCACTATGGGTTTCGATCAGAAATTGCCGACTGAATCCCGCTTCATCATTGGTTTGCTGAATGAACAGATCGCCCAAAGCAACCTGTACCGCTGGATGGATATGCAGTTCCGGTTGTTCTATCGCCGCGATACCGCTTTTTTGCGCTAGTGCGGCAACGACAACCGGTATAACCTGAGAAATACCTATTCCCACGTCTTGTGGCGCAACATCCAAAAAGTCCTTCTCTTGCCGTAATAACAAACGCTTTTTTTCCGGTAAGGCTTCGATTTCTTGCCGAATCATTTCGTAGTTATCCAGAAAGTCTTCACCCTGAGATAAGGCGGACATTGCCATGCCGTCCACGTCCAGTTCTTTGTATCGCTTAACGTCCACTCGGTAACCGGTATTCAATCGCGTTTCCCAGGTCAGCCACTTATTCAGTTCATCGACCTGCGACAAAGAGGCATCGTTAATCCAGTCCCAAGCTGCTAAGCCTGTAGACCATCGGGATTCGTCGGGCGATTTGGAAGGTTGATAGGTACGATCCGGTACTACGCGAATCGGGCCAAGGTATTTAAGTTTTCTAAGATTGCTGCGTAGATACTCACCCGGAGAAATCAGGCAAAAATTAATTAATTCGCTGAATTCGCCAAGATCACGGGCCGCAAATACGCTCCGGATTTCGTCAAAGAGCGTCTCGTGTTTTGAATTAGCCCGCTGGGATAACTCATAGTCCACCGTCGTTCGGTCATCCCACTTGATGTCAACATCTGATGGCTCAAGCTCTAAACCCTCGCAAAACCAAGGATGGCGTATGTTAAAGCTCACCACATGCTGCAATCCGGTGCTGTCATCGGCTGTTACTTTGGCTGCGACAACACCATTGATACCTACTTCATAATCAGCTTGTGTTGGCTGCTCAAGAAAGCTGCTCCATTTAATGTCTAACTGTACCCATGCCGACATAGCTTGACCACTCCATTCTTGGAAGGCTGGAGAATCTGGATAGTCGGAATAATCGACCAGATCAATATCCGTTAAATCAAGATCGAATCGGAGTGAGATGGGTAAATTGGCATCATGGTTATGAACCAAGTTTCGAAAACCACCCAGGTCTACAGCATCACCGCCTTGAATGGTTTTGTCCGGATCAGTATTGGCACGTTCAAGGATTTCCCTGGCAAACAATAAGGCCTGAAGAATGGTACTTTTACCGGCGCTGTTTGCGCCAAACAACAAAGTAATTGGTTTTAGTTCAACACAAACAGATTCACCGATGCCTTTGAAATTTTGCAGTGTGATAGATTTAATACTCATGTCTTTAATACATAATCGATTTATAAATATTCATTTTATGAGTCATTTAAAAATTTTCGACAAATTCAGATTGGGCAAGCATATATTCGTGGCATTGAATCGTGCCCTTAAGTATTATTTATTGGATTAAAAATAATATAGAGCAAGGAGGGCTAAAAACTGAAAGGCAAAAGACCATCACTCAGAATAGTAATTATCAAGGAAAGTTGACTTAATTAATTCATTCGTTAACTTAATAGCCTCCTGATGTTTTCGACGAATTTCATAAGCCATCTTCAAAACCCTAGAGACTTTTTTTTGATCATCTATATCTGGCATTTCAAATTCAATATTTCCCAAGTTACTTCTTGATATTCTCTGCCGAGTCGCTCCTTTTACCCACTCTCCTATTCTATTCTGAAAAACATTTGAATTTAAAAAATAGAGTAACCAGTCTTTTTCAACAAGCTCAGAATCAACCCTCAATATGCAAACATCAACAACTGTGACACAAGGCTTTTCATCTCCTGGGAATATGCACGCCCGACCAATTGGATCAGGCATTCTTGCGATTAAAATATCGCCAGGCTGAAGAAACGTACACTTCAATGCTATTGCAGTATCTGATGTCATAAACCTTGTAGACTTATTAATGTATTCACCTATCCCAATATCAGCTAATTGAATAAGCCTAACATCACCTTTTGGATCCTGATCTTTGCTTTCAACCCAATCCCCATCGATAAATATTCCAGAATCACCCGTTAGATCTGGCAATGTTGTTAATTTCATTTTAATAAATCTTCCAGTTTAGCAGTGTCATCTATTATTTCTGACTCAATTTTTTTTAGTTCAAACAATACCTTTGCCGGTGCGCGATATTTGTCTACTTCATAGCTTTCTTTCTTATATCTATTAATTGAAAGTTCATAATTTTTTTCTCTGATTTCATCATTTGACACGAGAAAATATTTTTCGCTACGGTCATGAACGTCAATTAACGCTCTCATTTTCCATCTTTCCAATAATTCGGGTAAATCACCCGCGAAGTCAGAGTCATATAAACGAATGCGTTTGTCATCTAGGGAAAAACCATCATCCTCTAAGTCATAAAAAAATACTTCCTTCGTACGCCCACCCTTAGTAAATATTATGATGGCAGTTGATACCCCAGCATATGGCCTGAATACGCCAGATGGCAATGAAATAACACCTTCTAGTTGATTTTCTTCAACTAGATGCTGTCTAAGGCCCTGATGTGCTTTGGTAGAACCAAACAATACACCGTCTGGTACAACCACGGCACAGCGACCACCGTTACGGAGCATGCGCAAAATCAGCGTAATAAATAGCAATTCGGTTTTTTTAGTTTTGACTTTACGTAATAAGGTTGGATGGACATCTTCTTCATCCAGACTGCCTTTGAAAGGTGGATTGGCGAGGATGACATCAAAGCCATTGGTAGCCTTATCTGGAAATTTATCTGTGAAATTGCTGCTCAGTGTATCTTGATAATGAATGTCTGGTGAATCGACGCCGTGTAAGAGTAGGTTCATCGCAGCGATTCGCAGCATGGTGGCATCGAAATCAAAGCCATGAAACATGCCGGCGCGAATAAATTGCCAATGACTTTCCAGCAAGTCACCGGTATAGGTTTTTTCGACTTTACCATTAACCGTATGCTCGATCACACCTTCGGGCGAGGTATGTTTTCGCAACAGATATTCCATTGCACCAACTAAGAAGCCACCTGTACCGCACGCGGGATCGGCAATCTTTTCAGTTGGCTTTGGATCAAGCAGTTCAACCATTAGCCGGATGATATGGCGTGGCGTGCGGAATTGGCCATTGATGCCAGCAGTGGTGAGTTTGGATAATAAATATTCGTACAAGTCACCCTTGGTATCACCTTCAGTCAACGGCAAATCATCGATCATGTTGACAGCTGACACTAACAAAGTTTCTTTCTGAATCATCAGCTGCGCGTCTTTGAAATACTCTCTAAAAGTCGTAGGTTGCGCACCGTCAGCGATATCTAGTTCGGAAATGGATTTGAAGTGCGGAAATACTTTATCGCGCAACAATGGCAGCATTTGCTCTGCACCGAGTTGTTTGAAATGGGACCAGCGCAATTCCTGTTCCTCGTCATTAAAAATTCGATGGAAGGGTTTGCCGGTTCTGCTAGCTTTTTTTTCGTTACGCGTTTCAACGATGTCCAGCAAACGGGTGAACATCAAAAAAGTGATTTGTTCAATCACCGTCAGTGGATTAGTGATCCCACCGGTGTGAAATTCCAACCAAAGTTTGTCTATGCGGCTTTTTAATTCGCCAGTAATCATTATTGTGCTCTCTCCTGAGTGTGGCTGGGTTTGAATGTATTGATGATGGCAATCAGTTCTTCGCTGTCGGCTTCGTTATTGAATACGCCGTCTATGCCGTCGGCATCCACCAAGGTAAAAGGGTCTTCATAAAGGCGTTCGATTTCAATAGCGCCGTATTTGGCAATATGGTTTTGCAACAGGCTTAAAAACTGGGTTTGTTTCGCGGTTAAGAGTGGATGCTTTTGGACGAACCACTCAAAGCGTTCTCTAACGGCATCGGGCTCCATGCCGACAATCGACCGAATGATGTGATCCATTGGCAATGCTTCGCCATAAAAGCCTTTCAGCACGTCCAGACGAACATCCGGATGTTGGATAAGCACCAGAGATGTTAAATTTTCCAACTCAATGGTCGAGACCGATTCGCCACGGCGGATTTTCTTTAGCGTCGGATCAGTGTCAAATAACTCGCGAAGTGCCTGGTCGACTTGTTGCTGATAGACCTTCATATCCACTGAGCGGATAGTCGAAGAACGTTGCCCGCTTTCTATTTGAGCTGTATCTTCGGTAATGTCGATTATTTTGGTTGTACTGGTGCCACCACCGCCACTCGACGCTTGGTGATGAATAATGTCACGCAATTGCTTTCGAACATCTTCAAGTGCTGGAACAGTGACTTGATTCCAAAATTCTGTTGCTCGCACATTTTTGATGAGTTCGGCTTTTTCGCGGACTTGATTTAAGTGCATCTGTAGGCCATTAACTCGATCCATGAGGGTGATTTTCAGATCGTCGAAGCGACTGGAATTACGTAATAGTTCTATCTGCATCCGAGCGATCAGTAAATCCAGTTCGTAGACTTCGGTTGCCCCACGCACGCTTACCCATTGCATCAAAGGGGCAATTTCAGTTTTAAGACCCGCAACCGTAGCCGGTGCCCATTGGTGAAGTGTTTCCGGTTGGGAAAGATTCTGTTTAGTCCGCCATTTTTCCCGTACAGCAATGCTTTCATCTGGCAGTTGATTGATGTCTTTGGCAATCAAGGCTTCGGCGATTTCAAAAAACTCCGGTTCTGCAGCTTGCAGTGCCGCGTCGGCTAAAGCGATTCGCGTTTCAAAGAGCTGTTGCAATAAAGGTTTGCTGACGACAGGTTCAACAGGTTTGTAATGAAACTCAAAATAGTCAAAGTTGCCCCAGTGATCGAAAATCCTGAATCCGGTTTTATCCTTACCCAAGCCAAAGAGATTGGGGCATAACCGAGTTCCGCGCCCAATCATCTGCCAAAATTTCACTTTGGAGAAAACCGGTTTGGCAAATACCAGATTTACTACCTCTGGAACATCGATACCGGTGTCCAGCATATCTACTGATACGGCAATGGTTAGCTCGTTATCGAGTTGTTTAAAATCGTCGATTAGCTGTTCAGCGCGAGGATCGTAGTTATCGATGA
Source organism: Methylomonas subterranea (assembly GCF_024505185.1). GTDB lineage: Bacteria > Pseudomonadota > Gammaproteobacteria > Methylococcales > Methylomonadaceae > Methylomonas > Methylomonas subterranea. Next base: position 18,503 of record NZ_JANIBJ010000043.1, read on the forward strand.
CCTGGCAAACTTTGCCTCCATATTGCGGATACATTTCGTCAAAGACGTTTCTCAGCAACAGTGCGTGTTCATGATTGCGAGCAAAAATAATGGTTTTGCCAACTTGCTGGCCACTGGCATCGCGAATGCCATTTTCCATAAGGTTACGGATGATATGGCGATTGGTGTCTTTGTTGTAGACGTTTTTGTCGATGTCTCTGACTTCAAAGTTAAGCGTCTGCGCGTCTTCGCCTAAATCCTCGAGTTCTTGCCGCTGCTCATTGGTGAGTTGTTGGTATTTAATGCCGCGACGCAGAAAATCGGTGGTGTAGGTCTGTACTTCAAACGGTACCAAATAATGTTCTTCGACCGCTCGCTCGAAAGAATAGTAAGCAGTGGGGGCTTGGTTTTCACACTCGAATAATTGAAAAGTGTTTCGGGTGACGAATTCGACAGGAGTTGCGGTAAGTCCTACTTGCAAGCAATCGAAATAACGAAAGATGTCGCCATACACGTTGTAAATCGAGCGATGCGATTCATCGGCAATAACCAGATCGAAGAAGCCAACATCAAACGTTTGAAAGACTTTTGCCATTGCCGGATAAGTAGCCAGATAAATCCGTTTCTGTCTATCTTTGGCTGTGCTGGCTCCTACAGTGACTAAGGGCTCGTTGAGATAATCATTGAACGCATCTTTAGCTTGTTTGCGAAGTTCGCGACGGTCGCAGAGAAATAGCACACGCTTGACCCAGCCGGCACGAATTAATAGCTCGGTCAGAGCAATGGCTACACGCGTTTTTCCTGTACCAGTTGCCTGAACGATTAACCCTTTGCGATATTGATTGGCAAAACGCTCGGTAACACGCTTGATGGTTTCAATTTGGTAAAGGCGACCAGCAATCTCAGCTTTTGGCGATAGGCTATTCAATGCTTGTTTGGCACGACGTTGGTACACCAAATACTGCAAGCTGTCTTTGGAATAAAAGCCAAAAATTTTGCGTGGCGGATAACCTTGCTGATCGTCCCAAATCCAAATATCAAAACCGTTGGTGTAAAAAATTACGGGTCGTTGTCCGTGATCTTTCTCCAAACCATCGGCGTATATACGTGCTTGGGTGCGACCTTTCTCGGCATTTTCAGAAGCTTTTTTTGCTTCGATGATTGCTAGTGGTTTGCCGTTGTCATCCCACAATACGTAATCGATTCGGCCTGTTTCTGAATTGGTAGGTTGATGGTTGACTTCGATCTCTTGGCCAACTTGCTCTGTATTGGTACCGTTGTTACCAATATGCCAGCCAGCGTCTGCGATTTGCCGATCAATCAGCCTTTTCCTGGTAGTGGCTTCATCAAATTTGAATACGTCGGCAACTTGCTGACCTTTGGCGGTTGATTCTGCTATGTCTGCTAGCTTTTGTTCCGCGTTTTGCACCTGCGTTCTGGATTGTTCCAGTTCAGCGAATAACGCTTGCAACTGTGCTTCTTGAGCTGACAATTTTTCCAGAATAGCTTTTTTTTGCTCCTTGAGTTTTGCTTTGCTGTCTGAGTCTTGATTTTCGGCTTTTGGCTCCTGATATTGCCCACATAGCGAGGCTTCGCCTCTGGCAAAAGCGACAAAAAACCAGCGAGCCAGATCATATGCTTCTTTAATTAACCAAAGAGCTGTTTGCTTGGAAACCGTTTCTCCATGAGCTGCTTTATTGCCTGCATCCCTTATAGCGTGGAATTTTAAATAAATTGGCCTGGGTGCTAAATCACGAAAAACATCGTTGTTTAGCAAGTCATTTAGAGTAGGTTGAATAGGTTTGGGTAAACCATGCATTTGGTAGAGCGCACCAACCATCCTTTCCACGAACAAACGCAGCTTGACCAACGCACTTTGCGGATCGCTGTGTGCGTAGGTTTCGCTAAAGCCGCCAAGAGCGGCCAAGTCTGGCCAACTCTTTTGCAGGAATTCGAAGTTAATGGATTTCATGTTGGATTTTTGTTTCCTAAAAATAAGGGCATTCCTTGCTCACGCTTTATTTTACGCCTGCTTTCAGGGTATCTATACACTTAGCAACGTCATTTCGTAAGCTAGGCAAAGCTGCTCATCCTCATCTGGTGGTGTTCCTCACTGAAAAGCTATTCATTAAATGCAATAACGATGCCAAAAAATATAAGATCATCTCGGGAGTGGATTCTAAAGGATTGTTAGAGTTTCTGAATAGTCAGAAAAACAATAGATATAAAATATTTTTTATCTAAAAGTAAATATTTTTATACTAACCAATATGCAAGCAGCCAAAAATTATCCATCTCACTGTTTTTTAAGTAAAAATTAACATGGCACGAGAGGTGCATGTAAGAATGCATTATCGACTAGTAAATAAAAATATTTCATGAAAATCATTCACACCTCTGATTGGCACCTTGGCCACAGCCTGAAAGGCTTTGACCGTCATTATGAGCATCAATGCTTCCTCGATTGGCTACTCGTGCAACTGCGCGAGCAAGACGTCGATGCGCTGCTGGCCACCGGCGACATTTTCGACAACGCTAATCCATCGGCGGCAGCACAAAAGCAGTTGTACCGGTTTCTGAAGGCGGCACGCGAAGCCGCGCCGCATTTGCGGGTGGTGATGATTGCCGGCAATCATGATTCGCCCGGTCGCTTGGAAGCGCCTTCGCCGTTATTGGATTTATTCGATACCACGGTGGTGGGCCAAACGGGGCGTAATGGCGCAGGCGAAATCGATCTGGAGTCGTTGATCGTACCCTTGCATGATCGCGAGGGCCTGCGCCGTGCCTGGTGTTTGGCGGTACCTTTTTTACGCCCCGGCGATCTGCCGCGCGTCGAAACTGACGGCGACACTTATCTGGCCGGCGTGGATGCCTTGTATCGCGATGCCTTGCAGCAGGTTCTGCTGAAACGGCAAGCTGGCGAAGCGATTTTGGCCATGGGCCATTGTCACCTCGATGGCAGCGCGGTGTCGGCCGACTCGGAACGGCGGATTGTCGTCGGTGGCTTGGAAGCCTTGTCGGTGGCGATGTTCGACAAGCATATCGCCTATGCCGCACTCGGTCATTTGCATTTGCCGCAAAGTGTCGGTGGTCGCCATTGGGTGCGCTACAGCGGTAGTCCGCTGCCACTGTCGTTTTCCGAAATCGAGTATCCGCATCAAGTGGTGGTGTTGGAGCTTGAGGGCGAAGCAGTCAAATACATTGATAGTTTGCGCGTGCCGAGAGCTGTAGACTTGTTGCGAATACCCACGCGGCCGACACCGTTGCCGGAAGTACTGGCGCAATTAGAGCAATGGACAGCGGCCGAGCCTGAGTTGCCGGAAGAGCGTTGGCCTTATCTGGAAGTTCGGGTGTTGTTTGATGCGCCGGAACCCGGTGCACGGGTGGCGATTGAAGCAGCATTGGCCGGCAAAGCCCTGCGCCTGGCGGCGATTGATGTCAGTTACGCACGGGTTCAGCGTGCGGCGAATGAGGGTGCCGGATCGTTGCAGGGTGATCTGAGTCGATTGCAGCCGGAGGATTTGCTGCAACGCCACTATCAAAATCAATATGGTTCCGCCTTGCCTGAAGAATTGTTACAGGCCTTTCAGACCTTATTGCTGGAAACGGGGGACGAAGCATGAAGATTTTGGCGATTCGCGGTAAAAATCTGGCTTCACTGGCTGGCGAGTTTGCCATCGATTTTCTGCAACCGCCGCTGGCATCGGCCGGATTGTTCGCGATCAGCGGCCCGACCGGTGCCGGCAAATCCACCCTGCTGGATGCGCTGTGCCTGGCGTTGTTTGATAAAACCCCGCGCTTGCACCAGGCCGGCAGCCGAGGCGTGCAATTACGCGATGTCGGCGATGAAACCCTGCCGCCCAATGATTCTCGCAACCTGTTACGCCGGGGCTGCGCCGAAGGCTATGCGGAAGTTGAGTTTATCGGCAACGACCGACAGCATTATCGTAGCCGCTGGAGCGTGCGGCGGGCACGCTTGCGGACGGACGGCAAGCTACAGGCGACCGATATGGAATTATTTCGTTTGCCGGATCAACAGCCGATTGGCGGCAAGAAGACCGAAGTGCAGGAAGCAATTGTCGAACGGCTTGGCTTGAGTTTCGAGCAGTTCACCCGCGCGGTGTTGTTGGCACAGAATGAGTTCAGCGTGTTTCTCAAAGCCCCCGACGACGAACGCGCCAGCTTGTTGGAAACCTTGACCGGCACCCATGAGTACAGCCGCATCTCCATCCGGGCCTTTGAACGCGCCAAACAGGAGCGGCAAAAATTGGAGGCGTTGCAGCAACAACTGGTTAGCCAACAGCCTCTGGCCGAGGACCAACGCGAGGCGTTGCTGGGGCAAATTCAAGTGGCGCAGACTGCGGTAGATACCGCGCAGAACCAAAAATCCGAATTGGACGGTCATCTGGACTGGCATCGGCGCTACCGGGCCTTGCAAACGGCGGAACAACAAGCCCAAAGCCAATGGCAACAAGCTCAGCAGAGCCATGAACATGCGCAGCCGCAACGTCAGCACCTGGCGCTGATCGAGTCCTTGCAAGCCGCACGGCCATTTCTGGTTGATTTGGATCGCTTGCAGAGCGAATGTGCCGAAATGCAAACGCAGTTGGCTAAGGCTGAACAGATGGTAACGTCTGTCACAGCGTTGCATGAACAGGCGCTACTCAATCAGGCGAACGCCGAAACCCACGTACAGCAGGCCGAACAGCAAAAAAGCGCAGCGGAGCAGGACATTGTTCAGGCGCGCAGTCTGGATGCGCAAATCCAGACCCTGCAACCGCAACATCTGAAGCAACAACAGGATAAATTGACGGCCGTTCAGCAGATGGCTGATTTGCGCCGGAAATACCACCACACGCAGCAGAACGAACAACAACTGACCGGTGAATTGGTGCTGTGCCAGACTTGGCTGAACCAATATCAACATTGGCTGATCTTGAGCGAGCAATGGCCGCGTTGGGACACGCTATTCCGCCAAGGCAAAATACTGAACGGCGAAATGCATACTGCGCGCTCTGTGTTGACGCAATCTGAAAGCGCTTTGGCTCAGGCCGACGCGGCCGCGCAAACAGCCCGGCACGCACTCGACGTGTTGTTGCCGCAACTCTCAGCCGCCGAACTGCAATGGCAAACGGCAGACGCCGAGGCTAAGGGGTTTGATGCGGATGCACTAACCCAAACATCGGAACGGCAACAACTCCGCTTATCTCAATTGCGTCAGGCTGATACCGTGTGGCGGGAACTGGCGCGGTTGAAATCAGAAGTCGATCAAAAGACAACCACGTTGCAAACCGTATCGGCCCAGCAACATCAAGCCAGCGCCGCGTTACAGGACGTCGAAACTGCGTTACCGCGTTTGATTGCCAGTCACGAACAGGCGACCAAGATGCTCGAATTGGCCAAACTAGCCTGCAGTGAGCGCGTGGAGGCTTTGCGCGCTCAACTCAAACCCGACACGGAATGCCCGGTGTGCGGGGCCATGCAACATCCGTTTGCCGAACACGATCATCCCCTGCGGCACGAATTACAGGCGCTGGAACGCGAAGTCGAGGCGTGTTGCCAGCGTCGGCAACAGGCGGAAAGTGATCGTCAGCGTTGGCAACTAGACATCGCGCACTGCGACCAAACGATACAAGCAACCCATGATTTGCTGGCAACGCTGAGTCGCCAAGTCGAATCTCAACAGCAAAGCGGGTTGGCATTGGCAGCGGCATTATCCATTGCGGACATGCCCGACGAAGGCATCGCCGTGTGGTTGGCGCAGGAAACCCTAGCGACGGAACAAGTCTTGCAAGGAGTTGGTGAGAGTTTGAAAGCCATGAGCGCGGTGATGAAGGTTCGTGATCAGGCTTACGCAAAGTTGGAGCAACTCAAATCGCAACAGCAATCCTTGCAGCAGCAATGGGAGCAAGCCAAGGTTGACCGGCTCAGCGCGGATCAAGCATTAGTCAAGGCCCGTGACAATCTCCAAGCACTGTCTTTAAAGTTGGAACAGGTATTGGACGAACTGGATGGTGCCTTTGACGACTCGAGCTGGCGTCAAGCCTGGCAAACCGATGCGGAGGGGTTTTATCAAACCTGTTTGCAAAACGCACAAGCCTGGCACAGTCATCATCAACAGCAAGCTCAGTTGAGCCAAAAACTGTCTATTCTTCAAACGGAATTGCAGGCGTTGCAGGGCCAGGTAACCCAAGCGGAACAACGACAAGCCGAAGCCGATGCTGCATTTGCGGCCATAGATGCAGAGCTAGTCGCCAAACAGCAGCTGCGGCAAGGTCTGCTTAACGGACGTTCGGTCACGGAAGTCGAACAAGCGTTGGTCAAGACTTTGAACAACGCCAAGACCAAACTGCAGAGCGCCGTGACTGCCGTGCAGGATGCGGTAACCAAACTAGCCACGGCACGAGAGGCTGTTAGCCAAATCACTCAGTCGCTTACCGCGCGGCAGACCGCGTTGCATGCCGCCGACGCGGCGGTGTCGAGTTGGCTGCAAACCTTTAATGCCACGCACCCCAACCGGGCGGCCCTGGGGCTCGACGATTTGCGCAGATACTTGCTAAAGGATGCGGCCTGGTTGCAGCGCGAACGCGAGGTATTGCAACAATTGGATCAGACATTGATGCAGGCGCAAACGGTATTGGCCGAGCGTCGCGCGCAATGCGAACACCAGTTGCAATTGCGCCGCTCTTTGGAAAGTTTCGAAAGCTTGGAAATTCAGCTGACCGATCTTGCCGAACAAATTAAGGCGTTGACCAAGCAACTGAGCGATTTGCATCTGCAACGCCGCCTGGACGATGAGCGCCGCCAAGCTTGCGCAGGTTTACAAACCCAAATTGCCGCGCAAACTGCCGTCAACGACACCTGGGCCAAGCTCAGCAGCCTGATCGGTTCTGCCGACGGGAAACGCTTTCGCAATATCGCGCAGCAACTGACGCTGGATATTTTGCTGGGTTATGCCAATCAGCATTTGAAAGACCTGAGTCGGCGTTATTGTCTGGAACGGGTTAACGATAATCTTGCACTGCAAGTCGTCGATCAGGACATGGGCGACGAAATCCGTTCGGTTCATTCCTTGTCCGGCGGCGAATCCTTTCTGCTGTCGTTGGCCCTGGCTTTGGGGCTGGCCTCGCTATCCTCGAATCGGGTGTGCGTCGAATCGCTGTTTATCGACGAAGGCTTTGGCAGTCTGGATGCCGACACGCTGCGCGTGGCAATGGATGCTTTGGACAGTCTGCAAGCCATGGGCCGTAAGGTGGGGGTGATTTCCCATGTACAGGAGATGACAGAGCGGATCGGCACCCGAATCGAAGTCAAACGGGTTGGCAGCGGCTTGAGCAATGTCAGGGTGATTTGAGGGAAGAAACTTTGGACCTTCGCAATTCGTGCTGGTGCTGGTGTTGGTTTCGGCCATCACCGACCACAGGGTTTGGTATGCTGAGGTAATTTACCGTCTCTAACCTTTAGATTACCATCGATAATCAATCCCATGTCCACCAAATCCAGCATCGCCTGCGGGCCGAATTTTCACTTTTACCACGAAGCGTTTGAGCAAGATGACGTCTATCTGGAACTGGAGCAGGCATTTTTCGAAGCCTCACCCGATAAAATCACGGTGGCCATACCGGTTGTGGTTTGGGAAGTCATCCGCCAGTATGCCGGTGCCGATTTGTCCTGGGTCGCCAAATCCGATGAGGAGATTCAGCAATGGGTGGAACATGAAGTGGGTGAACGGATTGCGTTGAGTCAGACCGCTACCGCTAATCGTGCATTTTTCCGGATGTGTGGGGATTTGACGTTCGGTTCTGTTGACGATCCTAGAGAAATGCAGCTCGAGCGCGGTCTGGCGCATTGTTTTGAAATGCGGGAAAAGCAACGCCAGTTGATTGCTCAGGTGAATGAATTGATGAGCAATCAGCGTTGAGCCTAATATTCGCTGACGAATCACTGTCACAACTACATTAGTAAATCCATGGCCAACCAATTCACCAAGAAAGCAGAACAACGTTGGAACGCATTGCCGGAACATGACCGGCAACTATTCTTGAGCACGGTTTGGTGCTCGCAGTGTCGGGGTAACACCACCATGCTGGAACCAAGCTGTTCGACGGTACAAAACGACTTGTTGCTGGAGGGCAAATGCCAGCATTGCGGCGCTAAAGTCAGTCGCTTGATCGATTAGTGGACGGCATGAGTATCAATATTACTAATTCCGGGCGGTAGATAAACCTTTAACTCCGCAGCAGCAACGCGCGTCTGGTTAGATCTCAAAGACCAATTCTACACTAGTCTTTGAATGACTTCCCCGACTAAAGAAACATTGGAACACTTGGTAGATTGCATGAATGGCCCAAGCCAGAAACGAGTTTCAAGTCCGATTTCCACCGGTGGTGAGGGCGTGTTCTTCGAGCAACACGTCGCTGCGTACTGGCTCGTCCAGTTGCTCGTCCGCAGCATCCCGCCGATCTTGACCGATACCGGCGTCACCGAAGTCCATTTCCAGACTGAGCATCTCGGCTTCAATACGGACGACGTCCTAGTCGTCTGCGCGCGCACAGGGGCGGCGACTGCGCGCCTCGTCGGGCAGGTGAAGCGCAGCTTCACCATCAGTGCTGCCGATGATGAATGCAAGAAGGCCATTGGCGATTTCTGGAAGGATTTCAAGAAGGCCGCCCCTTTCAATCCTCAGTACGACCGCTTTGTTCTAGTGACGCTGCGCGGCACGAACGTGCTCCTCGAGAATTTTGTCGGGCTGCTCGACTGCGCCAGAGGCGCGGCTGACGGCGAGGAGTTCGAAAGACAGCTGTCCCTCGACGGTTTTATCTCAAAGAAGTCCGTCCATCAGTGCAATCAACTTCGCGAGATCGTCAGCAAACTGGAAGGGACGCCCGCCACCGCCAAAGACCTGTGGCCCTTCCTGCGCGTACTGCACGTTCTGAGCCTCGACCTGCATACCTCCACGCGCCAGACAGAGGCTCTCATCAAGACGCTGCTTGCCCTCAAGTCAACCGATCCGGATCCTGTCGCGAGCGCGACAGCCGCGTGGAACGCCCTTCTGACCTTCGCGAGCGAGGCCGGACCGGGCGCGCTGAGCCTGAAACGCGCCGACCTTCCAGCTGCTCTCGTCCAGGCGTACGGCGAGGTGGGCACGAACGAGCAGCGTGTACTGACGGCACTGAAGAACCACACAGACTTCGTGCTCCGAAAGACCCGGACCACGATCGGACCGGCCTTCCATCTACGGCGCGCCGGTATCGTCCAAAAGGTACTTGCGGCCATCGAGGCGAAGCAAGTCGTCCTGATAACGGGGCCGGCCGGCAGCGGCAAATCCGTCATTGGGAAGGAGGCGGTGGCCTTTCTATCCCACGAATTTTTCGCCTTCGGGTTCCGAGTGGAGGAATTCGCCGTCGCTCACATCGACGAAACACTCCACAACAGCCAGATTCCTGCGCGAGCCACCGAGCTTCAGGCCATCCTCGGCGCGCAGGGCCGCAAGGTCCTCGTGATCGAGAGTGTCGAACGCCTGCTCGAAAAGCCGACGCGCGACGCGTTCAGCGACCTCATGACTCTCGCCCAGGGCGACGACGGCCTCGGCATCCTCATGACCTGCCGCGATTATTCCGTGGAGCAGGTGCAGGCCAGCTTTCTCCAGGCGGCGGGGATTGAACACGCGGTCATCGAAGTTCCGCCGCTTGACGACACCGAATTGCAGGAGGTCAAGGCCGCCTTTCCGTCGCTGGCAGTGCCACTCGCCAACCCCGCCCTGCGCGAGATCCTGCGCAACCCGTACTTCATCGACAAGGCATTGCAGATTCCGTGGGATGCAGGACGTCCGCTTCCGGAGAACGAGCGCGATTTCCGCGCCGTCTTCTGGCGGCAGATCGTGCGCGCAGACCAGAGCCCGGCCGGCGGCATGCCGCGCCTGCGCGAAGTGGCTTTGCAGGAGCTGGCGGTGCGCAGGGCGCGTGCCCTGTCGGATTACGTGCCAGCGACGGGACTCAATGCCGCAGCCATCGCCCTCCTCAAACAGGACTCCCTCGTTGTTTCTCCCGACACCAATCCTTTGCTCGTGGCCACGACGCACGATGTCCTCGAGGACTGGGCCATCCTGCAATGGATCGAGGAACAGCACCTCACGGATGAGACGGCGTTCAATGCACTGTCATCAGCGATAGGGCCGCATCCTGCGGTGCGCCGCTCTTACCGGAAGTGGGTTGCCGAACTGGTCGACCGCGACGCACCCGCAGCGGACCGGCTGTTCAGCGCGGCCATCGCCCAGCCCGACGTGCCCGCCCAGTTCCGCGACGATACGTTGGTCTCACTGCTGAAAGCACGGTCGGCGTCAGAATTCCTGACGCGGCACGAGGCCGAGCTGCTCGCCAATGACCGCGCAATCCTCAAGCGGGTCATCCACCTCCTGCGCGTCGCCTGTGTGACGTCGCCCGCGTGGCTTGCCGACGTGCGCGGCCACAGCTCCATCCTGAGCGTGCCGGACGGCGCGGTCTGGGCAACCGTCGTGGGACTGGTTCACCGCAACATAGGTAGCTTCGGAACGGAAGACGCACCGCTGCTTCTCGCATTGATCGAGGATGCCGTGCGCGGCGTCAGTTGGTGGGCACCGGACATCGACGGGGCCGAACATGTTACCGGCATTGCCCATTGGCTCCTCCCACACTTTGATCACTACAGGGGAGACGATGCCCGGAAACGCATTCTGAAGGTGATTGCGAAGATCCCGAAGGCCGCCCCCACGCGCTTCGAAGCCGTTTTGCGCGGACAGATTAGGGAGGGATGGCATCGCGATCCCGTCGCCGAGGAGTTCCGCGACATCCTCCTTGCGGGCCTGGAAGGTGCCCCTGCCGCGCGCGACCTGCCGGACCTTTTGATCTCCGTGGCACTGGATAGCTTCCTCGCGACGGAGGAGTATCTGCGCGAGGAACCGTACGGCCGATCGTCCATCGACGTTGACCTTTACTTCGGTATCAAGGAGCACCTGCATCACGATTTTTTTCCTGCCAGTGCCTTCCGGGGGCCGTGGATCAACCTGCTCACGCACCATCCGAGAAAGGGTCTCGACTTCCTGATCCAGGTCTTCAATCACAGTGTCGAGTGGTACGTGCATCCGCGTCTTAGCGACCGCCTCGAACCCGCCTGGGAGGTCGAGCTCACGTTTGCGAACGGGACCACGCGGAAGCAATGGGTCAACCCGCGCCTCTGGTGCCTGTACCGCGGTATCACCGTCGGTCCTTATGTGCTCCAGTCGCTGCTGATGGCCTTCGAGAAGTGGTTGCTCGACTACGCCGAATCCCATCCCGAGGGGCTCGACGCGGTGCTGCTCGAAATCCTCCAGCGTAGCGATTCCGCAGCGCTTGCAGCTGTGGTCGCAAGCGTGGCGACCGCTCATCCTCACCGGTCAGGCGAGGCCCTACTTGTGCTGCTGTCGGTGCAGGATTATGTCGAGATCGACCGCAGCCGGATGGCCGCCGAGCACCAGACCTCGAGCCTCACGGGATTGTTTCCTGACTTCCGCGCCGACAACAAAATCTACGAAGAGGAGCGGAAGAAGTCGAACTCACTGCCGCACCGCATACATGACCTTGAAGCGGCTATCGCAAACCTGCAACTCGGTCCTCTGGCTCCGCGGGTTCACGCCATCATCGACCGCTACATCGCGGCACTACCCGCACCGAAGAAACGCGACAAGGAAGACATCACCTGGCAGCTTTCACTGCACCGAATGGACTTCCGGCAGTACGACGTGGCCGAAATCCAGCCAGCAGAGGACGAGACACCGGCAGACGACGGCGAGGAGCCTCAGAAAAACTACATTCGGCTCGAACCCAAGCCTCTGGCTCCCGAAGTGCAGCAACTCGTTGACGAGAGCAAAAAGACACTGGGCGAAATGAATGCCCGGCTGGCTGTGCTCATGTGGGGCCTCAAGACCTTCCGGCGCGACGCAGACTCTGCCGACCCTGCGCGGTGGAGGGAGATGTTGGCAAGTGCCAAGGGCATGGACCGCACCGCGGAACATCCGGACAACAGCCGCAACGCTCCGGGATTTGTCGCTGCCGTCTGCGTCCGCGATCGCTGGGACGAGATGTCGCCGGAAGAGAAGGACTGGTGTGTCGACGTCATCTGCTCCGAAGTCTCACTGCACGCCGACCAATGGGGAACAATCGACCGCTTACAGCGTTTCTCGATGCTAGCGGACCGCCCGTGTGCCTTTGTTGTGCCGTTGGTGCTCTCCAGGGAGACCCAGACGCCGTGCGTGCGCCAAGCCTTTGTTGCCGCGATTACCCATCCGATTGACGAGGTCCGTTGGTACGCCACCTGGGGCATTGACAACAAGTTCTGGGCCGCGAACCCCGCCCTTGCCCTGCGCGCCGTCAATGCAATCGCAACCGAGGCCGCTATTGCCGACCGCGACTGGAACGCCGAGGAGAAGAAGCATTACGACGAGCGGCGCACGGCGAACTCGATCTCCGCCGCCGCGGCTGAAGATGTCCGACAGCGGTTCTGGATCGAAGGGGAAGTCGCCGAAGATGCGCACGTCAGGTTCGACATCACCGAAATATTCGGAGCCGAGGCGCACGCGAAGGTGCTCGCAATCCTCGGCCAGGTGCCCAACGAGCCTTTGGCGGTGGCTGCACACCGACGCGCCAGCGAAGACTTGGTGGAGTGCTGGAACCGTGATCACGATCGTTCTCCCGACCGGCGCGATAGGAACTTTCACAGGGAGCAGGCCATATCGGACCGCATTCAGCAATTTGCGATGCGGGCGTCAGATGCCGATGCCGAGCAAGTCCTCCAGCCGATCCTCGAGGCCGTTGACCGGCATCCGCGAGAGGTCCACAGCGTCATCCAGGGGCTCACGAGCAGCGAGGACAGCAACCCCAATACGCCGCATTACTGGTTCCTATGGAACCTGTTTGCCGAGCGGGTCAAGCGCGCCAAGTGGCTCGAGCATCTGGACTGGGAGCATCCCCACGGCAGCGAGGTGCTGTCGACGATCTTCCTGACCGCGTGGTGGAAGGACAATGTGCGGCACTGGCGGAGCCTTGAAGGTTACGCCCACAACGTCGACGTGCTGTTCGACGCGCTGCCGTCGGTCTGGATCGTGCTGGACAGCTATGTCCGCTTCCTATACCACATCGGCGAGCGTTCCATGCCCGCCGCGTTTGTGCGAATCGCGAACGCGCTTAGGCGTGGAAATCACGCCGACATGCTGCGCGAGTCCAACACCGTCTTCATGCTCGAAGTTCTTCTCCAACGGCATGTCTACGCGCGGCCGCTGGAACTCAAGCGCGATCCGGCCCTGCGAGAGGCGATCCTGTATGTGCTCGATGTTCTTGTCGAGAGCGGTTCTTCCGCCGCGTTTAGGATGCGGGACGATTTCGTTACACCAACTGCCTGATGCTCCCCAATATCTTCCCAAATAATTGGCTGTAAGATGTGCCGAGGACTTTCTCAACGATTTAGAACGTCACTTGCTATTGATTTAAAAAGCGTGGTGGTCGGCTTTTGGCCCAGACCTGCAGATGGCACAGTTCATGTCTTAACCGGAAATGCCGGTATCACTTTATCGACTGCAGGTTCCCATTGCCAACATTGAATGCCATGGTCTCGATAATACTGAAGCTTTTCCAGTTTGTGAGCTTGGTATTGGTCATCATTGGTGATGCCAAACACCTCCATGACCCATGGAACCTGGCAGTCGTGCAACAGATAATCCGGCAGGTAGCGTAGTTCGCCCTCCAATTTCAACGGCTTGCTAAATCTGCGTTGTTCGGCAATCAGTTTGTCGGCCACCTGCAGTTCATAGGATGAGTCGACCGGAATGAATTGCCGGTTGGTACGGATCAGTCCAATGTCGCTGACGACAAAACTGGTTTTGCTACGAAATACTGCCGCAATCGCCAGAATGCGCCGGTCGGGTTTGCCAATTTCGTCGAATAACTGGCCAAAGCTGTTGGTTGCCTTTTTGGCCAAAGGTGGTGGCAGCCACAGCGGGACGTTCAACAGTTTCAATTTGAGCCCAAGGGAGCCTTCGACCTTGGTGGAGTTCCGGCACGCCATGATTTCACCAACCACGATGGCGGCTTGTTGTGGATTGGCCGTTCGGGTTTGCAGCGCAGCGAGGTTGATGGCTTGGCTATGTTCCAGGTTCTGTTCCCAGAGGGTAATGACCAGGCGTTCCGCGACGGGTTGCTGTTTTTCCAGGGTGACGGTTTGCGCAGCTTTCTCCAATGCTCGGGTAGATGCTGCAAACGGGCGTTCCGTTTGCTGCGACTGCCAGTCGTTCAGTTGGGCTTTCTGAATCAGGGCATGGAAAAATCCCACCAGCCCGGTGGACGCCCGACCCGGTTTAAGGCTGGGCGCCTTGCTTCGGGGGAGATTGGGGTTGTCTTCGGCAACCGGCTTGTCGTCAGTTTGCATTGTCGCGAAACTGGTGCGCATCAGCCGAGTCTGCAGTTTCACATTGACGATATCGCCTTCGTACTGGATGGCGGGTTTTTGTTTGGCTGATGGGCCTGCCGTTTCCGGTGGTTCGTACAAGAGACACCATTCGGCATGGTGGTGGCTGGTGTCGGCTTTCCGGGCCAGATAATATCGTTGACCACGGGCTTTGATGACCAATTGCCGATTCCGTGTATCCCTCAGACACTGACAGCAGGGTCGTTCGGTGCAGCCATGATACCGGCGCAATATCTGTTGGGCTTTGGCATGGCTACGATCGGTCAACCACAAATAGTCGTAGGTTTCGCCGTCCAGAAGTAATTCGCTCATGACTGATCCTCCTTAGGTTCGGATTTGGCAATACATAGCGGCTTTGGTGGCTGGCCCGGTTTATCGGTCCATTCCCAGATCACGCATAACGCCAGCCAATAGGCATGGGCGGTTTTCGGTGCCAGGTCGCGGTGGGCTTTCCAGAAGGCAATGATGTGGCGTTTGCCGATTTCGTGCAGGTTATGCGGGTGTTCGG
>NZ_JANIBJ010000044.1 GCF_024505185.1 Methylomonas subterranea
GGCCGAGCAATCGGCCAAGGCTTTTTTATGTACCCCCAAAAGTCAAAGGAAAACGCGATGAAAACATTTCCGACCCTGGCCCGATGCATGGTTTTAGCCGGCCTCGCCGCATGCGCCGCCGTCCAGGCCGAAGACACATTCAGAGTCTGCGCCGACCCCATGAATCCGCCCTATTCCAGCAAGGATTTAAGCGGTTATGAAAACAAGATAGCAGCCCTGTTTGCCGAACAACTGGGTCAACAAGTCGAATACACGTGGCTGCCGGAACGTATCGGCTTTATTCGCAATACCCTGAAGGCGGAGAACGACAATGGCGAAGGCTATAAATGCGACGTGGTGATGGGAGTTCCCGCCGGTTACGATTTAACCGACACCAGCAAACCGTATTTTCACTCCAGCTATGTTTTACTGATAGCAAAGGGCCGGGGTTGGGATGACATCTCGGACCCGGCACAGTTGGCGACACTGCCGCTGGCAAGACAGGAAGCAATCAAGATCGCCATGTTCGATCGCGGACCCGGCACCGAATGGCTACAGAAAAATGGTTTGCTGGAACAAGGCGTGCCCTATCAAAGCATGACCGGCGACAGCGAACACAATGTCGCCATGCAAATCGATAAAGACTTGCGTGCCGGCCGAATTGACATGGTGATTTTATGGGGCCCCATGGCCGGCTACGTTGCCGGACAAAGCCCCGCGGGCAGCTACGCGCTTCTGGAAATGAAATCGACCCCCGAAATAAAATTCGACTTCTCGATTGCGATGGGAGTCCGGCAAGGCGACAACAAAAGAAAACAACAACTGAATGAGTTGATCGATAAAAATATGCCGCAAATTCAGAGCATTATAAGCAGCTATCGCATCCCTCTGCTGCCGATTCCCCCGCAACCGGCGGCAAAGGAAGACGACGATTGAGACGCTTTGTTAAAGATGCCGGCCGAACATCCCGATAAAATGCGCGAAACGGCCGGCAGTTTCCTCGCTCAGTTGCGACCAGTTAAAACGCCAGCGCCAATTGCCTTCGATGGTGCCCGGCGTATTCATTCTGTCCGCCGAACCCAAGCGTAATATATCCTGCATCGGTATCACCGCCAGATTGGCGGCCGAACCGAGCGCTGCATGCACCAAGGCATCCGGCATCGGCAAGGTTGACCAGCCCAGATAATCGTACACGCGCTGTTTCTCGCCGTCATTCAGGCTTTCAAACCAGCCCAGGGTGGTATCGTTATCGTGAGTACCGGTATAAGCCACGCTGTTATGGTCGAAATTCATCGGCAAATACGGATTATCCGGGTGGCCGTCGAAGGCAAATTGCAAAATCTTCATGCCGGGTAACTTAAAGTCGTCCCTTAGCGCTTCAACTTCCGCGGTAATAATCCCCAAATCTTCGGCAATCAAGGCCAGCGCGGGAAATTTATTTTGAATCGCCTGCAAAAGTTCATGCCCCGGCGCCTTGACCCATTGCCCGTTAATGGCGGTGCTTTCACTGGCCGGAATTTCCCAGGCCGCTTCCAGCCCACGAAAATGATCGATGCGCAGAATATCGAACATTTCATTCTGGCTATGGATCCTGTCGAGCCACCACCGGTAGTCGGTCTTGCGCAAAAATTCCCAATCGTAATGAGGGTTACCCCAGCGCTGGCCGAATTCGGAAAAATAATCCGGCGGCACTCCGGCCACCACGTCCATGTCGCCGGCCCTGTTCAGTTTGAAGACCTCGCGGTTGGCCCAGACATCGGCACTGTCGTAGGAAACGAAAATCGGAATATCGCCGAACAGCAAGACATTTTTTTCCCTGGCGTAGGCTTTTAACTCATGCCACTGCCTGAAAAAAACATATTGCTCGAACTTGATGCCTTCAATCACGGATTTCAACAATTCCCGCGACTCCTTCAAGGCCTGCGGGCGCCTCTGTCTCAAAGCTTCCGGCCACTGATTCCAGCATTTGTGCCCAAACACGTTTCGCAAGGCAATGAACAAGGCAAAATCATCCAGCCATTCGGCCTTTTCCCGGCAAAACTTTTTAAAATCCAGCAAATCCTGTTTTTTGGCGGAAGACTGAAACCCGTAGAAGGCCTTGCCGATCAAACAGCTTTTCCAAAACGCATGACCGCCGTGGCACTCCGAACAGCTTTGCTCGGTAGGCAGCCAGCCTTTTTCGTCCAGCCATTCGATACTGATAAAGGCCGGGTTGCCGGCATGCGCGGACAGGCACTGATAAGGCGAACCGTCGCCATGCGGCATGCCCAAGGGTAGAGTCTGCCAGACCGTCGCGCCTACATCGTGGAGAAAATTGATAAAATTGAATGCCTCTTGCCCCATGTCACCGCATTCGCCTTTACTGGGTAAGGAACTGATGTGTAGCAATACCCCGGCACGGCGTTTATTTAAGAGAACACTCATATATACCTATAGTTAAAAAATTGCGTTACCGCGCCTCATGGCGCCGCCCATTGCGGGCGCGCCACTGCCTTGAGTGAAAGATAAAGCCAGATAACTCGGCGGCTCTTCTCCCAATAACCGGTAGAGATTGGTTAAATTCAGCCGGTACTGTTGCTCGAAATCGCTGACGGCTTCGCCCGGATTATAGTCGCCAAACCACCAAAACCAATCCGAGCCTTCGCAGACGGCCAACTGTTGCTCCGCTAACGCCAAATGATGTTCGGCAAGTGTTCCATGAGAAACGACTTTATCAAAGGCCTTTTTTACATCGCCCAGCATATCCCAGCCGTAATTTTTATCGGCATCGCCTATCCAGGTGGAAAACGTGCCGTATACCCAACTGCCCGCGACCAATTTCCGCAATGGCATGACGGGCAGATTTTGTTCGATACATTCCGAGAATGTGGTCAATTCGATACGTGGATGACTGGCCAAACGTTGATATAAAGCGCTCAGAAAATGATAACCGTTGCGGGGAAAATATTCCCAGGCATTTTCGCCGTCCATAATAATCGACACCACCGACCCCGCCGTCGCCACATCCGCGATATTTTCCAGATGTTGAATCAGGTCCGCCACCGCATCGTCCGCATGCCATTTCGAATATTCGAAGCCGATCAAATCCGACAAGCCGTCATCCCGAAAAAAACAGTTGATCGAGGTGGAATCCAGACGAAAAGGATGATGCACGGAACCGGGCGCCGTCGGGTCGGACGCCCGCAGGCTATTATGCAATACATTACCGCCGCTGGCGGTCCAGCTAAAACCGAACTCTGACAAAACTTTCAGGGTGGCCTCGCTAATACTGCCTTCCGACGGCCAACACCCCTTGGGCTCGAAACCAAAAAAATGTCTGAAGGTTTGCACGCCCTTATGCAAGTGCCAGCGGACCCGCTCGGCCCCTCCCGGATACTCCACCAGCATGGGCATTTGGATATCCGGCATGGCCTCGCGCGCGCTATTCAAATCCAGCATCAGAGGCATGATGGGATGGGCATACGGCGTTACGGATAATTCTATGCGGCCCTTTCTAGCCAGCGATTTATAGCGATAAATGACCTTGGACAGCAAATCGCGGATGATCTCGAGTATTTCGATGCGATCGTGCAGCGAAAATCCGCCGCCTTTCTCAATCAGGCGCTGGACGCGCGAATCAGTCAACTTTACCGTTTCGCCCATCCAAACCAAATGATACCAAACCACAATATCCGTCAAAAACTGCGCGTTGACATAGTTTATCGCATCGTGATGCAATTGAATCCATTCGGCCATTTCCGTCAATTTGCGAAAGGCAGGATAGCGATCGATTTGACGCTCCCGATTGGCTTTGCGGCAATCGTGCAACAATTTCAAGCGATGCTCCGGATTGGCGGAAACGCCTGGCTCGACCAGCGCCGCCAATAAAGGATCCTTGATGCCTATGCGGTCTTGCAAAAAACTGTTGACCTGATTGGAATAGTCTTCGATCTGCTCCAGCAGGATGGGGGCGAAATTCACCACCGCCTTGGCCAATGGCTCCGCTTCCAGATGCGCGGCCATATCTACGTAATCCTTGATCACGTGCAGGTAAGTCCAGGGTAATTTGAACTCACCCGTCTGCGTGTCCCTGTACTCGGGCTGGTGCATGTGCCAGCACAGCACCAGTCTCAGGGGTTTATCTGACATAGTGGCGTCTTTGGCCCAACATTTCCGCCGACACCAACACCACCCCTCCCTCGCTGACGTGAAAGCGCTTTTCGTCTTCCGCCCTGTCCTCGCCGATCACCGTGCCTTCCGGCACTTGGCAGGCCTTTTCGATGATGGCCTTGGTAATCCGGCAATGGCGGGCGATGTTCACTTCCGGCAAGATCACCGAGTCGTTGACCTCGCTGTAGGAATTGACCCTGACCTGAGAAAACAACAGCGAGTGACGCACCGTGGCGCCGGAAATCACGCAACCGCCCGACACCATGGAATCGATGGCCTGACCGCGTCTGTCGTCATCGTCGAAAACGAATTTGGCCGGCGGCGTCTGCGCCTGATAGGTCCAGATCGGCCAAGTGTTGTCGTACAAATTCAAATCGGGTTTGACGCCGATCAGTTCCATGTTGGCCGCCCAATAGGCATCGATGGTTCCCACGTCGCGCCAATAACTTTGCTGACCGCTTTGCAAATTTAGGAAGGGATAGGCATTAATCCGGTATTTATCGATAACGGCCGGAATGATGTCCTTGCCGAAATCGCGACTGGAGCCCTTGGTATCGGCATCCTTGATCAGCTGTTCGAACAGGAATCCCGCATTGAAGACATAGATGCCCATGGAGGCCAGCGCGGTATTTTCCCGGCCCGGCATGATAGGAGGATTCTCCGGCTTTTCCACAAACGCCCGAACCCGGCGGTTATCGTCCACATCCATCACGCCGAAGGCCTTGGCATCTTCCAGCGGCACTTCTATACAACCTATGGTCAGATCGGCCTTGTTGGCCACATGATCGGCGATCATCGCCGAATAATCCATTTTATAGATGTGGTCGCCGGCCAACACCAACACGAACTCGGGGTTGCGCGCCCGCAGGATGTCGATATTCTGGAAAACCGCATCGGCGGTGCCCTGATACCAGGAATGCTCGTCATGACGTTGTTGGGCCGGCATCAGATCGACATATTCGCCGAACTCACCGCGCAAGAAACCCCAGCCCTGCTGAATGTGGCGGATCAGGGAGTCGGCCTTGTACTGGGTTAAAATGCCGATTTTACGGATATCCGAATTGATACAGTTCGACAACGGGAAATCGATAATGCGGAACTTGCCGCCAAACGGCACGGCCGGCTTGGCGCGCCAATCGGTCATTTGCTTGAGCCGGGAACCGCGCCCACCCGCCAGAATCAGGGCAATGGTGTTTCTTGTTAATTCGTTGATGCGTCTTTGCGTTTGCTGTGAATTGACGACTGACATTATTTTTATCTCCAAATTTGAACGAATTCTCTGCTGAAATCCGGCGAGCACATCTTTTCAACAGATTTGTTTTTTACTTCCACTTGCCGCGTTGGCCCATTATCGTTACTCTTCACGCAAAAGTAAAAACCCAAACGAACCGATCTCGTAAGTCCGTCGCCGATAGCGACAGACAGCCTTTTTAAATCATATCCAACTATAACCGAGGCATTGCAAAATGACCAAACCAAGCAAGCAAACCCCGCTTGATTCCGATTTGCTCAGAATCATCGAAGCCAAGCATCACGACCCGTTTTCGGTTTTAGGCCGCCATACCGTAAATCAAAAAACCGTGCTTCGTGTATTCTTGCCCTACGCGGAAACCGTCGGCATTGGTAAAACCGGTCCCGCAATGCGACGCATTCCCGGCACCGACTTCTTCGAATACTATCCCACAGCCGAGCAGAACATCGCCGAACATTACGAACTGTGCTGGACCGACAAGGACGGCCATGATCACAGCGATATCGATCCCTATACCTTCGGACCGATACTGGCGGAATTCGATCAACATCTGTTTGCCGAAGGCAAGCACTGGCACATCTACCAAAAACTGGGCGGCCACCTGCACAGCATGGATGGTATCGAAGGGGTATATTTCGCGGTCTGGGCACCGAACGCCGAGCGCATCAGCGTGATCGGCGATTTCAATCGCTGGGACGGCCGCTGCCATCCCATGCGCAATCTGGGCGGTTGCGGCATCTGGGAATTGTTCATTCCAGGCCTGGAAGCGGGCAATCTGTATAAATTTGAAATCCGCAACCAACACACCGGACAGGTTCTGGTCAAAACCGACCCCTACGGCCAACAATTCGAATTCCGCCCGCAAACAGCCGCCATCGTCGTCAACGAGAA
Organism: Methylomonas subterranea; assembly: GCF_024505185.1. GTDB lineage: Bacteria > Pseudomonadota > Gammaproteobacteria > Methylococcales > Methylomonadaceae > Methylomonas > Methylomonas subterranea. Next base: position 6,272 of record NZ_JANIBJ010000044.1, read on the forward strand.
CGCATACCAGTGGGAGGACGGCCTCTGGATGGAACGCCGCCCCAACCACGACTGGCTGCATAAGCCCATGTCGATATACGAAGTGCACCTGGGCTCCTGGCAACGCGACAATCGGGGCAACTTCCTGAATTATCGCGAGCTGGCCGGCAAACTGGTCGATTACGTCAAGAACATGGGTTTTACCCACATAGAACTGTTGCCGATCACCGAACACCCGCTGGATATCTCCTGGGGCTATCAGACCACCGGTTACTTTGCGCCGACCAGCCGGCACGGCAGCCCGGATGATTTCCGCTATTTCGTCGACCTGTGCCATCAAAACGACATCGGCGTCATTCTCGACTGGGTGCCGGCCCACTTTCCGAAGGACAGTTTCGCCCTGGGCCGTTTCGACGGCACCCCGCTTTACGAGCACGAAGACCCGCGCAAGGGCGAACACCGCGACTGGGGTACCTTGATCTACAACTACAGCCGCAACGAAGTGAAAAACTTTTTGCTGTCCAGCGCCTTTTTCTGGCTGGAAGAGTTTCATCTGGACGGCCTGCGCGTCGATGCGGTAGCCTCCATGCTGTATCTGGATTATTCCCGCGAAGCCAACGAGTGGATCCCCAACATGTACGGCGGCAACGAAAACCTGGAAGCCATCGACTTCCTGCGCCACATGAATGCCGTCACCCACGAACAGCACCCCGGCACCGTCATCATGGCCGAGGAATCCACTTCCTGGCCGCAGGTCACCCGCCCCACCTGGACCGGCGGCCTGGGGTTCTCGATGAAATGGAACATGGGCTGGATGCACGACATTCTGCATTACATGCAGGAGCAACCCATACACCGCTCCTACCACCACGATTCCTTGACCTTCGGCCTGCTGTACGCCTTTACCGAAAACTTCATCCTGCCCTTCTCGCATGATGAAGTGGTGCACGGTAAGGGTTCCTTGCTGAACAAAATGCCCGGCGACGAATGGCAACGCTTCGCCAACCTGCGCCTGCTCTACACGCTGATGTTTACCTATCCGGGCAAAAAATTATTGTTCATGGGCTGCGAATTCGGCCAGGGCACCGAGTGGAGCGTGAATCGCGACCTGGACTGGTACGTGCTGGACTACGCCCACCATCGCGGCGTGCAAACACTGGTCAAGGACCTGAACAACCTTTACAAAACCCATCCCGCCCTGTACCAATACGACTTCGACCACCAAGGCTTCGAATGGATAGATTGCCACGATTACCAGCAGTCCATTATCAGTTACCGGCGCAAATCGGCCAGCGAGGACCTGATCGTGATTTTGAACTTTACCCCGGTTCCGCGCGAAAATTATCGTATCGGCGTGCCCCGGGAAGGTGTGTATCTGGAAATTTTCAATTCCGACTCCGAATATTACGACGGCAGCAACATGGGTAACGGCCATGTACATTCCGAGCCCCAGCCCTGGATGAACATGCAGCAATCCATTACCGTCACGCTGCCGCCGCTGGCCGGCATCATATTAAAAATGTAAGCCGGCATGAATCGACCGCCGCGGGCTCGATGCCAAACCGGTAAACCTCCGGGCCTTAAACCCCGCGGCGCGCCATGCTTTCGAGAGTTAGTACCATAACAATAGCTGTTTAACTTATGAAAAAAATCCTCTTCGCCAGCAGCGAAACCCATCCCCTGATCAAAACCGGCGGCCTGGCCGACGTGGCCGGCAGCCTGCCGATTGCGCTGACCGGCCTGGGCCAGGACGTGCGCATCATCATGCCCAATTACAACGGCATCAAAAATTGCGAGCCGGGCCGCTATTTATGCACCGTGCGGGTCAACAATTGCGACGTCAATCTGCTGGAAACCCACCTGCCCAACAGCGAAGTCATTGTCTGGCTGGTGGATTATCCGCCCTTCTTCGGCCAAGCCGGCAATCCCTACAACGATGAAAACGGCAACCCGTGGCCGGATATCGGCGACCGCTTTGCCCTGTTCTGCCGCATCGTCGCGGAAGTGGCGATGAACCGCACCTATCTGGACTGGAAACCGGATGTGGTGCATTGCAACGATTGGCAAACCGGTTTGATCCCGGCCCTGTTGTCGCTGGAGGACCAACGCCCCTCTACGATATTCACCATACACAACATGGCCTACCAAGGGGTATTTCCCGCCAGCACCTATACCTTATTGAATCTGCCCGGCCAGCTTTGGCATCAGGACGGCCTGGAGTATCACGGCATGCTGTCGTTTATCAAGGGCGGCCTGAGTTACGCGGACCGCATCACCACCGTCAGCCCGACTTACGCCCAGGAGATACAGACTCCGGAATTCGGTTATGGCCTGGAAGGCTTGCTGGCTCACCGCCAACACGATTTATCGGGCATTATCAACGGCATAGACATCACCGTCTGGAATCCGGAAACCGACCAAAAAATCGCCCAAACCTATAACAGCAAAACCCTGCCCAAAAAATCGCTCAACAAGACCGCATTGCAGGCCAGACTGGGTTTACCGGTTTCGGCCGAGGTACCGCTGCTCGGCTTGATCGGCCGCCTGGTCGATCAAAAAGGCGTCGACCTGGTGTTGAGCTGCCTGAAGGAAATGACCGGAATGCCGCTGCAATTCGCCCTGCTGGGCAGCGGCGATACCAGTATACAAGTGCGTTTGCAAGACTTCGCCCGCCTGTACCCCGAGAAAATTTCCATCACCATCGGTTACGACGAAAATTTGGCCCATCAAATCGAGGCCGGCGCCGACATGTTCCTGATGCCGTCACGTTTCGAACCTTGCGGGCTCAATCAAATGTACAGCCAGCGCTACGGCACCTTGCCCATCGTGCGTAAAACCGGCGGACTGGCGGACACGGTAGTCGATGCCTTACCGCACACCCTGGCCGACGGCACTGCCAGCGGCTTTGTGTTCAATGATGCGGTATCCGGCGCCTTGATGGAAACCATCAAACGCGGCCTGGTGCTGCACGCCAACAAACCGCTCTGGCAAAAATTGCAGCGCAACGCCATGAGCAAGGATTTTTCCTGGGAAAACAGCGCCAATCAGTATCTGGCGCTTTATCGTGAAATCTGACCCCGCCATGCCGGTCGACCGCATGGGCGCGCCCCGGCCAGCCAATGCGGCGCAAGGCGGCCCGGCAGCCGGCCGCGGCAACCGGTGCGGGCCAGGCATCAAGGCGCTGTTCGCCCGTCTGTCCCCGGCCTTGCCGGTTGGCCTCGGCCTGCTGTTATTGCTGGCCTCCGCCAACGCCGACGAGAGCCTGCTGGAAATCATTACCCTGCAAAACCGTCCCGCCGCCGAAGTGCAAGCGCTACTGGCGCCCTTGCTGGAAACAAACGAAGCCGTCAACAGCGACGGTTTCAACCTGATTGTGAAAAGCAGCCCAGACCGCATGGACAGCATCCGCAAGTTGATAGCCCAACTCGACAGCCGCCGGCGCAATCTGCTGATCTCCGTCCTGCAAAACAGTCATAAAACCGCCGAGCAGCTGAATGCCGAAGCGGCCATCGCCCTATCGCCCGACTCGCTGCGCATGCGGGGCATGGCCGGCGATACCCGCAATATCGACCGGCGGAACACCCTGCAAACATTGCGCGCGCTGGAAGGTCAAGCCGCGCACATTCAGGCCGGCGATATCAAAGCGTTCGATAATATCGGCATCTACGGCGACCCTTACGGTTACACCGGCATCACCAGCAACACCTACCTGCGGGAGGCCAGCACCGGCTTTGCCGTGATTCCGCGCCTGACAGACAACGACGAAGTCATCATCGATATCACGCCCTGGTCGGAGCGCTTTACCCAGAATCGAGGCATGGAAAGCCGCCATTTGCAAACCACTCTGCGAGCCCGGCTGGGCGAGTGGCTGGAAATCGGCGGGGTAAGCGAACAACGGCAAACCGACCGCCAGGGATTCAAGGGCTTTAATTACAGCACGCGCAAGCGCGACCAGGGTATTTTGATTAAAATCGATTTGGCCGAATGAAGCGGCGCCGCCAACTTCACTATTGCATCCCCTAACCATGCACAAACTTACCGATACCGATTTATTCGACCCCGTCAACATAGGCGCTTGGCAATTGGCCAATCGCATCGTCATGGCACCGTTGACCCGCTGCCGGGTCAAAAACGATGGCATCCCGGGCCCGATGCAAGCCGAGTATTACGCCCAACGCGCCGGCGCCGGCCTGATCATTGGCGAGGCCACCAATATTTCGCCGCAAGGCCGCGGTTATGCCTATACGCCCGGCATATACACCGATGCGCAAATAGCCGGCTGGCGGCTGGTAACCGACGCCGTCCACGCCCGTCAAGGCAAAATCGTTTGCCAGTTGTGGCATGTGGGACGCTTTTCCCATCCTTCCCTACAACCTGACGGCGGCTTGCCGGTAGCCCCTTCCGCCATTGCGGCGGAAGGCGAAACTTTTACCGAACAAGGCATGCAAGCCGTACCGACGCCACGCGCCTTGGAAACGGCGGAAATCCCCGGCATTATCGAACAATACCGGCATGCCGCCCGCTGCGCCCAACGAGCCGGCTTTGACGGCGTGGAAATCCATTCCGCCAACTGTTATCTGCTGGAACAATTCATCCGCGACTCCACCAACCGGCGCGCCGACCAATACGGCGGCGGCATCGAAAACCGCTGTCGGCTGACGCTGGAAGTCACCGAGGCGGTGACGCAAATCTGGGGCGGCGACCGGGTCGGCATCCGTCTGTCGCCGGTTACGCCCAGCGCCGGCAATACGCCGCTGGACAGCGACGTCATGTCGACATATGGCTATCTGATCGAACAGCTCAATCGATTCGCCCCGGCCTATCTGCATTTCATCGAAGGCGCCACCCGCGATTCGCGCGATATACCGGCACCCGTCGATCTGCAAAAATTGCGCGGCCTGTTTAAGGGGCCGTATATGGCCAACAATAAACTTACCGCCGAACTGGCTTACCAAGCCCGCTCAAACGACCGCGCCGATCTGCTGTGTTTCGGCCGGCCCTTCATTGCCAATCCGGACTTGGTGCAACGCCTGAAAACAGGCGCCGAATGGGCGCAAGCGCCAAGGGAATGCTGGTACGGCGGCGATGAACGCGGCTACACCGATTGGCCGGCGTGGGATCACCCGCAAACCTAATGACCCTGGAGCCAGCGAGGTGCCGGCGGGCATATCCACCGGCCGACATGCTAGTCAAAGCAGCGAAAGCCGCCCTTCCCATTGTTTGCCTGCTGTTGTTGCTGAGCGGTCGGGGCATGGCCGACGCGCGCACAACCCTGCGCGTTCTGAGCTGGCCCGGATATGCCGACCCCGAGGTGGTAACGCAATTCCAGCAACGCTATAAAGTGGAAGTCGAAATCACTGTGGTTAGTTCCGACGACGACCTCTGGTACAAAATCAATAACGGCAATTTCGACGTGTTCGCGGTCAACACCGCGGAGCTGCAACGCTATATCGAACGAAATCTGGCCCTACCGGTGGACATCGGGCATATTCCCAATCATAAAAACCAGTTGCCGCGCTTTCAAAACCTGGCGGAAATTCCCGGCTTAACGCATGACGGCAAACTTTACGCCGTCCCCTATACCTATTCGGAAATGGGCCTGATTTATAACCGGTCCATCGTCAAGACCGCCCCGACTTCCATGGCTGCCCTGTGGGACAGCGCCTATCGCGGCCGGGTATTGGCGTTTAATGCCAGCAACCACAATTTTTCCCTGGTGGGCCTGTTGATGGGCGTAAACAACCCCTTTCGGATGAACGACCAGGAGCTGGCGCGAGCGGCCAAACGCTTGGTCGAGCTGCGGCGCAATGTATTGACGTTTTACGCCACCGCCGAGGAAGCCGCCAGGCTGTTTTCCAGATATGAAATCGCCCTGGTTTTCGGCAATTACGGCAACCAGCAGTTAAAAGCCCTGCGCGAGACCGGCGCGGATATCGGCTACATCATTCCCGCGGAGGGCGCGCTGGCCTGGCTGGATTGTTGGGTCATTTCCCCGCGGGCAGCCGATGTAGAACTGGCGGAACACTGGATAGACTTCATGCTGGAAACCGGCATCAGCCGGCATTTGACCGATAAGCACGGCCTCGCCAATACGGTGACCCCCATTCCGGACAGCCGACACGACGACAAAATCATCTGGCTGCAACCCACGGCGGAACCCTTGAAACGAAAGGTTTTATGGGATCGCATCATATCCGGCGACGGCCCGGAAACGTTCTGAGTCATGCGCTTGAGCGTCGGCATCAAGCTCGGCTTCTGGCTGGCGCTGTTCGGCGGTTGCTCTATCGGTCTGTTCGGCTACTATATTTTTGTCCGCAGCCAGGATTTACTGATTCAGTCTTCAAGAGACAAATTACTCACCGCCTCCCAGGTGTTCGCTCACGGCTTTAGCGACGCGCTGGCCGATATCGCGGCCGATGTTACATTTCTGCAAACGCTGCCGCTATCGGCGCAAATCATCGAACACAGATCCGGCCCTTCATCCGACCAAGCGAAGCAACAACTGGCGCAAGTGTTTGCCAGCTTGCTGGCCTCCCACCCGGAATACGCCCAGATCAGACTGATAGATGCCGCCAACCACGGCAAGGAACTGGTCAGGACCGATAGGGACCTGGACGGTATCAAAATCGTCGGCGACCGGCATTTACAGGAAAAAAATCATTTTCCCTATGTTTTCGAGACGCTGCGGCAAGCGACGGGACAAATTTACGTTTCGGAAATCAATCTGAATCAGGAGCTGGGCACACACCTGGGTTTCGGCAAGCCGACGGTCAGAGTCGCCAGCAAAATACACAGTCAAGCTCAAGACAAGCAAGGCATCGTGGTCATCAACGTCAATCTCGACGAACTGTTCAGACAAATGCGCAGCGACCTGCCCGCCAACATCAACGCCTTGCTCACCAACCTAAACGGCGATTATCTGATTCATCCCGACCCCGCCAAGACCTTTGCCTTCGAACGCGGGCGCAGGTTTCTGATTCAGGACGAGATACCGGCCAGCCGAGTGGTTCTTGACGGCGAGAACCAGCAAACCACCACCCTGACGAACAGCCTGCCCGGCGGCCGCGCCTTAGCGGCTTTTACACGGGTACCCTTGGGTACGGCCGGCGCCCAACGCACGGTCATGCTGGGCTTGTTTACCCCCATGGAAAGCGTGCTTGCGGAAAGCAGAGCCCTGGGCTACAACATCATCCAGGTGACGGCCTTGTTCAGCATTCTGGCCGTGCTGATATCCCTAATCCTGGCCCGCATCCTGGCCACGCCGCTCAAGCAAATGACCCAAACCGTTTCCCGCTTCGAACTCGGCAAACCGCTACCCGAGTTGCCGAGCCGACGAAACGACGAAATCGGCGATCTGGCCGGCAGTTTCTCCACCCTGATCGACAATTTAAACCAACAGGTGGCCGCACTGCATGCTTCCGAAGCCAAGCTGCGAACCATACTCGACAACATCCCGCTCGGCATCTGGTTGATAGGGCTAGACGGCCAATCCCGCTTTTTGAACAAAACCTTTCGCGACGCCCTAGGTATCGCTGACGAGACTTTTTTCTCCGCCCCGGAGTTTGCCGGATTGTTGAAACTCGGCACCAGCCTAGTTGCGGCACCCGATACGGCTCCCGAGCCGGAAATTTTGACGTATGCCGACGGCGGCAAACACGTTTTGGAAATCAAAAAGGTCCTGCTGGCCGACCGGGCCGGTACCGAATCGGCCCTGATCGGCATTGCCATCGACATCACCGAGCAAAGGCGCGCCGAGCAAATTCTGCGTTCCAGCGAGGAGAAACTCAGAACCATGTTCGAAATGTCTCCGCTGGGCATGGCGCAAAACAGCATGGACGGCCGTTATATCGAAGCCAACAAGGCCTTGCTGGATATGGTCGGCTATTCACTGGAAGAATTAAACCGCATCGATTACTGGGCGCTCACGCCGCCGGAATACAAAGCCCGGGAAATGCAACAACTGAAAGCGCTGGCGGAGACAGGTAAATACGGCCCCTACGAAAAAGAATATCAACATCGGGACGGGCATAAAATCCCGATTCGGTTGAACGGCGTGCTGATCGACGGTAGCGACGGTCGACAGTATATTTGGTCCATCGTCGAAGACATTACACAACAGAAACAGTCCGCGCAATTGATCTGGGAACAGGCCTATTTCGACCCGCTGACCGGCTTACCCAACAGGCGCATGTTCCATGACAGGCTGACGCAACTGCTTAAAAAGGCGCACCGGAAACAATTGCCCTTGGCGTTGCTGTTTCTGGATCTGGACCGCTTCAAGGAAGTCAACGACACCCTGGGTCACGCCATGGGCGACCTGTTGTTAAACGATGCGGCCCAACGTCTGCGGAGCTGCGTGCGCGAATCCGACACCGTGGCCCGCTTGGGAGGAGACGAATTCACCCTGATTCTGGATGAACTGGAGGATGTATCGGGTATTGAACGCATCATCCGGGATATCCTGGCTAAGATGGCCGAGCCGTTCCAGCTCCGTGATCATCAGGCCTACGTATCCGCCAGTATCGGCGTGACCTTTTATCCGCAAGACGGCGATAATGAAGACATACTGATCAAAAACGCCGATCAGGCCATGTACGCCGCCAAGCAGCAGGGGCGCAACCGCTACAGTTTTTTCTCGGCCTCCATGCGGGAAGCCGCCATGCTAAAAATGCAAACGGCCGTCGACTTGCGCAAAGCCTTGGCCGAACGGCAATTCGAACTGTATTATCAACCCATTGTGAACCTGAGTAGCGGCCTGTTCCAAAAGGCCGAAGCCTTGCTGCGCTGGAACCATCCCGACAACCCCTCATTGTTCAGCCCGAACAACTTTATTTCCGTCGCCGAGGATATCGGCATCATCGGCGAAATTGGCGACTGGGTATTCAAACAGGCCACCCGTCAGGTCGCGCAATGGCGCGAACGCTATCAAACGCCACTTCAGATCAGCATCAACAAATCCCCCCTGCAATTTTTCAAGGGTGGCCGGCAACATCCGCTATGGCTGCAACATTTGCGCGACCTAGGTCTGCCTGGTGACTGCGTTGCGATTGAAATTACCGAGGGCCTGCTGTTGGAAGCCAGTCCCGAAGTATCCGAAACCTTAGCCATGTTCCACCGGTCGGGCATGCAGGTGTCGCTGGACGACTTCGGCACCGGTTATTCGGCTTTGGCCTATCTGAAAAAATTCAACATCGACTATCTGAAAATAGACCGCTCCTTCGTCAGTCATTTGGCGCCGAACTCCAACGATATGGCGCTCTGCGAAGCCATCATCGCGATGGCGCACAAACTGGGCATGAAAGTGATTGCGGAAGGCATCGAAACCGCCGGGCAACGGGATCTGCTGTTGGCGGCGGGCTGCGATTACGGACAGGGTTATTTGTTCGCCAAGCCTCTGCCCGCCGCCGAATTCGAACAACTGCTTGGCCAGCGGGAACAGGCCGACACGCCGGACCGCACGCCGTGAATGAGCCCGAGAGGCCTGCTTGATCGGTACGCTGGTCCAAGCAAACTTTTACCGCCGGAGTAAACTTTGCCGGAGCCGACAAAACCACGCATAAGTTCTTACTTTATTTCAGATTCCCCCGCATAATGCCCGGCATTTTCATCGTTGAAATATCGATCAATGCGCGAGCCCGCTCACATCCTGCTTATAGACGACGACCCACTGGTTCGCTTGCTGGTAAGCAATGCCTTGCGGGCGGCCGGTTTTACGGTTTCGGAAGCCGCCGGCGGCGAGGCTGGTCTTGCGATATTCAAGGACATTGGCGCCGATGCCGTGTTGCTGGATGTTTTGATGCCCGACGGCATGGATGGCTTTGCCGCCTGCGCTGCGCTAAGAACGCTGCCGAATGGCCGGCACATACCGGTGCTGATGATGACGGGACTGGAAGACATCGAATCCATCCAGCATGCCTTTGAGACCGGCGCCACCGATTTCATCACCAAACCCATCAACATCCCCTTGCTGAATTACCGGATTCGCTACATGCTCAGGGCCAGTCAGACCACCGTGCACCTATGGGAAAGCGAACAAAGACTGCACCGGCTGGCGTATTTCGACAGTCTGACCGAGTTACCCAACCGGCAGTTCTTCAAGGAAAACTTGCAGCGTCTGATTGGCTTGGCGGAGCGGCAACAGATGAAACTGGGCGTGCTGTTCCTGGATCTGGACGGCTTCAAGCGCATCAACGATACCTTGGGCCATCATCTGGGCGACTTGGTGCTGCAAGCCACCAGCGAGCGCTTGCGCAACAGCATCCGTACCCGCGACGAGGCGCTGTGCCGGAACAACCCGCAAGACAATCCGACCTTGGCGCGGTTGGGCGGCGACGAGTTTACGGTCCTGATATCTATGATCAACCGCAAGGATGACGTCGCCTGCGTTGCCGAGCGCATCAGGTTGAACTTGAATCAGCCGCTGATTATCGGCGATCACGAACTCTATATGGCCACCAGTATAGGCATAGCCATCTATCCCGACGACGGCGAAGTGGCGGAGGAATTGTTGAAAAACGCCGATCTGGCCATGTATTACGCCAAGCGCCGGGGCGGCAACAACTATCAATATTTCACGGCCAGAATGTCCGAAACGGCCTTGCACCGGCTCAAGCTGGAAAGCCACCTGCGCAAGGCAGTGGAACTCAACGAACTGGAACTGCATTACCAGCCGCAACTGGATATCGGCCAGGGCCGCTTTTGCGCGCTGGAAGCCCTGATACGCTGGAATTGCCGGGAACTCGGCCGGCTTTCTCCGACCGACTTCATTCCGGTGGCCGAGGAAACCGGCCTGATCGTCGGTATCGGCGAATGGGTACTGCGGCAAGCCTGTCTGCAGGCCAGGAAATTAAGGGACAGCGGTATTCCTCTCGGCCGCATGGCGGTCAACGTCTCGGCGATTCAGTTCCTGCACAAGGGCTTTCCATTGTTGGTGAAAAGGATACTGGCGGAAACCGGTCTGGAACCCGCGTTGTTGGAACTGGAGCTCACGGAGAGTGTGTTGGTCAATGACGAGGCAGTGGTGTTGAACGTTCTGCAAGCCTTGAAGCAAATCGGGGTTGAACTGGCGATCGACGACTTCGGCACCGGTTATTCCAGTCTGAGCCGGCTGAAAAGTTTCCCCATAGACCGCTTGAAAATCGACCGCAGCTTCGTGCATAACATCGAACAGGACCAGGATAACGCGGCCATCGTGATTGCCATCATCGCCATGGCCGAAAGCATGAACATGAAAGTCATCGCCGAAGGCGTCGAAACCGACAGTCAACTGGCCTTTTTATCGCAAAAGCATTGCAGCGAAGCCCAGGGGTTTTTGTTGAGTAAACCACTACCCTCGGCCGAAATTTTTAAATTTCTGCAAAAAGAGTTCAATGACCCCGCGCCATTTTGAAAGCCGCGCCGCCCGGCAAGGCCGAACCCTGTAAAAACGGAACCTTCGATGCCCGGCCAGGCCCGCAACGTCTATCATTTACCGTTTCCGGAATGAGCGCGCCGGCCGCCTCGGACACATCGAACAAAACCCGCTTGCCATATTCCGATTTACGGATGAACAATAAACTTCGGCCCCCACTTTTCAGATGAATGTATTTGCAAAGCCCCGCAAACTGATTGGCGCCGCCTTGCTGCTGATATCAAGCGCGCGGGCGCTGGCGATTCATGGCGACAGCGAGGATCTAACCGGTCTTTCCCTGGAAGAGCTGCTGAATGTTGAAATCATCAGCGCCTCGCGCCTGGGACAAGATGCCAACAAGGCCCCAGCGTCCATTTCGGTGCTGACGGCCGACGATATACGCACCTTCGGCTGGCGCACACTGGCGGAAGCCCTCAACGCCATGCGCGGACTGTACGCCAGCAACGACAGAAACTACAGTTACCTGGGGGTACGCGGATTTCAACATCCCAACGATTACAATTCGCGCGTGTTGATCATGATCGACGGTCAGCGCATGAATGAAAATCTTTACGATGGCGGCTATGTCGGCCAGGAATTCATGCTGGATATCGGTTTGATAGAACGCATAGAATTCATTCCCGGCTCCGGCTCATCGATCTACGGCGCCAACGCCTTTTCCGGCTTGATCAATGTCGTCAGCAAAAACGGCGGCGCCATCGGTGGCGCGCAGTTGGCCGGACAAGTCGGCAGCTTCGACACTTACCAGGGCCGCGCCAGTTTCGGCAAGACGCTGGAAAACGGTGCCGATATTTTGCTATCCGCCTCGCATTACGACAGCGCCGGCGTGGAAAAGCTGTATTTCGGGGAATTCGACCAGCCGTCCAACAATAACGGTATCGCCCGCAACATGGATACCGAACGGGCCGATCGCTTGTTCGGCAAGTTCAAGTTTCAGGACTTCAGCTTGAGCGCGGGCTACGTCGATCGTTACAAGCGCATACCCACCGCCGCGTACGGGTCTATTTTCAACGATCCGCAAACGCACACCACCGACCAGCAGTTCTTTTCCAACCTGACTTACCAAAAAGCGCTGACCGACAAAAATGCCCTGCGCCTGAAAGGCTTCTACCAAGGTTACTCGTACAAGGGCGAATATCCCTACGACGCCGGCGGTCGGGTCGTTAATAGCGATAGCGCCAGCGGTCGCTGGTGGGGCGGTGAAGCGCAGTTGACCTCCACGGCATTTGAGCGCCACAGACTATTGCTGGGCTTGGAGTATCAATACGATCAACGCCAACGGCAGTTGAACTACGATAGCGCCCCCTACAACCTGTATCTGGATAGTCATCGCAACGGCCACCGTCTGGAACTGTATGGCCAGGACGACATTCAGATTCTGGATGAGCTGATCTTCAGCGCCGGCCTGCGGCTGGATTATCATCACATGCTGAAGAACCTGCAACTCAACCCTCGGCTGGGTCTGATCTGGAATCCATTGGACAGCGCCACCTTCAAACTGCTCTATAGCTCCAGCTTCCGCGCCCCGAATGCCTGGGAACGCGACTACAGCTCCTTTGCCAACACGCCCAATCCGAACAATTCCGAAGAACGCATCAAAAGCTACGAAGGCGTCGCGGAATGGCGCTCCGGCAGCGGCCTGAAATTAGTCGGCGCGGTGTTTTTCAACGATATGACCCGGATTCTCGAGCAAATCATCGAGCCTGGGTTCGGCGCGGCCGGCCCATTTATCAATAAAGACCACTATCACGCGCTCGGCTTCGAACTGGAAGCTGAACAACACTGGGACAGTGGCCGCTATATCAAGGCTTCTTACAGCAATAACCGCCTGAGCAACGAAACGGCCGGTGCCAGTTGGGCTCCCGCCTCGCCGCGCAACCTGTTCAAACTGCATTACGCCGAACCCTTGTTCGACAACTTTGCCAAGTTGGGGATCGAAAACATCTTTGTCGATGAGCGCCGCACCTCGCAAACCGGCGTGGCCGATGCCTATTATCAACTCAACCTCAACCTGAGCAGCGATCGGATTGCGCCGGGGCTGGACGTTTCGGTGGGTGCCTACAATCTGTTCGACAGCCATTATCAAATGCTCGGAGGTACCGGACCCAACGACATTGCTCAAAACATCCTGCGCATGAATGGCCGCGAATTCCGCCTCAACCTACAATTCACTTATTGAGGCGAGAATCCGATCATGAATTGCGCGGCAGCACCGAGCCCCACCCGTCAATGTGAAGATTCCGCCGTCGAGCAATCCGCATGCCGCGCGCACGGTAAAACCGCCCCGGATTTCAAGCAATGGTGCCTGATTGCGCTATTGGCTATCCCCTTAAGCAGTCATGCACATGCTGAATCGGCCGGCGAAGCGGCGGTAAAAACCGCCTTTTTGTATAATTTCTTCAAATTTATCGACTGGCCCGAGGCCATCGCGGGCCAGGATGCCTTCAGCCTGTGTACCACCGAAAACGATAATCTGGGCGACAGTCTGACAATACTGCAAGCCAAGACCATCGCCAACAAACCCATGCGCATAAGGCGCGAAGTCAATATTAACGATTTGAAAAACTGTCATTTGGTTTTTATCGGCGCATCGAAACATGCCTCGGCCGTTATTCAAAAACTGAGGGGCCTGCCGGTAGTCACGGTCGGCGACCAACCGGACTTTATCGACCAGGGCGGCACCATAAGCCTGATGCAAAGCGACAATCGTCTGAATTTCGAAATCAATCTGGCCGCGGCCAATACTAATGGCGTACACATCGGCGCCCAATTGCTGAAGTTGGCCAAGCGCGTCATCAGCGAATAGCGACCGCTTTGCAATATTAAAAAAACCATGCAACAACAACGACTGGCCAATTTATCCATCACCGGCAAACTGCATCGCTTGCAGGCCATGACGGTTGGCTTGGCGCTGTTGTTTACCCTGATAGTCAGCAGTGTCACCCAGCTTTGGCACGAATACCATAAGACATTGGCGGACGCCCAATCGACCGGCAACATGATAGGTTTCAACGCGGCGGCGGCGCTGTTGTTCGAAGACAGCCGTTCGGCCGCCGACGTGCTGGCCGCCTTGCGCGGCAAACCCAATGTCATTGCGGCCCGGCTGTACACCGCGTCGGGTGGGCTCCTGGCGCAATATCCCCTGGATACCGCTCTTAGCGAACTGCCGGATTCGCTATCGGCGGCCGAAGGCCAACTGCAAGCAGAATCCGTAAACCTGCTGTCGCGTAGCGTCATTCACCCCATATTTCAACAGGGCGACATCGCGGGTTATTTATACCTGCGGCTCGATCTGCGGCCGATGTGGTGGGGCTTGGCCAATAATTTCGGCCAAATTTGCCTGGTCATGCTGCTGGCGTTTTTGTTAAGCATATTTTATGGCCGACGCCTGGCGGCGCATGTCTCATCGCCGCTGATCCGCTTGGCCCTGTTGGCCCAACAAGTGACGCGGGAAAACAATTATTCGTTAAGAGCCTCGGCGGAGGGTCGGGACGAAATCAGCCAATTGGTTAAAAGCTTCAACGGCATGATCTCGAGGGTTCAGGAGCGGGATGCCGAACTGCAGCGCCATCGGGACCAGCTCGAACAAACCATCGAAAGCCGGACGGCGGATTTATTGCGCGCGGTGGAACAGGCCAGGGCGGCCAATGCCGCCAAATCGCGCTTCCTGGCCAACATGAGCCATGAAATCCGCACACCCATGAATGGCGTGCTGGGCATGACGGAAATGTTGCTGAGTACGCCATTAAGCGCGGAGCAACGGCGCTTTACCGAAAACGCGCATAAATCCGGCGAATCCTTGCTGGCCATCATCAACGATATTCTGGACTTTTCCAAAATCGAGGCCGGGCATTTACAGCTTGAAAATGTGGACTTCAGCCTGCATGAAACCATTGAGGACGTGGTCGATTTGTTTATCGAACGGGCCAGGGGCAAAAAGCTGGAACTCAGCTACCGGATTGCCGAAGACGTGCCCGACCGGGTCAAGGGCGATCCCACCCGCTTGCGGCAAATCCTCACCAATCTGTTGAGCAATGCCATCAAATTCACCGGGCAAGGCGGCATCGCCGTCGATGTCTGCCTGTCGGATAGCGTCGGGAACGGCAAGCCGCCGGACGAACAAGCCAACTATCGGGTACGAATCACTGTCAGCGATACCGGCATAGGCATAGACGAAGCGGTGCTCCCCTATCTGTTCAAACCCTTCTCCCAGGCCGATAACTCGACCACCCGTAAATATGGCGGCACCGGTCTGGGTTTATCGATTTCCAAGCAACTGGTTGACATGATGGCGGGCGAAATGGCTGTCAGCAGCCGTTTCGGCGCGGGCTCCGCCTTTTCGTTTACCTTGCCGTTGCCCGCATCAAGCGCGGATCGGCAAGCGGACTCATCGCCGGAGTCCGCCGACTTGACGGGCTTGAAGCTGCTGCTTGTGCAAGACGCGCCGGCGAACCGCGACAGCCTATACGACCACTGCCTATCCTGGGGCATGCTGGCGGATACAGCGGCCAACGGCGACATGGCCTTGGAGATGCTGAGCCGGGCGGCGGACAACGCCCATCCCTACGATTTGGTCATCATTGATCTGAAAATGGCGCTGGCGGACGCAATCGAACTCGGTAAACGCATCAAATCCAGCACGGAATTTGCCGCCCCGCCGCTGATACTGTCGGGTCCGGCTCAGCTCGATGTCGATATCGATGACGATTTCGGCGCGGCGCGGCGCGGTGGATTCGCCGCATTCATTCGCAAACCGATACACAAGACCGATCTGTACCGTGCCATGCAAAACGCGCCGCAAGCCGCCAACCGCTCGCCCCGCGCGGAAAATCCGCTCAAGATAGTTCCGTCAGCGCGGGCCGGACGAATCCTGCTGGCCGAGGACAATAGGGTCAATCAGGCCGTGGTCCAGGCCATGCTGCAAAGCTTCGGCTGCAAGGTTGAAATCGTCGAAAATGGTCTGGAAGCGCTCAGGGCAGTCGAGTTGAAAACCTACCATCTGTTGTTGATGGATTGCATGATGCCGGAGATGGACGGTTACGAGGCTACCCGGGAAATCAGGCGCCGGCAAGACAGCGGCCGCCTTGGCCGCTTCCCGATTATCGCCCTGACCGCCAACGCCATCGAAGGCGACCGGGAGAAATGCCTGTTGGCCGGCATGGACGATTATTTGACCAAGCCTTTTACCCGCGCATCCTTGCAAAAAATCATCAGCCGTTGGACCCAGGATAAGTTTTCCGTCCTGGCGGACGCGGATTTTGCCGTTGGCGCCGAAACAGCCGCGGGATGGGCGGCGGAATCAGGGCAGCCGCCAATGGAAAACGGGCATGCCGCCAGCGCGTCCGGCGGCACGAAATCCGCTATCGACGCCGCCGCGCTGGAAGCCATTCGCCAGTTGGATCCAGCCGCAGGCAACGGCTTGTTGATCCAGGCCATCAAGCTGTATCTAACCCAAGCGGCTGACTTGCTGACCTCGCTGGAGCAAGCCATCGACAGCGGCGATCTCGGTGACGTCCGTTCGACCGCTCATACGCTGAAATCCAGCAGCAGGCAGATGGGGGCTTTCAGGTTGGCCGAGTTATGCGCCCGGATCGAACATGCGGCGCGCAACCGGCAGGCCGACGGTTCGGATCAGACGCTGGAACAGATAAGGGAGGAGTGGGCCGTAGTCGAATCAGAGTTGGCTCGTTATGTTTAAAACCCAAACTCGGCAATTCGATATCATTTGATTTTCAGTTTCAACAAGTGAACCCGGCGGTTATCGGCCCGCAGCACTTCAAAATTAAAGTCCTCAATCTCGACTTTTTCGCCTTTTTTGGGAAAGTGCTCCAATCGTTGCAGAATCAAGCCGCCCACGGTGTCGCATTCGCTGTCTTCCAGATCGACGGAAAAATAGTCGTTGAATTCCGCTATCGGGGTCAGCGCGCTGACGATGAATTCGCGCTCGCTACGCTGCGAAATGTAATCGCGCGTCTCGTCTTCGTCGTGTTCGTCTTCGATTTTACCGACGATTTGCTCCAACACGTCTTCGATGGTCACCAAACCGGCCGCATTGCCGTATTCGTCGACCACAATCGCCATATGATTGCGTTCGGTACGAAATTCCTTTAGCAACACATTCAAACGCTTGCTTTCCGGCACCACGCTCATGGGACGCATCACGTCTTCCACTTTAAGGGCTTTGTTTTGCAACACGTGCGCCAGCAAATCCTTCACCAGCAGTACGCCGACCACCTTGCTGCGATCTTCTTCTATGACCGGAAAGCGGGAATGGGCAAATTCGATGACCAGCGGAAATATGGTTTCCAGCTCGGCTTCCCGGGGTACCACTACCATTTGCGAACGTGGAATCATGATATCCCTGACCCGCATCTCAGAAACCTGCATGACGCCTTCTATCATGGCTAAGGAATCGGAATCCAGCAGGTGTTTTTCTTCCGATTCTCTGAGTATTTCCAGCAAATCTTCCTGGTCTTGCGGCTCCCCGGTCAGGAAATGGCTGATGCGTTCCAGCAAACTTCTCTGATGGGGCTGACTACTCGGGGGATAACCGTCGCTCATTGCGTACTCGCTTCCTGATAGGGGTTGGCTATATTCAACTGCTTCAAAAGCCTGATCTCCAGCGCTTCCATTTCCTCGGCTTCGTCCTCTTCGATATGGTCGTAGCCCAGCAAATGCAAGATACCGTGCATGGTAATATGCGCCCAGTGGTCCGCGGGCTGCTTGTGTTGCTGTCGGGCTTCGCGGGCAATCAAGGGGGCACAAATGACCAAGTCGCCCAGCAGTTCGGACGCCATGCCGGCCGGTGCTTCGAAGGGAAAACTCAAAATATTGGTGGGACCGGCTTTATGCCGGTAGCGCAGATTCAAATCGGCGCTTTCGGCATCGTCAACCAGACGAATCACGATTTCGCTGTCCTGGCCGGGATCCGCCAGCACCGTGTCGACCCAGCCTTGAAACTGCGATTCACTGGGAATATCGCTACTTTCGGTGGCGATTTGTATGTCCAGATAGTTCATGTTTTAAGCGGTTTGATCCTGCTCGTAACGGTCATAGGCGGCCACGATACGCTGCACCAGCGGGTGCCTGACCACGTCGCGCACCCCGAAAAAGGTAAAGCTGATGCCTTCCACATCCTTCAACACCTTCAGTACATGCTTCAGGCCCGACATTTTCTCGCTGGGCAAATCGATTTGCGTCACGTCGCCGGTAATGACGGCCGTGGAACCGAAGCCCACCCGGGTCAGAAACATTTTGATTTGCTCGGTGGTGGTGTTTTGGGCTTCATCCAGAATGATAAAGGAATCGTTGAGGGTGCGGCCGCGCATGAACGCCAGGGGAGCCACCTCGATGACATTTTTCTCCAACAACTTCTCCACCCGCTCAAAACCCAGCATATCGTACAAGGCATCGTACAGAGGCCGCAAATAGGGGTCGACCTTTTGCGCCATGTCGCCTGGTAAAAAACCCAGTTTTTCGCCGGCTTCGACGGCGGGCCTGACCAAGATGATGCGCCGCACGGTTTCGTTTTGCAATGCCTCCACCGCGCAGGCTACCGCCAAAAAGGTCTTGCCGGTGCCGGCGGGCCCGACGCCGAAATTAATATCATGACTGAGAATCTTGCGCAAATATTCCTGCTGGTTTTCTCCCCTGCCCTTGATGACGCCGCGCTTGGTTTTGATGGCGACCAGATCGGGCTTGGGCGTGGGTGCCGTCTGCAACAATTGATCTATGCTGGCATCCTGCAAACTCAAATGCACTTGTTCCGGCGTAATTTCCTCCTTGTCCGCCTGGTCGAATAATTTTCGCATCACCGCGCAAGCGGCCTTGACGGCGGCATCGACACCGGTAATTTTAAAGTGATTGCCGCGATTGGCGATATCCACCTGCAGCCGTTGCTCGATCTGCCGCAGATGAATATCCAGTTGCCCGCAGAAATTGGACAATCGTTGGTTGTCCGCCGGTAATAAGGTGATTTCCTTTGAATGATGAGCCGTTGTCAACACGCGACCTTTATGCCACTGGAGGGACTTTGCGGAATTTTTTCGACCGAGGATTCGACCACCCGACCGCGTAGCGAATTCGGCAGCGCTTCGGTAATCAGCACATCGACAAACTGGCCGATCAGGCGCGGATGGGCGGCAAAATTGACCACCCGATTGTTTTCAGTGCGGCCGGTCAAATGCAAGGGGTTTTTCTTGGAAACGCCTTCGACCAGCACGCTTTGCACCGAACCCACCATGGCCTCGGAAATAGCCATGAACATTTCGTTCAAGCGCGCTTTCAGGCGCTGTAGGCGTTGCTCCTTTACCTCCATACCGACATCGTCGGGATAATTCGCAGCCGGGGTGCCGGGTCTGGCGCTGAAAATAAAGCTGTAGGAAAAATCGAAACCCACTTCTTCGATCAGCGCCATGGTATCTTCAAAGTCCTGCTCGGTTTCGCCCGGGAAGCCGACGATGAAATCGGAAGATAAACTGATGCCGGGCCGCGCGGCTTTGATTTTGCGCATGATTTCCAGGTAGTCCTCGCGCGCGTGGCCGCGTTTCATTTCCGCCAGGATCCGGTTGCTGCCGCTTTGTACCGGCAAATGCAAATGATTGACCAGTTGCGGAATCTCGGCAAAGGCTTCAATGATATCGTCGGTAAATTCCAACGGATGCGAGGTGGTAAAGCGGATACGGTCGATGCCGTCAACGGCGGCGACATAGTGCAGCAGCAGCGCGAAACCGGCGATATCGCCGTCTTCCATTTCGCCGCGATAGGCATTGACATTCTGGCCCAGCAGATTGATCTCGCGCACGCCTTGTCTGGCCAATGTCTCGATCTCGGCAATCACGTCGTTCAAGGGCCGGCTGACTTCCTCGCCGCGGGTATACGGCACCACGCAATATGTGCAGTATTTGCTGCAACCTTCCATCACCGAAACAAAAGCCTTGGGGCCTTCGGCGCGCGGTTCCGGCAGGTTGTCGAATTTTTCGATTTCCGGGAACGAGATATCGACCACATGATTGTCGCCGCCACGGGCCTTGTTCAACAGTTCCGGCAGACGGTGCAGAGTCTGCGGGCCGAACACGATGTCCACATAGGGCGCGCGCTTTTGGATTGCCGCCCCTTCCTGACTGGCCACGCAGCCGCCGACGCCGATGATCACATCGGGCCGTTTGTCCTTGATTTTTTTCCAGCGGCCGACGGCGGAAAACACCTTTTCCTGGGCCTTTTCCCGAATCGAGCAGGTATTCAACAATAAAACGTCGGCTTGTTCCGGAATGTCGGTCAATTCCAGACCGTGCGAGGCCAGCAGCACGTCCCGCATTTTATCGGAATCGTACTCGTTCATCTGACAACCGTTGGTTTGTATATAAAGTTTTTGCGCCATGCTTGCTGAGATACTCCAAAACACCCTCTAACAAAAAACCCCCGTCTTGCGACGAGGGCTCATTTTCGGCGAATTATAACCATTATTCACGGCAAATGCTTGTTTTATACGGCAATCCCGACTTGTAGGGCTTCAAACCAGTCCAGAAAACGCTTCACATCGTCTCCCTTGAACATGCGGCCGTGCTGGGGCGCTAGAATGTCGATATCCAAGCCGCGCACCCTGTCTATCCAGGCCCGCTTGGCCTGATTGGAAGGCATCCAGCGTTGGTGGAAATAGCGCATTTTTTCCACATGCGCATCGAAATTTTCCACAAACACCGGCTTGCCCGGCGCTTCCAGGGCCGCACCGATATCCCCGGAAAAGAAAATTTTGGCTTGCGGGTCGTAAATATTGAAATTAGCGGAAGAGTGCAAATAGTGGGCGGGCACGATCTGCAGTTCCACGCTGCCCAGATTGATCACGCCGCCGTTATCGGCAATCGGCACATATTGAATGCTTTCGCAGCCGAAATGGCGCAGAAATCCTTCCCACAAGGCGGCGGCATGCAGCTTGGCATGCGGCAGGGCCTGATCCCACAGGCCCAGCGATGAAATAATGTCCGGATCCTGATGCGAGGCAAACAAGTCGGTGATTTCATCCACCGGCGCATGATGCAACACCGCCGCCAGCATGGGTGCAAACAGCTCGATGCCGCCGGGATCGATCAGCAGGCAGCGTTTGTCGGTGCGCACCACATATTGATTGGTGTCGATGATGTTATCCGGCTTATACGGGTCGCGGCCGTACATGATCCATTGGTAGGCGCCCTCGTAAATTTTGGTCATTTTCATGGATAACTTTGCCTCGCTGATAAGCGGTGTTTTTGGGGGGATTCAGGCGGCGGTGCCGATCATGCTCAATGCGCCGCGGCATTTATGCACCTTGTCGTGAATGATCTGGGCGGCATGGTCGACACTTTCCGCCACCGCCTGCAGACTTTGCAGGTATTCGCCGGCCTGGGAGGCCTCGATGCGGGAGTTGGCCGCGATCACCCTCGCCGCCCGCGCCGGGTGCATGACGTCGGCAAGCTGGGACAGCAATTCGGAGACGTGTCTGGAAAACTCCCTATGACAGTCCGCGTGCCGTTGCCTGGTTTGTTGCAGAGACTCCCGCAACGACGCCGCGTGGAGTGCCGACTCGGCACTGGCGGCAACTTTCTCGAAACGCTTGCAAGCCTCGGCCATTCGATGTTCCTTGACTGTCAAGCGGTAAAGTTTCAGCGCATGTTCGTTGATGTCGTTGACCAGCGCTATGGTCTCCTTTGCCAGCTCATTGATGAAGTCGGTAATCGGCTGGAAACCCTTGGCCTTCTCGCCGGCCCTGAACGCAATGGCCTTGGCGTTGGCCGCCGCCAACGAAATTTCCTTGGCCACCTCCATCACAGCGCTTAATTCGGCGGCAATTGAAGCAACGGCAACAAACTGGGACTTGCTGGGACTCACTTGCATGGTCGGCTCGGTATCGGATTTACGGAACATTCTCATCGGGCGGATAGCATAATCCACAAATCTCGGCCGCGCACTTTTTCGCTAAAAAATACGTTAGCGGTAACAGGTTGGATCGGCCACCCCCGCCTGGGCAAACCCGGCCTTGCGCAGGCGGCAGGCATCGCAACAGCCGCATGCCCTGCCCTGGCTGTCGGCGGCATAACAGGACACGGTGCTGGCATAATCGACTCCCAGGGCTGTACCTTGGCAGATGATTTCCGCCTTGCTCATTGCAATCAATGGGGTATGAATCCGAATTTCTTGCCCTTCCACCCCGGCCTTGGTGGCCAGATTGGCCATGTTTTGAAAGGCCTCGATAAACTCCGGCCGGCAATCAGGATATCCGGAATAATCCACCGCATTGACGCCGATAAACACGTCGCGCGCATCCAACACTTCCGCCCAACCCAGCGCAAATGCCAGAAAGATGGTATTGCGGGCCGGCACATAGGTAACCGGTATGCCTTCCGCCGGCGACCGAGGCACCTCGATATGATCGTCGGTCAGCGCCGAACCGCCGATACTGTCCAAACCGAGACGGATGATTTTGTGGTCGAGAACCCCATACCGCCGGGCTATGCTCCTGGCCGCCGCCAGCTCGGCATTATGCCGCTGGCCGTAGTCGAAGCTGAGCGCGTAACAGTCGTAGCCTTGCTGTTTAGCCAGAGCCAATACCGTAATAGAATCCAGGCCGCCGGACAATAAAATGATGGCGTTTTTCGGCTCGCCGCCATTCGCGGCCTTTAAGCTATTTTCCTCTTGCATCGTCCCAAAGATATTTGTGCAGTTGAATCTGAAAACGAACCGGCAGCCGATCCGCCAATATCCTGTCCGCCAAAGTGGCCGGCGGCATTTGACCCATGACCGGCGAAAACAGCACTTGGCAACGCTCCTGCAGCCTATGCTCAAGCAACTGCCGCCTGGACCATTCGTAATCGGCCGCGTCGGCAATGACGAATTTGATCTGGTCCCGCTCCGTCAGATGGTCGAGATTGCTGTACAGGTTGCGCGGCATTTCTCCCGAGCCGGGTGTTTTCAAATCCATCACCTTGACGACGCGGGGATCGACGCCTGAAATATCCAGGGCGCCGCTGGTTTCCAAGGACACCTGATAACCCGCATTCAACAACTCGACCATCAACGCATTGCAAGCCGGTTGCGCCAGCGGTTCTCCGCCGGTTACGGTAACGTATGGGGTGGCGTAAGTTTCGACTTGCGAAATGATTTGCGGCAGGGTTTGTTTTTCTCCGCCACTAAAGGCGTAAGCGGTGTCGCAATAAACACAACGTAAGGGACAGCCCGTAAGACGTATGAACACGGTGGGCAGCCCCACCGTATTGGATTCGCCTTGCAAGGAATAAAAGATTTCGGTAATCCGGAGCGATAAATCCATGCCAGATTTATTGCGGCATTTGCGCCAGCTTTTTACTCGCCAAATGCGCGGCGGTGCTTCCGGGATAACTGGCCACGACACGCGTCAAATAATCCCGCGCCTTGGCCAGATTCTGCTGGTCGAATTCGATGTACCCCAGTTTTAACAGTGCATCCGGCACCTTCGAACTATTGGGATATTGATTAACAACCTTGTTGAATGCCGCCCTGGCCTTGTCGTTTTCCCGATTGATTTTGTAAGCCTCGCCCAGCCAGTATTGTGAGCTATCGCTGAATTCGCCGGCCGGGTAGTCGGATTGCAAGGCTTCGAACATCTGGATGGCCTTGGCATTATGGCCGTTACGCAAGGTTTCGTAGGCTTCCTGGTAACGCTCTTTTTCACCGGCCTTGGCGGGGCCGGCAACCGATACAGGCGCCTCCACGGCTTTGGGTTCGACGGCGGGCGCCGCGGGAACCGATGGCGCGGCCGCCGGAACCGGAACCGGAACGGGCTCCCGCGCCGGCTCGACCACGGCGGCCGGAGCCG
>NZ_JANIBJ010000045.1 GCF_024505185.1 Methylomonas subterranea
TAGGGGTCGCTCTTGCTCCGTCAGTATGCAGCAAAAATAACGCCTCCAAATGTCCAATCCTCTACCAATGGCATTAACGCCGACAGGCTGGTACTTGAGAGCATACAGTTTATTCGAGCGGCGTCGGCTTATCCCGCGTTGCGCTATTGTTGCCGCGCCGATTTTGGCGTCGAGCCCAGAAATAGGTACAGCCGGAAATTGTGCCGCAGACGCTCGCCAGCGTTCCAAGGATGGGCGCTATCGTTACGATCAAGGGTTGGTCGGTAATGCCCAGCCAAACGCCAAGCGCTTCCAGACCGGTGGGCTCGGCCAATACCGCGCCAGCCGCGGACAGACCCGCAAGTATGCCGGTTGCCATTGAAACGTTTTCGATTCGGGTGGCGATAACTTCGTGGTTCATGCCGCTTTGAATGGTACGCTGAAGGATTAGCGCGTTTTTACCGATGCCGGGTTTGCCCGTCAAGTATTAACCGATCGAATCGAACGCGATGGTGCTTGAATTGGGGGAGTGAAGGACAGCGTGCGGGTTATTTTGCCTTGCCGGCCAATCAATCCCTTCTCCCGCCGCACCCGCGGGGCATAAAGGAGAAGGTTAGGATGAGGCTATATAAAACAATAGTTTATTGGTTTTCACCCCGACCCTCTCCCGCAAGGAGAGGGAGCTTTTACGACAGCCTCTGAAGAGCGAGGGATGCTTTGTTAAAGTTATTTCGGGAGCGTTCCTAAGCGAAGCGCACCACGCCCGGCAATCATGTTGGATGCGCACGGCTTATCCACCCCACACTGCACAATTGTTGAACAGATACCTTGAAAATACCTTCCTATTCACAAGCAAGCCGGCTTGCACCGGCTGTTGTGAAAATTGTTAACCCAAGGTAGTTATCGCCGAGTTTCAGGCCGTGACAAATCCGTCTACCTGCTCGCGAGGTATTTGCGCGCCGATGAGTTTTTCGACCAGCCGCAAGGCTTGATATTCGTCTTGCGAAACCAGCGAAACCGCTTGCCCGGCATTTCCCGCCCGCCCGGTTCTGCCGATGCGGTGCACATAATCGCTGGACGAGCGCGGCAGTTCGAAATTCACCACATGCGGCAATTGCGCGATGTCTATGCCGCGCGCGGCGACGTCGGTAGCCACCAACACCCGAATCTCGCCGGCCTTGAAACCGGCCAGGGCGCTGGTTCTGGCGCCCTGGCTCTTGTTGCCGTGAATGGCGGCGGCCTTGATGTCGGCGGTGTTGAGTTTTTCGGTGAGCTTGTTGGCGCCGTGCTTGGTGCTGGTAAACACCAGTACTTGCCGCCAGTCCTTGGATTTCACCAAATGGGTCAGCAAGGCGGTTTTGTGGGTTTTATTCACCGTATATACCAGCTGATCGATGGTCTCGGCGGCGGAATTTTCAACGGCAACTTCGATTTTGACCGGGTTGACCAGCAGGTCGGCGGTCAGCTTGCGGATGTCGGCGGAAAATGTGGCGGAAAACAACAGGTTCTGCCGCTTCTTCGGCAACAGGGCCAGTATTTTGCGGATATCCTTGATAAAGCCCATGTCCAGCATGCGGTCGGCTTCATCCAGCACCAGCATTTCGACCTTGTCCAGCTTGACGGCGTTTTGGCTGACCAAGTCCAACAAGCGCCCCGGCGTGGCGGTCAATATATCCACCCCGCCGCGCAAGCGCATCATTTGCGGATTGATTTTTACGCCGCCGAACACCACGTCGGATTTTAAACGCGGCTGCTGGTGCATGCCGTATTTCGATACCGACTCGCCGACCTGGGCGGCCAGTTCGCGGGTGGGGGTTAAAATCAAGGCCCGCACCGGGCGGTTGCGGCCATGGCTGGTTTGCGCCAGACGCTGCAAAATCGGCAAGGTAAAGCCGGCCGTTTTGCCGGTGCCGGTCTGGGCGGCGGCCAATAAATCGCGGCCGGTCAGTACGGCGGGTATGGCTTTGGCTTGAATGGGGGTTGGCGTGGTATAGCCGGAATCGGTAATTGCTTTCAATAAAGCCTCGGATAAACCGAGATGGGAAAATGACATGAAAAATCTCGAAGGGGGAAAAAGTGGATCAGTCGTCAAAACAGCCAAGCTGTTTTGAGCTTTGTCCGGAATATGCGGAATGACATAGTGGATATGTATTAGCGGAGGCAGTTTAGCATGGCAACCTTAAATCGCGGCGGAAAATTCCCTAAATCGGACCCAAACGTGATTTTTAGCAGCGACAATTGCACAAGCTGCGTTTTTTGACCGACTGCAGGACTATCGACCGTCGGAAAAGCCCTCCAGATAGCGTTTACGCGCTTCGTTTTCCTCGCGCGCCGCATCGATCTCCCGAACCACACTGCGCAGATCGGCGGGGCGGTTGTTTTCTTCGAACACGCCGCTCAGCTCGGTCTCGGGACGCAACTCGCCGCTTTGGTAGAGTTTCCATATCTCCCTGCCGTAATCGCTGCTCAGCAACTCCGGCGCAAAACGGCCGAAGTAGGCGGCCATGTTGGCCACATCCCGCTGCAGCATCATGCGGGCATTGTTGTTGCCGGCGGCGTCAACGGCTTGGGGTAAATCGATGATAACAGGGCCGTCCGTGCCGACCAGCACGTTGTATTCGGACAAATCGCCATGTACCAAACCGTCGCAGAGCATCCGCGCGATTTGGCCAATCAAAAAGCCGTGGTAGCTTCTGGCTTGCTCCGCCGACATGTCCAGATCGTTCAGGCGGGGCGCCGGCTGGCCGTCGGCATCGGTAATCAGCTCCATCAGCAGCACGCCGTCGATAAAGTTATACGGCTTGGGCACTCGGACTCCAACGGCATCCAGACGGTAAAGCGCGGTCACTTCGGCGTTTCGCCACTCCGATTCCTGCTCCCGCCGGCCATAACGGCTACCCTTTTCCATGGCGCGCGCGCGGCGGCTGTTACGCACTTTTCGGCCCTCCTGATACAGCACGCTTTGCTTGAAGCCGCGCTGCTCGGCCTCCTTGTAGACCTTGGCGCAACAGATTTGCGTTCCGCTGCGCACCACATACACGGCCGCTTCCTTCCCGCTTTTCAGCGCGCGCACTACTTCGTCGATCAGACCGTTTTCAACCAGAGGCTCAAGTTTTTTAGGTGTTTTCATGGCCGATATTATGCCGTAGTCGGGCGGTTCTAAACACCCACCGTGACTTACCGGCGGCAATTTTCCGCGCCTATGCATAAAAACGCGCCAATTAGGCAACACTCTCTGCATTCGCCATCCCGCCATTACCCTCCGCTAAAAAGATAAAAGTTTTCCGCCTATAAATACTTGCCTGTAAAATTCGGAGTTTTATTTTTTATCAGTGGAGCAATAACCCAATGGGTAGAGCCTATCAAAACCGTAAAGTGTCCATGGCCAAAACGGCGGATGCCAAGACCAAGGTCTACAGCAAATATGGCCGGGAAATTTATGTCGCCGCCAAAGCCGGCGGCATCGACCCTTCCGGAAATCTGGCTTTACGGGGTTTGATAGAGCGGGCCAAGAAGGATCAAGTACCCAGCCACGTCATCGAGAAAGCCATCGATAAGGCCAAGGGCGGCGGCGGAGAAGATTTCGCGCCGGCGCGTTACGAAGGATACGGCCCCGGCGGTTGCATGGCTATCGTGGAATGCCTGACCGACAATCCGAACCGCACTTTCGGCGATGTGCGGCTGTGCTTCACCAAAACCAAATGCAAAATCGGCACCCAAGGCACCGTCAGCCATATGTTCGATCATGCCGCCATTCTGGCATTCAAACACGCGGATGAAGATGCGGTGCTGGAAGCGCTACTGGCGGCCGATGTCGACGTGAGCGATATCGAAAGCGAGGACGGTAAAATCACCGTTTTCACCCCGCACACCGACTACTTTAAGGCCAAGCAGGCCTTGACCGATTTATTGGGGGAGATCGATTTCGACGTTGATGAAATTCAGTTTCTGCCCAAGGGCAGCACTCCCATCGGCGGCGACGATGTGGTGTTGTTCGAAAAATTTTTGGATATGCTGAACGATCTGGACGATGTGCAAAACGTTTTTCACGATGCCGAATATTGAAAAACAGATTCCGCTGGATTTGTAAACCCAGTCCCGATTCATGCCCCCGCAACTTAGCATCATCATTCCGGTGCTCAACGAAGCCGGCCAACTCGCCGAAAAGCTGCAAGCCTTGCAGAACCTGCGCGACCGCTGCCAATTACTGCTGGTCGACGGCGGCAGCGACGACGGCAGTGCATGCGTTGCGGCCGGTCTGGTCGATCAGGTGTTATACAGCCCGCCCGGCCGCGGCAAGCAAATGAACCTGGGCGCGGCCAAATCCGCTGCCGACGTCCTGCTGTTTTTACACGCCGACACCCGCCTGCCGTCCGACGCCGTGGCTTTGCTGGAACATGCGGTAGCGGCGGGTTACCGCTGGGGCCGCTTCGATGTGCGCTTCGACAGTTCCAGGGCGACGTTCAAACTGATCGCCTTTATGATGAATTGGCGCTCGCGGCTAACAGGCATCGCCACCGGCGATCAGGCCCTGTTTGTGACTCGGCAAGCCTTTGCCGCCGCCGGCGGATTTCCCGAAATCGCCTTGATGGAAGACATAGGACTCAGCGCGCGCCTGAAAAAGCAAGGCCGGCCCTGCTGTCTGCGTGCTACAGTCACTACTTCGGCCCGACGCTGGCAACGGCATGGGATATTGAAAACCATAGTGCTGATGTGGCGGCTGCGGCTGGCCTATTTTTTCGGCGCCGACCCCGGGCGGCTGGCGGCCCAATATTATCGGAAATCCTGATGGAAGCATTGCTGCGTTTTGGCGTATTTTTCGGCATTTTCTTGTTGATGGCAGCCTGGGAAGCTTTCCGCCCCAAGCGTGTCTTGAGTTCCGGCCGCAGGCAACGTTGGCCGGTCAACCTGGGCTTGGCCGCGGCCAACGTATTGCTGATGCGGCTCAGCATCGGCGCGGCGGCTTGGTTGGCGGCCAATTGGGCCGTCGAACACCGATTCGGCTTGTTCAATAGCCTGTCGCCGCCGGTTTGGCTGAACATGTTGTTGAGCCTGCTGTTGCTGGACTTGGCGATTTACGCGCAGCATGTCGCCGCTCATCGCTGGCAATGGTTTTGGCGCCTGCATCAAGTCCATCACAGCGATATCGATTTCGACACCACCACCGCGCTGCGATTTCATCCCTTGGAAATACTGCTATCCATGCTGTACAAGGTAGCGCTGGTGCTAGCGCTCGGCGCCAGCCCCATGGCCGTGATCGTTTTCGAGATCATCCTGAATGGTTGCGCGCTGTTCAATCACGGTAACGTCGGCCTGCCACCGCGGGCCGAAGCGGTTCTGCGTTATATCCTGATCACGCCGGATCTGCACCGGATTCATCATTCCTGCCTGCCGGCGGAAACCGACACCAATTACGGCTTTTCCTTATCCTGCTGGGATCGCTTGTTCAAAACCTATTGCCCCCGTGCTAGGCAAGCACAAACCGAAATGAGCATAGGTTTGAACGGATTTCGCCGTACTGACGAACTGGGCTTTTTGCAGCTCTTGCTGATGCCGTTCCGGCCCTTGCGCGGGCGCTGACGCGTGACTTATCAATTTCCCGACAGCGTATTGCTGATCTTCTGTAAAGCACCTATCGCCAGCCAAGTAAAAACCCGTTTGCAGCCGGCATTAAGCGCCAGACAAGCCGTGGACGCACACATAGCGTTGACCCGGATGACAATAGCCAGAGCCTGCCAAACGCCGTTGTGTCCGGTGATCTTGTGTTGCGCGCCCGACAGCGATCAGCCGTTTTTTCAGCAATGCGCCGACGAATTTCCGCTGACCTTGGCCACGCAACACGGCGACGACTTGGGCGCGCGCATGCATAACGCCTTCTCCAAGGCCTTATCGCACTATAGATACGCCGTGTTGACGGGCTGTGACTGTCCCAGTCTGACGGTAGACGATTTACGGCAAGCTTTTTCGGCGCTGCAAAACGGTAAGGATGCGATAGTGGCGCCGGCCGAAGACGGCGGTTACGTCTTGATCGGTCTGAATGCCCCCCAAGCGGATTTATTTCAAGACATGCCATGGAGTACGGACAGCGTGATGACGGAAACCCGCCGCCGCGCCGCAAGCGCCGGCTTGAATCTGCATGAGCTGAGTACGCAATGGGATGTCGATACGATTGCGGACTGGAAGCGCTATTTAAGCTGACAATCCGTACCGCATAAAAAAGGGGCCTTGCGGCCCCTTTCGCGATTGAACAACTTAGAATTCCGTCCCCGCCCCTCTCCCCGGAGAAGCTTACCGTAAAAGACTATCAGTCCCTTCTCCCGTCGGGATAAGGTTAGGATGAGGGTATATAAAACAATGGCTTATTAATTTAATCCCCTCACCTCACCCCAACCCTCTCCCGCAAGGAGAGGGAGCTTTTACGACAGCCTCCTGAGGGAAAGGACGCAGACTGCGGAAGTCATCGTGGCGAAACCCTTAGTTGAACGAACTGCCGGGCGTGCCGGGTAAAGTCGGCATGGTTTGTTTGGGAAACTCGCCGGTCAGAGCATTCAAGAATGCCACGATGTCGGCGGTATCTTCGTCGGACAAGTCTTTATCCAACTGCAGTTTGGCCATCAGTTTTACCGCTTTGTCCAGCGTGGGCACCGAGCCGTTATGGAAATACGGCGCGGTTAAAGCGATGTTGCGCAGGGTCGGTACTTTGAACATATGCTCATCGCCGGCATTTTTGGTGACTTCCGCCAAGCCCTTGTCTTTTTTGAAGTGATACTGCGCTTCAAAATAGCCGTTTGGATGCATGGGGAATTTTTGGAACACACCGGGGCCATTGAATGCAGGGCCGCTGTGGCAGTTGGTGCAACCCAGTTCGACGGCTTTTTTCATTCCCCGCACTTGTTGCGCATTCATGGCATCCGTGTCGCCCTTGACATATTTGTCGTATGCGCTGTTTGGGGTAATCAAGGTTCTTTCGTAAGCGGCAATCGCCTTGGTGGCGTTTTCCTTGGTGATGGTTTCGTTATCCTGACCGAACGCCAGATCGAAAGCCTTGCGATAACCTTTGATGGTTTTCAGGCGGGCCACCACGTCATCCCAGCTTTTCATGCCCATTTCGATCGGGTTGGTGACCGGACCGGCGGCTTGGGCCTCCAGACTATCGGCTCTGCCATCCCAGAATTGGACTTTGTTGAAGGCTGCGTTCCACACCGTTGGCGCGCTGCGGCCACCGGTTTGGCCGTTAACGCCCATCGAGTTGGGGCGATTGTCTTCGCCGCCCAGCATGGTGTTATGGCAAGATGCGCAAGATACGGTACCGGTCGAAGACAGGCGCGGATCGTGATACAGCATTTTACCCAATTCAACTTTTTCCGCCGTGGTTGGATTATCGGCGGGCGCGGGCGCGGTGGTCGGCAAGGCTTCAGCGGCCATTACAGAAAGTGAACCGGTCAATGCAATCGCAGTGACCAGCATCCGAATTTTAAACATGTCATCCTCCAGTATTGTTATTGTTAGTAACGAGCTCGAATTGTAAGGTATAGCAAGCGGCCAGGTAAATTTTATTGCAACAGGAACTATTTGAATTTCCTGACATCCACTTTTTGCATTCAACCGGATGCGAACATAATAATGCAGTACCGATTTCAGCGTTTTGCGGTAGTCGCGTTTCCAAAAAGGCTTTGCGGCCACCACCTGAGCGTCGAAATACGCCTATCTTTTCAACCCAGGGGGACTTATGAAAAAGTTAGCACTCATCACCGGCGGCATCTTGCTGCTGTTCAGTAGCACCATCTTCGCCGAGCCGCATGCCGACGCCGCTTTGAAACACGCCAAGGAAGCGGTCGAGCACGGCAAAATGGGCCACTCGGCGGTTTTGGTCGAACATGCGGAAACCGCGCTGGAACACGCCAAAAAAGCCAAGGAAGCCGCCAAGGGCGACGATTCCAAACACCACATGCACGAAGCCGTGGAAACATTGCAACAGGGCATAGAACACGGCAAACTGGAACATACCGAAATGGCCACCCATGCCGTGGAAGACGCGATAAAGCATCTTGAAGCGGGTAAAAAATAAGCATTTCTTAAATCCCGGACACGCCGCTCACTATGCCGGCGTGCCCGGGTAGTTTCCGACTTTTCAAGTAATCCGGCCTTGCGAAACCATTTTTCTCCTTTTCGCGCCCAAACTGTCTTCAAAACAAATCAGCCAATCCGCAGACAACAATTGCCGATTACGGTATTAAGTTCACAGATTTCGTAATTCATATAAAGTTGAAATGCGGCAAACCAAACTGCTTTTGACTTACAATTACCCACGCTTTTTTTCAGGCCCTAAAGCTTCCCGCCGCTACGGAAAGTAGCGGCAAGACGACGGGCCGACGTTACACATTGGTGCTTAGATACTCTATGACAACCTTACAGCCACACCTATCCCACCCCAAATATCGCCCCGATATCGACGGTCTGAGGGCAATCGCGGTGCTCTCCGTCGTTGCCTTTCACGCCTTCCCCAGCGGCTTGAAGGGCGGCTTCATCGGCGTCGATATTTTCTTCGTCATCTCGGGCTACTTGATTTCCACCATCATTTTTCAGAATTTGGAGAAAGGTACTTTCAGTTTTACCGAATTCTATATCCGCCGCATCAAGCGTATTTTTCCGGCCCTGATCCTGGTATTGACTGCCAGTTACGCCTTCGGCTGGTTCGCGCTGTTCGCCGACGAATACAAACAGCTGGGCAAGCACATCGCCGCCGGCGCGGGTTTTGTTTCCAACATTGTGTTATGGAACGAATCGGGCTATTTCGACAGCGCCACCGACACCAAACCGCTGCTGCATCTGTGGAGTTTGGGCGTGGAAGAACAATTCTATCTGATTTGGCCGCTAGTGCTGTGGTTTGCATGGGGCAGAAACTTCAACCTGTTAACCGTGACACTGGTAGTCGCCGCCGCCTCTTTCTATCTGAATATCAAGGGCATACTGACCGATTCCGTCGGCACCTTTTACTCTCCGCAAACCCGTTTTTGGGAATTGCAATGCGGCAGTTTGCTGGCCTGGATGACATTGTATAAAAAAGGCGCGTTCGCGGGTTTCCAAAACCGGCTGGACGGCTGGTTGGCGGCCGTGGTTTACCGGGATTCCCGGCATCAAGCCGACGGTAAAACGCTGGCCAACATACTGTCGTTCACAGGCTTTAGCCTGCTGATGTACGGCTTTTACATCATCAACAAGGACGTCGAATTTCCCGGCAAGTGGGCAATTCTACCCATGCTGGGCGCGGTGCTGATCATCGCCGCCGGCCCGCTGGCCTGGGTAAACCGCATCGTGCTGTCCAACCGGTTAGTGGTGTGGTTCGGCCTGATCAGTTTCCCTTTGTACCTATGGCACTGGCCCCTGCTGTCTTTTGCCCGGATTGTGGAAACCGACGTACCTAGCGCCACGATTCGCCTGATTGCGGTGGCGCTGACCATCGTGCTGGCTTGGCTCACCTACAGGCTGGTGGAAACACCGATACGCCTGGGTAAGCACAGCGGCATCAAAACGTTGGTATTGCTGGTGCTGATGTTGCTGGTGGGCAACGTGGGATACGTCTCCTACCTGAAAAACGGCCTGGAATTCCGCCAAGCCGACGCCCCCGCCAAAACCAAAATGTTTGCCGACGTGAAAGGCACTGTGCTCTACAACACCCCTGACGACTGGGTCGACGAACGTTGCCATTCCGCGCTGGGCGCCAGTTACGATTACCTGATCTGCCGCTTCACCACCGCCACGCCGGGTACGCTGGTAGTCGGCGATAGCCATGCCGCGCAATTCGTCTACGATTCCGTTGCCAAAAACTCCAACGATCTAGCCCTGGTGGCGGTCAACGGCTGCCTGCCGTTTACCGATCTGGTCACGATCAACCCGACCGAGGAATTCGAGGAAAAATCTTCCCGCTGCGGCGTGGTGATGCCGATTGTGCTTAAAATGCTGCGGGATTTTCCCTCCATTCAACGCGTGGTATTCGCCACCCGCGGCGCGATGTACATAGAAGGCTCCGGTTACGGCGATAGCGAAAAAAAGAACAACTACCGGATTATCAAAGACCCGGACGACCGCTTGGCGGAAAACTACAACCAGTTCGTCGCCGGCTACGTGGCATCGATTAACGAAATTTTAAAGTTCGGCAAGGCCGTGGTATTCATTGAAGATGTGCCGGAAATCGGCATCAGCGCCAAAAATTGCCTGGAAGACCGGCCATTCCGCATATCGGATAATGATCGCCCCGGCTGCAATGTATCCCGAAAAGCGTTCGACGAGCGCAACGCCAACTACAGAAAAGCGGTGGAAACCATTTCCGCCGCCACGCATCACCGGATTCGGATTTTTCCGGCCTACGAATATCTGTGTAACTCCTCGTCCTGCAACGGCCTGAAGGATGGCGCCTCTTATTTCTACGACGACGACCATTTATCGATGCGCGGCAGCCATTTTATTTTCGGCAAGTTTGCCGATTGGCTGCGGCAAGCAACCCCGAAAACCTGACACTATGGTCGGGTTTGGCTGGAATTTGATGCGCTCGCGCCAGAACCTTGAAAAGTTTTGCGCACCGTTTTGCATGTCTTCATTACGGTTGAATGTTAATGATCGCTAACCCGCCCGACAACAGACAGAAAGCGCAGCGCCGCCGCTGGACAGTTGGATTCATTGCAAGGTTAGGCCCGGAATTTAAGTAACTCTTCAACTGTCAAGCCAATATCTTTAGCGATTTGCCGAAGTAAAATTGGTGAAATATCACGTCCCGCATGAAACGGCACGGTTGTGCATCTACCGTCAGGAGGGCGGAACTGTTTATGTGAACCGCGTTGTCGGATTTCCGTAAATCCCAATATTTCGAGCAAAGCGATAACTTCGCGAGGTTTAAGAATGGGTACGTTTCCCATGCTTAGGCGACGACCACGTTTTGCGTTCCAACAAACTCTGCTTCCAGTATTGGCTCACCATCCTCAAGTAACATTTCAATGACTTCCCGAAGATTTTGATTGAGCTCATCCAATGATTCCGCTTGGCTATATGCGCCGGCAAATCCAGGAATGAAGCCCACATATAAACCGGTATCACGACATTTTTCAATAATTGCCGTGTAAGTTTTCATATTGCTGTAAGCTCTTTGAATGTCAATTGAGTAACCTTCATGAAGGCCTGGCGATCGCCCCGGCAAATAAAAGTAGTGCAGCTGAGTATACGGTTCCTCGACGGCAGCATCCTTGCTGCCGACGCCTGTCCAACAAGCAACCGTACCCGCCCGATTTTTTACTTTCAGAGTAACGCTCATGAAGGCTCGGCATCGCCCCGGCATATGAAAGTCAACGGCGTTATGTCGTTAGTTTTCTGGGCGGTTGCCGCGTGACTTTCAGAGTAACGCTCATGAAGGCCTGGCGATCGCCCCGGCAAATGAAAGTAGTGCAGCTGGGTACGGTTCCTCGCCGGACAGGACGCCGTAAATACGTCCGTGTAGGCTCGACGGCAGCATCCTTGCTGCCGACGCCTGTCCAACAAGCAACCGTACCCGCCCGATTTTTTACTTTCAGAGTAACTGGGATCGTTAACCGTTACAGCAGCAGACAATCTCAATGAAAATCCCTGGATCGGCTTGCCAGCTCACCTATCCAGCCGCTCCAGTCCTCCAACTTGCCGGCAATCAGATGCAGCACACCGTCCTGCTGTTGCACGATGCCGGACACGCCCAGCAGTTTGGCCTTCAACAAGGGCTTGCGTTGCGCCAGCGCGGTTTTCGGCCAGACGATCAGATTGATCTGGCCGGTTTCGTCTTCCAGCGTCACAAAGGTGACGCCGGCGGCGGTCATCGGCCGTTGCCGGCAAATCACCAAGCCGGCAACCTGGGCAATACTGCCATTACGGCACTGCCAAAGCGATAGCGCGGTAACCACGCCACGCTGTTGCAGGCGCTGCCGCAACAGCGCCAGGGGATGGTTACGCAAACTCAGCCCGGTGCTGGCATAGTCGGCCAGGGTTTCCCCCGCGGGTTGCGGCGGTTTCAACAAGGGGCTGGCTTCGGCGACGCGCGGCACGCCGAATATCGGCAACCCCGCCTCCATGCCCGCCGCGCCCCAAAAGGCCCGATGGCGGTTGCCGGCCAGGGCCTTCAAGGCATCGGCGGCGGCCAGCGCTTCCAAATCGCGTTTGTCCGGCTTGGCCCGTTCGGCCAAATCGGCGAGGCTATCGAAAGCGCGGGCGGCAAGCATGCGTTTGGCGCCCGCCGCCGACAAACCCTTGACCTGATTGAAGCCCAAGCGCAGGGCCGGCGGCTTGCTGTCGTGTTCCAGGGCGCAATCCCACACGCTATGGCGCACATCGACCGGCCGCACTTCGACGCCGTGGCGGCGGGCGTCCTGCACCAGCTGCGCCGGCGCGTAAAAACCCATAGGCTGGCTGTTGAGCAGGGCGCAGCAAAACGCCGCCGGATGGTGGCATTTCAACCAGGCCGACACGTAAGCCAGCAAGGCGAAGCTGGCCGAATGCGACTCCGGAAAACCGTAATCGCCGAACCCCCTGATCTGTTGAAAAATCCGTTGGGCGAAATCCTCCCGGTAGCCGCGCGCCCGCATGCCGGCCAGCAGTTTTTGCTCGAAGGGTTCCAGGCCGCCCTTACGTTTCCAGGCCGCCATCGCCCGCCGCAATTCGTCGGCCTCGCCGGCCGTAAAACCGGCCGCCACCATGGCGATTTGCATGACCTGTTCCTGAAAAATCGGAATCCCCAGCGTGCGCTCCAATACTTGCCTGACTTCCGCGCTGGGGTAATCGACGGCTTCCAGGCCGTTACGGCGGGCCAGATAGGGATGCACCATTTCGCCCTGGATAGGGCCGGGGCGGACGATGGCGATTTCGATCACCAGATCGTAATAGTTGGCCGGTTTCAGGCGTGGCAGCATGCTCATCTGAGCGCGCGATTCCACCTGGAACACGCCGATACTGTCGGCTTGTTGCAACATCGCGTACACCGCCGGTTCCTCGGCCGGAATGTCGGCCAGGCTCCACGCGCGGCCGGTGTATTCGCCCAGATAGGTCAGCGTCTTGCGAATCGCGCTGAGCATGCCCAGCGCCAGCACGTCCACCTTCAACAAGCCCATGGCTTCCAGGTCATCCTTTTCCCATTGGATCACAGTGCGGTCGGCCATGGCTGCGTTTTCGACCGGCACCAGCCGGGTCAATTCGTCACGGGCAATCACGAAGCCGCCGACGTGTTGCGACAAATGCCTGGGAAAGCCCTTGATTTGCTCGACCAGCGTGCTTAGCTGGCGGATAACCCGGCTGTCCGGATCGAAGCCGCAATCGCGCAGAGCGTCCGGCATCAATTTATAGCCGTCCCAGCGATCGACATTACCGGCCAGCCGGTCGAGCTGGCCGGCATTCAAACCCAGTGCCTTGCCGACGTCGCGCACCGCGCTGCGGCTGCGATAGGTAATCACCGTCGCCGCCAGCGCGGCGCGATGGCGGCCGTATTTGCGGTAAATGTATTGAATCACTTCCTCGCGGCGTTCGTGTTCGAAATCCACGTCGATGTCCGGCGGCTCGTTGCGTTCGCGCGATAAAAAGCGCTCGAACAACAGATTCATCCGTCCCGGATCGACTTCGGTAATGCCCAGGCAATAACACACCGCCGAATTGGCCGCCGAGCCGCGGCCTTGACAGAGGATGTCCCGGCTTTTGGCGAAGGCGACGATGTCGTGCACGGTCAAAAAGTAAGGCTCGTAAGCCAGTTCGGCAATCAGGGTTAGCTCGTGCTCGACCTGTTGCCGCACCTTGGCGGGTTCTCCGCCCGGCCAGCGTTGTTTCAGGCCGGTTTCGGCCAAATACCTGAGCCACGACGTCGGCGTGTGCTTGTCCGGTACCAGTTCGCGTGGGTATTCGTAGCGCAGTTCGTCCAGCGAAAACCGGCAACGCCGAGCGATAGTCAGCGATTCGTCCAGCCAGGCTTTGGGATAGATTTCGCTCAGTCGCGCTATCGGCCGCAGATGGCGTTCGCCGTTGGCAAACAGCGCATGGCCCAACTCGGACAGCGGCCGGACTAGACGAATCGCGGTCAAGGTGTCTTGCAACATTTGCCGGGAACGGCGGTGCATATGCACGTCGTTGCAGGCCACCGGCGCAATCTCCAATTGCCGGGCCAGGGTCTCGATGCGGGCGATGTATTCGCGCTCATTGCCGGACAGGAACAGGCCGGCGCCCAGCCACAGGTTTCCGGCAAAATGCTGTTTCAGCCAGCGGCCGTCGGCAGATTGCGGATTTACCAAGTCCGGCAGCCAGATCGCCAGACAATGCGCCGGAAAGTGCTGCCGCAAATCGGCCCGGCTCAGCCGGTAGCTGCCTTTGTCGGCCTGGCGGCGGGCGACGCTGATCAGATGCGACAGATTGCCGTAGCCGGTGCGGTCGCTGGCCAGCAACAACAATTTCAAACCGTCGTCCAGACGCATTTCGCTGCCGATGATCAAATCGATATTGTATTTTTTGGCCGCCAGATGCGCCCTGACCACGCCGGCCAAGGAACATTCATCGGTCAAGGCCAAGGCTTGGTAATTCAAGCGCGCGGCTTCGGCAAACAATTCCTCGGGGTGCGAGGCGCCGCGCAAAAAGCTGAAGTTGGACAAACAATGCAGCTCGGCAAAAGCCGGCGGCGTCACATCAGCCGAACAGGCCATGACAATACCAGCCGCCGCCCGGCTTGAGGTCGCGGAACACCCACAGCTTGCGGCCCGAGCGGTCATGGGCGATTCGATAGTCGCGCCTGAGCGCCGCGCCGTCCCACCAGCCCGATTCGATACGCTCCTTGTCCGGCAGGTAAGTTAAAGTGGCGGGATCCAGCGGTTCCGGTTCCGCCAGCAGCCGGAGCGGGCGCGTCGGCCTCGGCGCATCGGCCGCATGGGGCGCATAGGCCAAAGTACCCGCCCGTTCCGGCCTATGCTCGGCAGCGGTGGCCGGATACTGTAAGGCTTGGTGGCCGAGCCGGTCTTGCAGTTGCTCCAAGGCGGTTTGCCAATCGTGTTCGCGCTGTTGCTCATCGTCGAACAAGCTAAAGGTTTGCGGCTGAAACGGCGCAATCGCCTCGCAGACCAGTTCCACATTCAATACCGGCGCCGGCAGCGCGCTGCGCTCCAGTTTTTCCCGCAGCAGCCGGCAACAATGGCCGGCATTCCGGCTGGGGCTGCGAAAACTCAATTCGATACAACTGGCCGGTCGCCGAAAATGACTTAATAACAATCGCACACCCAAGGCAGCGGCATCGCGCTGGCGCAGAAAATCGGCCAATTCGGCGGCCAGTTGCTCGACGGCCGGAAAGAAATGCTCGAGTTTTTCCAGCTCGGTCGGCAATTCGCGGCTAGCGGCGAAACGCGGCGGGCGGTGGAATTGGCCAAGTATTCGGTTATCGTTTCCGGCCAGCGCATCCAGTCGATGCAGCAGTCCAACGCCGTAGCGTCTGGCCAAACCGTCGCGCGGCAAACGCCATAAATCGGCCAAGGTCTGCACGCCGGTACGCGATAGCCGCTTCAGCAAACCAGTGTCCCAATCCAACCGATTCAGCGGCACCGGGCCAAGCAGTGAGTGCAATTCGGCCGACTGCTGCACGCTGATTTCGATATTCAGCCGCGCCAGCAATTCCGCCGCGGCGGGCGATGGCGCCAGGGCGATAACCGGGCTATGGCCACTGCCGAGCAGCACCCGGCACAGTTGTTTGCGCAAATTTTCAACCCCGCCGAACAGCGTCAGGCAACTGCCGACTTCCAGCAACAGCGCATTCCGACAGTCCAAACTGATCCATGGACTGAATGTCAGAGCGGCGTCGGCCAGGGCACTTAAGGCGATACGCTCCAACTGCATATCCCTATCCCGGATTTGCAGGCCGGGACATAAGGCCAGGGCGGCGGCCGATGCCATGCCCGCTTCGACACCCGCCTGCCGGGCCGGTACCGACACCGCATATAGGCTGGGCCGGCCTTTATGTTGCACTTGCAAGGCGACAGCTTGCTGTAAATCCAGGCCGGCCGCGGTGAGTGCCAGCTCGGGAAAATACGCGCACAGCCACAATTTAGGCCTCCGGCTGGAAACCGCCGGTTCGATCGGCGGAGAGGGGAAGGAATCCGGCGTTAAAACGCTGGCAAGTGCGGCACTCATGCTAAAACGCCAGCAATAACCGGTGTTGGCGCAGACTGCCGCGCGCTTTGCGGATTTCCAGCAGCACACCATCGGTTTGAGGATGTAAAGCCATGTTTAACGCGGCATGTCCCGTGGTTGCACCGGGCCCGGTAAACACTACCGCCAAGGCATTGCCGGCTTCGGCGGCCAGTTGCAGGCGGCGGGTTTGATGCGCGGCCAGACGTTTTGTAGGCCAAGTCAGCGTCATGCCGCAGCAACCGGTGCGCAGCAACTTTTCCAGTGCCCACAGCAGGTCGGCGTTATTGGCGCAAGCCACCACCAACAATTGCGCCAGCTCGACGCCGGCTTGTTGCAAACCCGGCGCATAGGGCCGATAGGGCGGCGCCAGCCAGACAATGCGCCGGCCTTGCCGGCTCAGAGCGGCCATCGCCGGCAGAAACAGCGCCAATTCACCACTACCGGCGCGCGGTACGTCCAGTTGCAACAGCGCGCCTGTCGGCCAGCCGCCGCCGGGCAACAAGGCGTCCAATTCGGGGAAGCCGGTCGGGATGCCTTGCTGGGTGTCCGGGATTTGCAGACCGCGCCAGACCAGGTTTTGGCTGCGTAGCCAGTCGTCAAGTGAGTTAGAGCTGGTCATGGCAGATCACTGCGTATCACGCCAACCACAATGCCTTCGATAACCAGCGTGTCGCGCCGCAAATCGATTTCCAGCACCTGAAAATCGGGATT
This sequence comes from Methylomonas subterranea, assembly GCF_024505185.1. Taxonomy (GTDB): domain Bacteria; phylum Pseudomonadota; class Gammaproteobacteria; order Methylococcales; family Methylomonadaceae; genus Methylomonas; species Methylomonas subterranea. The sequence continues at coordinate 16,852 of NZ_JANIBJ010000045.1, forward strand.
GGCCGGTTCCAGAAACGCCTTGCCGCCGTCCAGCCGCAAGCGTTTGACGGTGGCTTCGTCGCCGATACGGGCCACCACGATCTGACCGTTGTCGGCGCGCGGCGCGCGCTGCACCGCCAGCAGATCGCCATCCAGTATGCCGGCGTCGCGCATGCTCATGCCGTGTACCCGCAATAAATAATCGGCCCGGCGGCGAAACAGTTCGGGGTCGAGCCGGCAATAGGCTTCGATATGTTCTTCGGCCAAAATCGGCTGCCCGGCGGCGACCCGGCCGACCAACGGTACACCGGCCGCCGCGTCCGGCTTTAACAGGCGAATGCCGCGCGATGCCGACGGCACCAGCTCGATGACGCCCTTGCGCGCCAGCGCTTGCAAATGGCCGCGAATGGCGTTGGTCGAACGCAGGTCGAATGCACCGGCGATTTCGGCGATGGTCGGCGGAAAACCGGCTTCGGCCACGCTGCGTTCTATGAAGTCTAGTACTGCTTGTTGTTTGTCGGTCAGTGGCTTCATGCTGCTCTTATAGTTACTGCTTTTATAGGCAGTATAAAATGTCTTTTACCGGCTTGGCAAGCTTGAAATCCACGGTTTCGATAAGCCTTAGACGCAAGACGCCCCTTTCCATGCAGAGTGTCGTAAAAGCAGATCACGCCCTTCTCCAGCCGGAAAAAAGTTAGGATTATTTTTTATAAAACAATATCTTATTCGTTTTACCCCCCCTCTCCCCGACCCTCTCCCGCGAGGAGAGGGAAGTTTTACTACAACATCCCATGCATGAGTGCCGTAAAAAATCGAAACAGTCCCTTCTCCTTCGGGGAAAAGATTAGGATGAGGTCATATAAAACAATGACTTATTAATTTCGCCCACCTCATCAGCCCTCCCCCGCAAGGATCGGAAGCTTTTACGACAGCCTCCCCGGCAGAGCGATAGAGTAAGCCGAGCCGCCACATCATGTCGGTATGGCCTTCTACCGCTCCGGCCGTTATGATGTGGCGGGATTATTTCGGGAGGCCACAAATGACACACACACTTTTATTCCGCAAACTGGTGCTGGCCCTGCAGGCGGCCAGACGCGAGCATCTGCAAGAACAGCATCTGCCCGAGCCGATTTCCGCCGCCATGGCCGGCTGGAACCGGCGCCGCTTTATGAAAACCGGCGCGGCGGGACTGGCCGGACTGGCGGCGCAAGGCCTGCCCTTGGCAGCCATGGCCGGCCCGACGCATTCAGCGCCAAGGGTAGCCATTATCGGCGCCGGCATCGCCGGCCTGAACGCCGCTCATCAACTGAAAAAAGCCGGCGTGACGGCGACCGTTTACGAAGCCACCGCGCGGGCGGGCGGGCGCATGCTGTCCACCACCATGCAGGACGGTCTGACGGTAGACATAGGCGCCGAATTGATCAATACCGATCACGCCGACATGCTGGACTTGGTCAAGGAGTTCAATATCGAGCTGTTCGACAAACTGCGGGATGTCAAACATTTGCCCTATCCGAAAGAAGCCTATTTTTTCGCAGGCGTCAGTTATAGCGAAACCCAGTTGATAAACGATTTACGGCCGATTGCGGCGCAAATCAGCCGGGACGCCAAATTGCTCGACCGCGACTGGGACAGCTACGCGCCCTTGTTCGATCAACGCTCGGTAGCCGATTATCTGGATAGCCATGCCGACAAGCTGACCGCGCCCTATGTACGCGCCTTGCTGGAAAACGCCATCCGCACCGAGTTTGGGGCCGAACCCGCCGAATCGTCGGCCCTGCAATTATTGTTCATACTGCCCGAAGTCAAGGGTCAAGCGGTCGAACTGCTGAGTTACAGCGACGAAGTCTACGCCGTGGTCGGCGGCTCCGCTCAAATCACCAACGCCATGGCCGCCGCATTGCCCGGACAAATCCGCTACAACAAAATCCTGCGAGCCATCGAAGAACAGGGCCCCGGCTATCGTTTGAAATTCGCGGATAAAACCGAGCAAGCGGCCGACATCGTGATTATCGCCGCGCCGTTTCCGGCGCTGCGCAATGTGACGTTGAAAGTGCCGCTGCCCACGCTATTTCGCCGCTTTATTGCCGAAGCCGGCTTGGGCGACAATGAAAAACTCATCGCCGGTTTTTCCGAACGCTTCTGGCGAACCCCGGCCGGTTTCAGCTTGGCGGCCTGGAGCGACCTAGGTTTTGCCGAGGCGTGGGACGAAACCCAGCGCCAGCCCCTGCGCCCCGACGGCGCGCTCAACTTTTTCCTAGGCGGCGACCAAGCCCGGCAATTGAACAAAATCAACGCCTTCAAACCGCGGGGCGAAAGCTTCATCGCTGCCCTGGACGCCTTTGTTCCCGGCGCCGTCAATGCCAAAACCGGTGACATGCGTAAAAGCGCCTGGGGCAAAAACCCTTATAGCCAGGGTGCCTACGCCAGTTACAAGCCTGGCCAGCTGACCGAATTCGGCGAGTATTTCTGGATAGAAGGCGGCAAGCGCGATAGCCGGCAAGTCGGCTTCGACAGGCTGATTTTTGCCGGCGAACACCTCAGCGATGCCTATTACGGCTTCATGGAAGGCGGCGCGCAAACCGGTCGATTGGCGGCGGAGCTGGCATTGCAAAAAATGACCGTCCTCGCCTAGCCGGCTATTCCGCGCGGCCCCGTACCTGTACCGCGTTACGTGAAAGTCATGGTGGGAGCGGCGCACAGCCGCGATCTGTAAGGCCAACATCGCAACTGTGCGTCGCTGCAACACGAACGTCTTTCATGGGTCGGGCGATACCCTGCCCGCATAAACATTTTTTTACTCTCGAATACCTTCATCACATGCGCGAATTTACCGACCAGGAGCTCTATTTAGGCTTGGAACATGCAAAAACCCTGAACGAACATGCCGGCCGGGCCATACTTGAAAAATTTCAGCTCGAACAGCCGGTATTGGCGCAAACCCTGCTTGGCGTGTTTCCCTCCGTGATTGCCGACCAGGACCAAGGCCTAGCGCATCTATTCATGGATTTATGCTTCGACATACTTTGCACCTTTCAACATGCCCGCGGCAGTTTACCCAGCCAGCAAGCGCTGGGCCTGGACTGGTTACAGGAAAAAGCCGCCGATGTCGACGCCGAATTGAAGGCGCTGATGTCCGGCAAATCAGCACCCGCGCGCGGCACGTCGACCGACAACCAGCAACAAGGACTGGTCTGCTTCATGCACGCCTGCGTCCGCCAGCATGTATCCGACAAGCCGGCCGCCGCCGAGGCCGTAAGGACTATCGAAACCCTGCTGTTTGTCAGCGTGCAATTGTTTTGCAGCGTCTACGACGCGGCCGCCGGCAAAACGCTGCATTGACCAAGGCTGGCCATCCGTACCGTCCGCGGCCGGCCCGTTATATTTCAATCTTTTCCAAAGCGATCCTTTAAAAATCCCATGAGTAGCAACGCTGTCCAAATCATTGCCCAACAAAGCCGCGCGGCATCGCGCGAATTGGCGACCGTTTCCGCCTCCCGGCGCAATCTGGCCCTGGCGAAAATGGCCGATGCCCTGGAATCGGTCAAGCAACAGGTCCTGGAGGTCAACGGTCTGGAAATTATCAAGGCCCGCGACGAAGGCCAAACTGATGCGATGGTCAAACGGCTGACCATAGACGACAAAACCTTTGCTTACATGCTATCCCGCCTGAAAAAGGTGGCGCAATTGCCCGACCCCTTAAACCGGATATTGGCCGGCCATAGCAATCCGGCCGGGCTACGGGTGTATAAAAAATCGGTGCCGTTGGGCGTGATCGGCATCATTTACGAATCCCGCCCCAATGTCACCAGCGACGCCGCCGGAGTCTGCATCAAAAGCGGTAACGCGGTGATCCTGCGCGGCGGCTCGGAAGCCCTGCAAACCAACGCCATTCTGACCGATGCGATGGTGGCCGGCGCGCTCGCCGCCGGCCTGCCGCCGCACGCGATTCAAATCATCCGCACCCCCGACCGCGAAGCGGTGGGCGAACTGCTGCAAATGGATGACTATATCGACGTGCTGATTCCGCGCGGCGGCAAGGGCTTGATCGAACGCATCGCCAAAGGCACCCGCATTCCGGTGATCAAACATTACGACGGCATTTGCCACCTGTATATTGCCGCCGACGCCGATCCCGCGCGGGCGCTGGCCCTGGCGGTCAATTCCAAATGCCAAAGCGTGCAGGTCTGCAATGCGCTGGAAACCCTGTTGGTCGACAAACAATGCGCCGAACAGCTATTGCCGCCGCTGCAAGCCGCGTTTTCGCAACACGGGATCGAGTTGCGCGGCTGCGAACAAACCCAAAAACTGTTGACGGATATTTCGCCGGCGACCGAGGATGACTGGCATACCGAATATCTGGCGCCGATTCTGTCGCTCAAAATCGTCGACGGCATTCAACAAGCCATAGAGCACATCAATCATTACGGCTCGGGGCATACCGACGGCATCGTCACCCAAAGTTTGAGTCTGGCAAGGCAATTCGAACAACAGGTGGATTCGGCATCGGTGATGATCAACGCCTCCACCCGTCTGTCCGGCGGCGGCGATTACGGTTTGGGCGCGGTGGTCGGCATCAGCACAGACAAACTGCATGTACGCGGCCCGGTCGGTCCCGACGAACTGACCACTTACAAATGGGTAGCCCATGGAGACGGGCATTTGCGGGACTGAGGCTTCATTTCGGTCTTCATGCCGCATGAAAATGCAATAAGCGCCTACAATGTCATTCGCCTCCTGCCAATCGTTTATCCAACGGCAGCCGATTTTGCCGACGGTTTGGCCGGACCGGATGTTTATCGTCGGGTCCGGCCGGCAAAACGCCCTGGTTTTCGGCCGGAATAGCACCTTGCGGCCCCTAAACTTTAATATTCAAAATTAGCGAGGATATAAAAGATGCGTTTTTTCATGAAAGCTTTTCTGCCGCTGTCGCTGTGTCTGGTAACGACCGCGGCCTGGTCCGGACCGGTCGATTTCTGTAAAACCAAAAAAGTTTATGCGACTGAAATCGGCATTCCCGACAAAATTGTCTATGAAGATTGTTCGGGGGTGGCTTTTCTTTGGTATGCCAGGGATTTGGTAAAAGCGGCCTGTTGGGAAGGCGCCACCGATCTTGCTGAAGGCAAGTGCGAGACTCATGGTCAAGAAGACAATCAAGCCGACGCCGACAGCAAGGGCGCGGAACAATCGGATTGATACCCATGCCCGGCGAACGAATATCCGGGCCGACCGCAAACCGGGATCAGGTGATTGCCGAATGTATTACCTTTAACCGATTTTTCCGCAAAACATCACGTTCTTGTCATGGCGGCGGCTTACTATTCGCCGCAAACAAGCTTCACGGCACTGGCGGCGCATTATCTGCCTTGGATGGGCGCCCGCCTTTTTTGCCCAAGCATTTGCTTGCAGACAACTTAGGATTCCGTTCCTAATAACTTCCGCCTTCGGTTCCCTCCCTCCGGAGGCTGTCGTAACACCCTAAACCAACAATCATTCGCGCTTTCCTGCAATTCTCCGCAGCAAACCAGGATTATTTGCAACCGAAATATGTCACTGTCCATCGGTGGCAGTCGGCCACTAAGAGACATTCGATCCGCCTAAAATAGCGTTTAATGAATGGCTGGAATTCTTCAACTGCGGACGTTCACTGAAGTATGGCTATCTCCTTGCGTTCTTTCTATTTTCAACAGCAAGGAGCTGTCGGTGTCTCATTTTATTAAGGTGATGCCAAGACGAGTCTTTCTTAAAGATGAAAGGGGGACCTCACCTTTAAGAGCCTGTAAAGTGTAGCGCAGTGAGGTCAAATCGTCGTTAATAGCTTGTTCTTCGGCCGCATACTCAGCCTGTGTTATCAAATTCGCTTTGAGCTGTTTAGCAACTGCTTTAAGTTGAAGCTCCTGTTGTTCAATCTCCGCAGTTAATAAGCGAACAGTTGTTAATGTGCCAAGCCTATACTGAACTAAGGCATCATCATTTAATTGCAGTAATTCTTCAGTATGCTTTCCATATGGCGTTCGGGCCTCAACCTTACCCGTTTTGGAATTGAACCGAAGATGAGCAGCCATCTCATGATCGCAGGGGTTTACAACGTAAGGCCCAAGTTTTTCGTCAAGCGGCCAATCATTGTTCTTTCGACTATTGCAGCTACCGCAGCAATAATACAAATTATCATAGTCGCAAACTAGGTTTGCGAATCGAGGGATACTCTTTGGCCTGTAATGATCAACACCAAAGTTGAGATTTGGCGCGCTACTGTCAGGTTGGCGACAGTACACACATACTCTGGAAAACTCTGCTTGCAGATAACGCTTGTACGATTGGTAGCGCTTGAACTGCCGTGGTGAAAGTTGTCGCCTGTGCTTGGTTTTAGGGTACTGAAATACCGTCACAGTTTAGATTGAATTCCAAGGCGCTTTGCGCGTTCTTCGCGAGCTGCGCGAATGCGAGCTAACTGCGCATTTGCATCCTCTAAGGCGATTACTTGCTCTTTAGATACGAGCGGCGCGCGCTCCGAGAGACGACTATTGAGAATTTCCAATCGAGCCAATATTTCCGACGACTGGGCGTTTCCACTTGCATATTTGGCTGCCATCAATCTGACGCGCTGCTTAGCGATTTGATCGACTTCTACGCTTCGCTGCGGCACAACGTTGGACGAAGTATAAAAATTTACGGACTCTTTTAACGTAGGAGTTGATTCTAAGGGCGGCTCTAATTGCGGTATTGGTGGCTTGGTCTGCGCAAGTGGTCCTTTTGTTGTGGAAAATAAATCAACAGCCTTAGCCTCTTCGGTTACAAATGCAGTCTGGTTTGTCAGACCTTTGATTTCTGGAGTGTTTCGATCGCGCGACCTTGGCTGAAAAGGTGCGATATTAAGCGCAACTACCGGATTAATAAATGGCGTATGGTCTATGTAGAAATCCATGATTTCACTCAGGCTCTCTTCTGGTGACTTTCAGATGACAAATGTTCACGAGCTTTGGGTCCTAGTGCCCAATCGAAGACATCAAAGGCTTGTGAATGCATTACGTCTAAAGCTTCCCCAGTGTTGACAAGTTGTATTTCATTGCGGAATGCATCAATGTCTAATAAATACTGAGGAATCATTTCTCCTGCGGTTTGTTTGGGTTTCAAGACTATGCCGTGTTGCAACAAACATCCGCCATCATCCGCCATAAGTTGCAGCTTGCCAGCGTATTCATGAATCCCTTTGAAGCATCCTGAAAGAAGAGGACCAACGAGTTCAGGATTCACCCAACCAAGCACTGGATTGGTATCGCTGTCGACTATATTGATATAACGAAGACCAATCCGGGTGAAGAAGTCTGAATCGATAATTTTGGACGCAGCCTCGACTACGCGCAACACTCTTTCTCTCATATGCGCATAATCGCTGTATGCGGTAGTTTCCACTGAAAGGGAGCTTTGTTTTAAAGATACTGTCCAGGTAAACTTTGCCGACCGGAAGATATGAGTGTGAGTATTGTTTGAGCTGTTAGCGCCGATCCCCAAACTAACTTCATTCGCCAATTCAAGGTGAGGGTATTCTTTCCTTAGTGCTTTGACCAAAGCAGCCGGAGGTCGGGGCTCGCCGAGCTCCATGAGCGTAGGGAAACGAAGCTCGCAAACAGCTTGGTGTAAGAAGTTACGCTTATATTGGTCAACATTCCTAGAACGGAGAGTCACTAAGGAGTCCGCATTCCAATTTGGTGCCATGCTGTTCTCAAGGTGTACGAGGAGGATTATTTTAAATCGATGTGAATTCTGCCATATGCTAACCAATTAGTCCACCTGTAGAATTTCCTATGGCCAATTAGTTCTGAATGACGGCGTAAGGAACCAGACCTGACGGATGTCCATGCTGAAGTAGAACGTCTCATTGGGGTCGGTCTTTGTCGGTCGCTGCTGACACTGACTTCGAAAGATAACCAGTGCAGGAGACGTAGGTTTTCTGGACTCCATAAACCAATTCCACAAAACAAGTTCCAAATAAACTACGTTCATTAGGCCTATTGGACTTTGGGTTACGCGAACAGGTGCAGAACTTCGAGGCACCAATCGGCAGTTGCAAATAATGTCGATTTGCGGTGGATGATTGCAAGTTGCTACAGCTAGGGCTAGGGATATAAATAGGGACGTTATTTGCGGATAGCCTCCCCCGCATCCGCTCGGCTGGAGACAGCGTTCCACAAACTGGGTTTCAGCCCATCGCCGAACGAAAGCCGATACAAATTATGCCATTTCACAATAGTTATGTTATAAAGTAACGCTTATCGCCGACATGTATTCAATACCCCGAAACCGGGGTAATTGGGCCGGTGCCGTTTCATGCAAGCCCAAAGCCGACCAAATCCCCCCTCCAATGTCTAGCTGTTTGACCGGGCCGGCGGGTGGATTTGGGGATAAGCCGCAGCCGGTTTGCCTCGGTTGCATTGCGGGAATCTGGCGATATCACGTAATGAAATATGTTTTGGAAGGATAATGTACAAAAGATTCATTTTACTCGCCGTCTCGGGCTCGATTGCATTGCCTGGGCAAGCCGAAGAAGCAGCCGCTATCGAACTTGAGCCGGTAATCGTCACCTCTCCCCTGCAATTGAAACTGTCCGAAACCGCCATGCCGGTGACGGTACTCAGCGACGATGAATTACGCCTGAAAACCGGCCACAGCATTGGCGAAACCCTGAAAAACGAGCTGGGAATTTCCAGCCAGTCGTTCGGCCCCGGCGTCGGTACCCCGGTGATTCGCGGTCAGGCCGGCCCACGAGTGCGGGTATTGAGCAACGGCATCGGCGCCAACGACATGTCGGCCATCAGCCCCGATCATCCCACCAGCGTGGAACCTTTTATGGCCGAACGCATCGAGGTTTTGCGCGGCCCCGCGACTCTGCTGTACGGCAGCGGCGCAATGGGCGGCGTGGTCAACGTCATCGACAACCGGATTCCCGGCAAGGCTTTCGACAAGGCCCTGAACGCCGCGCTGGAACAACGCTTCGACTCCACCAGCGACGAAACCGGCACGGCGCTGAAGGTCGAAGGCAGTAAGGATCATATCGCCTACCATGTGGACGGTTTTTACCGCCATCGCAACAACATGGACATCGGCGGCCAAGCCATCGATACCGCCAAAGTCGCGCAGAACGACCCGGAACTGGCCGAGGAAATCGTCGACAACCCGCGAGGTTATCTAAACAATACCGGCGCCGAAGCCATCAGCGGTTCCGCCGGCTTGTCGTGGATAGACGATTTCGGTTTTGCCGGCGCTTCGATCAACAACATTAACAACAACTACGGCATTGCCCCCGACGGTACCGGCGAGGAGATTGTGCAAATCGCCATGCGCCAGAACAAATACGACTTCAAAAGCGAACTGATCAATCCCTTCAAATTCGCCAAGGCGCTACGCACCCGTCTGGGTTATACCGATTACCGGCACACCGAGATTGCCAATGGCGACATCGGCGCGCAATTCAGTAACAAGACCTATGAAGGCCGCGCGGAACTGGAACATCAAGATATCGGGCCACTTCGCGGCGTGGTCGGTTTTCAGGCCCAATCCAGCGATTTTCAAGGCGTCCACTACCATACCCGCCAAGACGGGCATGCGGACGAACATGAAGGTCCGATGCAGGAAAACATCGTGCCGCGCTCCAACACTCAAAGTTACGGCGTATTTGCGGTGGAATCCTTCGACGCCGGCCCGGTCACTTACCAGTTGGGCACACGGGTCGAACAAACAGACATTCGGTCGGACGGCATGGCCGGCTTCAGCTACACGCCGGTCAGCGCCTCGGCTTCCGCCCTATGGAAGCTGGACGACCGGCACAGTCTGAACTTGGCGGTGACCCGCTCGTCACGCGCGCCGCAGGTGCAGGAATTGCTTTCAGACGGCTTCCATCATGCCACCCGTAGCTGGGAGCGCGGCAGCACCAACCTGAAGGAGGAAACCTCGTACAACCTGGACTTGGGCTACCGCTTCAAAACCGACTGGATGCGCGCTGAACTGGACTTGTTCCACAACTGGGCAAGCGATTACATCTACCAGCGCCGCACGGGCGAATTCCTCGATGAGGAAGGCGACAGCGAGCACTGCGACACCGAGCACTGCGTGCCGGTCCTGCAAAGCAGCCAGCAGGATGCGATTTTCAAGGGCTACGAAGCCAAGTTGATTTTCCCGATGCTGGAAAACCATCTCGGCCTGCTCGAATTGACGTTGTTCAGCGACTACACCCGCGGCCAATTTGTCAACGGCGGCGATGTGCCGCGAATGCCTCCGCTGCGCTACGGCCTGCAACTGGATTACAACCGCGACAAGCTTTCCAGCTATCTGCGCTTTACCCGCGCCGACGACCAAACCCGCGTCGGCGAGTTCGAGACCTCGACCGCCGGTTACTATCTGCTGAACGTCGGCGTCAATTATCAGCTCAAGGCTTACCAGGACGCCAAGTTGATGGTGTTCGCCAAAGGCAACAACCTGCTGGACCAAAACATCCGCAACGCAACTTCTTATTTGCGCAATTTCGCCCCGGAAGCCGGACGCGGCGCGGAAGTGGGGTTTAGGTTGAGCTACTAAAAGCAAAGCTCTACAGCAAGGGCGCGGCGGAAGGCGCGCCTTTTTTTGAAATCCTGATTGTTATAATATAACATACCAAACATGGCGACTATATCAACAACCAACCCCAAGCTTCCCGTTACCGTGTTGTCCGGCTTTCTCGGCGCCGGCAAAACCACGCTGCTGAATCATATTCTCAATAACCGCGAAAATCGGCGGGTGGCGGTAATCGTCAACGACATGAGCGAAGTCAACATCGACGCCGCGCTGGTCAAAAACGAGGTGCAACTGAATCGTGGCCAGGAAAAACTGGTCGAAATGAGCAACGGGTGTATTTGCTGCACCCTGCGAGAGGACTTGCTGATCGAGGTCGGCAACCTGGCCAGGGACGGCCGCTTCGATTATCTGGTGATCGAATCCACCGGCATCGCCGAACCGCTGCCGATTGCCGAAACCTTCACCTTTCGCGACGAAACCGGCGCTAGCCTGGCCGACATCGCCCGGCTCGATACCATGGTAACCGTGGTCGACGCGGTCAACTTCATGCGCAACTACCAGGAAGCCCTGAGTCTGAAGGAAGCCGGCGAGGCTTTGGGCGAAGACGACGAGCGCAATGTCGCCGACCTGCTGGTCGATCAAATCGAATTCGCCAACGTGCTTCTGATTTCCAAAATCGATCTGATCGCCAGCGACGAAATTGCCAACCTCAAGGCCATCTTGCATAGCCTGAATCCGGACGCCGAAATCGTGACTATGGTCATGGGCCAAATTGATTTAGGCAAAGTATTGGATACCGGGCTATTCGATTTCGAAAAAGCCGAACAGGCACCCGGCTGGCTGAAGGAATTGCGCGGAGAGCACACGCCGGAGACAGAAGAATACGGCATCAGCAGTTTTGTGTACTCTGCCCGCCGGCCGTTTCACCCGGAGCGTTTCTATCGGCATTTGCACGAAGACGAGTGGGAAAACGGCACCTTACTGCGTTCCAAAGGCTTTTTCTGGCTGGCTTCTCGCCCCGACCACGCCGGCAGTTGGTCGCAGGCCGGCGGCATCATGCGCCACGGCCTGGCCGGCCGCTGGTGGGCGTCGGTACCGGAGGATCAATGGCCGGAAGAGTACCTAGAAGACATCCGCGAGCAATGGCAGGAACCCTACGGCGATTGCCGCCAGGAACTGGTGTTCATCGGCCAAAACCTCGATGCCGAACAAGTCTGTCGGGAACTCGACGCCTGCCTGCTAAACCACGCGGAATTGGCCGCCGGCCCCACGGCGTGGAGCCAATACCTGGATCCGTTTCCGCTTTGGTTCGCGCAATGACGCGCAAGCAAACGGCTCGACCCGCCGGCGATGCAAACCGTATCGCCGGCCTACTTTTCCAACCTTTGCCTAGGAGGGCAATACTATGAAAAAAAACCAACTATTATCGGTCACCCTGATTGCCATGGGGATAAGCGTATCAGCCCACGCTCACGAGGGCGGTTTGGCCGGCTATTACATCGGCATCGACGGTACCAACACCTTTACTTCCGGCACTTACAACGGCTTAGCAAACCCCAATGCCGGAAATCTGACCTTACTTCTCAACCACGGCAACCATTACCACGGCATAGGGGCCTATAGCTACAGCGGCCCTGCGGCTGCGCCCACCGCCAACGATACCAACGGCAACAACCGCGTTCCGGAAATTTCCTCGCTGGATGCGCCATTGGCGCTCAATTGGGGCAGCGGCAGCCTGTATAGCGGCAAACTCACGTCCCAAAACAATTCGTCGGAAGACTACGGCAACCTGACCTTCGCTCGGGTAGACAGTTTGGCCGGACACGAAACCGGCAGCGAAGAGCAGATTCTGTTCAATAGCAGCAACAATCGCTGGTCGACCTTGCTGGGCAATACCGCTATCGGCCTGCAATTGATTTCCGCCACCACCGGTTTGTTCGTCGGCGACCATCAAACCGCCAACCTGTTTGCCAACGGCGACACTATCAGCCTGGATAGCTTTCTCGACGATGGCTTCGCGCCTATCTTCTGGACTGCCGCCAACGTTCCGGCGGGCACTTATACGGCCGAATTTCGTCTGGTCGGCCTGAATGACGCCAGCATCAATTCCGGCCGTTTCTATTTCGACTTCGCCCCGGTAGCAGTGCCGGTGCCGGCGGCAGCCTGGTTGTTCGGTTCCGGCCTGCTCGGATTGCTGGGATTGAAACGCAAAGCTACGCCGCTGTCGGCATAGTCCCGATGCAATGCCGTCTTAGCATCCCGCAAGGCGAAGTTGCGGCGTCGGCCAGCAGCGATGGCCTATTCCTCGGTCCGGCTGCCACCGATTTGCCGCCGTCGCATTGCGACGGC
>NZ_JANIBJ010000046.1 GCF_024505185.1 Methylomonas subterranea
TCGATTTTTTACTTTCAGAGTAACGTTCATGAAGGCCTGGCAATCACCCCGGCAGATGAACGTCAACGGCGTTATGTCGTTAGTTTTTGAGCGGTTGACACGTGACTTTCAGAGTAACGTTCATGAAGGCCTGGCAAACACCCGGCATATGAAAGTCAACGGCGTTATGTCGTTAGTATTTTGGGCGGTTGACACCTGACTTTCAGAGTAACGCTCATGAAGGCCTGGCAATCACCCCGGCAGATGAAAGTCAACGGCGTTATGTCGTTAGTATTTTGGGCGGTCGCCGCGTGACTTTCAGAGTAACGTTCATGAAGGCTAGGCATCGCCCCGGCAAATGAAAGTCAACGGCGTTATGACGTTAGTATTTTGGGCGGTTGCCGCGTGACTTTCAGAGTAACCCGGAGGGAGGAACGGAAGGCGGAAGTTATCGCGGGCGGATTCATTAATCCAAAACCCTGGCATCGGGCCGCGAACGGGCAATCGCTCGATGGATTGCCTTGGTTCTTGCGGCATCAAGCGTTCGGTTCGGGCTTGTGCTGGTGTAAAAAAATTTCGAATTCGGCGGCGGGCAGCGGCTTGCTGGCGATGTAACCCTGGTAAAAGTCGCAGTTGCGGCTGCGTAAAAAAGCCATTTGCGCCGGGGTTTCTACGCCTTCGGCTATCACTTGCATGCGCAGGGTTTTGGCCATGGCGATGATGGTGGCGGTAATTTCCATGTCGTCGTTTTGCATCGGAATGTCGTCTATAAAGCTTTTGTCGATTTTCAGCACGTCCAGCGGAAAGGCTTTCAAGTAAGCCAGCGAGGAATAGCCGGTGCCGAAGTCGTCGATGGCAAGATGGACACCCAGTTCGTGCAGGCGGTTTAGAATATCGATGGCTTCCTTTTCCCGCTTCATCAGGGCGCTTTCGGTCAATTCCAATTCCAGATAATTGGCAGGAAAGCCGGTTTCGGCCAGGGTACTGGCGACAATGGCGCAAATATCGCCATGCATGAACTGGGTAGGGGACAGGTTTACCGCAATCCGCAGCGGCGGCAGGCCGGCATCCAGCCAGGCCTTGCCTTGCCGGCAGGCTTCCTGTAAAACCCAGCGGCCCAGGCCGGCTATCAGGCCGGTTTCTTCCGCGATGGGTATGAATTTCAACGGTGGGATTAATTCGCCGCTGTCGGTTTGCCAACGTATCAAAGCCTCCACGCCGACGATTTCGCCGCTGCCGATTTTCAGTTGCGGTTGATAAAACAGGCGGAATTCCTGGTTGTCCATGGCCCGGCGCAAGCGGAATTCAATGCCGATGCGTTCGCGGGCCGCCAGGGTCAAGGCCTCGGAAAAATATTTAAAGCAATTACGGCCTTCATTTTTGGCCTGATAAAGCGCCGTATCGGCGTGCTGCAACAATTCCACCGGTGTGTCGCCGTGTTCCGGATACAGGGCAATGCCGATGCTGGCGCCGACTCTGACTTCGTTGCCGTTGCTCAATTGCCAGGGTTCGTTGACGCTGGCGATAATGTCGGTGGCAATGCGGGCGGCGGTTTCAGGCTGGGCCAGATCCTCCAGCAGCACGACGAACTCGTCGCCGCCCAGCCGGCAGACGGTGTCGCTGGCCCGTAAACGCGCGCTGAGGCGTTCGGCGACCGATTGCAGCAGGTCGTCGCCGGCCAGATGGCCGAAGCTGTCGTTAACGTCCTTGAAGCGGTCCAGGTCCAGCATGACTATCGCCAGCTGGGTTTGCTGGCGTTGGGCCTGCGAAATGCTGTGCTGCAGGCGCGACATCAGCAGCATGCGGTTGGGCAGTTTGGTGAGCGGGTCGTGGTGGGCTAAAAACTCCAGTTCCTGCTCGGAGGCTTTCAGTTTGGAAATGTCGGCAAACACCCCGACATAATTGCGGATTTCGTCCGCGGCGTTTTTGACCGTGCTGATGCTCAATAACTCGGGATAAAGTTCGCCGTTTTTACGCCGGTTCCAGATTTCGCCCTGCCAGTAACCGGTTTGGTTGATTTCTCGCCACATGGCGGCGTAAAACTCTTCGGGGTGACGGCCGGAATGCAGCAGCTTGGTGCTTTTGCCGAGGACTTCGCTTTGGCTGTAGCCGGTAATTTCGCTGAAAGCCCGGTTGACTTTTTGAATGATGCAGTTGGCGTCGGAAATAATCATGCCTTCGCGGGTGGTTTCAAACACGGCCGCCGCTAGACGCAGGTAATCCTCGTTGCGCTTGATCTCGCTGATATCGGTGACCGTGCCGATATAACCCAGCAGGCGGTTCCCGTCGTCGTATTCGGCTTCGGCTCGCCCCACCACCCAGCGGAGCGGGCCGTTTTTGTGTTGAAAGCGGTATTGGCTGTAGAAGGGGGTCTGGGTCCGCACCGCAAGCTGCCATTCTTCGACAACGCGCCGTCTATCCTCGACGGCAATCGACTCGCCCCAGCCATCGCCCAGCGCGGCGGCGCTATCCAGGCCGCTGATGTCGCACCAGCGCTGGTTGACATATTCGCATTTTCCAAGCGCGTCGGTCTTGAAAATACCCACCGGCGCCAGTCTGGCCAGGGTCTGAAACAGGGTTTCGCTCTGCCGCAGGGCCATTTCGGCGGCCTTGCGGGCGGAAATGTCGCGCAGGCCGATCGCATAGGCTGGCTTGCCTTCCCATACCAGCGGCGCGGCGCGCATCTCGGCCCAGGCAAAGCCGCTGGGTCTGATCAGATTGATATCCTGCGGTGCCGAAGTGTCGCCGGTAATGGGAATGGCCAGGGATTGGCCGACGATGGTCGGACGTTCAAACAATTGTTCCGCGGCCTGATTGGCGTACAGCACCAAGCCCTGCCTGTCGACCACCAGAATGCCGTCGGCTATGGTATCCAGGATCAGGCTAAGCCGATTCAGGGTGTCAACCATTTTGCAAGTGATTTAGATGATGATGGTCTGCACACCCGTGCCTTGGGTCTGGGTGGTGATGGCGGCCATCACCGATGAAACGCGGGATAAATCGCCCAGCAGCTTCAAGACCGGTTCCGGAATATCCCGCACCAGCATCGGGGTGGCGAACACCTCCTTTTCCAGGGCTTTTTCCGGCATGCCCAGCACTTCGATGACGTCGAACACCCAATGACCGGGCTCGTAAATGTTGGCCAGCAAGGCGCTGATTTGCTCGACCATGCGGCGGGTTTCAGTGTTCAACGACACCACATACAGGGTAAGCACCAGTTTGTGATGATTGGCGCGACGGGCTTCGTGCGATTTCGCCACATGCACCACCTGGGCGATGTTGCGGATTTGCGCCGCCGACAGGGGTTTGCTGGCCAGTTCGAATTGCAGACCTTCGTCATGGGCGGATTTAAGCTGCTCCATGAATTCGGCGGCAAAGGCGGTAACGATATAGACATTGAGGGTCGGGGCTATGGTCTTGAGCTGGCGCAGGGTTTCCACGCCATCCATGCCGGGCATGCGCAGATCCAGGAATACCAGATCGGGCGTTTCCCGCCTGACCATTTCCAGGCCTTGCGGGCCGTTTTCGGCTTCGCGCACCAGATAGCCTTCTTCTTCCAGTATCAGTTTAAATGCGCCTCTGACGGCCGGGTCGTCGTCTATTACCAGGATGTTGTTTAACATGGGGGTTTACTCAAAGCAGTGCGAGATGGATGCGAATTGCTCGCAATTATCCAGGGTATTGGGTTTATTAGCTATCGAAAATGCGGAAATTGAGACGAATGCGGCAGCCCGCGCCCGCCTGGCTTTCCATGGCTATCGAACCGCCGCTGTCCTGCATCAGCCGGCGGGTGACCGACAAGCCTAAGCCGGTGCCCTTGCCGGGTGGCTTGGTGGTAAAAAACGGGTCGAATATGCGGTTTTGCAGGTCCGGGGCGACGCCGGGGCCGTTGTCTATTATCGAAACCGTCACGGCTTGCCGGTCGTGGCCGGCCGCAATCTCAATTTTTGCTTGCGCGGTGTCGGCCAAGGCGTCGCGGGCATTGATCAACAGATTCACCAGGATTTGTTGCAGGGATTCCGCCGCGCAGAGAATGGGCGGCAGGTCTGCGGGGATGCGGATTTGGACTTCGATGGCCGCTTTGCGCAATTCGCCTTCCAGCAGCAGCAGGGTTTGCTCCAGTACCTCGGCGAATGAACAATGTCCGCTGGGGGCGGCTTTTCCGCGCATGAATACCAGCATGTTGGAGACGATTTTTTTGATGCGCAAAATTTGCTGCAGGGCCTGAGCGAGAATTTGTTTGGATTTGGCATCGTCGGTGCGATCGTGAACGAACTCCACAAAATTCATGATGCCCATTAAGGGGTTGTTGATTTCGTGCGCTACTCCGCCCACCAGCGTGCCCATGGCGGAGAGTTTTTCCATTTGCAACATCTGTTCCTGGTTTTCCTGCAATTGCAGATAAGCCAGGCGGGTTTGTTCCAGCAGCCGGGCGTTTTCCAGCGAAATGGCGGCCTGGGCGGTCAACAGTTCCGTCATGCTGATTTTTTCCGGGGTGAACACGCCCTCGGCCAGACGATTTTCCAGATACAGCAGGCCGATGAATTCGGATTGCTTGATGATGGGCAGGCATAATACCGAGCGCAATTTCAGGGTTTGCACTTCGGCGGCGTTTTGAAACTCGGCGCTGTTCAGCGCATCGTGCAACACCACTTTTTGCTGGGTACGTTGCACATAATTTACGATGGCCCGGCAAATGCCGCGAGTGTTGCCGAAGGGGTAGGCGTGTTTAAGGGCATGTTGTTTTTTGCCGGCATGCTGTTCGGCGCTGATCAGCAGCTCACCGTCATGCGGGATCAGTAAATACCCGTGTTGCGCGGCAGAGCTTTCCAATACCACCGCCATAATTTTTTGCATCAACTGGTTTAAATCGATTTCCGCCGACAGCGCCAGGGCCGATTTCATCAGGTAGTTGATATCCAGGCTGGGCAAGGTTTCATGCGAAACCTCATGATGGTTGGCTCGGCGCGCCGTGTCTCGAGCGACGTAAGGGTGCCGCTCCTGCAGGCTGTTGTTTTTGGTGTCCGCCCGGCATAGCCGGTAGTGGCGGCGGGCTTCGCCGTAGTAGAGCTCGGCGTCGCCCAGTTCATGCTGGCTTAGCAAATCGGCCAACATTTCATAAAGATGTCCGCTCAACAGACCGTAGTCCTGCGTCAACGACAGGGCGATGGCGTCGAAATACAGATTTCGGGCCTCCCGGTAAAGACCTTGCCGCAAGGCGATTTCCGCACGCACGAAGGCCAGATAGGGTTTTAATAAGGGCCCCAATGCCGCCCAGGTTTCCAGTTTGCTCAGCAAGGGATTGATTTCGGCGTCGATTTCCGGCCAGTCGAGTTTTTCCGGCTGGCGCAGGCGAATCAGGATCTTGAACACAACCCATAGCCGTTTCAGCACGTTGTCGGTCATGCCGTGCAGGTAGTCTTCCACCTTGGCCAAGGCCCGAGCCGCCGCCTGGTAATCGCCTAAAAAATAATGGGCAAAGCCCAGTAACGCAAAATAACTGCCGGATGCGGCTACATAGTTATCGCTCGCCCAACGCCGCAGGGTTTCGGTCATATCGACGGGCCGGTAATCTGCTTTCATCGGCCGCACCCAGCCGGCCAGCACCGCTTCGGCCAGTCCCACCGAAAACGACAACTGGTTCTTGCGGGAGAACTGCAGGCATTCTTCCGCCGCCTCTTCCAGCCAGCGCAGGTTTTTTCCCTGTGCCATCAGATTCCACATCAAGGGGCCGTAGGACAGACCGGCGTTGTAGAGGTCGCCGCAATTTTTGCCGCACTGTATGCCCTTGTGGGCGTAATCGACGATTTCCGCCGGGTGGCTGCGGCTGTGCATATTGCACCAGACGATGCCGTTCATGCCGCGGGTGGCGCCGAAGGTATTGGGGTATTTGGCGCACAGGTCATGGGCCAGATCCTGGTATTTAAAGGCTTCGGCGTAACGGCCCTGTTCGCCCAGATTCAGGCCCATGATGGAAAAGGAATAAATCACCGATTCGTCCATGCCGCCCCGCAGGCAGTGCAGGGTGGATTGGGCCGCCGACAGATACAGTTGCGGCACCAGTCCGCACATATACAAGTCGGGAATCAGCTCGCTGTAAAATGCCAGCTCGATCTTGCTTTTGCGTTCCCGGGTGAACGGCATATTCAGAATGGCGTGCCAGACGTCGCCCTGCTGTTCTATCAGCGCCATCAGCGCCAGCATGCGCTCTCGGGCCTTTTCGGGGTCTTGGGGGATGGCTTTGTCGAAGTAGGCCAGCCCCCGGTTGGCGGTTTCTATTGCCATGTTGAAGTTGCCGAAGGATGACAGCGAGGTGGTTTGATCCGCCAGGGCTTCGGCTTTATCCATATCGCTGACCGCATGCTCGATCAAATGATTGAGCAAGCTTTCCGAGCGCTCGTAATGCCCTCGCATCAAGTTGGTTTTGGCCAGTCGCTGATGAATTCGGAAGCTGAGTTCGTATGCGGTTTCCCAGCAGCTGTCCGGCAGGTTGTCGTGGGCTTGCAGAAAGAAATCGTTGGCCGCCTCTCCGGCCAGCGCATCCAGGGCTTTGTTGCCGGCGTGGTAGTTGATGTCCACCAGCCAGTAAATCGTGTCGATATCCGGCTGCGCCGGCCGGCCCTGATTGAGGTGGGTGGCAATGGTGAACAGGTTGTCGAGTTGTTCCAGGTCACTGCCGGCCGCCACCGCTCCCAGCAGCCGATTGCCGATACGCCAGTGGATGGCCGGGCGGGCCTGGTTGTCGACTTGGCGCAGTACCGCCTCTTGCACCTTGTCGTGCACGAATTGCAGATCGGTCTTGTTTTCCAGCAACAGACTCAGACTCAACACCGGTTTTAGATCTTCGAACAGTTGTTCGATACCGATATCCATCACCAGCGAAACGTCCGCGGCGGTAAAGCGGTTGCCCATGCAGGCGCAATGGTTGAGGATGTAGAGAGTGTTGGCCGACAATTTTTTCACCTTGGCGCTGAACAGTTCCACCACGCTGGCCGGCATCCGGGTATCGCGGATGCGTTGCATGTCCCAAATCCAATGCTGCGCTTGGTCCGTGCTCAACAGGCCTTCGTTGTGAAGCCAGGCCAGACTCTCGCTGACGAACAGTGGGTTGCCTTCGGTCAGCTCGGCGATGAACTGCGCCAGTTGCGCGGTGGCTGTCAGGTCCGAGTCCAGAATGTAAGCCACCATTTCGTGGCAATCGTTAGCGCTGAGGGCTTCCAGGCGAATTTCCGCCAAGGGCCCATCTCGGTCCTGGACGGCGCGGATCAGTTTGCTCAGGGGGTGGGCGGCATCGACTTCGTTATGCCGGTAGGCGCCGATGAAAAACAGATAAGGGTGTTCGGCGTGGTTGGCAAACAGGTTTTGCAGAAAGTCGAAGGTGGCGGTGTCGCACCATTGCAGGTCGTCGATAAACAGTACCAGAGGGTTGTTCTCGCTGGCCAGACAGGCCAGAAAGCGGCCGAACAGATTGTTGAAGCGATTGCGGGCTTCCACCGGCGGCAACTGCGCGGGTTCGGCTTGCGGGCCGATGATGAATTCCAGTTCAGGCACCACGTCGACGATCACGCCGCCGTGGCTTTCCACGGCTTCCAGAATTTTGTGTTTCCACTGCTCGACCTGGTCGTTGCTTTCGGTCAGAAACGTGCGGATCAAATTGCGCAGGGCCTGTATGAAGGAACTGTAGGGAATGTTTTTTTGATATTGATCGAATTTGCCGGAGGTAAAGTAGCCGCGATTTTTTACCAGCGGTTTTTGCAATTCCTGGATCAGGCGGGTTTTGCCGATGCCGGACAGGCCGGAAATGAATGCCGAGCGAAATTGCCCGGACATGACCAGCTGGTATTCCCGGTGTATCGAAGCACTCTCGGCCTGCCGGCCGACCATTTTGGAGACAAAAATCACCCGCCGGCCCAAGTCGTGCTGGCAGATGCTGAAGTTGGATATTTGCCCGGTTTGGTTGAACTCCGTTTGACAGCGGCTTAAATCCGCCAGCAAGCCGGAAGCGCTCTGATAGCGTTTTTCCGGTTGTTTCAGCGTGAGCCTGTGTATGATTTCCGCCAGGATATGGGGGACCTTGTCGTTGACCTGGTCGATTGCCAGGGCTTCCTCGGCCAGATGGGAGTGGATCAATTCCAATGGATCGCTGGAAAAAAACGGCAGCCGGCCGGTCAAGAGTTCGTACAGCACGATACCCAGGGAATATAAATCGGTGGAAAAATCCACCCGGTAATTGATGCGGCCGGTTTGTTCCGGCGAAGTGTACGCCAGCGTGTTGCGGACGAATGCCGGGTCGTAAATAAAATGGCTGACGTCGCGTATGTCCAGCGGCGTTATAAAGTCGGTCAGCCTTATGCTCAAGGTATCCGGCTGTATCAGTATATTGTGCGGTTTGACGCCGCCGTGGGTAATGCCGGCGTCATGCACGGTTTGCAGGGTTTCGGCCAGGGCTTGGGCCACGCTGAAAAAATCGTTCAGATCGATGCTGTGTTGTTGATCGGCCCAGGTGTTTAGCGTTTGGCCGCCCAGCCAGGGTTGCACGATGAATTGATGATCCTCGCTGCTTTCCAGCGCCAGCGGCGTGCAGACACGCGGGTCGTGCAAGACTTTCAAACGTTCGACTTTTTGCCGCAGGTGCCTGGATTGATCCTCCCAGCTGGATAGCAGTTTCAGACATTTGATCACCAGGGGATAATCGGGCACGTGTTTGTGAAATCCCTTGAAAACGATGGCCTGCAGGCTTTCGCCCAGTTTTTCGGTTAACACATAGTTGCTTAAGCGCGGAGCATCCGGCAACTGAGTGTTTTGCTGCTTATTTGCCATCATCTGAAAATCTGCCTTGGAACGCGGACGGGGTGAGTCATGGTAAAGCGATTTTTAGGGCAAAACCAGCCGTTGTACTGCTTTATAATCCCGGCTTCATCGATAAGTTAAGGAGATAGCCATGGGTGCAATGACTTCGAATATGCTGCCGCTAGGCACGCCGGCGCCGGATTTTTCGTTGCCGGATACCGTCAGCGGTCAACAAATGAGCCTGCGGGAGTTGAAGGGCCAGCGCGGTACGTTGGTGATGTTTATCTGCAATCATTGTCCGTATGTGCTGCACGTCAAAGCCGAACTGATTGCCATTGCCCGGCACTATGCCGAATTGGGTGTTTCCACGATTGCGATCAGCGCGAACGACATTCAAAACTATCCGCAGGATGCGCCGGACAAGATGCGGGCCCTGATGGCCGAGTGGGGTAACCCGTTCGCGGCCTACCTGTACGACGAAAGCCAGACGGTGGCCAGAGCTTATCAGGCGGCCTGTACGCCGGATATTTATCTGTTCGACGCCGATCTGAGCTGCGTGTATCGCGGCAGGTTGGACGGCTCGACACCCAAGAACGACGTACCCTTGACCGGAGAGGATTTGCGCCAGGCGCTGGACGACCTGCTGGCCGGACGGCCGCTCAATCGGGAACAACTGCCCAGCATAGGCTGCAACATCAAATGGAAACCGGAAGATGTTTGAAACATTCAAGCGCGCGGCCAAAACCTTGGTGCTGGCGCTGTCGCTTGCCGCGGCCAATGGTTGCGGCGTCGAAACGGTCAAGCCCGATGATTCCGCGCGGCGCCTGCATCATCTGGTGCTGATCTGGTTGAAGCAACCCGGCGATGCGGCACTCAGGCAGCGTTACATCGACGAAAGCAAGGCCTTGGCCGAATTGCCCGGAGTGTTGGCTTACCATATGGGAACGCCGGCCGCCGTGCGGCGCGGACGTGCGAGTAAGGCAGTGGACGACTCCTACGATGTGGCGATTGCCGGCGTATTCGAAAGCCGGCAGGCGTTTGAGGCGTTTTTAAACCATCCCGAGTACCTCCGCGTTGCCCAGCAAGTCTTGCGTCCCTTGGTGGAGAGTTACCGGGTTTACGATTTCGTCGAATGACGAAACCGCCTTGATTTTGCAGGAAGTGCCGAAAAGTCTGCGGTTGACGTCCGGGATATTCCTGGTAGATTTTTCCCGTTGCGAGGCAGCAGGAGTTTAATCAAGTGTCCCATTAACAACGATGGGTTCCCCACCCTAAACATTAAGAAAAAATAATGATAAAAATAAATATGCCTTTGATGTTTTTCTCGACCTTATTTTTCATCCATCAACCCGCGCTGGCATTGTCGGACATGCAAATGCAGGAGAAAGTCCTGAAAACGCGCGAATCGACCTCCCAACAGCATATGGACCACTCGGCCCATGGCAAGGAAAACGGTCAAAGTCAGGAGTTTCGTGGCGTGTTCTACGGATTTTTACCGTGCGCCGATTGCGACGGTCTGAAAATGACTTTGTCCCTGAAGCAGAACAACAATTACCTGCTGGTGAGTCAGTATGCAAAAGAATCGTCCAGGGAGTTTTACGAAAAAGGCAAATACACTTGGGATGAAAAGACCGGAATGGTGGTATTGACGCCGCGCAAGCAGGCGGCCATTAGACAGTTCCGTATTGCGGACGAAGGCACTTTGATTCAGCTGGATGGCAAGGGCGCGCCCATGCCTGGCGATCAGGAAAGCTATACCTTGCGCAGAAGCGATACGGTTAAGTCTCGGCAAGTGCACATTCATTAAGAACTTAGCCAAACCAATCCCGCTCATGCTCGGCGTGGGAAGCGGGAGAAACGCGGGTAGTCGTAGGAACTGCCCGCGTTTGGGTTGTTATACGGTATAGGTACTGGAAGCCGTCTTGCCGCCGTGGCCGGTCCAGTCGGTATGAAAAAACTCGCCGCGCGGCTTGTCGATGCGTTCGTAGGAATGGGCGCCGAAATAATCCCGTTGCGCCTGTAGCAGATTGGCCGGCAGCCGTTCGCTGCGGTAGCCGTCGAAATAGGCCAGCGCGGACGAGAAGGCCGGCGTGGGAATGCCGAGTTGGATGCCCAGAATCACCGCCCGCCGCCAGCCGGCTTCTGCTTGTTTCATGGCATCGATGAAGAAATCCGCCAGCAGCAGATTTTCCAGATCCGGGTTTTTGCTGTAAGCCTGCTTGATGTCGTTCAAGAACTGGCTGCGGATGATGCAGCCGCCGCGCCACATCAAGGCAATGTCGCCGTAATTCAGGCTGACTTTGTATTCCTTGGCCGCTTCTCGCATCAAGCGGAAGCCTTGCGCATAGGAAATGATTTTGGAGGCATACAGGGCTTGGCGTATGGCCTCTATCATGGCGGGTTTGTCGCCGCTGAAACTTGCGGCGGGTTTGGGCAATACCTTTGCCGCTCTGACCCGCTCGTCTTTTTGCGCGGACAGGCAGCGGGCAAATACCGATTCGCCTATCAAGGTCAGCGGAATGCCCAGATCCAGCGCGTTGATGCCGGTCCATTTGCCGGTGCCTTTCTGACCGGCGGTATCCAGTATGCTGTGCAACAGGGGTTGGCCGTTGTCTTCCTTGTAGGCCAGGATGTTGGCGGTGATTTCAATCAGATAGGAGCTCAGTTCGCCTTGATTCCACTCGGCAAAGATCGCCTGCATTTCGTCGGTGCTCAAGCCCAGGCCTTCCGACAACAACTGGTAGGCTTCGCAGATCAACTGCATGTCGCCGTATTCGATACCGTTATGCACCATTTTGACGTAATGGCCGGCGCCATTGTCGCCCACCCATTCGCAACAAGGATCGCCGTCGACATGGGCGCTGATGGCCTGGAAAATCGGCTTGACTGTCGGCCATGCGGCTTTGTTGCCGCCGGGCATAATCGACGGGCCGTGGCGGGCGCCTTCCTCGCCGCCGGAAACGCCGGTACCGATATACAGCAAGCCTTTTTCGGTCAGATAGGCGGTGCGGCGGTCGGTGTCGGTAAATAGCGAATTGCCGCCGTCGATAATGATGTCGCCCGGCGATAGCAGCGGCAGTAAATCCTCGATATATTGATCTACCACCGAACCGGCCTTGACCATCAACATGACTTTGCGCGGCGTTTCCAGGCTGTCGACCAGCTCCCGCAATGAATAGGTGCCGACCACCTGGCTGCCTTGTGCGGGGCCTTCCAGAAATTCGTCCACCTTGCTGGTGGTGCGGTTGTAAACCGCTACCTTGAAACCGTGATCGTTCATGTTCAGCACCAAATTTTGGCCCATGACTGCCAGGCCGATCAAGCCGATGTTTGCTTTCATAATTGTCTACCTTGGTCGTTGTGGATGCTTGGATTTTACACGTTAGCGCGGATATACACGCCAGTAAATCATTGCGTGATTAAGTGCGATCTTGTGTTTGTAAAACCGAATTCGATGCGGGCAGCATGCGGCTCAAGGTGTTGTCATGTTGAACATAGTGATGAAACAACGTGGCCAGGACATGTAGGCCAATCAGGTAATAACCGATTTCGCCGACGGTTTCGTGAATTTCCTTAATGAACTTGGCCAGTTCCTTGTCTTCGGTTATCAGGGCGGGTAATTCCAGGCCGAAAAACGGAATCGGTTTGCCAGCCGCGCTTAACATCAACCAACCCAGCAGCGGCATGGTTATCATGAACAGATACAACAGCAAATGAACCAATTTGGCGGAGGCCTGTTGCCAACCCGGCGGCTGCGGTGTAATCGCGGGCATCGCGCCAAACAGACGCCAGCCGATACGCGGCAAAACCAGCAGCAATATCGACAAACCTAACATGAAATGCAGGGCTTTCATCGCTTCGCGCGGATCGGAACCCTTGGGAAACAACTCGCGCAGTTCAATGAAAGCGTAGACGGCAAGCATTAACACCGCCATCAGCCAGTGAATCGCAAGAGTTCCGATGCTATAGCGGTCGTTTATATTTCGTGTTTCCATCGACAGGCCTCCAATTTATTTTATAGCATAGCAGCGTGTACCGACATAACACAGCTGAACGCGTTTGGCGTTGAGAATTGGTATGCGGTGCATACCCGTGACTTTCTTGGATTCAGATAGTGTTGAAATTCCGCCAGACTGGTTTGGTTGATGTACTTGAATTTACAGGTTTAAATTCTCTGGCCAAAGAAAATAAGGCCCAAATCTTGGACTCATACGAAATTCGCCTCCAACTTCTTTACCTTTTGGGGTAAGGTAATGTTTACCATCCCTGATTTCTAAATGATCGGTAGCAACCAATTTTTCGATTAGTTCGTTTGTTTTAACTCCGAGTTTTTGCGCGAGTTTGGACGAGGTAAGCTTATCAGTCGATTCTTCAGTTTCAGATTTTGTATCGGGTTTGTTCTCGGCTTCGGTTGTTACACGTTCGAGAGAAATCCGTACTTCCTCACTGATACGAATAATGCGTTGAGCCTCTTCATATGCGTCTTTATAAAGCTCGGCGTCATCGGATCGGCGAATTAAAACGCCCATTTCGTTGTTGTTGACTTGGCTGAATTCATAAAGGTTAAGGCTAGTGATGATGCAAAGTTCTTCATTGAGGTAACACTTTGCATGCAGATTTTTACAGAAGCTGGTGCGGATGTAAGTGAGTTCCTTAAGCCAGTTTATTTCTTCGGGTTGAAGTTCACTTTTGCCATAGACAATACGAACATCAATTTTAAGACGGTTTTTGTCAGCGAGAAGCTCTTTCATCCTGTCGTTAAGCTTTAGGAATGGGCTAATCAGAATCAATCTGTCTTTGGCTTCTTTGATTAACTCTTCGAGAAAGTAATTGGTTGCGCTGGTGTTAAGAAATTTTGCCATGATGAATTTTCCATATCACATGTAGGGTACGCATTGCGTACCCAAGATAAAGCAGCCTATTTTTTCAACGCCGCCGCTCCCGCCGCCCGGCGAGTGATTTCGGCCCAATCGCCGGCATCGACCAAATCCGCCGGGGCCATCCAGGAACCGCCGACGCAGGCAACATTGCTCAGCGCCAGATACTCGGGGGCGTTTTTCGGGTTGACGCCGCCGGTGGGGCAGAAGGTGACTTGCGGCAACGGGCCGCCGATGGATTTCAGCATCGGAATGCCGCCGGCGGCTTCGGCGGGGAAGAATTTCATGGCGGTTATGCCTTTTTCCAGCAAGCGCATGACTTCGCTGGGGGTGATGACGCCGGGTAGGAGAGGCACGCCGCAGCCCAGTCCCGCGTCCAGCAAACTAGGCGTGAGGCCGGGACTGACGACGAATTGCGCGCCGGCATCGATGGCTTGCCGCAGGGTTTGGGTGTTGATGATGGTTCCGGCGCCGACGATGGCATCCGGTACTTCTCCCTTGATGCGGCGGATGCATTCCAGGGCTACCGGGGTACGCAGGGTGATTTCCAACACCTTCAAGCCGCCCTCGACCAAGGCGCGCGCCAGCGGCACGGCTTGTTCGATTTGGTTGATGACCATCACCGGCATTACGGGTGAGGTGTTCATGACTTGATGGATGGTAACTGACATAAGTAGCGTCCTGGTGATAAATGAAAAATAAACGGGCTAAAAACTGGCTTTTAAAAAGCGTATATCAAACGTAAGCCGGTTTGCAAACCGGTTTTCCGCGCTTCATATTGAGATAATCCAACGCCCAACTGCAAGCTGGTGTGACTGGCGAAGTCCAGATGAATTTGCGGCATCACTAAATAATTCCATTTTCCATGGCTTTTAAATTCGCTATTGAATTCAAGCCCCAACGTGACTTTTTGCGAATAATCGTAGAACCAGGCGCTGTTGAACAAGCCGGAAAAGGTGCCGGCCGGGTTGAAGTCGTCCCGGCGTAGCCCCAGCATGTTCAAGGTGGAAAATTGGTCGGCCAGTCGCAGGCCGAGCAGATATAGCGAATCCATTTTGTAACTGCCGTGCTCGCGGTCGTAATATCCGATAAGCTGCCAGCCATGGATGGCGCGCCGATCGAAGAATCGGCCCATCGTGCCTTGCAAAGCCAGTTTATAGGATTCGATCCGGCTGTTTTGCATAGGCAGCTCGAATTCAATCGCCAGATTGTCGCGTATGCCGATCTCGAATTCCGGCGCCCATTCCGTGTGGGCTTGCGCGGGATCCCGCATTACCAGCGTGTTGATTTCGACTTCGCCTTGCTTGACGCCAAGCGGCCTGATCAGATCGAACACCATGGGTTCGGGGATGTGCGGGTTTTCACTGCTCAGTGCGGTATCGCCCTCCATATCACCGTTCAAATCGGTTTCATCGATGTGTGCCTCGGTCGTGGCGCTGAAGCATATCCATATAAGCGCCAAAAAAAAGGACTGCCGATAACGACTACGCATGGTTCGACTCGCTGGTGGTTTGCAAACGCTTATTGTCCCGGCTTGAGGCGATTAAGTTGGCATCGAACGCGTTCGCCAAGCTGAAACTTTTAATCGACGAAAAACAAATTGGTGGCGCCGGTTTCCGCCGTGGACGCCTGCGCGCGCATGGCACCGAACAGTTCGCGGCCGTGACCGAAATGGTGGCCGGTAGCATGATTCGGTTCAGCGACGCGGGCCTCGAATTCGGCGGGGTCGACCTGGACATTCACTTCGCCGGTCTGGGTGTTCAGCACGATGATGTCGCCGTCGCGGACTTTGGCCAACGGGCCTCCGTCTATGCATTCCGGCCACATGTGAATCGCAGAGGGTACCTTGCCGGAGGCGCCGGACATGCGGCCGTCGGTGATCAGGGCCACATGAAAGCCCCTATCCTGCAACACGCCCATGATCGGCGTCAGCTTATGCAGTTCCGGCATGCCGTTGGCCTTGGGTCCCTGGAATCGCAGCACCACGATAACGTCTTTTTCCAATTCGCCGCGTTTGAAGGCCGCCACCACATCCAATTGGTCGTCGAACACCATGGCGGGCGCGGTGACGACCTGATGTTTTTCCGCCACGGCGGAGATTTTGGATACGCCGCGGCCCAGGTTGCCGTGCATCACGTGCAGACCGCCGCCGGCCGCGAAAGGTTGTTCGACGCTGGCGATAATGTCGGGGTCCAATGATTGTTCGGGGCCCTCCACCCACTGCAATTTTCCGTTGATCAGCGTGGGGACCTCACTATATTGCGCCATGCCGTGTCGATTGCCGACAGTCAGAATGTCGCCATGCAGCAAGCCGTGTTCCAACAGCTCTCGAATCAACAGGCCCATGCCGCCGGCGGCATGGAATTGGTTGACGTCGGCCGGACCGTTCGGATAAATCTTGGTCAACAGCGGAATCACTTTGGACAGGTTGTCGAAATCGTCCCAGTTGATGATGATGCCGGCGGCGCGGGCGATGGCGATCAAGTGTATGGTGTGATTGGTCGAGCCGCCGGTGCTCAGCAAGCCGATGATGGCATTGACGATGGCTTTTTCATTGACCATGTGGGCGATAGGCCGGTAGTCGTCGCCTTGCGCGGTAAATTTCAATACTTGCTTGGCGGCGGCCATGGTCAATTCGTCGCGCAACGCTGTGTAGGGATTGACGAAAGAAGCACCGGGCAGATGCAAGCCCATGATCTCCACCATCATCTGGTTACTGTTGGCGGTGCCGTAGAAGGTACAGGTGCCGGGGCTATGGTAAGCCTTGGATTCCGACTCCAGCAGTTCTTTTTCGCCGATCTTGCCTTCGGCGAATTTTTGCCGGGCGCGGGATTTTTCCTTGTTGGAAATGCCGCTGGTCATCGGTCCGGCCGGCACGAATACCGCCGGTAAATGACCAAAGCTCAAGGCGCCGATCAACAGGCCGGGGACGATTTTGTCGCAGACGCCCAGATACAGGGCGGCGTCGAACATGTTATGGCTCAAGCCGATGGCGGTGGAAAGAGCGATGACGTCGCGGCTGAACAGCGACAACTCCATGCCCGGCATGCCTTGGGTGACGCCGTCGCACATGGCCGGCACGCCGCCGGCAAACTGGGCCACGCCGCCGGCTTCGCGCACGGCCTGCTTGATCAGGGCCGGATAGTGTTGATAGGGTTCGTGGGCCGACAGCATGTCGTTATAGGCGGAAATGATGCCGACATTGGCTTTGACGGCATGCGCGAGTTCGTCTTTTTCAATTGCCGAGCAGACGGCGAAGCCGTGGGCCAGATTGGCGCAGGGCAGGTTGGTACGTTGAGGGCCGTTGGCGATGGCGGCATCGATGCGGGCGAGATAGGCGGCGCGGGTTTCACGACTACGTTCGATGATTTGCGCGGTAACTTCTTCTAATACGGGGTGCATGTAAGGCTATCTCCGGAGATATGCGGGTGTGAGACACGCGTGAAAACGGTCAGAGTGGTTCGGGTAATTCGATGGGATTTTTTTGCGGTAGTTGATAAGCGACTTCCGTGGTTTCGGAAGCGTCCGCGCCTTCCGACAGGTCTTCCGGTCCGCTGATGGCTATATCGGGCTCGGGCGTTGGCGCGGCGGCCAGTGTCATGTCGGTGGGTTGCGATTGCAAAAACATCATGGGGGCAATGGTTAAAAACAGCAGGCTGAAGGCAAGCATGGCCTGCTTGGGCCAGTCGACGTTCGCGGACAGGCCGCCGGCCTGAATGGCTTTTTTCCAGGGTTTTCCATCCAGCCAGTTCAACAGCCGCGCGCTCAACAACATGATGCCGATACCGGCAAGGTTGACCCAAATGCTATTGAGCCAATCGATCTGGCGGCCATCCAAAACAACGCCGCCCAGGAAAGACAGGCAGGTGCCCAGCATGAAAATCGGCAGAGACTGCTGGCCCATGGCAATAATCGGACGGGCCCAGTTAGATTGCAGAAAAGCCGAATATTTGCGGGCCAGATTGCTGATCAAATACACCATGGCCAGAAAATGCAGATAACGCAAAACACCCAGATGACCCTTGTTCAGCAGGGGTTCCCACTGTTCGCGGAAGGCGGCAAACCAAGGCAGGCGGCTGTAGCCGTAGGCATTTTCCAGCGGGTAGCAGAATATCGCATAGGCGAGGCAAATGGTCGCCAAGGCGGGATTGAAGCGCGGAATCGGCAGCCAGCCGCTGCTGAAGGCGAAGCCGGTGAAAAAAACCAATTGCCAGCAAAACGGGTTGAAATACCATGCCTTGCCGGTGACGGGGTCGGCGGTCAATTCCCAGCCAAAATAGTGGGCGCAGGCATACAGGGCCACGGAAAACATCAGCGCCAGCGCGACATGGACTCGGGAAAGCGCCCAGACCATGGGCAGCCAAAGCATAATCACCAGATACATGGGCAAAATGTCGATGAAATTGGGCACGTACTTCAGACTGACTAAGGCCAACAAGGCTTCATCGGTGTGTTCGAAAAAATAATGCAGATTATCCAGCTGCCATTTGGCTCCGTCGGCATTGAAAGCTACCACGGTTACCAGCAATACGCTCATCAACAGGAACAAAACGATATGCGCCAGATAGATTTGAGCGCAACGAAACAAAACTCGCACTGAACCCAGGGCGAGGCCGGCCTGTTGAAAACTGCGGCCGAACGCGATGGCGGCGGCGAAACCGGACAGGAAAACAAAGGTTTCGGCGGCGTCGCTGGGCCCAAGCCTGGAAGGCGTATAGGCAAACCAGGGATTGAACGGCATGTGATTGATGAAAATAATCATCAAGGCCAAGCCGCGAAAGAAATCCAGCTGCAAATTACGCGATGATGGTGTCAGGTCATTGGATTTCATGGTGTGCCCCGGTTGATTGAATGCGGATAGGATGATATTCGCCGCTTAAATGATGCTGAAGAGTGGCCGGAAAATCGGCTGGCGCCTCGCGTTGTTGCGGTTTGGCCCCAGCCGTTTTCGGTTTTCCGCCTTAAGGCGCCCAATACAGTTCGACCGGTACCTCTTCCTGATGCAGCAAGCCCCGAATCGGCATATCGCTCACCGGGCCGGGTTTTTGGGCAGCGCTGAATACCGCCAGCTTGTCTTCCCCGGTAAATAGAATGATCACTCGCTCGGTTTTAAGTAGGGCGGGCAAGGTTAGGCTCAAGCGCTCGGTATTTGCGCCGGTGACTTCGCTTTGCGTGGCCGTGATGGCCGTTGTCAGCTGGTCATTGTCCGGATTCAACGCCTCGGCCAATCCCTTCGCGTTTGGAAATAAAGACGCGGTGTGCCCGTCCGGACCCATGCCAACAATGGCCAGACTGAACGGTTGCGGCAGTTTACGGTAATTGGCTTCTGTTTCGGTTTGGCCGGCAGCGGCGGTTTTGGCCGAATTTTTCATGCCGGTAAATTCGGCCAATTTAGCATTGTTGATCAACAGCGTGCGTCTGATCAGCGCTTCGTTACTGGCGCCGTGGTCTTGATCCACCCAGCGTTCGTCCACCAAGGCGATCTTGATTTTTTTCCAGTTCAATTCGGTTTTTGACAAGGCTTCATACAAGGGTGCGGGTGTGCTGCCGCCGGACACCAGCAAGGTGGCGCTGCCGTGTTTGCTGAGCGCTTCGGACAATACATCCTGACATTCCGCCACCAAGGCGGTAAATAGGTGATGATGCTGTTCAAAAAAGAATTCTTTAACCATGGTCGTTATTCTCTCAATAAGGATGGTGTTGGTTATTCTTCCCAGGCGCGCCCGTCGCGCGCGAGTAATGCCACCGACGCAACCGGCCCCCAATTGCCGGCCGGATAAGGCTTGGGTGGGGTATGGTTGTGTTGCCAGGCGTCCTGGATCGAATCCACCCAGATCCAGGCCTGCTCGATTTCCTCGCGGCTCAAAAACAGCGTGGGGTTACCCCGTAGCGCTTCCAAAATCAGTTTTTCGTAGCCGCCGAAGATACGATTTTTCTTGAAGGTTTCCGAGAAACTCAAGTCCAGTTTGGTTTGTTGCAATTTGATATTGCCGTCTATACCCGGAATTTTATTCAACATCATCACGTCCACCCCCTCGTTGGGTTGCAGGTGGATTACCAGCTTGTTGGCGGGTAATTCGTAAAAGCTGTCTTTAAAAATATTGTGCGGCAGGTTCTTGAAGTTGACCACGATTTCGGTGCGTTTGTTCGGCATGCGTTTGCCGGTGCGCATATAAATGGGTACGCCGGCCCAACGCCAGTTGTCGATATCCACCCGAATCGCCACAAAGCTTTCGGTGGTGCTGCCGGTATTGGCGCCTTCCTCCTCAAGATAGCCCGGTACCGCGTTGCCCTTGATGAAACCGGCGGTGTATTGGCCGCGCACGGTTTTTTCATCGACATTGCGAGAGGTGATGGGCCGCAGGGCCTTGAGCAGTTTGATCTTCTCCATGTGTATGCTTTCCGCGGACAGATCGGCGGGCGGTTCCATGGTGACAAAGGTCAGAATCTGCAACAAATGATTTTGCAGCATGTCGCGCAGTTGGCCGGTCTTGTCGAAATAATCCCAGCGGCCTTCGATGCCGATATCTTCGCCGACGGTGATCTGGATGTGATCGATATTGTTGTGATTCCAGCTGGTATAGAACAGAGAGTTGGCGAAGCGCAGAGCCAGCAGGTTCAGCACGGTTTCCTTGCCCAGGTAGTGATCGATGCGATACACCTGGTCTTCATGGAAAACCTGAGCCACCACATCGTTGATTTCCTTGGATGATTTCAGGTCGTGACCTATGGGTTTTTCCATTACCATGCGGGATTCGGCGTTCAACACCCCGCTGCTATGCAAGCCGTGGCAAATCTTTTTGAACAGCATCGGCGATACGGCAAAGTAATTCACCATCACCCGTTTTTCGGGGTCGACGGCGGCGTTGAGCAATTTGTATTGTTCGGGCTCGGTCAGGTCTATTTTCAAATAAGACAGCCGCCGGGCGAAACGTTGCCAAACTTCAGTGTCGATTTCGTTGTTCAAAAACGACTGCAGGCTCTTATGGGCAATTTCGACGAAGCTGGCGTCGGTTTCCGCCAGCCGGTCGACGCCGATGATGCGGGTATCGGCTTCCATCAGATTGTGCTTTTCCAAACGATACAGGGAAATCAGCAGTTTGCGCTTGGATAAATCGCCCAATGCACCGTAAATCACCAAATCGCAGGGTTTGAAATCAGGGGTTTTTGTCATGTTATCAGTGTCGAAGCAAAAATAAACGGCAGCTGTTAAGCGGCGATTATCAGGGCTGATGGAGTAAAAATCCCGCTATTATAGTGTCCTGAACGTTTGACAAACAAGGCGCTTCGAAGCTTTCGGCATTAATTTCGATCCGGAACGGACGGTATACCGATCAGGGAAAGGTTTCGGTGCCGTAGCGAAATATTTCTAGGGTGTCGGACCAATAGTCGGCCGGCAAGCCGGCTTTTTGTTTCAGATGGCGCAAGAACTGCACCGGATCGGCTAATTGTTCCCATACCGATGGCAAGAACGTGCCGCGCCGATAACCTTCCCGCAGAATCAAGCCGTCGATGCCGGGTCGCAGTTGGCCGATCAGGTCTTGCTCGGAAGAAAAATCGATGGCTTCGGCGGCGCTCAGGATGGAAAGATGCACGTCGAGATCAGGATATTCCCTTTCGGACAGCGGCGGAAAACGCGGATCGCGAAAGGCAGCGGCGTAGGCATTTTCGACGATGTCCAACGCCAGGGGGCGGGTGGCTTCCAGCATGCCGATGCAGCCGCGTAGCTGTCCATGGCGCTCCAGGGTCACAAAGCTGGCGCGTTTTTGAGTCAGGGCCGCTTCGTATTGTTGCAGAACCAGCGTCAGCGGCCGGCCGGTCCGCAGACCCTCCTGAATGGAGGCTCTGGCCAGTTTCAGCAGTTCGGCTTTCTGATGATCATTCAACGACATAGGCACCATAACCCACCACCCGGTATTTGTCGCCGGCGGTATCGCCGGAGTTTCTGAGGTCTATGGTTTTGATAGACAGCGATTTTTCCTTGGCCAGTTTCAACAGGCCGGCGACCGGTACTTTGCCGCATGCCGCTTCCGAGTCCAGAGCTTGATAATTCAGCGACTCGATCGAGTCGCTGGTGCGTCGGTCCAACTTTTGCGCGGTGGCGTAATCGTGATAATGGCTCAAGTCCGAGCTGATGACGATCAGGGTTTCCTTGCCGCCCCAGAGTATGTCCAATACCTGGCTGACTTGATGCGGGCTTGCGTCGCCCGCCACAAGCGGCACCAGCTTGAAGTCGCTTAAAGTTTGCTGCAAAAACGGCAGGTGCACTTCCAGGCTATGCTCCAGGGCATGCGCCTGATCCAGATAGCCGACGAACGGAAGATGTTGCAGTAGCGCGATAGCCGAATGATCGACGGCAATGCCTCCCAGCGGAGTGCTGAAGATTTCGGCGCTGCTGACAGCCAGGCCACGAAAGGCCACTCGGTGAGAAGGCCCTATCAGTACCACCCGGCTGATGCGGTCCCGCGCGCTTGCCAATCGCGCATAAGCGCTGGCGGCGATGGGTCCGGAATAAATGTAGCCTGCATGTGGCACTATGATGGCTTTAGGAGCGGGGCCGTCGGCGGGACGATCCAACAAATCCCTCAGCATATGGCTCAAGACGGCGGCGTCCGCCGGATAAAAGCTGCCGGCAACGGCGGGTGCTCTGTTCATGACCTTTACCTCCTCGTAAATGCCGCTGCATTTTTATATGCTGTTTTGCCGTCGATATGTTACAACAATCCCGCCGGACGAACGGGAAAAATTACGCCGGTTTTTAACGGCGGATCAATCGTTTAGCTTTATTATTCCGCCTGTTCCGTCGTTATCTTGCGCGAGCGAATACCGATGGTCCAACGCTTTCGCCGGGAGGTCTGCATGAGCCGATTTATAAGCCACGACACAGTCACTACGCAATATTGGCATTTGCTGGAAGACGGCCGGGTGCAATGCGATGTATGCCCGCGATTTTGTAAACTGCGCGAAGGCCAACGCGGTTTGTGCTTTGTGCGGCAAAATCTGCGGAATCAGATCGTAATGACCAGTTACGGCCGCTCCAGCGGCTTCGCCATCGATCCCATCGAAAAAAAGCCGCTCAATCATTTTTTGCCCGGCACGGCAATTTTTTCGTTCGGCACCGCCGGTTGCAATCTGGCTTGCAAATTCTGCCAGAACTGGGACATCAGCAAATCCCGGGAAATGGATACCCTGATGAGCCGCGCCGCGCCGGATTTGATAGCCCAGACCGCTTTGGCGCGGGGCTGCGATAGCGTGGCCTATACCTATAACGACCCGGTGGTGTTTCACGAATACGCCATAGACACGGCCCAAGCCTGCCGGGAGCTGGGCTTGAAGTCGGTAGCCGTCAGCGCCGGCTATGTTTGCGCGGAGCCGCGCGCCGAGTTTTATCGCTGGATGGACGCCGCCAACATCGATTTAAAAGCCTTCAGCGAGGATTTTTACCACAAAATTACCGGCGGCCATCTGCGGCCGGTGCTGGAAACTCTGCAATACCTGAAGCACGAAACCCGGGTGTGGCTGGAATTGACCACTCTGATTATTCCCGGCGAAAACGATTCGGAAAGTGAGTTGGAGGCGATGACCCAATGGGTAGCGGAAAATTTGGGACCGGATGTGCCCATGCATTTCACGGCCTTTCATCCCGACTGGAAAATGCTGGATAAACCGCGCACGCCGGTTTCATCCTTGCTACGCGCGCGCGAAATTGCCGTCAAAAACGGCGTTCGTCATGCCTATGTCGGCAATGTTCACGACAAGTCGGCCGAAAGCACCTACTGCCATGCTTGCGGCGAATTATTGATAGGGCGCGATTGGTATGTGTTATCGGACTGGAATCTGAATGCCGATGGCCGATGCCGGTTTTGCCAAACGCGTTGCGCGGGATTGTTCAATGCGCTCCCCGGAAGTTGGGGCTCAAAGCGCGTGGCCGTGCGGCTGGATTGATCGAGCGGGATTGTAACGTTAAACCGTATGGTCGGGGCTACGGCAGGGGGCAAAAAAAGCCCGCGTTATGCGATATAAGGCGGGCCGTGGAGTTGACAGAGCTTTAGGTACTGCGAGGTAAACAACGAGGGTAGAGCAAAAACGGTTCAAAGTTCGATGCCGGGGTGTAAAGCCAGATTGCTGGAAACGGAAGCGGCACCGAACAACAGGGTGGATATGACGAATTCGCCCGACAAAAATCCGAATATACCGATGGTAAAGAAAATGCCGGTGAGGATGTCTCTGAAGAAATTGATTTTGGGTTTCATGATTACGTCCTGGACTGTTGGTCCGTTAAAAATTGAGTACGGTTTAACTATAAACTTATTTAAATTATTTACAATAAGGCTTGTATTTTATGGTTTGTTTCTTATTGGTAAACAAATGTGACAAAAGTATGATAGGCGGCCCAGCTTCAACGGGCACCATGGTTTAAAATTCGTTATGAAAATTCCTTTTTTCTTCTTGTTATCTTGCTGGCTGGCGCCCGTGGCGGCGGATGAAGTATTCAGTCTGGCTCTGCCCGAATGCGCGGCCCGTCTTGAACAGCGCGCCACGGCACCCTCTGCGTTGCTGGTTCGAAGCAATTGCGCCTTATCGATTGCTTCCTTGCTTGAATTGCTGAAAGCGGGATTGCCGGTTTTTTTAGCGGCCGATACGACGGCCATTGAGTCCGTCGGCTTGGGGCGCCTGATTGAATTCCCGCAATGGTCGCGGGCCTTGGCGCGGGCGGCGGCCGAAACGCCTGCCTGGAATAGCCGGCGCGGGCGGCCGAGCAATTCGAAACAAAACGCCAATCAAATCGTCACCGGTTTGCTGAATCAATCGGCCTATCTGGGCGATTTGCAGGCGGCTTTTTTACCCTTCGGTCTGAAGGCCTGTGTGTCCACGGTGGAAAAAGTGCTGGTATTCAGGGCCCGAACCATTTTTCAAAACGATTTGCCGGATGTGGCCAAGTTGTCCCCCCAGGCCTTGTTGCCCAATGATGCTCAAGTCTGGTTGACGCTGAAGCCCTTGTCCGCCGATTGCCCGCGGCCATGAGTTCCCGCTGCTACCTGGAATTGCTCGCTAATCCACTGCACGGCGGTATCGACCCCATCGCGGTCTTGCATCTCTTGGGCGGCCTGGCGGACGCGATCGCGCCAAGCCGGCGTATTCAAGGTGGTTGCAATGGCTCCCGCCAATGCTTCGGCACTGACGGATTTGGCGGCTAAGGGTTTGCCGCCCAAGCCCAATTGCTGTATGCGAAGGCCCCAAAACAACTGTTCGTCCATGAAGGGCACCACAATCGAAGGGCAACCGGAACGGGTGGCCGCATGCGCGGTGCCGGCCCCGCCATGGTGCACAACCGCCGCGCAGTGCCTGAACACCGGCTGGTGCGGATGTTTGCCGATAAAATAGATGCGTCCTTGCCGGCCGCCGGCTGGATAGTCGGGGGAACTGGTTTGAATGATTGCCCGGCAGCCGGATAATTCAACCGCCCGAATGAACAATGTCATGCTCCATTCCGCTACGGCCTGTTGCAGGCTGCCGAACGTCATATAAACCGGGGCCGGGCCCGCGTTTAAAAAGGCATCCAGGCTTTCCGGCATGTTCCAGCCATCCGCATCGACAGCCAGGTTTAAAAAGCCGCAGATTTTGTGATGGGCGGGCCAATCTTTCCGGCCCTGGCAAAACAAGGGATCGACGGCGACCAAATCGAGTTGCCGCGAGGTCAAATGCTCGCCGAGCATATTGTTGGCGGGCGCTACTCCAGCCGAGCGCCATAAGCGGGTCAAGGGTTCCCGCAGAGCCCAATTGAAGACCAGTTCCAGCAATTTCCAGCTGATGGGGTTCAGATATTTACCCAGATCGGGAAAGCTGAAGGGCGGCAGGTTGGGGCTGGGTATGGCGGCGTGGCAAAAGGTAACGCTGTAAAACGGTTTTTCGCCCTGGGCGGCGGCCAACTTCAGAGGATACAAAAAATGATGGCCCAGAAGCAGATCGTTTTCCGCAACCAATTGTTGCGCGGCGGCATAAATGTCGGCTTCCCAGGGGAAGAAAGCTTCATCCAATAAGGCCCGCAGCCATTTCAAGGGATGCATCTTGAATGAACGCGCCGCGAAATCCCGCATGTCGAAGTCTATACGCTCGGGTATTTGCCGGTAGCGGATATTTAATTGCCCGGCGATGCCGTTGTAGCGCTGCTTATCGATACTGCTGACAACCAAGGTCACTTCGTGCCCGGCTTGCCGCAAGCCAGCCGCCAGTGCCAGCAGCGGGCGAATGTCACCGTTTGAACCCCAGGTTTGAATGCCGATTTTCATGTTTATTACCGATGCGATGCTGCCATGCGGACGAAAATACCACATCCACCTCCTTCGCGGCGGCGATTGCGGGTGGAATTTACAGCGCGTTTGCCGGAGAGTTGTTTAAACTAACTCACATAAAACCACTCCCTTTCATAGCAAGGGTCCTATTAGCGATTGTTGTAAGTTTGGTTTCAGCCATGACGCATAGCTCTATCAAAAGCAGTTTTTACGCCTATCTATCCCGATTGAGATGGATCAAACGCTGGGGATTGAAGCGCAATGCCCTGAATGAAAATGTCATGGAGCACAGTTGGGAAGTGGCGGTGATTGCCCATACCCTGGCGCTGATCAAGAACCGCTATTTCGGCGGCCAGGTCGATGCCAATGCCATTGCCGCCGCGGCTCTGTATCACGATGTCACCGAGGTGATTACCGGTGATTTGCCTACCCCGATCAAATACCACTCCCAGGCCATCTTGCACGCCTATAAAAGTATCGAACATCAGGCCGAAATCGAGTTGCTGCGGCTATTGCCCGAGGCATTACAGGCGGATTTCGAACCTTTGATTCAGCATGAACGATTGCCGCCGGAGAATCAGCAGATCATCAAGGCGGCCGACAAAATATCCGCTTACCTGAAATGCCAAGCTGAATTGAAAGCCGGTAATACCGAGTTCGAGATTGCGGCCGAACAATTGGCCAAAAACATCCATGATTTGCAACAAGCTGAAGTGGTGTTTTTTATGCAGGCCTTCGTGCCTAGCTGCGGCTTGACCCTGGATGGCTTGATGCAAACCCGATAAGGACTTTGTCAGAAAGGCGCCAAAAACGCGAAAAGTTGTTTTCGATCATATCCTAACGATCATAAAAGGTGCCTCGCCCCGGCAAATGAAAGTAGTGCAGCTGGGCACGGTTCCTCGCCGGACAGGACGCCGTAAATACGTCTGTGTAGGCTCGACGGCAGCATCCTTGCTGCCGACGCCTGTCCAACAAGCAACCGTACCCGCTCGATTTTTTACTTTCAGAGTAAGCGACGACTTATTTTTTCCGCGCGCCTGTCTTAATACGGTTTTAATATATTGTTAATCCGTTATTAAGCAACGTTCATTTAGAATCCATCCCAACTTAATTCAAAAGTGGAGACGACTCTCATGTTCAAATCGGCAAAATTCGTTGTTATGGGCCTGCTGTTTACCTCGGTTGCCGTTGCCGATGGGCATGGTCACGGTCACGGTCACGGTCACGGCCATCATAAGCATCACGGTCATCATCACCATGATCACTATGTGGAAGTCGAGCGGGTTTATTATCCCGAGCGGGTGGTGCAATATGTTCCCGCGCCCGTGCCGGCACCGCGTTATCAATCTTACGATCAACGTACTACGGGCGGTTTGGTGGGCGGCGCCCTGGGTAGTGCCGTGGGCTACGAAATGAGTAAGGGCGATCCCTTGGGAGCCGGTATCGGTGCCGCCGCCGGTGCCTGGATGGGTAACGGCATGAGTCGGTAGCGGGTTCCGTCGCAACCGCCGCGTGGTGTATCCGCTTGAAACCTATGGCTCGGGATACGGGAACACCTTGACCAGCAGGGCGCTGTAGTTGTCCGCCGGTTTACCGGAGCTGTTTTTATCCGCCACTCTGGGTTCCAGGCGTTCTTGCATCTCGGCCAGCCAAGCGGCGGCGGAATGGCGGGCTTGCCAAGTTTCCAGCAATTCCCGGTCGCTCATCAATTCCCATACGCCGTCGGTACACAGTAAAAAGCCGTCGCCCGCCTGAATCGCGACCGGGCCGTTAATGCGGTATTGCGGGGTGTTATCCTGGCCCAAGGCATGCAAAATGACATTGCGTTGAGGATAGTCCGCCATGTCGTCTTCGGACAGGGCGCCGCATTCCAGCATCATGTTGATCAAGCTTTGGTCGGAGGTGCGTTGCAGCAATTTGCCGTCACGGAAATGATACAAACGGGAATCGCCGACATGCCCCCACACCGCCCGATGATGGTCGACAATCAATACCGCCGCGGTGGTTGCCATGTGTTTGGAAGCGGGCCTGGACAGGCGGGCGGAAAAAACCGCCCGATGAGCGGCTTCCAATAATTGGCCCATATTTTTGCCGCTACAGCGCGGGTTGGCGCGGAATTCCCGCAAAATGGTTGTTACGGCCAATTGCGAGGCTACTTCGCCCGCCTCCTGTCCGCCAACGCCGTCCGCAACGATCCAGCAAGCGGCTTGCGGGTTTATGGAACAATAAGCCAGCGCATCCTCCTGATTGAGGCGGCCGCCGAGGCCGGTCAAGCTGGCGGTGTCGAATATCAGACTTGCCGGCTCTCCCAGCCGTTTTTTGAGAAATTTCAACATCCGGCGGAATTCCGTCAGAACCTATTGACAGGTGCTTCGCTGGACAGCATTCTTTTGATTCTTTGGAATTGTTCCGAATCCCTGGGAGCGGAATTGAAGTCGGGCAGGCTTCCAAGCAACTGACTCAAGGTTTCTATTCTGATGCTGTCTACCCAATGTCCATCGATATCCTTGGGAAGGCGTCTGGACACTCTCAACAAGGTTTGCGGGTTATAACCGGAAGCTTGCAACAACGATATGGCGATTCTGTCCGCCTGTTGCTCCTTGGCCGGGTCGATTGTTTGTGGCAAGGAGCCCAACTGAGCGGTTTCCTTGGGTCGAGATGCCGGCGTAGCGCCTAGCAGGAAGTCGAAAAAACTGGTGGGCGCCGATTCTACGCGCGACTTGCAAAAATGTCCCGCCAGTTCATGGCCTAGCTCGTGAGC
Source organism: Methylomonas subterranea (assembly GCF_024505185.1). Lineage (GTDB taxonomy): Bacteria > Pseudomonadota > Gammaproteobacteria > Methylococcales > Methylomonadaceae > Methylomonas > Methylomonas subterranea. Next base: position 28,701 of record NZ_JANIBJ010000046.1, read on the forward strand.
CAGGATGGCGATCATCTCTTCTTCGTTTTCGGCGAAAGTCAAAGCGCCTTCATTGACAAATACAAAGCCGCCGCCAATCGAGAAGGCATTGGGCGATAAATTGCGCACCAGATAAACGCGCCAGGGGATACCTCCGGCGTTGAAGGAATATTGCGCCGCCAGCCGCATGGCCAGTCTCTGCACGAATTCGGTGGCTTCGTCGTTCAGGGGTCTAAGCGGCCATTCGTTGAATATTTTTTGTCTGGTGCCGAGCGCGGCTTCCATTTCGCCGGGGCAAAAGCCATTCGAAAAGCCTGTTGCATTGCGCGTAAGCAGAATGCAACAGACCATTAAAATGAAGCGTGTCGGCTTAATTGACGACATCAAAAGTGGATATGCTCAAGTCATAGCTGTTGCCGGACTGCACTTTGTGTTCGATGACATAGGTGCCGCTGGTGGCGCCGCTGGGAATGGGGATGACCGCGTTGGCGTTCCAGCCGCCGGATGCTCTTTGACTTTCCTGTTGCGGCAGGGCGGCCAGAACTTGGCCGTCCTTCTTTAAGGTCCAGCTTTCGGATACCGGCGATACCGCTTGTTGCTTGGGCAATCGTATCGAATAATCCGTGGCCAGCTGAACCGAATCGCCGGGGCGGACCGGGCTTGGACTGGAACTGGATTTGTTGATTTTGACTTGTGCAGTGTCTACCGATTTGGCCAGACCGTACAAACGCTGGTCCTCGTTGACGGATCTGACCTGAGAGGCCTGATATTGCTGATATTTTACCGTGCCCCAACCGACGACTGCACCGCTGACGGCGCCGATGGCCGCGCCTTGGGCACAGCCGCTGCCGCCGCCGGCCGCCAGACCGACCACGCATCCGAGCGCGGCGCCGCTCAGGGCGCC
>NZ_JANIBJ010000047.1 GCF_024505185.1 Methylomonas subterranea
CCGATACGGGCGCGGCAACCCCGCCCTTCCCCAGCCGAAAAACCTCGCCTATCGCGCAAAACACACAGCATTTTATATGCTGTCGTGAACGCCGCGCTGTGGTATAAAAATGCGCAGGAGTTCAAATTTTTTGCGCTTCCTCCAAGCGGTGAATCGGCCGATTCGCGGCCAGCTTCACTTTTTAGCAACTGCATGTTTTTTGTACGCGCCGACTGCCGAAACAGACAGGTCACGCATCACTCAATAATAAATCAAGGGGCTTAACCTATGGGAATACTGCAAGAGTTCAAAGAATTTGCCATGAGAGGCAATGTGGTAGATATGGCGGTGGGTGTCATCATAGGCGCCGCCTTCGGCAAAATTGTTTCATCGCTGGTAGCCGATGTCATCATGCCGCCCATCGGGGTATTGTTGGGCGGCGTGGACTTTTCCGACCTGGCAATAACCATACAGCAGGCATCTAAAACCGCCGAAGGCGCGGTGATTCCGGCGGTCGTGGTCAGTTACGGCAAATTCATTCAAACCGTCATCGACTTTACCATTGTGGCCGGCGCCGTGTTCCTGATGATCAAGGTATTGATGTCGTTCAAGAAAAAAGTCGAAGCGGCACCGGAAGCCCCACCCGCGCCATCCAATGAGGAGTTGTTGTTGACCGAAATTCGCGATTTACTGAAAAACAAAACGTGACCGCAACCGCCTTACCCGCGCCCGCCGTTTAACCGGCGGGGTAAGGCACATTTAGCTGCAATTCAGCCTCAAATTCAAGGAAAAGGAAAAGCCATGTCCTCAACCGCAGCGTTTCCGATTGAAAACTTCGAAGACTATTGCAATAACCTGAAAAGGGTAGGCATAGACCCCGGTTATGTGATGTATACCAATAGCCATGCCGGCAACAAGCAACCGGCGGCCCGCTTGATTTCCGCCCATCAACTGGAAGCCGCCCAGGCCTATATCGACTCCCCCTCCGACGAAACTTTTGTACATCTGGTCAGGTTGGGAGCCTTGTTCGATACCGAATGGGATAGAAACACCCAACATTGGCAAATCATTTCATTTGCCGGCTGGGAAGTCCTGCATAAAGCCTTTAATCACCTGCACGCCAAATCCGGACAGGCCCTGATGGAACTTACCGGCCTATCGGATTTCACCTGAGCCGCCTGGTTTGAATACCGCCCTGTTGAAATTCAACCCGGGCCGGTGTCACATTTTTGTAATGCGCCCCGCCTACAATTGGAGACACACCTGATTTTGTCTCACACCATTCAGCAGGGCGCCCATGACCACCACTCAAACCGACACTATCACCCGGCAGCCACCGCTGCATTATTTTGACGGCGAACTGGGTTACCTGCACAGCCTTCTACTGGACATGACCGGGCAATTGATTCAACAACTGGAACAGACCCTACACGCCCTGGATTATGCCGACATGGAAACGGCTTTACGGGTGATAGACCGCGACGGCAAAGTCAACACCCGGCACGCCCATATCGAAACCGAAGTCAGAGCCGTGCTGAGCCGGCAAGGCGCCCTGACCAACGACTTGCGCACGGTACTGCTGATCTCGAAAATAGCCGACGCCTTGGAAAAAATCGGCAATGAAATCGCCGACTTTGCCGCCAGAACCCCCGCCTTCAGCCACCAGGATGAGGCCGAAAAATGCTGCTTGCTGGCGGACATTTTTTCAACCGGCGGAGCGATCAAAGTCTTGTTGAACAAAATGACCGCCGTTCTGGAAAGCCGCGATTCCAGCCCAGCCTATAAATTGATACGCGACAGCCTGCACTGCGAAACCCGGATACAAACAGGCATCCAACGGCAGTTGAGCTTGGCGATGCGGAGTCCGGATTGGCTCGATCCGGCGCTGGACGCCATGTATATTTTGAAAGCCCTGGAACGCTGCACCGAACATTGCCGCAAAATCGCCGGCTATCTGATTTTAATGTTGGACAGTATCGATATCCGCGGCCACGGCCCCGCCGTTTCCCGCCGCGCTTGAGCGGCCTTCCCGATTCGCCCGAACGTATCCACTTAAAGACACGACATCATGACGACACCGCCCTATCGCACCATCTGGATTTCCGATCTACATATCGGTTCCACCCAATGCCAAGCCGATACCCTGCTGGATTTTCTAAAACACAACGACAGCGAAAAACTTTATCTGGTGGGCGACATCATCGATTTTTGGGCCTTGTCCAAAAAAATGTACTGGCCGCGCGACCATAACGTCGTCATTCAGAAGATTCTGCGCAAGGCCCGCCACGGCACCCAAATCATTTATGTGCCCGGCAATCACGATGAAAACGTGCGCGATTACGACGAATATGTGTTCGGCGACATCGTGGTGAAAAAATCCGACATACACACCACCGCGCAGGGCAAACGATTTTTGGTGGTACACGGCGACGAATACGACACCATTGCCCAACACCAGCGCTGGATGGCCAAACTCGGTAGCGTGGGCTACGACTGGCTGATAGAAATCAACCGCCTGCTAAGGCTGTGCAGGCGGCTGCTCGGTGTGCAATCGCAGTTTTCCCTGGCCGCCTTTGTCAAATTCAAAGTCAAAAACGTGGTGAAGTTTATGTCGGACTATGAAGAAACCATCGTCAAAACCCTCAAGCATGAAGGGGTGGACGGAGTAATCTGCGGCCACATTCACCACGCCGAAATCAAACACATCGAAGGTTTTATGTACGTCAACACCGGCGACTTTGTGGAAAGCTGCACCGCCATCGTCGAACACCACGACGGTAAGCTGGAATTGCTGAGATGGCAGAAAAAAACCCCCGAGTTCACCGATCCGCTCGGCGAAACGCCCATTGCCGGGATCTCCTGAGCTTACGACACCGTTTGCGCTAGCTAACGGCGCAGACCGCCGGCCGGCTCGTCAATGCCGGACCAGCCGATATTCGTCCGGCTCTTTGCTATTCCGCTGCCATCCATATTCAATCCAAGCCTCATATTGCAAAACGCCAAGCGCTCACATTCGTAATAAGCCAAACAAAATCCAACTGTTGGGCCTCGTTGCATTCAGCCCAACCTACCTTTTACGTCACCCTCCTCCTGGAAATGAACGGCAGTCTCGGAGGAGCAATGCACAGTCGCGATTCGCAAGGCCATCATCGCGACCATGCATCGCTCCCACCATGACTATCAGAGTAACCTTCATGAAGGCCTGGCGATCGCCCCGGCAAATAAAAGTAGTGCAGCTGAGTACGGTTCCTCGCCGGACAGGACGCCGTAAATACGTCCTTGTAGGCTCGACGGCAGCATCCTTGCCGCCGACGCCTGTCCAACAAGCAACCGTACCCGCCCGATTTTTTACTTTCAGAGTAAGCTCTTGAATTGATGTGGTGGTATCCCGAAATTCCGGGAACCTTAGCAGGCCTATCAGACTCTGCAAGTCTGACCGCGCGGACGGCCCTTGTGCTAGTTTGACCGCGTCGCCATATGAGAAATCTGCTTGGCGGGTAATTACCCGGATCATGCAACGAATCCATCCCGAGGAGGCTGTCCCATGAAAATATCCTGGTCCTGTATTTTGTTGGCCTTGCTCCCGCTTGATACCGCGCTGGCCGCATCGGTCGACGGCAGCAATCCGTTCGACGCCCGCAGCTTTTTATTCATCGCCTTGCTGCTGATCGGTGCCAAAATCTGCAGTCTGATCGAGAAAATCGGCCAGCCCTCCATCATGGGCGAACTGCTGCTGGGCTTGTTGCTGGGCAACCTGCCCTTACTGGGCATCGAATTTTTCGAAGCGGCCAAAACCGACCCGAATATCCAATTCTTCGCCGAGCTCGGCGTGGTCATTCTGCTGTTTCAGATCGGTCTCGAGTCCCATATCGGCGACATGATCAAAGTCGGCCCGCGCGCATTGCTGGTGGCCTTGATCGGCGTCAACGTACCCTTTGTGCTGGGCGCATTCGTCGCCGGACCGCTGCTGATGCCGGGGCTGGCTTCGCACGTGTATCTGATGATAGGCGGCGCATTGACCGCAACCTCGGTGGCCATCGCCGCCAGCCTGTTTCGCGACATGAAAATGCTCGATTCGCTGGAGGCGCGCATCATTCTGGGCGCGGCGGTATTCGACGATGTACTGGCCTTGATTGCTTTTTCCATCGTGATGGCTCTCGGCACCGTCGGCGGCATCAGTGGCGGCGAGATTGGGCAAATTTTCGCCGAATCGTTTTTGTTTTTATTCGGCGCGGTATTTGTCGGTCATTACGCCGCCGCGCCCATCGGTCGCGGCCTGTCGAAAATCAATTCCGGCGTCGGCATGAAGTTCGGCCTGGCCGTCACTTTCTGCCTGACCTTTGCCTATCTGGCGCACCGGGCCGGCCTGTCGCCCATCATTGGAGCCTTCGCGGCGGGCTTGGTGCTGGACAAGGTGCATTTTCGTTTTTTTCACGACCCGGAAATCGTCAACGATCTCAAGGCCTGCGTGCGGGACGAAACCGGCCCGGTGAAGGCAAACATTCTCAACGTCGTCGAGCAACATGCGGAAAAGCATGTCGAGGACCTGATGAACCCGCTTTATCATTTCTTTACGCCGCTATTCTTCGTGCTGACCGGCATGAGCGTCAGACTCGACACCCTGTTCGACAGCCAAACCCTGCTGACGGCGCTGGTGCTTACGGCCGTCGCGGTCGTCGGCAAATTGGTGTCGGGATTGGGCGCCGGCCGCGCCGACAAAATGATCGTCGGCCTGGGCATGGTGCCGCGCGGAGAAGTGGGGCTGGTTTTCGCCATGACCGGCTTCACGGCCGGGATTTTGCCGGACCAGGTGTTTTCCGTGATCGTGTTGATGGTGATACTCACCACGCTAATGACGCCGCCGTTGCTGGCCATCATGCTGCGCAAGCATGCGCGCTGATCGCTTTCCGACCGGCTTGGCGGCCATGGGAAAACAGTATGGCAACACTTCAATACACTTCCCGCCGATAAATCTGTCTGCCGTTGCCTTTATAAATGCCGAAGCTGGCGCGCGCCGTCGGCGAATCGTCGTGACTGCCGTCGTGATCCCAATCGAACAGCAGCCAGGGCAGCGCGGCAAAATTACCGGCAATGTCTATGTAACCGGTATTGCCGCTGCCCGGCGCGCTGAAACTCAAACCCGCCTCGCCGGCCAGCAGGCTAGGATGCGATAAAGCGGCTTGAGAAACCCCGGCGGGAGCCAGCGTCATGGCCGCGTTGCCGGCCCGCGCCGCGCCGTCCGCCGTTGCGGGATTGCTCAGCGACAACTGGCTGGCCAGTTGCAAGGCCGTGCAGTTATCCGCGCTGTTTTTGACGAAACCGGCGCCGTTGAAATATTCGCTGAACAACGGTAACGGCAGCGGCAGCAACTCCGACCCGTTGGCATTTTGCAACCGCAACCTGCCCCAGCGCATTTCCTTGTTGCCGCCGCTGAACGCCATGCCGTTGCCGGGACTGGCCGCGCCGAATCGCAGCGGATTTCCGGACGCGCTAACGCCGTCGCTGTCGCGCAGAGCGAAGCTCAGGGCAATTTCGGCGTTGAATGGCGCGATGGGGTCAATGCGGGTAAGCGCCAGAATATCGCTGACGGTATCGGCAAAGCTCAAGGTTCCGGTGCCGTTCCCGTTATCCGTTGCCAGCGGCGGCAAGGCGTTCAATACCGTCAACGGCCGGCCGGCTTCGCTGTAGCTGGGAAAAATACCGTGGGCGGCATGGCTGGGATCGATTTTCCAATAGTTGCCGGTGTAGTTTTTGGTTATCTCGCCCGAGGCGTTTTTGGCGCTGACGGTCGCCAATGGTCGGGTGGCGTATTTGATTGCTTGACCCACATAAGTAAAGCTTGCGCAAGCGGCGGCGAAAACCGGCGTGTTCAGACCGACATCGAAATGGTCGGGAATGAAACGGCCGAAGCTGGAGCTTGTTACGGTATTACCGAATTTACAGCCATATAGCCCCGCCGGACTCGCAGTGTTGGAAAAATCAGCAGTACAATCGCCGGTCGCCACATCCACGGCGGCAAAGCTGTCGTCGTAAACGCCCAGAGCCGACAGACTGAAATGCCCTACTTCGGAATACGTAAACGCCGAACCCGTAGCGGTTCCGCTATTCGCATCGGCCGCGCCGAAATTACCCGCCAACAGCCCCTTGGCTACAGCACCGGCATGAGCAATGAGCTTGCCGGCATCCAGTTTCGGTGTACCGTTGTAGCCGACAACCCCGCTGGCGGCGCTTAGCGTGAATCCGGCACCGGCCTTGACCGTACCGGAACCGTCGGCGCTGGAGGTCACATTGAACGCCGACGGCCGAACCGCAAAACTATCGGTGGAACAACCGACCACGGGCGAAGACTGGCTGGCATCGGTGACCCGACAGCGCAACTTGGGATAAGCCTTGGATACCGTCATGGCGGCGGAATTTTTTCTGCCCAGCTCGCTGGCTTGCGCCGCCTTGCCGAAGGTCAGGGTCTGGCTGACAGCCGGGCTGAGCGCCGGCAATGCGGAGCAGGAACCGCCGCCCGCGGCGTCCACCAGTTCCACGGTAACACTGCGATTGACATCCGAGGCATAAGTGGTGGCAACCGCGTCGGCCACGCCATCGTTGTCGGAATCCTTGAGTGCAACCACGTTGAAAGCAAACGGCGTGGCGGACAATTTGGTATAGAGATGTCCCGCGAGCGCATCGGCGCCGGGTTCCACGCAGTTGAACGACTTCGGCGCCACTATGCTGCCCGAACCGCCTAGACTTTGCGCCCGCACCGTCACCCCGGCCAGAAAAGGCAAGCCGGTCGACGAACTGCCGGTGGAGGTAAAGACGATACTGGTCAAGGTCTCGTTTTGAAAAGCACTCGGCAAGGCAAAGGCCTGCATGTCCAAATGCGCGGTACCGGATTGATTAGTGCCGATGACATTCAGCGTGACCGCGCTTGAACTCACGGTATTGACAAAGCTTCCGTAATAATGATCGCGCACATTGACGCCTTCCACCAGTTGTACGGTATGGGTGTCTCCGTTACTGGCCTTAAAGGTGATGGAACCGACATTACTGCCCGCGTTTCCCCAGGCCGAATTGATCAAGGTATAAACCGTGGTGGCGCCGAATAAATTGGTCGCCAGGGTCAGCGTCAGGCTAGAGGAACCGCTAAAGTTCGATATATTTAAATTGGTGCCCCAAAAAACGTTATCGCCGTCGGCATCGGTCTGCAATTCAAAGGGGATCCCGCCCAGGGTTTGACTGCCGTTGAACTTGCCCGCATAGACGCTGCCGTTACTCCATTTGGTAATATCCTCGTTCAATGGCGACACCGGAACCGGAAAATAAGCCAGCGACGGCGAGGGCGGCGCCGAACATGCCGCCGGCATGGCGTAAGTACTGTTGTTGACCACGCAGGAAGTCCCGCAGCCCGATCCGCAGCAAACGCCATCGACCTTGGCTCGGTAACCCAGTTTTATCGAGGCGGATGCCGTCGACCTGACGCAAGCCGAAGCCACGCTCTCCTGTCCCAGTTCAATCGAACCGCTGCTGGAAGTCTCGCCCGACACCTTGGATTGATAACCGAGCTTGATGGAACCGCTGACACTGGAAACACCACCGCCTATCTCGTTGTTTTGATCGAATGTAATATTTCCGCCAGCGCTGCCAACCGAACCCGCCACGCTGGTTTTGAAAGCCAATTTGATATTGCCTTCGGTAGCATGCAACGAGCCGCCGAAGGTATTCGAACCGTTGGAATCGCTGACGGATTTGGCGGTGACATTGGCGTTGACGATCGTAGCGTATACCACTGACAGATTGCCGGTCACCACCAGACTCAGATTGGCAGCGGAACCGCCGTCGTTGATCTTTACCGCCGAGGGCAAGGAAAGGTTGTTGTTGACTGTTATGCTGGCGGGCGCGGGCGCGGCAATGCTTATGGTATCGGCGTAATTGAGCGACAGTGAAGAGCAGGTATAAGTGCCGTTGCCGCCGCTGCAGCCGGCGGGCAAATTTCCGGGGAATATGTAATTCACCGCCCAAGCCGGATTCAAGGATATCGACAACCAGGTTACAGTCAAGCAAAAGAAAAACCGGCCAAGGCCAATGTAGCGGGAAAAAGTCATGCATGGATTCCTGGTCGAGACGTCATCGCAAGGCCTAACCGGGCCAAATGCCGAGATCCGCCGTTAGCGCCTCGCGGCTTGACATACCGGGCATATGTGCAAGCCTTCGCGGGTGAACAGCCAGCCCGCCTCGACAGCGGCTTGCGGCTCTCCGTCAAACCAGGCCCTGCCGTCGCTGATGCGGCGCCCGGTGCGCTCGTCGCTACGCGGTGCCCGGCGAAACTCTATGGCTCTCAAGCCTTGCGGGTTGCAAATATCGCAAAATATGAATGTTCGTATGCTCATGCCGATTGGTGCCTGTCTCGATGCGTAATCCGTGCCCGCCGGCTATTATGGGCCCGAGTTCACAGTTAAAGCAGTATAGTCTAAACTGTGATCTGAAAATCGGCCGAGCGGATCGGCCTTTCTCAACAAAACTCAAGGTGACGACGTGGCATTAAAAAAACAGCGGGGTTTTACATTGATCGAACTGATCATGGTGATTGTGGTATTGGGGATTTTGGCAGCGGTTGCTTTGCCGAAATTCGCCGATTTGGGCGGCGATGCCAGAAAAGCCACCTTGCAAAGCGCCCAAGGCGCGGTCAAATCCGCCGCGGCCATAGTACATGCCAAGGCCTTGGTTGACGGTCAAACCGGTGAAACGGGTTCAGTCTCGGTTGAAGGGGTTACAATAGACTTGGTGCACGGATACCCCGGTGTAAAACCCATAGCCACGGCGGCTGGTATTTCAGCCCAGGATTACCACATCGGTGTAACGGACAAAGAGACGACAATCAGCGGCACCAAGGATGCGGGTAAAAGCGCCATAAAGGATTGTAGTTTCACTTATCAAGCCCCAACCGCCGCCAACACAGCACCCAGTATTTCGGAAGTCACGTTTTCAGGTTGTTAATTTAGCGGCCTTAGCTCAAACATTGCTTATAGGCCTGCATGATGTGCTTCAGGTAGTTGGCGCATCATGTCATTCCGCCATAGAGGAAGTTACTCTGAAAGTAAAAAATCGGGCGGGTACGGTTGCTTGTTGGACAGGCGTCGGCAGCAAGGATGCTGCGGTCGAGCATACACGGACGTATTTACGGCGTCCTGTCCGGCGAGGAACCGTACCCAGCTGCACTACTTTCATTTGCCGGGGCGATGCACCAGTTTCATGACCGCTAGGGTGATGACAGATCAATCAATAGCCTATTGGTTTTACCCCCCTCACGCCAACCCGCGAGGAAAGGGGGGCTTATACGACAACCTCCTATAGATTCAGGCTGATGAAGTTCCCTCTTTCTCTCGGGCTACGAACATATACACTGCCACCAGCATTTAAAGTACCCAAAAAGCACAATCAATATCAAGGGTTTACTTTGATTGAACTGATTACGGTTTTGGTCATTTTGGGGATACTGGCCTCCACGGCTCTACCCAGATTTTTTGACTTATCCAGTTACCGGCAACACGGCTTTTTCAACGACACCCTCAACGCCATCCGCTACGCGCAAAAAATGGCCGTGGCGACGGCTTGCAACGTGCAGGTGGAAATCAGCGGCAACCGCTTCGAACTGAAACGCCCCGGCGCGGCCGACCGCGGCCAGTGCGCCTCCACCTCGGCCGGCGACTTCACCCAGGCCGTCGGCCGTCCGGGCTCCGGCGAAACCAACTATCAAGGCAGTCAGTCCGGCGTAACGCTCAGCGACGCCCGCCTGTATTTCACCGCCAAGGGCACAGCATCGGCGGACGCCACCATTATTGTGGGTAGCCGGCAAATCAGCGTAATACAAGCCACGGGTTTTGTTTATGACAGCACGCCGTAAGCCACAACGCGGCGTCACGCTGGTCGAGCTGATTCTATCCATGGTGATTATCGGTATCGCCCTGGTGGGTATCTTTTCGGTGATCAACCTCACCGTCAGCCACAGCGCCGACCCCTTGGTACAACATCAAGCCCTGGCCATTGCCGAATCGTATCTGGAAGAAATTTTGCCGCAAAATTACGCCGGCGGAGCCAGCGGCAACCGGGCCGATTTCGACGATGTCGACGATTACAACGGACTGAGCGACCACGGCGCGCGCGACCAGCACGGCGCGGCGGTGAACGGTCTCGAACAATACAGCGTGACGGTAAGCGTGGCGGCGCCGGTGGCGTTGGCGGGCGGCGTCAAGGCCAAACAAATCACCGTCAGCGTCTCCGGACCCGGCGGCAGCCTAAGCCTGGTGGGCTACAGGGCGGATTATTGATGCGCATGCGCCAGCAGGGTTTTACCCTGATCGAACTGATTACGGTCATCGTCATCGTCGGCATTCTGGCAGCCCTGAGCACCAGCATCGTGACGCTGCCGGTAAAAAGCTATCTGGACCAGCAGCGCCGTACCACGCTGGTAGACAATGCCGAATCGGCCCTGCGCCTGATGCAACGCGACATCCGCCGCGCCCTGCCCAACAGCCTGCGCATTACCGGCGGCGGTAGCGTGCTGGAATTGCTGCACACCCGCGACGGCGGTCGTTACCGGGCGCAAGCGGCCGGCGACGGCAGCGGCGATGTACTCGACTTTACCCTCGCCGACGACAGTTTCGATGTCATAGGCAGCCTGCAAGCACCGCCGCAAGGGCAACTGGTGATTTACAATCTGGGCCAAGCCAACGCCGACGCCTATGCCGGCGACAACCGCGCGGCACTGAGCAACAGTTCCACCGCCAGCTGGATCAAACTGAGCGCGCCGAAAAAATTTCCCTTGCAATCGCCGCAACAGCGTTTTTTCATCGTCGACACCCCCATCACCTACCGCTGCGATTTAGCCAGCGGCGAATTGTTGCGCTACGACGCTTACGGCATCAGCGCCGTCCAAGCCAACCCGCCCGCCGGCGTCAGCGGACAGTTGCAGGTCAACCATGTCAGCGCCTGTTCATTCGCCCATGCCTCCGCCACGGCCAATCGTTCCGGACTGGTGACTTTGCAAATCACCCTGACCGACGGCGCCGGCGAGTCTACCCGCTTGATTCATCAAGTACACGTGGATAACGTCCCATGAAGCGGCAACAGGGATTTTCCATCGTCATGGCCATCTTCATTCTGCTGGTATTGGGTTTATTGGGCGGTTACATGCTGCGCTTTAGCGGCGCGCAACTAAGCACCTTCAATGCCGCCTTGCTGGGCGCCCGTGCTTATCAGGCCGCCCACGCAGGCATCGAATGGAGCATGGCCCGCATCGAAAACGGCGGCACTTGTACCGACATTAACGCGCAAACCGCCATGACCTTTAACGGCCTCGAAGGTTTCAGCGTGCGGCTGAATTGTTCCAGCCAGAGCTTTTCGGAAGCGGATAAAACCCTTAGCGTTTACCGCGTCTCGGCGCTCAGCCAGTTTGGCGCCTACAGCGGCAACGATTATGCGGCGCGCCAGCTGGAGGTAACGCTGGTCAAATAGCGCAGTCCCAGCCGGCCACCGGCTCGCCCCGGCGTTGCCGCCGCAGATATTGCCGGGTCAGACCGGCAAAATCGCCGGGATGTTGTTGGATGAAGCGCCGTTGCCAGTCGCTGCCGGTCTGCCGGTTCGCCAAACGTTGCTCCAGCACATCCAGATAGATGTTGGCATCGTTGACGTCGATCCCCAGGGACAGCAAGCCCGCATGGGCGAGCGGCAGCAATTCGTTTCGAACCAGTACCGCAAGCCGCTGCCGGTTGCCGCCCAACCAAACCACATGGCTATCCAGGCCGTGGCGGGCGGCCTGATAAAAATTGTCCTTGGCTTGCGAAAACGGCAAATCGGCCTGTCCCTCCGCGCGTTGCCGGGCCAGATTGCTCACCAGACCGTAAAAAAACGCCGCGTTGGCGATGGCATCCAGCACGGTCGGGCCAGCGGCGGGCACCCGGTGCTCGATGCGGATATGCGGCATGCCGTCGGCATCGAAACCCACCAGCGGCCGGTTCCAGCGCCAGATGGTGCCGTTATGCAGCCTGAGATGGGAGAAGGCTGCAGCGTCGTCGTCGAAATACTCGGGCAGCAAAACCGGAAAATGCCGCAGATTTTCCTCGAAACATTCCAATATCGATAAACGGGCATAATCGGAGCCGAAGCTGACCCGGTGCAAGGGCCCTTCGGCCGCGCCGCTATAGCCGCCCAATGCCACCGCCTGCTCGAACATCGGGATGCGGGTTTCCGCCCATAAATCGCGGCCGAACAAATACGGCGCATTGGCGCATACCGCTACCATCGCCGCCGACGCCAGCATGGAAGCATTGTAAACGTGATGCGCAACGCTCAGGGGGCATTGCAGGTGCAACTGGAACGAGGTGGTGGCGGCCTCCAACATCACATCGTGGTGCTCCAGCCTTAAATGTTCTTGGCCGCAAATATCCAGCTGAATGGGCTTGCCGCGGTTTTTCAGAACCTGCCGGTTCAATTCCCGGTAACGGTTCATGTTGGACATGTTTTCCAGGTTGAGCTGGCTCTGCCGCAGGGTGGGCAGGGTACCTATCATCAACAGATGCAGTTCCATGCGCCGGGCATGCTGTTCAGCCTGCCGCCAGGTGGCGGCCAGGTTTTGATGCAAAACAGCCAAGGCATTCGCGGTCAACGCCAGCGGCGGCGTGTTCAGCTCAATATTGAATTTGGCCAGTTCGGGGCCGGCCATGGGGTTGTTGAAGCTATTGAGATAAGCTTCGTTCAGCGCTGCCGGCAGCATGTCGTCATGCAACAGCCAAGCCTCGAGCTCGAAGCCCGCCACCGGTGCCGCCTCGGAGACGGCCCTTTGTCCAACCATTTCGGCCAGCAATTCGGTTTCAGCGGCCAAGCGCCCATGAAAGCGCCGGTAGTCGCCATCGCTATATGCCGTGATTCGAATTTCCTGCCCCATGCTGGCCGCCGCCTACTATTCGCCTGAAAACAGGCGCATAGTAGGCGGGTTAAGGGGCGCGGTCAATCCCGCCGGCCGACGGCCTCTCAGGCGAACAGGCTTAACAAGCCGTTGGCGGCAATCGCCCTGCCCGCTTCTATCTCGTCGACTATATCCTGGGATTCGTTCACGGCCCCCGCCGACTCGCCATCGCTGCCGCCGCGCCGGCCGCCGTCTCCGGCCATTTGGAAAAACTCGCGGCCGTTCTGTCTTTGTTCGGATTGTTGCTGGGAGACATTCACGTCCGCCAGATTCAACTGCTGGCCGCTCAACATTTCCCGCAATTTGGGGATGGCGGCTTCTATGGCTTCCTTGACCGCCGGATTGTGCGCGGTAAACGCCACCGAGGCCTGATCCTGCTTGACGTCGATTTTGACCGAAACCGGGCCCAGATGCTCGGGATTCAGGCGCAATTGCACGGACGGCATGTCCTGCTTGTGCATCCAGATCAATTTATCGCCCAACTCCTGCCGCCAGCCCGGGTCGCCGAAGGGTTTTTGCATGGCGGGCCGGGCGTCCGCCGCCGCGCCGGCCGCTTCACTCCTGGCGGCACCGTTCATGCGGGCGATATCGGCGGCGATGCCGGCCGGGGTAGCGGCTTTAAAATCCTGACCATCCACGCCAGTGCCGAGTTTGCTCAAATCGGGACCCGACTTCAACTCCGTGCCTGCCTTATCCGCCGACGGCTTGGCGTCGGCAGCGCGTTTCGCCATCATGGCGGAAATGCCGCGATCGAATTCCACGCCGAGTTCATCCGCCGATGCGGCGGCATTTTGAGTTTTCGCTTCCTTTACCTGGAGTGCCGCCGGCTTTTTGACATCCATGAACAATTCGGTGACTTCCGGCTTATCGTCCGCCGTTTCCAGAGCTGCATCGGCATCCACTGTTTGGTTAAGCGACAGCGCCATGGGATTGATATCGGCCAGCCCTTCCCGCTCTATGTCTGCCTGGCTTGATTCCGCCGAGACCTCAGGTTGACTAAGCTCGCCGACCAGCGGCGCATTGGCATCCGCTTCCAGTTGCTGGAGCTGTTGCAACACCTCGTTCAGGGTTTTCAGCGTATCGTCCAGATCGATATCCTGACCGGCCTTGCTTGCCGCCGGCGGATTTTTGCCGAGGAATGCGGCAAAGTTTTGCAAATCGCCGCTGACGGTTGCTTCCCGCATCAGGGATTGAAGCGCGGCCATATCGGCACTGTCGCCGCTCCCCAGCAAGCCCAATTGCTCCATCAAAGCAGCGGCGAATCCGCCCTGCTCGCCCGCCCCGCCCAATAAACCCTGTTGAATATTGCCCAGGCCTTCCGAACCGGACAACATGGACAACAGATTGGCAGCTTGAATATTCATGACATTTCTCCCACACTTTTTCTTTCATTAAGCATTATTTGCGCCATCCTTTCTGGCTGAGCGGGCCGCGCGGGCATCCTGCTCGTTTTGCTCGCGCTTGTTCTCCAGTTTCTGTTCTTCCGTCAGCGCGATTTGGCTGAGTCTTTCCAGACTTTTGGTGCGCTGATGACTTTCTTCCCAGTTGGCTTGCGCGCGCTGAAACTCCCTTTCCCGAGCCAATACCGCCTGCCGTTGGCCTTCTATGGCTTTATCCAGTTTTTCGGCAAAGGCCCGAAATTCCAGCAACTGACTGACATTCATGCCTTGCTGTTGCCGGTCGGCCAGCTTGTCCATATATTCCCGCCGATAGACCTTCAGATGCTCGAGTTGGGATTGCTGCTCGCGCAACTGTTGCTGGCAGCGCCCCATCAGTTGCAAGGCGTCCTTTTCCTGCAAGGCATGTAATTCGACTATGCTCCGCAGTCTTTGCGAGCGCTTCATCCGCCACCCAATAATTCAGTCAATTCATTCAGACTGCGGCTCATATCCACGGCCTCGTCCATGTTTTGCTGCAAGAACTCCAATATGGCCGGGTTTTTGGCGATTGCCTTGTCGATACGCGGGTCGGAACCGGCCCGATAGGCTCCGACGTTGATCAAATCCCGGTTTTGCTGATAAGTCGAGTACAGCCGGCGCAGTTCCCGCGCCATCCGCAGATGTTCGGCTTCGACGATGTCGGGCATCACCCGGCTGATGGAGGCCTCGATATCGATGGCTGGGTAATGCCCGGCTTCCCCCAGACTTCTGGACAGTATCACGTGGCCGTCCAACACCCCGCGCGCCGCGTCGGCAATCGGATCGTTGGTATCGTCGCCTTCCGCCAACACGGTATAAAAAGCCGTTATCGAACCGCCGCCGATATCGCCGTTACCGGCCCGCTCCACCAATTGCGGTAGCTTGGCGAATACCGAGGGCGGATAGCCCTTGGTGGCCGGCGGTTCGTCTATGGCCAGGGCAATTTCCCGGTAAGCCTGCGCGTAACGGGTCAGGGAATCCATCAACAACAGCACATCCAGGCCTTGATCGCGAAAATACTCGGCGATGCAGGTGGCGCGCAAGGCTCCGTGCACCCGCATCAACGGCGAATCGTCCGCCGGCGCGGCCACTACCACGGCCCGCTCCATGCCTTCGTCGCCCAGTATTTTCAGCACGAATTCATTGACCTCGCGGCCGCGTTCGCCGATCAACCCCACCACCACCACGTCGGCGGTGGTGAATTTGGTCATCATGCCCAGCAGCACGCTCTTGCCCACCCCGGTACCGGCGAACAAGCCCATGCGCTGGCCGCGACCGACGCTGAGCACCGCATTGATGGCTCTGACGCCGACATCCAGGGCTTCGCGAATCGGCTTGCGAGACAATGGGTTGATGGTCGTACCGGCCAAGGACATTTTGGCGTCGGTTTCCAGGGGTCCCTTGCCGTCCAGGGGCCTGCCCGCCCCATCGATAACCCGGCCCAGCAGACCGAAACCGACATTCGCCAGACTGTTTTTACCCAGTGGCACTACCCGGCAGCCGGGATCCAGGCCATGAGTGTCGCCGGTGGGCATCAGGAACAGGCGGCCGCCGGAAAACCCCACCACTTCCGCGCCTATGCTTTTGCCGCTTTTGGTAATCACCTGACACAAGGAGCCGATAGCCGCCCGGCAACCCTCCGCTTCCAGCGTCAGACCCACCATGCGGGACAATTTACCTTCCACCACCAATTCGGGCGGCTCATCCAGCCGGGTCCGATACGGCTTCAGGCGCTCCAGCCAGATGCCGTTACGGTTGGCTATCGGAATCATCGACCGCCATCCCGTTGCCGCTCGCCGCCCAACACGGTGGCAATCACGGCCGCCAAGCGGTTTTCCAGGGTGGCGTCGACCCTGGAAACGTCGGTTTCCAGGGTGCAGCCGCCCCGGGTGATCAGCGGATTATCCTGCAAGCGCCAGGGCGGCGGATTTTCATCCAGCTTCAATATGGAACGCACCAGATCGGCATCCTCCGGATGCAGGTTCAAGGTGACGTTCTGAGTGGCGAGCGGCAGAACGCCGATCGCTTCCCGGATCACGCCGACGATCTGGGCGGGATCGAGTCTGATTTCCCGCCGTATAATCTGGCTGGCAATGGCAATCACCAGTTTCACCAGTTCGGACTCGACTTCCTCGTCCAGGGTTTTGAAGGGTTCCGTCAAGCTTTCCAGCAACAGATTCAGCTCGGCCACCTGCTTTTGCAACAGATGCTGGCTTTCTTCGTAGCCTTTTTTTTGCCCGGCTTCAAAGCCCTGTTGCTGACCCTGTTCGAAGCCTTGTTTCATGCCCTGATCGAAACCCTGTTGCCGCCCGAGTTCGAAGGCTTCGTCATAGGCCTGTTTTTGCATGGCTTCGATTTCATCGACCGTCAAGACCTGGGTAGCCTGCTCTATTTCGACATTTTCGGAACGCGGCGCGGCGAAATCCTCCAGGCCCTTCCAGGTGTCCAGCGCCTCCAACTCGGCCGCGGAAAAACCCGGCCGTTTAGACGAACTCATCGCCACCGCCACCGCCCAGGGCTAATTCGCCGGCGTCGGACAATCGTTTGGCAATGGACAGAATATCTTTCTGCGCGGCTTCGACTTCGCTGAGGCGGGCCGGCGGCGCCGCTTCCAGATCGTCGCGCAGCATTTCCGCCGCCCGCCTCGACATGTTGGCGAATATTTTGTCGCGCAGACCGGCATCCACGCCGCGCAAGGCCAGCAGCAGTTGATCGGTGGACACTTCCCGCAGCAGGGTCTGTATGCCGCGATCGTCGACATTGATCAAGTCGCCGAACACGAACATCTTGTCCTGTATGCGTTGCGCAAGGTCGGAATTGCTTTCGTTGATATCCTGCATCATCGGCTCGCTGACCGCGCTTTCGATGAAGTTGAGGATATTGGCGGCCGCATCGACACCGCCGATTTGCGAAGACTTGACACCGTCGCTGCCGGTCAACTGCTTTTCCATGATGTCGTCGAGTTCGCGCAAGGCGGCCGGCTGCACGCCTTCCAGCGTGGCGATACGCATCAGGATGTCCGAGCGCATGTTTTGCGGCAGCAGCGTCAAAACATCGGCGGCCTGATCGGCGTCCAGCAGGCTCAAGATGATGGAGATGATTTGCGGATGTTCCAGGCGTATCAGGTCGGCGATCGAACGGGTGTCCATCCATTTAAGTTGTTCGATACCCTTGCTGTTGGCGCCCAGCAAAATCCGGTCGATGATGCTGCCGGCCTTTTCCGCCCCCAGGGCGTTGGTCAACATGTTGCGGATGTATTCGTCGGAATCCAGCCCCAAACCGGTTTCGTTTTTGATTTCTATGATGAACTCTTCCAGCACCTCGTCCACCATCACAGACGAAATCGGCCCCAATTGCGCCATGGTTGAACCCACCAACTGCACTTCCTTGGGCCCCATATGCTTCAGCACCCTGGCCGCGCGGTCCTGTCCCACCGCCAGCAGCAGTAAAGAGGCGCGTTGCGCGTGGGAAAAATCAGTCTTGTTCTCAGCCATCTTCCTTCAACCAGATTTTGATGACTTGGGCAACCAGTTTGGGGTCCTCGTCTATCAATTTTTGTACATATTCCAGGCGTTTTTCGTAACTTTGCGGCGCTTCCAGCAACAGCAAGTCTTCGGCGCCGCCGGAGATCCCCAACACTTCGCCGGTTTCCTCGTTCACTCTGACCGCCACCGGCTTGCCGTTTTCATCGAAACGCACTACCCCGCCCATTTCCTCGGCGGCCAGGCGGGCTTCTTCCAGCAATCTGAGTTGCTCTTCTTTTTCGTCCTTGCCGATCAAGGTGGCGAACACCGGCCGCAACACCTTGAATATCAACAGCAGCAGGACGGCGGCGGCAATCAGCATCTTCATGACATCCATGAACCAGGGTTTTTCCCAGAATGGTTCGGAAATGTCTTCCAGCGCTTCCGGCGCCCTGAAGGCCACGTTGGTGACGGTGACCTGATCGCCCCGGCCGCCGTCGTAACCGACCGCCTGCTTGACCAAGTCGCGCAATTGATTCAAATCTTCCTGCGAATAAGCCTGCTGGGTAAAATTGCCGTCTATCATGACGCGCTTGTCGTCCACCACCACCGCTACCGACAGGCGCCTTAGCGCGCCGGTTGCCAAGCGGGTGTGAGTGATGGTTTTGTCCAGTTCGTAGTTGCGGGTGGCGCTTTTACTGCTGGCGCCGGAACCGGTTTCGGTCTTTTCCTGGCCGCTGGCCACTTCCGGCGCCACGCCGGTGGGCGGCGGCTGATTGGATAAAGCGCCCGGCACCCCTTGCACCTTGGATTGATTGTTGACATCTTCCTGGGTTTGCTCGCTACGCAGAGCCGGCAAGTCAGGGTTGAACATTTCCTGGGTTTTTTCGGTAACGGTAAAATCGACGTCGGCCGAAATCTGCGCCCGCATGCCGTCGTTGCCGACCAATGGCGCCAGTATGTTTTCAATCCGGCCGCGCAGATGCTCCTCAATATTTTTTTTGTATTCGAATTGTTTTGAAGTCAGCGAAATATCTTCCGGCGTGTCCTTGCTATTCAGCAAACGGCCCTTTTGATCGACCACCGTCACCTGTCCGGCTTCCATCAACGGCACGCTGGAAGCCACCAGATGCACGATGGATTCGACTTGCTCCTTGTCCAGAACGCGGCCTTGATATAACTCCACCACCACCGAGGCGCTGGGTTTTTTGCGCTCGCGCACGAATACCGACTGCACCGGCAGGGCTAGCAAGACTTTGGCGGACTTGACGTTTTGTATGCTCTGGATGGTCAAGGCAATCTCGCCTTCCAGGGCGCGTTGGAAACGCATGGTTTCCACGTTTTTGCTGGTGCCGAAGCCGCTGTCCTTATCCAGCATTTCATAACCCAGGCTGGTGCTGCGCGGCAAGCCTTGCGCGGCCAGCTTCAGCTTGAGCTCCCGCGCATTGCCGGCCGGCACCATCACCGCGCCGGTGCCGGGTTCCACTTTGTAGGCCACGCCCATTTTATCCAGCGCTTCGACGATTTCGGCGGCATCCTTTTCGGCCACCCCGGAAAACAGCAAATCGTAGCTGGGTTCCCGCGCCCACATCACCACCGCCAAGCCCATGGCCACGCTGAGCGCCAAAGCCAGCATCATGCCGATTTGGCGGCCGGGCGACAGTTTCATCAGGCCCTTCAGGGCCGGATGAATATTGCCGTCCTCGGACCTGACGCCTTGCGGCTGGGCTTCGAGGGGATAATTATTGTTTGCTTCGCTCATGGCTTAAAAGTATAGCGCTCTACATGGACATACTCATAACATCCTTGTAGGCATCGACCAGTTTATTGCGAACCTGTAGCATCGCCTGGAAGGAGACTTGCGCTTTTTGCGAGGCAATCATGACTTCGGCCAGACTGACATCGGACCGGCCGGTTTCGAAAGCCGTGGACAAGGCGGAGGCGGTTTTTTGGGTTTGATTGACCGCGTCTATGGAATCTTTCAGCATGGCGGCAAATTCGCCGGAATCGTTGCCGGCGACGGGTTTGGCGCCGGCTTCGATGGACATGGTCCGCATCTGGGCCAGTACTTGATTGATATGGATATCTGACATATTCGTGACTCTCGCTGATGACTTTCCTGTTACCAAGCATTTTCCGAGCCAAATCTAGCAGGGCACGGAGACGCCTGCTTCCTTCATTCGGGCGATTTTGTAGCGCAAGGTCCGCGGACTGATACCCAGCTTTTCGGCGGTGGTTTTACGGTTGCCGCAGGCCTCGCCCAGTATCTGCAGAATGATTTTTTCCTCCGCCGAGCGCACCCCGTCACCCAGGCTGCATGGCTCCGAATCGGCCCGGTCGTGTGCAATTTCATCCGCCGAAACAAGCGCTTGGCAATCGCCTGGCAGATCGTCCGCCGCCACGAATTCATCGTCTTCGAATATCAAATCGTCGCCGGTAATGCTGGGCCCGCTTTGTAAAATCAGCGCCCGCTGCATGACGTTTTCCAATTCCCGCACATTGCCGGGCCAGCGATAGGCTTGCAGTTTTTGCACGGCGGCGGCATCGAAACGCTGGCCGGCCGCGCCGCGCGGACTGTGTTTACGCAATAATTCGGCCGCCAGCGGCAAAATATCGCCGATGCGGTCGCGCAGGGGCGGAATCCGAATCGGAAACACGCTTAGCCTGAAGTACAAATCCTCCCGAAACCGGCCCTGCCGGACATAGTCTTTCAACTTGCGGTTGGTGGTCGCCAATATTCTGACGTTTAACTCTATTTTGCGCTGTCCGCCCAGGCGCTCGACCTGTTTTTCCTGCAATACCCTGAGTAATTTGGCCTGCAGCCCCAAGTCCATCTCCGATATTTCATCCAATAACAGGCTGCCGCCCTGGGCCTGTTCGAATTTGCCCGGCATGGCCTGGGTGGCACCGGTAAAGGCGCCCTTTTCATAACCGAACAGCATGGCTTCCAGCATGTTTTCCGGGATGGCCGCGCAGTTGATGGCTTCAAAGGGACCGGCGTGGTAATGCGAATTGCGGTGAATATAACGCGCCAATACCTCTTTTCCGGTACCGCTTTCGCCTTCCAGCAGCATGGTGACGTGGGTTTTGGCGACTTTATTCACCAAACCGTAGAGTTTTTTCATTTGCGCATCGACCACCACCCGCTCCTGTTCCGGCGCCGGCGGGGAGACGATCAGGCGCTGGACTTTTTCCACCAGGGTTTTCGCTTCAAACGGCTTGATCAAATAATCGCGGGCTCCGGCCTGCATGGCTTCCACCGCGCGCGGAACGGTACCGTAAGCCGTCATCATCAACACCGGCAGCTCCGCGAATTTTTGCCGCAGATTTTGCAACAGTTGCAAGCCGTCCATGACCGGCATTTGCACATCGCTGACCACCAGGCCGACGTTGAATTTTTGCAGCTGACTCAGCGCCTCGATGCCGTTTTTAGCCGACATGACGCTATAACCCTCCAGTTCCAAGGTATCGCGCAGTGCTTCGCACAATGCCGCATCGTCTTCGACGATCAGTACGTCATACTGTTTCATAGTTATTCTCCAGACCGGCGCATTCCCGCCCCGGCGCAGATAAACCCAAATCCCGTGGCAAAATAGGCAGGCACAGGGTAAAAACGCTACCCCGACCGACTGTCGAGCGGCAGGACACCGCGCCGCCATGCGCCTCGACCACGCTGGCCACCACCGCCAAACCCAGGCCCGTGCCATGGGTCTTGCTGGTGTAAAACGGCTCGAACATTTGCCGTTGCCGGTCCGCTTCAATGCCGGGACCATTGTCCGCGATGCCGATCTCTATGCCTTGCCCGCTTTCCAGTGCTCGCAGACTGATCGCGGAAGCGCCTGATTCCATGGCGTTGTTCAACAGATTCAACAAGGCTCCGCGCAAGGCATCCTGGTTTCCCAG
The DNA here is from genome assembly GCF_024505185.1 of Methylomonas subterranea. Lineage (GTDB taxonomy): Bacteria > Pseudomonadota > Gammaproteobacteria > Methylococcales > Methylomonadaceae > Methylomonas > Methylomonas subterranea. The sequence continues at coordinate 21,720 of NZ_JANIBJ010000047.1, forward strand.
CACGCAATCCCGCGTGACCCGGTTATCCAGCACGAAATCGCCGTCGAACTCGTCCATGCGTTCCGCGATACGGTCCAGCATGCCGCGCCAGGAAAAGCCCTGCATGGCCAAACGGCCTTGCTTGGCAAAAATCAGCATGTCATTGACCTGTCGCTCCAAATACTGCAGACGCTCCAAAATTTTCTCGGCAAACTGCTGGCGTTTTATTTCGTTCAACTGCGGCTTGCCCATTTGAGAGGCGTATAAAATCGCCGTGGTCAACGGGGTGCGCACTTGGTGAGCCAAACTGGCCACCATCTCGCCCATGGCGGATAGATGTTTCTGTTGCGCCAGCCTGTCCTGCAAGCCGCGCAATTCGCTGACATCCGATAACAAAATAATCTGCTCGGCGTCGTTGTTGAGATGGTTGCGAGTGATGCTGACGATGCGGCCGTCCGGCAATTGCCGTTCGTGCGGCGAATCGGGGACGGGCAACAGGCTGCGGGCCATGACGACTTGCCAGTGCAGGCCGATCAAGGGCTCGCCCAAAAAAGCGCCTGCATGGCCGTTACAATCGATGATGCGATTTCCCGCGTCCAGCAAAATCACCGCCGCCGGCAGTGCCGCCAGAATTTGCTGCAGACGATTGGCCAGCTTTTCCTTTTCGCTCAGAGTGACCAGCCGTTCGTTGCGCGCGGCGGCCAACTGCCCGTTCAGATGGGCGACCTGCTCCCGCAAGCCTTGATAAGACTGAGCCAGATTTTCCGAAAGTTCGTTGAACATCCGAAAGGCATCGGTCAGGCGTTCGGTTTTTTGTTGATATTGCAGTTTGCTTGTGTTCATGGCTATTCTGGCTTTTTACTGTATCGAGCAAAAAGCAACATTCAAGCCACAATATTTTTAACTTATTTATCAGTTAGCTGGATTGATTTCGCCGGGAAATTGACGCCCTTCAGGCGGTATCGGACTTGCGTAATTTTTCGACCAGCGTGGTGCGGCGCATGTTGAGCAATTTGGCCGCGTGCGCCACCACGCCATTGCATTCCTCCAGCGCCTGCCGGATCAATTCGTTTTCCAGATCGGTAAGATATTCCTTCAAATCCAGTCCTTGTTCGGGCAGGTGCACGGTCGCGCCGGGTGCCGGCGGGACCGGTTTTGCAAATCCGGCCGCAGGCCGCGCCGGCGTTTCGCTGGGCTGCATTTCCGCTTCCTGCCAATCGATGCCGGCTTCCGCCGGCACCTCGTAACCCTGAAATTTTTCCGGCAAATCGCCGGCATCCACCAATTTGTCGGGAAAGATGATGGCCAAGCGTTCGATCAGATTGGAAAGTTCCCGTACATTACCCGGCCAATGGTGTTGCATCAGCACCGCGATGGCCTGCCGCGACAGCCTTACCGAACCTCGGTTGGCGGCCAGCATGCGGCCGATCAAATCGTTGACCAGATACGGAATGTCTTCCGCCCTTTCCCGCAGCGCCGGCACCTCGATGGGAAATACATTCAAGCGGTAGAACAGGTCCTCGCGAAAGCGCTTTTCGTTGATTTCCTGTTCCAGTTGCCTGTGGGTGGCGGCGACGATACGTACATCGCATTGTATGGTTTTATTGCTGCCCACCCTCTCGAAACAGCGCTCCTGTAAAACCCTCAACAGCTTGACCTGCATGGGCATGGGCATGTCGCCGATTTCGTCCAGAAACAGCGTGCCGCCCTCGGCCATTTCGAAGCGGCCCTGCCGCGAGGTCAATGCGCCGGTAAAGGCGCCCTTTTCATGACCGAACAATTCGCTTTCCAGCAATTCCCCGGGAATCGCGCCGCAATTCACCGGCACAAAGGGCTTGTCCTTGCGTAGGGACGCACGGTGCAGGGCCTGGGCCACCACTTCCTTGCCGGTACCGGATTCGCCCAAGATCAGCACGGTGGCATCCGATTTGGCCACCTGATCGATCAACTCACGGGTTTTTTGTATGGCCTTGCTGCATCCCGCCAGACCTTTATGGGATTGATTTCTTTTCGCCGGGACCCGGGGCTGGATCAGGTTGTTCAATTCTTCCGTCAGGATAGGGTAAACCGTGGGCCATTCCAGAACCCGGGTCACCATTTGTTCTATCGAAGTCGACAGCGCTTGATGGTCTTTTTCCACCAATAATACGACCGGTAACTCCGGACTTTTTTCCGTGATCGATCTGAGCAGGCTGGCCTGCTTCTCGGTCGCGCCGACAAACACGGCATTGAATCCGCTCGGGTCTTGCAGTATCGACTGACACTCGCCGCTACCGACCGCGGTTAGGTCGTATTCGAGAAACTTCAGCACGGTCTCGACTTGCTGGGCTCTGATTACATTGTCATCGATTAGCAAAATTTCGGGCAAAACCATGCGGGTGTACTCTATGGAAGGGCGTTTCTGGTCAAAGGGCGGATTCAAGCGATTCAAGTTAAGCATTGAATGCCGTTATTGTCAAAACCCCTCACGATTCAGTTTGTTGAAGCACAAACCTCAGGTAACTTTCAACAAAATCAAGTTTTTCCGCCACTTAAAAAAACCTTAACGACTTGACAAAACTGCGCCAGCATAGAAACTAGTGGCTTGTTTAGTCACCCAGAGCCACTTCGTTGAACGATATTCCATTAAGTATACTGTTCGGTATACTGGCCATCCTGTTGCTCCTGTCCGCTTTCTTCTCTGGTTCCGAAACCGCCTTGATGACGTTAAACCGTTATCGGCTCAAACATCTGGTAAAACAAAAACACCGTGGCGCCATCAAGGCACATAATCTGCTCAAAAGACCCGACCGCCTGATCGGCCTGATTTTATTGGGGAACAATTTCGTCAATATATTGGCCTCATCCATCGCCACCGTGATTGCCATCAGAATCGGCGGCGACGAAGCGATTCCGGCCGCCACGGCCATATTGACCATTCTGGTTCTGATATTTTCCGAAGTGACGCCCAAAACCCTGGCCGCGCTGAGACCGGAAATGCTGGCGTTTATTTCGGCCTGGCTTTACGCGCCGTTGTTGAAATTGCTTTACCCGATAGTCTGGATCGTCAATTCGATTTCCAATCTGCTGTTGCTCATCGTCGGGGTGAATCCAAAAAAAGCCAAACGAGACGAGTTGGATAAGGACGAACTGAAAAGCATCGTCTCGGACACCGACCATTTGCTGCCGGCCCGTTATCAAAACATGCTGCTGAGCATTCTGGACCTGGAGTCGGCCAGCGTGGAAGACATCATGACCCAGCGCAAGGAAATCGTCGGCATCGACCTGGAAGATTCGATCGAAGACATCATCGAACAACTGCGCAACAGCCCGCATACCCGCTTACCCGTCTATAAAAAGAACATAGACCGGGTTATCGGCTTTTTACATATACGCAACGTGCTGGCCCAAATCAATCATCAGGCGTTCGACAAACAAATCATCACCGACAGCCTCAGCAAGCCTTTTTTCATCCCGGCCAGCACCTCGATTCACAAACAGATGCAAATTTTCAAGACCGAAAAATTGCGCATCGGCTTGGTGGTGGACGAATACGGCGATGTGCAGGGCTTGGTAACCTTGGACGATTTATTGCAGGAAATCGTCGGCGAATTGGTGGCCGAGGAACCCGACATCAAAATGCAAAAAGACGGCAGTTATCTGGTCGACGCCAGCGTCACCGTCCGGGAACTCAACCGCATCACGCATTGGGACCTGCCCACCGAAGGCCCGAAAACCTTGAACGGCCTGATCATAGAATACATGGAAACCATTCCCGAACCCGGCACCAGTATCAAACTGCACGGGCAAATTCTGGAGATTATCCAGCGCGATGAAAACACGGTTAAGTTTGTGCGCTTTCATCCCGAACCCGAAGCATAAATCGGCATCCCGTTGGCGTCGAGCGACTGCGACGCCCTCGCAATGAAAAACGGGCTTCAATACGCGCATATCCGCCGAACCTTGTTGAGCGACCCGCCCGCGCCGAAAGCCCAGACATGACGAATAACCTAGTAATACAGTAAACTATAGCCTTTAAAAAAATACCGATGCCATGACAGCGACCGACAACGTACATCCTCACGAAATCCACAAGTTCGGCTCGCAAGCCGAACGCTGGTGGGACCCCAATGGCGAGTTTAAAACCCTGCACGATGTCAACCCCTTGAGGTTGCATTTCATCCGCCAATTCGCGGAACTGCAGGGCAAGCGGGTGGTGGACATCGGCTGCGGCGGCGGCATTCTGACCGAGGGCCTGGCCAAGGCCGGCGCGGAGGCATTGGGGATAGACCTGAGCGAAGAGTTGATCGACATCGCCGATTTGCACGGCCTGGAAACCGGCATTAGCGCCCATTACCAAAAAATCAGCGCGGAAACGCTGGCCGAGCAACAAGCGGCCGCTTTCGACCATGTCACCTGCATGGAAATGCTGGAGCATGTGCCCGACCCGGCATCCATAATCCGCGCCTGCGCCACCCTGGTCAAACCGGGCGGCATGGTGTTTTTTTCCACGCTGAACCGTGTACCCAAGGCCTATCTGCTGGCCATCCTGGCCGCCGAGCATCTGTTGAAAATGGTGCCCAAGGGCACGCATGACTACAAAACCTTTATCAAACCGTCGGAACTATGCCAGTCCGCCCGCAATGCCGGCCTGGAATTGAAGGGCATGACCGGGATCGAATATAACCCTTTCAACAAACAGTTCAGCTTGGGCAGGGATATCGACGTCAATTACATCGCCGCCTTCGAACGGCCGGCTTGAGTCATGAACGCCTTCAAACTGGACTGCGTGCTGTTCGATCTGGATGGAACCCTGGTGGATACCGCGCCCGACCTGATTTCCTGCCTGAACCAGACTCTGCTGGAACACGGTTACCCGGCCGTCCCGGCCGCCGAAGTCAAACCCAGCATTTCCCTGGGAGCCCTGGCCATGATCCAACGAGCCACGCAAAATCTGGATGCGGCCAGACAACAACAATTACTGGACCATATGCTGGATTGTTATCAAGACAATATCGCCGAACATAGCCGCTTTTTCGACGGCATGAGCGAAACCCTGGAGACCATAGAAGCGCTGGGCCTTAAATGGGGCGTGGTGACCAACAAGCGCGAACGCTTTACCCTGCCGCTGATGGAAGCGCTCAATCTCAGCCGAAGAGCCGCCTGCATTATCAGCGGCGACACCACGGCCAACAGCAAGCCGCATCCGGAACCCATGCTGGCCGCCTGCAGGCAGGCCGGGGTGAACCCGCAAAACTGCGTATATATCGGCGATGCCTCGCACGATATTACCGCCGGCAAAAATGCCAACATGAGAACCCTGGCCGCCCTCTACGGCTATATCAAGGACAGCGACCAACCGGAAAACTGGGGCGCGGATGCCTTGATCGAAGAACCGCGACAATTACAGCAATGGATAAAAACCGCGCTATGCCATTAAACGATCAGGTCATACTCATCACCGGCGCGGGCGGCGGACTCGGCGGCACGGCGGCCCAGGCCCTGGCCCGACAAGGCGCCCGCCTCATCCTGCTGGATAAAAGCATTCCCAAGCTGGAAAAAATCTATGACGCCATCGTTGCCGCCGGCGGCCCGGAACCGGTGCTGTATCCTTTCGACCTGGCCGGCGCCAGCGAGCAGCAATACCAGGATTTGGCCGATGCCGTGGAACAACGTTACGGCACCTTGCAAGGCCTGCTGCATTCGGCGGCGGAATTGAGTGCCTACACGCCCATTGCCGTCCATAAGACCCAGGATTGGGGGCACACACTGAACGTCAATCTCAACGCGGCCTTTTTATTGTGCCGGGTACTGTTGCCCGTATTGCAAAAAAGCCCCAACGCTTCCATCGTGTTTACCTCGGACTCCGGCGCGCGCGTTCCGCGAGCCTACAGCGGCGCTTACGGCGTGTCGAAAATTGCACTGGAGGGCTTCGCCAAAATACTGGCGGAGGAATTGGAAGCAAGCGGAAAAATTCGTGTCAACACGCTGGTTCCAGGCCCCATCGATTCGCCCTTGCATAAAAAAGTTTACCCCGGCGGCGACAAAACCCAACTCGCCGCCATGGACAGTTTGGCCCCTGTTTACCGTTACTTATTTGACAGCGCCAGCTTGGGCGTAACCGGTCAAATAATTGACGCTCAAACCTTTACACTTTGATTACGACCATGGCAGACAGAGAAGTTGTTACCTTAACCCGCGACGTTAACATAGTAACCATACCCGATGGGCATCACGGCACCTTGAACAAAGGCCAGGAAGTGACCATACATCAATCGCTGGGCAGCAATTACACGGTGATTACCGACTACGGCCATATGGTGCGTATTGCGGGCTCCGACGCCGATGCCCTGGGCATGGAAACCCACCAGTTGCATACGCTGGTTTCAGAAACCGACAGCAAGGCGGTGGAAAAAAATTGCTGGGAAGTCATGAAAACCGTCTACGACCCGGAAATTCCGGTCAATATCGTCGATCTGGGCTTGGTCTACGGCTGCGAGGTGGCCGCCAACAGCGAAGGCGGTCACGACGTACATATCCGCATGACGCTGACCGCGCCGGGTTGCGGCATGGGCCCCGTGATTCAAAGCGATGTGGAAAAAAGCGTTCGCGCCTTGCCCGGCGTCAGTTCGGTCGATGTCGAAGTGGTGCTGGACCCGCCTTGGTCGCGCGAAATGATGTCCGAGGTAGCGCAGGTACAACTGGGCTTGTTCTAAGCAAACCTGCGGCAAAAAATTGCCACCTATCTACCTCAAAACAAACCAAATAATTGAATTCTAAATAAAAAATAATATTGGCACATCTGTCGCTTTGATAACGTTAAATCGTTAATTCAAGACCAGAGGAAGTGTCATGAGAGAAAAAGCAGCCGAACTGGCCATTGTCAGCAATAAAAGTTTTGAAGCTTCGACCGCCGTCAATCTTCACCATTTCGACATCAGCAGCGCCCTGCAAACTTCATTGGAGTTTATCGAGCTGATTACGATCTTCTGCAATAAAATTCAAGCCACCATTCCGCATAACAGCGCCGAATACGTCAACGGCGAATTCGACTTGAACTTCAGCCGCGGCGTCATCGGCAGGCACTCCTGCTCTTACGCCCTGAAAGTCGAAGACCAACAGCTCGGCGAATTGAAACTGACCCGTAGCCAACGTTTCAGCAAGGACGAACTGAGGATGCTGGAAAGCCTGTTGTGCTGCCTGATCTATCCCCTGAAAAATGCCACCTTGTTTCAAAAAGCCCTGCAAATGGCCTACACGGACCCTTTAACCAAAACCCATAACCGTACCGCTTTTAACGACACGTTGATGCGGGAAATCATAAGGGCCAATCGTTGCGGCCAAAACCTGTCGTTGATTTTCGTGGATGTCGACCATTTCAAAAGCATTAACGACCAATACGGCCACCATTGCGGCGATATGGCGCTGGCTTCGGTGGCAAGCTGGATCAAGGACAGCGTGCGGGCCAGCGATGTGGTGTTTCGTTTTGGCGGGGAAGAATTTGTGATTTTACTGGCCGATACCAATCTGGAGTCGGCCGACACCATAGCCGAACGGGTCAGAAGCGACATCGAGTCGCATACCCTGGCCTACGGCATGGATGTGCTGAACATCACCGCCAGTCTGGGCGTCAGTACCTTAAAAGACAACGACGACACGGAAAGCCTCATCAAGCGCGCCGATACGGCGATGTATCAAGCCAAGCAACGGGGCCGCAACCGGGTTTGCCTGGGCTAGCACCGGCCGCGCGCGGCATGTCCGCCGCGCGCAAGCTTGGTGATGGTCAATTT
>NZ_JANIBJ010000048.1 GCF_024505185.1 Methylomonas subterranea
ACATCGAAGCCCATGGCTTCGATGTCGGCCGCCAGCATATTTATTTCCGTCACCTCGGCCTTAATCAGCTGTGCGGCCTCGGGTTGAAACGATGGCCTGGCTATGGTGTACAGCATCACTTTTTCTATCTTGATTTGCCGTGCCCTGATGGTTTGCAGCAGTTGCAGATAGGCCTGTTTTTCCTCCTCGGTCCAGGTTTGTTGGCCAAAATGCAGCACGCAGGTTTGCAGTTTGGTCGGGCATAGCCTGCTGGCGGTTTGCAAATTCTCCAGCAACTTCCGTTGGCTTTGAACCGAGTTATTGATCCGTTTGCGACCCTGCTCCGTAGCACTGTCCAGTTTGAACCAAACCTCGCCGCCGAAACGGGCCAACTGCTTTAAGCCTGCTTGTGTCGATGGCTGATGCATCAAACTGCCGTTGGTGATCAAGACAAAGTGGCTACCTGGAAATATGCCGGTTTCAACGGCAATCTGGCCGATTAATTCTACTGCCTGTTCGAAATTTGCCAGACTGGTGGGTTCGCCGTTACCGGAGATGGCAATATCCCTGATAATGCGCTGTTCCGGCGTCAGATCGAATTGTTCAAGGAAGTCGCCTTGTTGAACATAATGCAAAAAGAAGCGCAGTTCTTCTTCCAGCAAGGCCAAGTCCATGACCGGCGCCGCGCCGCGTTGCAGATTCGGCACCTGGCAATAAATGCAGCGCCAGTTGCAGGCGTTGTTGGTATTGAAGTTAACTCCAATCGACAAGCCGCCCGCCCGACGGGAGATGACCGGGTAGATGTATTTCAATCCGGCTATGTCTCGGTCGTGGTTGGTGATTGATAGTACGCTAGTCATTTCTTGCCGCGTTTCCCCGCTCTATCATCAAAGCAGAGAAATCTGAATTAAATCCCGGGCAATATTATTGGATTGTGAATGATTTGAATAGGTATCCCAGGTCGGCGCATATTCGTCCGCCTGATTTCCCCATGAGCTCCAGTTAGGCCGGTTACCTCGGGCAAACATTTCCAGATAAGGGCCATTGCTACATGATTCAATGAGAGAATATTGCTCATCCGGCTTTCTGCTGTGTTCCCTTTTTTGGCTGGATATGATGTTTTCCTGGCTTCTGCCAGGAGGTAATGTGCGGGCGTTTTTGCCTCGAACGCCAAACAAGATCATTTCGGTGACATTTCTGAAGTAGAAACCGATCCCGCGCCGATCCTGGCCGCCATCTTTTCTGATTTTGTACCAGATCAAATTGGTTTTATAGGTAAAACCCCTGCTTTCCATGACTTGAAGGCCTTCCGCCAACAGGGCGTTCGGAACCCACAAATACAGATGTGCCGTGTCCTCGCTTGCGGAAGCCACGGGTATTTTTTTGATTTCATCAAGCGTCAAGGTCGGATATCTGGCAAGCCTTTTATGTTCCGGTGCCATCTTGCCGGTGCGATTTTGAAATTGCCAAGGAGGATCCGCCAGGATGGTTGAATATTTTTTTCCTTCAACAAACCTTAAAAAGTCCTCGCTTGCGGAAGGCGCTGTATCATTTTTCATGGCTTATAGCTTTTCAATCAATTTGGTGGTTATACCAAACACAAGAACAGGACAGCCACCATTGCGCCCGACCGCAAGTCTTGGAAGTAATTTTCCCATTTGTGTAGTGCTCGCGCCGTAGTTTACTCTGAAAGTAAAAAATCGGGCGGGTACGGTTGCTTGTTGGACAGGCGTCGGCAGCAAGGATGCTGCCGTCGAGCCTACACGGACGTATTTACGGCGTCCTGTCCGGCGAGGAACCGTACCCAGCTGCACTACTTTCATTTGCCGGGGCGATCGCCAGGCCTTCATGAACGTTACTATAAATACCAAGCTCTTTAAACCATGTCTCGAGATCATTGCTTCTGGTTGCAAGCACGCCAACACTGATTTTGTCGTATTCAAAGAAGGCGCGGAATGCATAAAGATCCCTGTCGTATGTTTGGTCTTTGCTGTTCCATTCAAGATCGAAGGCAACCCGGCCTTTCAGATAGTCTACGTAGTGACTGTCATGCGCAAATTCATGCTCATCGACAATGACCTTGACATTCAGTTTCTTTTCCATCCAGCCCATGGGCCGTAGAATGTCGGAATATCGCTTGGGGATTGCACTTTCGCTACCGCCTGGATCGCGCACATTTTGCTCAGTCAGGCGAAACGCGCGTAATGCCGAGCAAATTTCTTCGAATTCCACGGGAAATTCGTTTTTCAAAATTGCCGCTGCGTGTCTGTAGTCGTGAATCTCATAAAGATCGGCAATGTCCGTGGGGATATATTTTTGCCAAGACATCTTATATTCGGACCAAAACCTCGCCGCGTCCGGTTTCCGCCATGTCGCCGCCGTAGCGTTGCACGCGGTTGAACGCAACCGCGCTTTCGGCAAAGCGGGAGTTCAGCGACTTGAACGAGGCGAACAGTATCGGCAGAAATGCCAGGGTATGCGAGCCGCAATCGTTAAAGGTGGCGGACAGTTGCGGCTGATTCCACAATAATAGAGTGCCTCGGCGCATCGCGTAACCGAGATAACGGCCGGTGTTGCCCATTACGGCGATGGTGCCGGCCAGCATGCGGGAGCCGCAATAATCGCCGGCATTGCCTTCGATCAAAATTTGGCCGCGGCGCATGTGGTCGCCGGCGCGTTGGCCGACGTTGCCTTTCACCAGCACGATGCCGCCCTTCATGCCTTGTTTGTTGCCGGGCAAGGCGCCGCCTAGAAAGTCGCCGGCATTGCCGTCGATTTGCACTAGGCCGTTTTTCATTTCGCAGGCCGCGTATAAGCCCGCATCGCCGCTGACAGTAATACTGCCGGCCTTCATCTGCATGCCTAGGTAAGCGCCGGCATCGCCTTGCACGCTGATGCTGCCGCCGTCGAGTTCCTTGCCGATAAAATCCAGTTTGTTGGTCGAATTGGCAATGATGATTTCCTGGGTATTCATACCGGTGATGTAAAACAGTTCATCGACGCGCGGACGGCTTTTACCGTTTTGCAGTTCGATGGCGGCAATGGCGTCGACATCCAGCCCTTGCAACTTTTGGCAAACCAACGGCGACATATCAACGCGCTGCGCCGTGGGCTGTTTCAGCGTAAAAGTTAAGGCGCTCATGCCATGATCTCCTGCAAATGAAAGTGGAACGGTCCCAGTTTGCCGCCGTAATTGCCGGCGCTGATGCGTTTGATGCCGTTGGCCGCGCCCAAGTCGCAAACCGCTTGAATACCGACCCGCATGGCTCTGTCGATGTCTTCCTTGGATAAACCATCGATGACGATTTCCATCACCGATTCGATTTCCGGCGACAAATCGGTTTTAGTGACGCCTTTCAAGGTCGGACAAAACGCGTCATTGGTGGATGCGCCCAAGGACTTGTATTTGGAGCCTACCTTGGAGCCGGAGCGCACCACGCCGCCGGGGAAAGGCATGATCACATTCGGAATCTTGCGCATTTCTTCTATCGCCGCTTCGCAGGCTGCCAGGGCTTGCGGTTGCGATTCCGCCAGCACCAGAAAGTTGCCGCCGCCGACCGCATCGACCATGCCGGTGGTGGCTTCGGTCAAAAATTCGCCGTCCATCACCGGCACCCGCCAATAGCGCTTGCCGCCGATTTTTTTGGCGATCTGAAAACCGTCGCCAAAGTAACGTAAGTTTTTACCTAGTGGAATCGGCTTGCCGCCTTCGATGCCGGCAAACAACGCAGACGTGGGCGAGGTTAATACGCATTGTCCGGCGCGGGTTTCCAATTGCTTCGCCAGACCTTTACCGCCCATCGCGTAAATCATGATGGCGACGCCGGGCCGGCCATCAGGGGTTTCGTTCGGGCTCAGCACCCGTTCGATGCCGGCCTCGCAGCCGCAGGCAATCACCGAGGTGGCGAAGCCGGTCATGGCTTGCGCGGAAATCATCGCCCATTTTTCGTTCTGAGCGGTGATGATGGCCCGCGTCGCCTTCATCGGAAAGGCTTCGGCAAAGGTTTTATCTATGGTTACGCCGTTAATAATCATGGTTGGTACTCATGGTTCAATGTTCTTACCGTAATGTGATGGCTAGACTAACGTCAGGAAGTTTAATGCTTGCGGTTGAATACGGTTGCCACTTTGACAGATTGATAAACTCAAGCGGCTTTTAAATCAGTTTGCAACTTACCTTGCTGTCTCAGTTTGTTATGAATATTTCCAGGGCTTAGCTCCAAACCATTTTTCCAGCATAACGCCCCTAGCTCCAAAAAGAATTGTTTAAAGTAAACTTCATCTTGCAGTGGGGTAACTAACTCGGTTTGTTTATCCAGCAAGGGCTGCAAATCGTAATCGCCAACGGTTTGATCGGAAAACCATAAACGGATGATTTTATGTTCGAGATATTCGGCTTTGACGATTTTAATCATTGTCGGCTCCGGCTATACGCTGCAACGGTTTTAGTTGAATGGCTAAATGCCAATCCGCCATTAATTCTTCCTGATGATCTTTAGTCCATTCTCTGATCAGTCTTAAGGCTTTATTCGGCAAATGGCCTTCCAATATTTCGCCGTTTTCGATCACAATTAACGCCTGATGACCTTGGTACTCGGCGTGAAAATGCGGCGGGTTGTGGTCATCGTGATACATCCTGATATAAATGCCAAAAAAATAGGAAATAACTGGCATCAGTCTATATCCTCAGAGGGCTGGTACATCGTTCCACACTTCGTTTTCTTCATTATTCCAATCAGCCAATGCGCTCGATTGAGCCAGCATCAAATTTTGCCATTCGGAATTTTCTTCACGTTGGCGCAAGAACAAAGCAAAATCCAATATCTCCTGTGCAACCGCCTCGGGTAACGGCTTAACTGTTTGATAGATTTGTTCCGCTAATGTCATGTTGTAACTCACACCGAAAACTGATTGTGCTTTGTAGGGCGGATGCCGTTAGGCGATCCGCCAATTACCGTTGATTCATTCGTCCGATTACGCTTTGCTAATCGGACCTACGAGTTCTTTTCCTTGAGTTAGCCCGCTCCGATTAGCCATGTAGGCCGGAATAAGCGTAAGCGTTTCCGGCAAGTTTCGCCGGGAACGCCTATCGGCTTATCCCGGCCTACGATTTGATCAATTCATTTTCGAATGGCAGCGTGGTTATTACGCCACGCCCCTTAACGGATGCGCCGTCAAACTGCCGCGCCCATCTTCGCTGATCTCATCATCGCTGATTTTAAAGTTGCCGAGTTTCATGGTCAGGTATTTGTCGAAATAAGGTTTGAGATCTTTTTCGATGGATAGATCGTAATCGGGTTTGACGATGTGAGTCGTGCCCCAAGTGACTTTCACTACTTCACCGTTTTGAACTACCAGTTCGCCATCCTTGAATACGTAATCGGGCTTGCTGAACATGGCCTGTCTATCGGCGTTTTCGGTGTAGACGGTGATGTCCGCCCAATTACCGGCGCTGAGTGCGCCGCGATCTTTCAAGCCTATGATGCGGGCCGCGCCGGCGCGGGTCATGATGGCAATTTCGTTCAATGTATATTCGCGCTCGATGGATGCCAGCGTGGTCATTTTCTGCGCTTCCGGATGGATGGTCGCCAGCATGTCGTTGCGGAAACTGCGGTCCATCAGCAATCTGATCAAGTGTGGGTAGCTGGTGAACGGCGCGCCGTTGGGGTGGTCGGTAGTCAGGAAGATGCGCCAAGGGTCTTCGACCAGCAGGAAGATTTCCAGGCCAATCGCCCACTGCAAGGCGTTAACGAAGTTTTGGTCTTTATATTTAAATGGCACCACACCGCAACCGGCATCGCATTCGATGTCCATGCACACCCATTTGTTGGGGCTGGCGAAGCGGTGGTTGGCGTGTTGGCGCATGTTGTCGCCGGAGGCAGTGACGGTTTGACCGAACAGAATCTGGCCGACGTCGGCGGTGATGTTTTTGTTGTTATTGATGGCTTCGGCAATCTGTGCGGCGCCGGAGGAGAATTTGAAATCGCCTTCGGTGCCGTAGCTATGAAACTGGATGTGGGTCAAATGCATCGGTAAGCCTTCCACGCCTTGAATGGTGTTCAAGGTGGTATCGACGTTGCCCGGCACGCCTAGGTTGCAACCGTGCACGTGCAGAGGATGGGTGATGCCCAGTTCCAGCACGGCCTTAGCCAGGGTTTGCAGGATTTGCCGGGGAGTGACGGCGTAATGGCTGTTTTGCTCGTCCAGATCCAGTTTGCGCTGATTGAATTTGAAGGCGTTGATGCCGCCGGCATTCACTACTTTGATACCTATGCCCTTGGCGGCATTCAAAGTCCAAGCTACGTAATCGTTGATGGCCTTCTGGTCTTTGTTGGCGGTCAGCATGCGTAGCAGAAAATCGTCGCTGCCCAACATCACGTAGCCGCCCTTGTCGACGATGGGCGTGTCGCCCATTTCCATATGCGCCTGACGGGCGTTGACCGGCAATACGGCGGGTTCGAAGCAGGCGGTGTAGCCCATTTCGGCGTAACGGTAGCCGGCGACATAAGTGCTGGGCATGGCGTGACCGGTGCCGGAGCGGGTCAACTGCGTGCGGTGCACCGGATCGGCGCGGTGGTCTTCCGGCAGCAGGGTGCGGGCGATGTTGCCCTTGCCGCCGCCGATGTGGGTATGCATGTCGATGGCGCCGGACATCACCACCTTGCCGCGCAGATCGTATTCCTTGTCGACCGGTCTGCCGTCCGTCGGCGCATCGACGATGCGGCCGTCTTGAATGAAAATGTCTTGTTGTTGGCCGTCGATGCCGCTGGCCGGGTCGTAAACGGTGCCGCCTGTAAGTTTGATCAGCATGTCGGTTTCCTAAAGGGCTTGTTCGATGGCATGCAGCACTTCGGCGGTGCTGGGCAGGCCGGAGTCTCTGAGTTTTTTCAGGCGTATCGCCACCACGTTGTCGAGACGATAGGCGTGACCGGCATGATCGATACCGGGGGTGCCGACCGGAATGAACACATCGGGTTCCTTATCGAAGCTCATGCCGGAGCGGCCGAGGATGATGCTTGGCAATTCGGTAAGAGGCGGCTTGGCATTGGCATTGAAAGCCTGCACCCAGAGCAGGGCGTCTGCTTCGCCGTTAGTCAGCATCGTATGGCTGTCGTACAAAAACGGGTCGTACTCCGGATAACCCTTGGCAAAATTGACCCTCGCCGGGTAGCCGGTGGTCCAGCCGCAAACCTGGTTGGCGGTTTGATCGCCTTCCTTGCCGCCCAACGGAAAGCCGGAACAACGGGTACCTTGCAGGTTGATGTCCTTGACGATGTTGCAGATGGTTTGCACGGTGAGTTCGGCGTGATCGTAAGCCAGCGTGCCGGCACCCCACAGCACGACACTGTATTTGGCGGTCCGCAATTTCTCGGCGACGGCTTGTAAGTCGTCGACGGTGATGCCGCCCACGCTTTGCGCCTGTAACGGTTGTTTCTTGATCAGGGCCGACAACACCGCCACCACATCGGGTAGTTCGGCGTCGGCGCATGCCAACGCTTGGGCTTTCTTGCCGGACGGCGAGGTAGACGCATCGCCGCATGGCGTTTTGCCCAAATAAATGACTTCGCGGACGGAAGTGTCAGACAGATACATGGCATCTTCGGTCCACAGGTAGCGTTCGAAGAAGCGCGGCGCGAAACCTTCCGGTACGGTACCGATGATCAGCAGCAAATCGCAACGGTTCTTGATTTCCGCCAATGTAGTGTTCATCCAGCCCGCATCCTGCATGGCTAGCAAGTTACGGCGGGCAATGTTGAAATTACCGGTATCGGCCACCGCGCCGACTTTGTCGGCCAGGGCTAGCAAGGCCCGCATGCCGTTGACGTCGGTTGCGCAACCGCCGATCACGGGTTGTTGGGTGTTGCGCAGCAATTCGGCGGCCTTGGCGACCGCGGTTGCCAAATCGACCGCTTGGCCGGCGACGCGCGGCGCGGTGTCGACGATGGGCAGTTCGAAGGCGGGGCTGTTGACGGCGCAGCCGTTTGCGGTCACCTTGAGCGACACGCCGTCGATATGGATGGCCAAATCGTCGGTACCGATGCCGCAAAACGGGCTGGGCACCTCGGTGATTTCAGTCATGTTGCTGTCCTCGGTCATGTTTGATGTATTTGAAACGGGGATCGTCCGGCGTGCCTTCAAAGACGCCGGCGGACTCGGCGGCGGCATCCCACAGCACCACGTCCTCGATTTTTTTGGCCAGGGCGAAATCTTTTTCCGTCACGCCCTTGGCGGAATGGGTAACCAGTTTGACGATCACGAAAGCGTAGGAGACGGTCAGGTCGGGATGGTGCCAAGCTTTTTCCGCCAAATGTCCGACGGTATTGACTACCATCAGGGTTGCCTTCCAGCCGCTGGTTTTGATTTTGCGGCGTATCCAGCCGTTTTCATAATACCAATGCGGTAATTCGGTCCGTAGCCGGTCGAGGATAGCCTCTTCGGACATGGCTGCTTGCATATCGTGTGTCATCGCCGCTCTCCCGCCGATTAATGATGGCCGCATTCTATCGCAATGGTTTGCCGGTGTCTTTACGGCGGCGACCCGAGTGCCCCCAAAAGCCGGGTATTATTTAACCACCCGCAATTGCGGCCTGGGTGGCGGGTTGTCGGGCTCGGGCGGAGTAGGATTGTCGTCGCCGGCGTCCTCTTCCGGGTCGAACACCATGCCCCGGCCGTTTTCCTTGGCGAAAATGGCCAGAATCGCTTGGGTGGGGGCGTTGATGCGCATCGGTTTGCCGGAAAAGCGGGCGTTGAACTGGATTTCGTCATTTCCCAGCACCAGGCCTTGGATGGCCGCCGGGCGGATATTCAGCACAATGCGGCCGTTTTCGACAAAATCGGCCGGCAGGTTGACGCCGGGATATTCCGCGTTGACCAGCAGATGAGGGGTCAGGTTGTTGTCGGTGATCCATTCGTAGATGGAGCGGATCAGATAGGGTTTAAGCGGCGTCATTTGTTTAACGGCATCAGGTCTTTTTCTTCGCGGGTCAGGCTGTCCTGAAACGCTTTGCGGGAGAACAGGCGGTTGGCATAAGCGGTGATGCCACGGCCGAGGCAAGTGATGTCGATACCGATACTGGGCAGTCGCCAAAGAAATGGCGCCATGGCGCAATCGATCAATGAATACTCTTCGCTGCAGAAATAGGGAGTGGCTTCGAACGCCGGCGCGGCGGCCAGCAGGCTTTCCTTGAGTTGTTTCTTGGCTTTGGCGGCTTTTTTGTCTCCGTGAATTTGCACTTCCTCCAGCAAGGGATACCATTCATTATCGATGACTTTGATGCGCATTCTGGCATTGGCGCGCGAGACCGGGTCCATTTGGTGCAGGGCCGGGTGGGGGAAGCGCTCGTCCAGATATTCCATGATGATGCGGGCGTCGTATAACACCAAGTCTCGCTCCACAAAAGTGGGTGAGTTGCCGTAGGGGTTTATTTCCAGCAAGTCTTCGGGCGGCTCGTTCGGTTCGAAAAATTCAATGTCGGCGGGGACGCCTTTTTCATGCACAACGAGGCGAGCGCAGTGACTCATAATGCAGTTCGCGGTTGAGAACAGAATCATTGCGGATTTTCGGCTGGTAATGTTTGCCACGCAGACTAACCTCTTAAATAAACAGGGTTCAAAACGGGGCGGATTGTACCATGGTTAATCATGGATTTGGGGGGAGGCGGTACGCGCCAAACGGCGTGAAAACAGAGCGGGGCGGCGCCGGGCCGCCCCTGGATAACGCTTAGTGAACGTCCTTCCAGTATTCCTTTTTCAGCAGGTAAGCCAGTACGATGAACATCAGGATGAAGAACAATACGTATTTGCCCATTTGCTGTCTTTCCAGTTGTACCGGTTCGCCGACATAGACCAGGAAATTGACTAGGTCGTTGACCATGCGATCGAACTCTTTTGCCGATAACTGGCCTGCTTCCACCAGTTTCAGCTCGGTTATGACCTCCTGGCCGCCAACGGTTTTGATCACGGCTTCCTGAGTGCCTTGTTGTTGCCAGAATACGTTGGGCATGGCCACATCCTTGAATACGGCGTTATTGACGCCGGTGGGTTTGCCGGGTTCGCTATAAAAGCCCTTTAGATAGCTGTAAAGCCAGTCGGCTCCGCGCGAACGGGCAATCAGCGACAAATCCGGCGGCGTGGTGCCGAACCATTTTTCCGCGTCATGGCCGTTCATGGCCGAATGCATTTGGTCGTAAATGCCCGCGCCCAAGGGCGCGACGTTTTTCAAAATCTCGGCTTCGTCCAGTTTCAGATCCATTGCTATGCGTTTGTAGCGAATGTGCTTGGCCGAATGGCAGCCCAGGCAATAGGTCACATAATGGTGGGCGCCGCGTTCCAGCGAAGCGCTATCGGACAAATCGATGTCGGCCGATTCCAGTTTGATGCCGCCGCTGGCCGATACGCTTAAGGGCAGCAAGAATAAAAGAGTGTAGAGTATCTTTTTCATGGCTTAATCCAGGCTCTTTTTCAGGTTTTTGGCGAAACGAATCAGCACGGCTTGGATGCCGGCATAATTCGGCCTTCTTTTTACGATGGTTGCGCCCATCGGGCCCGGCGCCGTTTCGACGGCCACGATTTCGTCGACCAAGGCTTTAAGTTGCGGAATTCGCTCTTCCAGCGTGGGATGTTCGGTTAAGCGCTCGGGCACCGGTTTGGTCTTTTCCCAACGGGTATACAAGGGCATCAGCAGGAAAAAGCCGAAATAAACCGCGGTCAATACTCGCGCCAAGGTGGTTGCTCCCGGCGTGGCGGGTTGGGTGCCCAGGTAACCCAGGCCGATAAAGGCGATTACGAACAACAACACGGCTTTTTTGAATATGCCGCCGCGATAGCGGATGGACTTCACCGGGCTGCGATCCAGCCAAGGCAGCATGAACAACACCACGATGGCGCCGCCCATGGCGATGACGCCGGCGAATTTGTCGGGGACCGCGCGCAAGATGGCGTAAAACGGCGTGAAGTACCAGACCGGAGCGATATGTTCCGGGGTTTTTAGCGGGTCGGCGGGGATGAAGTTGGCGTGCTCCAGGAAGAAGCCGCCCATTTCCGGCATGTAAAAAATCACCACGGCGAAGAAGAACATGAATACGCCGACGCCCACCAAGTCCTTGACGGTGTAATAAGGATGAAACGGAATGCCGTCTATCGGGTGTCCCTTCCAGTTCAAGCTTTTTTTGATTTCGATGCCGTCCGGATTGTTGGAGCCGACTTCGTGCAAGGCCACGATATGCAGAAATACCAGGATCAACAGTACCAGAGGTACCGCGATGACGTGAAAAGCGAAGAAGCGATTCAGGGTGGCGTCGGATACCACATAGTCGCCGCGTATCCACAAGGATAATTCGTCGCCGACTACCGGAATGGCGCTGAACAGGGAAATGATTACCTGCGCGCCCCAATAGGACATCTGACCCCAAGGCAGCAGATAGCCCATGAAGGCTTCCGCCATCAGGCAGACGAAAATCAGCATGCCGAAGATCCAGATCAGCTCGCGCGGTTGTTTGAACGAGCCATAAACCAAACCGCGGAACATGTGCAGATAGACCACGATGAAAAAGGCCGAGGCGCCTGTGGAATGCATATAACGCACCAGCCAGCCCCAGTTGACGTCGCGCATGATGTATTCGACCGAGTCGAAGGCCAGTTTGGCGTCCGGTTTATAATTCATCGTCAACAGAATGCCGGTGATGAACTGGTTGACCAGTACGAACAGGGCCAGCGAGCCGAAAAAGTACCAGATGTTGAAATTTTTCGGCGCGTAATAATGCGCCATGTGTTCGTTCCACAAATCCGAGATCGGGAAGCGTTCCAGCAGCCAGTTGCTGCATTTGTTCATTCTGTCTTTCATGCTGTGGGTGCCTCTGTGTCTTCGCCGACGATGATCAAGGTATCCTTAACATAGCGGTAGGGAGGAACCTCGAGATTGGTGGGAGCGGGTACGCCGCGGTACACGCGGCCCGCCAAGTCGAACCAGGAGCCGTGGCAGGGGCAGAAAAAACCGCCCTTCCAGTCCGGCCCCAAGTCGCTGGGAGCTATTTCCGGACGGAAAGTCGGAGAACAACCCAGGTGCGTGCAAAGGCCGACGGCGACGAAGATTTCCGGTTTGATGGAACGCAGGGCATTTTTACTGTATTCGGGCTGGCTGGATTCGTTGGACATCGGATCGGCCAGTTTGCTGTCCAGAGTGGACAAGGTGGATATGACTTCGGGGGTGCGGTTGAGCACCCAAACCGGTTTGCCGCGCCAAGCTACTCTGATTAATTGACCGGGTTCCATCTTGCCGAGGTCCACTTCAACCGGAGCGCCGGCGGCCATGGCCTTGGCGCTGGGTTGCATTTGGGAAAGAAAAGGGACGGCCAGGTAACCCGCTCCCACGGCTCCAACCACCGACAGGGCCGAGGTTAGGAACTGGCGCTTGGATGTATCGACGCCTTCAAGGTTCATATGTAACACTCCTGATGAGAGATGATGCGTGTGATACACATCGATTATTATAATTTTCCCGCAAATATACCTTACTGATCCGGGTTTATGAAAGCGTTATTGCGGGCGAGACTAGGCTATTCAAGCCGTGCGGCGCTACGAGGAGTTTTGCAGGGCGCTGTGCAAGGCGGTCAGAAAAGCCTGGTTTTCTTCCCGCTTGCCGATCGTGACCCGCAAGCAGTTATGCAATACCCCGCCCTGGGGAGAGAGGTTTTTGATCAGAACGCCTTGGTTTTTCAGCGAGATAAATACCTCGTCGGCGGCGCGGGCCAGGGTTTTGAACAGAATGAAATTCGCCGCGCTGGGGTAGGCTTTTACGGCATCCATGGTTTGCAGTGCCGCCATGACTTCGCTACGTTGTTGGCGAATATCGCTGGTTTGCGCCAACAGAAAGTCTTGATGCGTCAGAGCGAAATGAGCGGTGATTTGCGTCAGACAGTTGATGTTGTATGGCAGACGGACCTTGTGCAACTGATCCAGAATGGCGCTGTCTCCAGCCAGAAAGCCCAGTCGCAGGCCCGCCAGCCCCAATTTGGATACCGTGCGCATCACCAGCAAATTTTGATACTTGGGCAATTCCCGGATAAAGCTGGCATCGGCAAACGGCGCATAGGCTTCGTCCACCACCACCAGCCCTGGAGCGGCCTCCAGTATTGTCTTGATGGCTTCGGCGTCGAACAGATTGCCGGTAGGGTTGTTCGGGTAGGCCAGAAAAATCAGGCTGGGTTTCGACGACTCGATAGCAGCCAGCATGGCCGGCAAATCCAGGTCGAAGCCCTCGGTCAGCAGGGGGACGCCTTGATAGCGCAAGCCCAGGCCGAGGGCGATTTGCTTGTACATCACGAAGCCGGGCTCCGGTGCCAGCACCGTGGCGTTGCCGGGCAGGGCCATCTGCAAAATTTGGATGATTTCATCCGAACCGTTGCCCAGCAGCAGGCCGGATTCGGCAGGGATAAGGTTGCTCTCTCGCAAGGCGCCGGATAGCGCTTTAGCCTCGGGATCCGGATAACGGTTCATGGGGCAATCTTTTAAATGTTCCAGCCAAGCCTGTTGAATGTCTGCCGGCCAGCCGTGGGGATTTTCCATGGCGTCAAGTTTGATGAAATTGTGGGCGTCGGCGACATGATAAGCCGACATGGCTAGGATTTCGGGGCGGAACAGGGTTGCAAGAACGGTGTTGTGCATCGGGTTGGAATCAGAGGAATCGAAAATTAACGGCGTCTTCAAGCCCGGTCAGCCCCAGGTTGCCGTCAGTAAAAAACAGGCGACTTCGGCAAGGCGGGGGGTGAAAACGTAGCCTTGTAAACTGGCCATATTGCGTCGACGCTGACGCGAATCGCCCGCGACGGCGCGGGGAGTGCTGGCGGATTTTAACATCATGGAGTTGAAGCGGTAAAGGCGCGGCCGGCAGCCTTGGAGTATTCTTGATCAACTTGTTATGGCCGTTGGCGTTTCGGCACCGATCCGGTCGACGGCAAATTTTTGCCGGTGGAGGGTTTTAATTTATCCGCATGGGTTTGGTAGCGATAGTCAAAATTTTGGCAAGCGGCTGGAGGGTTGTGCAAGTTATTGATGATAAACAATAAACATGCTTGGCACGGAAAGTGTTTAGAAATGATTGGCGGCAATAAAGCCTATTTTATTTATCACTTTTCGGGAGAACCGTCATGCCATCATCAATGGTCATCAATACCAATATTGCAGCGTTGAATAGTCAACGCATGCTAAGCAGAACCAATGAATCGCTACAAACCGCCATGGAAAGATTATCTTCCGGTTTGCGGGTCAATAGTGCCAAGGATGATGCCGCAGGTTTGGCTATCGCTGATAGAATGACATCCCAAATCCGTGGTATGACTGTCGCGATGCGAAACGCCAATGACGGTATTTCAATGGCTCAGACAGCCGAGGCCGGGATGGGAAATATCACCGAAACCTTGCAAAGAATGCGCGACTTGGCGGTGCAGGCGGGTAACTTCGGTGCCGTCAGTTCCGAGGACCGTCAGAAACTGCAGACCGAGTTCAAGCAACTCGGCAACGAAATTCAGCGGATTATTGAAAATACTGAATTCAACGGTAAAAAAATCCTCAATGGATCGTTATCCGGGGCGATATTCCAGGTGGGTCCGAATACCAGCGCCAACAATCAGATCAGCATTACCATCTCCGACCTTGAAGTCATGTCCGGCATGAATCAGTTGTTTGGCGATTTGGCCTCCATAGGCAGCGACGCGACTTTTTCCAACGTCATGTCGGCGATCAATCATATCGATACCGCCATTGAGAAAATTGATAATTTTCGCGCTACCCTGGGTGCGATTCAAAACCGTTTTACCACGACCATTGCTAATTTACAGTCGTCCATTGAAAACCAGAGCGCCGCGCGGTCTAGAATCATGGATGCCGATTTTGCCGCCGAAACGGCACAGTTAAGCCGGGCGCAGATTTTGCAGCAGGCGGGTACTGCAATGTTGGCGCAGGCAAATCAATCGACTCAAGGCGTATTGCGCTTATTGCAATAATTTTGTCAAAAAAATCCAAAATAAAATCATGATCGATAACGATGAATTGGTAAGTTCGCATATTCTGGGGCCGATAACCGTTAACCGGTTTGGCGATCGCTTCCTGTTCAATTTAAATCGTCATGGTTTTGACAAGCTCGGTGCGGAGGCCTTGTTTGAAACCAGGTTTGGCGAGGCCATGTTTAACGAAAACACCTTGCATGTGATTGTCGGAACAGACTCGGGCCTGCTGGTTAAATATTTACGCAATAAAACATTGCCAAGGGGCGCGCGTTATCTGTTTATAGAACCGGAGTCGGTTTTGGCGCAGTTGCACGAACATGGCATGCTTGCGGTAGATGATGAGCGCATCTTATGTATCGGCTTGAAAGATTGGTCCGCCGCCGTTCGGAGTTTTAAGATTTCGGATTATTTCTATATCAATGCGGTGCGTTCTTTCAATGCGTTTTGTGCCCAGGATGACTTTGTCAATGAGTATGCCGAGTTAAGTTGGAGTGTGGTTGACGCCTTGGCGCAATTGAATTGGGATAACAATGCGGCGATTGGTCAAGAGGCATTCATTGACAGGCAAATTAAAAATATTGCCGAAAATAGACTGCCGGCCAAGCTGCTGAAGAATGCCTTTAAAGATCAAACCGTGGTGATTTTGGCGGGGGGGCCGTCGTTGGACGATGCTTTGCCCTGGGTCAAGTTGCATAGGCGTAAATTCATCGTTTTCGCGGTTTCCAGGATTGCCCGGCAATTGTTGGCGGCGGATATTGAGCCGGACTTCGTGTTTTCCGTGGATCCGCACGACATCAGTTTTGATATCAGCAAGGAAATGCTGCGTTTCGGCGGGCGGACGGTATTTATCTGTTCTTATCACACGGTGCCCGATTTGTTGAATCAGTGGCCCGGTCTGATGTTTTATCTTGGGCAGCGCGTGCCTTGGGAGTCGCATCTGAACGTGGCGAATTTCAGCGGCGCCGGGCCGACAGTAACCAATTCGGCGTTGAGTGTGGCCCATGAATTGGGGTTTAAGCGCGTTATTTTGGCCGGGGTCGATTTGTGTTTTACCCGAGACGGATTTACGCACGCCAAGGGAAGCAATGAACAGTTGGCGGGTCCCAAGCTGAATCTGACCTCGTTACAAGTGGAAACCAATGGCGGATTTTTGGCGCCTACCGGTAATGATTTTGCTCAGGCCATTAAAAATTTGAGCTTGCAGGCCAAGAGGATGGTTTTATCGGGCGGCAAGATTATCAACGCTTCCATAAGCGCGGCTAAAATCGATGGGGTCGAATATATTCCCCTGGCAGAAATAAAGCTTGAAGCCGAGGCGGCCGATGCGAGGGAGGTGGTCGAATCCAGGCTGCGCGATTCGTCGCTTGAGCTGAGTTTGGATGTGATTTTGGCGGATTTGCACAAAGCGCGGTTTCATGTTCAAGAGATCCAGCGATTGGCCGAGCAAGCCAGGCAAATAAACGACAGCATGTACAATGCCGAAGGCGTGCTTGAAAACTATAAAGATAAAAGAAAGCTCGATCAAATTGAAAAGAAGTTTAAACGGCAACACCGGCATTTTTCCAAATTGGTGAAAAGATTCGGAATCAGGCAGTTCTTGCAAGTGGTCCGGCCATTTGAAGATGAAGATTGGACTTTTGAAGAAGCCCGGCGCTTGGGTAATCTCTTTTACGATGCATATTTCGAAGGGGCTAAAAAGTTATCTTTGTTGATTGAGGATGCCATGGACAGGGTTATTACCCGTCAGCAGGAGAATGAAGCCGAGCCCGATTTCGAGTTGTTATTCCAACAATGGCGTAAAGACAAAAGCTTCGGTCGGGCCGGGCTCTGGCGCAATAAGCATCCCGAAGTGAAGATTTCCGCACCCGTTGCGGCGGTATTTGAAGAGTTTGAGCGAAAATTTGCAGATATTCTGAACCAGAAAGATACCCGGCACTTAGAAAAAATGAAGCAGGCCAGTAATCTGGCTATTGTAAGGCAGCGCGCTGGCTTGTTATTCAAGCATAAAAAAACGCAAGAGCTGCATAATTTGTTGGCAAGTTTGGATAAACACGAGCAGCAGCAAGCCGCCCAGCCCTATAGGTATTTAATTGATGGTTATTTGGCTGAATTGATGGGGGAGCCGGAGCGGGCTTTAATAGCCTATCAACAAATACTTGAGTGCGGAGATATTTTATTGGAGGATGCCCTGATTCGGGTCGCCAGGATCGGTATCGAGCACGATGATGTCCGGAACGTGCATCTGGCTCTGGATTGCCTCTCTAAATTGAACCCGGTGTTTTTGCCTTATTTTGCCGAAATTCAGCGATTGCAGGGTAACATCCTGGATGCAATCGATACATACGGATCTTATGTGAGTCAGTTTCCCGCCGACACGCTGGTGCAAATTAAATTGGCTATGCTGTATATCGAATGCAAGAGTTATGAAGGCGGCGAAATGATGTTGAATTTTATATTATCGCAAAAGCCCGATTACGCACCGGCCCTGAATCTGAAACAGCAATTGTTGCTTGACAAGGGCGTTAATTAAAATAATTAGACTGGAGTCAATATTCCGCCGGCAATGTTTTGAAATTTGACCGGGCATGTTCCCGGATTGATTGCGCTTCCGGGCAAAGCGACGGCAACAGCGGGCGGTTAGCGCTTAATCAGGGAAACGGATTTCAATCGAAGGTTATTGATCCGATCGTGCGTTTAGACGCGTTTCAGGATAAGTTCCAATACCAGCTTGCTGCCGAAATAAGCCAGCAAAAGCAAACTAAACCCCGCCAACGTCCAGCGGATTGCAGTGTTTCCGCGCCATCCATAGCGTATTCTTCCTATTAACAGGCTTGAAAATATAATCCAGGCGATGATTGAAAGTACCGTCTTGTGTACTAGATGCTGGGCGAACAAATCCTCGATGAAAATAAAGCCGCTCAATAACGAAACGGTCAGGAAAAGAAGTCCCGTGCCTATCATTTGAAACAATAGGGTTTCCATGGCTTGTAGCGGCGGTAGCGCCGTTATCAGGCGTTTAGGGTTGTGGCTGCGTAGTTGTTGGTCTTGTATGGCTAACAGTAAGGCCTGCAATGCGGCAATATTGAGCAGGCTGAATGCGGTGATCGATGACAAAATATGTATTGTCATCCGCCAGTTTTCTGTCGAGATGGGGTGGCTCTTTTCCGGAAAAATGATGTCAAGGCCGAGCAAAATGGCCGCCAGCGGAAAAATGGCGATACCCAGTTTTTCAACAGGTTTGTCCAGTGCCGCAACCAACAGCAACAGGACGATAAACAGCGCCACCAGTGCCGCGGCGTTAAAAAAGCTGAAATTAAAACCGTTAAATTGTTGAAAAATATGAATGGTATAAATGCCGTGCGCCATGGCTCCCAGCCATGCAAATCGAATGGAGTTAAGGTGCCGCGGGTTACCGGAGATTAATTCCCTAAAAATCAGTATTGAGGCAATGCTGTAACTGAAAACCGGAATGATGCCGACCAAAATGCTGTTCATGGTTGTGCTGAAGGAAATAATCAAAAAAGGCGTAGCGAAAGGCTTATGTTAAACTAAGCAACCGGATTGTTCTAACCTGTTTCGAGTTAGTACCTGTCAGCCTCAATCATTAGAAAATCAAAGACGCAGATATGTTTGATAATTTAACCGGCCGCCTGAGCGGCACCCTCAAAAAACTCAAAGGCCAAGGCCGTTTGACCGAGGCAAATATTCAAGACGCCATGCGCGACGTACGCATGGCATTGTTGGAAGCCGACGTGGCGTTGCCGGTGGTGACCGATTTTATCGCTCAGGTTACCGAGCGTGCGCTGGGACAGGAGGTTCAAGCCAGTCTGTCGCCCGGTCAGGCCATGATCAAGGTGGTGCAAGCCGAGTTGATCAAGGTCATGGGGTCGGCCAATGAAGAGTTGAATCTGCGCACTCAGCCGCCGGCCATAGTGTTGATGGCGGGCCTGCAAGGGGCCGGTAAAACCACGACTGTGGCAAAGTTGGGTCGCCACTTAAAGGAAAAGAAAAAGAAAAAAGTCGCTGTGGTGAGTGTTGACGTATATCGTCCGGCCGCCATCAAGCAACTGCAAACCCTGGCGGACGATGTCGGCTTAAAATTCTTTGAAAGCGAGGCGACGGAAAATCCGGTCGACATCGTCAATCGCGCCCTGGACGCGGCTAAGCGTCAATTCGTCGATGTGCTGATAGTCGATACCGCCGGTCGTCTGCATGTCGATGAGGAAATGATGTCCGAGATCAAGGCCCTGCATGCCGCGATCAAGCCGATAGAGACCTTGTTTGTGGTCGACAGCATGACCGGGCAGGATGCCGCCAACACCGCCAAGGCCTTCCATGACGCCTTGCCCCTGACCGGGGTGGTTTTAACCAAGGCCGACGGCGATGCCAGGGGCGGGGCCGCGCTATCGATCCGGCACATAACCGGCAAGCCGATCAAATTTATCGGGGTGGGAGAAAAAACCGACGCCTTGGAGCCGTTTTATCCTGATCGTCTGGCTTCGCGTATCCTGGGCATGGGTGACGTGTTGTCGCTGATCGAGGATATCGAAGACAAGGTAGACAAGAAAAAAGCCGAGCAGCTGGCTAAAAAAATCCAGAAAGGTAAAAGCTTCGATCTCAACGACCTGAAGGAACAGTTGCTGCAGATGCAAAACATGGGTGGTGTCAGTGCCATGCTGGATAAGTTGCCAGGCATGGGAAGCGTGCCGAAGGAAGTTAAAGACAAAGTAAATGACAAGGATTTGGCCAGACAAATCGCGGTCATCAACTCGATGACGCCGCAGGAAAGAAAATTTCCAGATTTGATCAAGGGCAGCCGCAAGCAGCGGATTGCCAATGGCTGCGGCCAGGATTTGCATGACGTCAACCGCATTTTGAAGCAGCACAAAATGATGGAAAAAATGATGAAGAAGTTCAGTAAAGGCAATATCGCCAATATGGTGCGCGGCTTAAAGAGCAATATGCGCGGCATGAGAATGTGAGTTTCGTAATTTGTGCTTTCCTTCTGTGGAAAATCGCGTAGAATAGTTCAATTAAATTTTGATTCAATGTTCAAGGTATTCAAATGGTAAGCATTCGTTTGTCCAGAGGCGGCGCCAAAAATCGCCCTTTTTATCACGTTGTAGTTACTGATAGCAGAAACAGCCGGGATGGCCGTTATATCGAGCGTTTGGGTTTTTTCAATCCCCTGGCGCGCGGCGGCGAGCAAAGATTGGTTCTGGATGCCGAGCGTGTTCAATACTGGCAGTCCAATGGCGCGCAACCATCCGATCGCGTTGCAAAACTGATCAAGGATGCCAGCAAAGCGGCCGCTTAAACAATTTGTCGGGCGGTGATTTTCTGAACGCTGGAGAGATTTCCGGCGTTTTTGGTGTAAAGGGCTTGGTAAAGGTGTTTTCGTTTACCGAACCGCGTGAAAATATCCTGCGTTATTCGCCTTGGATCTTGCGGAAAAACAATCAGACCAAAGAGATCAAGGTTACCGGTGGGCAACGCCAGGGTAATACCGTGGTGGCCGAGCTGGAAGGTATAGCCGATCGCGATGCCGCGCTTGCGCTGATGGGCTGGGAAATATTAATCAGCAAGCAACAATTGCCGAAGCCTAGGCCGGGTGAATATTACTGGGCCGATTTGATTGGGTTAACGGTAAAAACGCAAGAAGGCGTTTATCTGGGCGTGGTCGATCATCTGCTCGAAACCGGCGCCAACGATGTTTTGGTGGTGATAGACGGCGAAACAGAGCGCCTGATTCCGTTTGTGCAGCAGCACACCGTATTGAGTATCGATCTGGATACGGGTTTGATGGTTGTTGACTGGGATCCGGATTTTTAATGCCGAATGCGTTTTGACATCATCAGTCTGTTTCCGGACATGGTAATGGACGCCGCCAAGTACGGCGTTACCGGCAAGGCAATTGAAAACGGTTTGGTCGATCTGGCGGTTTGGAATCCGCGCGATTTTACCCATGACAGGCACAAAACCGTGGATGATCGCCCTTACGGGGGCGGACCGGGGATGGTAATGAAATATCAGCCCTTGTGTGATGCGGTGGCTGCAGCCAAGTCGCAAGTTCAAGCTGAACGGCGACGGGTGGTGTATTTAAGCCCGCAAGGCAGATTGATCTCTCAGCAATTATTGCGGGAAGCCAGTTCATCGGAGCAATTGATTTTGGTTGCCGGTCGCTACGAGGGAATAGATGAGCGCTTTATCGAACAGGTATGCGATGAAGAATGGTCCTTGGGCGATTACGTGATCAGCGGCGGCGAACTGGCGGCACTGATTGTGGTGGATGCGCTGACGCGATTGATTCCCGGCGTGTTGGGCGACGAAGATTCGGCCAAGCAGGATTCGCATTACGACGGCCTGCTGGATTGCCCGCATTATACCCGGCCCGAGCAAGGCGACCTGGGGGGGGTGCCGGAATTGTTGCTGGGTGGTAACCATGCGGAAATCAGGCATTGGCGAATGAAGCAGGCCCTGGGTCGGACTTGGCTGAGACGGCCGGATTTGCTGGAAAAAAAACAATTAACCGCGGAGCAACAAGCTTTGCTGAGTGAATTTAAAACTGAAGTTGATAATTAGGGTGTGGTAATGAGTAAAATTATTGAAGAATTGGAAGCGGCTCAGCTGAAACAAGACGTGCCGGCATTTGGTCCTGGTGACACCGTAGTCGTGCAAGTGCGCGTGGTGGAAGGAGCAAGGGAAAGGTTGCAGGCGTTTGAAGGCATTGTTATTGCCAAACGCAACCGTGGTCTGAATTCCGCATTTACGGTCAGAAAAATTTCTCACGGTGTCGGCGTCGAGCGCGTATTCCAAACTCACAGCCCTTCAGTCGGCAGCATCGAAGTGAAACGCCGTGGCGATGTGCGTCGCGCAAAATTGTATTATTTGCGTGATTTGACCGGTAAAGCCGCAAGGATCAAGGAAAAATTGTCCTGATTCAAGCTTTAAACGGGTTCGTGTAATTGGCGGATCTATCCAAAAAAGGCGGCGGTAAGCTGCCTTTTTTTTGCCTGTAATTTGGTAACGTCATGACCCTACGGATTGATTGGCAAAATGAAGCGGTTGGCGAGCAAACCCGCATGCGCGTTGCAATCCTGGATGTTGAACTGATAGTGAGCCTAATCGGCGATATCATTGTCGAGGCGTCATGGGAAATCCCGTCGGGGAATAATGCGCCTCAAACGGAGTTTGCCAAATCCATGGAAGCTTATTTGCTGAATCCCGATCGCCATCATCTGAATGTGAGGTTGTTGAGGCAAGGCAGCGCTTATAGGCAAAAGATCTGGCGGGCTTTGCTGGCTATTCCCTTGGGAGAGGTGATCAGCTATTCGGCTTTGGCGGAAAAAATGGGCTCCGGGCCGCGGGCCGTGGCGCAGGCCTGTAAAAACAATCCCTATGCGGGCATTATTCCTTGTCATCGGGTGGTGGCGAAAAGCGGGATAGGCGGTTTTATGGGGCAAAGCCGGGGCGACATGATTTTGCTGAAACGACGCTTATTGGAGTATGAGCGTAGGGCGGCGGAGTCGGCCGGATGAGCGGTTCGGCTAAAATCATCGAAGCTTTTTTGAATGCGCTTTGGCTGGAATTCGGGCTTAGCGACAATACCTTGGCGGCTTACGGTAGCGATTTGACGCAGTTCGACAGGTGGCTGGCAAATCAGACCTTGCTGGATGTCAATGAAAGCGATGTTTCGCGGTTTCTGCTTTATCGGCAAAATCAAGGCGGTAGTAGCCGCTCTTCGGCCAGAATGCTGTCCAGTCTGAGGCGTTTTTATGGTCATTGCCTGCGGGAAAAGCAGATCGATAAGGATCCCACCCAGCTAATCGATGCGCCGCATATCGGACGCTTGTTGCCCGATTCATTGTCGGAACAAGAGGTCGAAAGGTTGTTGCAAGCCCCGGAAACCATACACGCTTTGGGCTTTAGGGATAGAACCATGTTGGAATTGTTATATGCCGCCGGCCTCAGGGTTTCGGAGTTGGTGGAGATTACCTTTCAACAAGTCAATTTCCGCCAAGGTTGCATACGCATCACCGGGAAGGGTGAAAAAGAGCGTTTGGTACCAGTGGGCGAGGAAGCGATGGAGTGGTTGGAGACTTATTTGTCCGGAGCAAGGCAGGAGATTATGGGCAAGCGGCAAAGCGATTATGTGTTCGTCACCAGCCGGGCTAGTTGCATGACCAGGCAGGCGTTTTGGCATATCATCAAGCGTTATGCCAAGCAGGCCGGCATAGACAAGCATTTGTCGCCACACACGTTAAGGCACGCATTTGCCACTCACCTGCTGAATCACGGCGCCGATTTAAGGGTAGTGCAGTTGTTGTTGGGCCATTCGGACTTATCGACCACCCAGATATACACCCATATCGCGCAACACCGCCTGAAAGAATTACATTCAAAATATCATCCCAGAGGTTAGATCATGTCGAATTTTATTCATCCTTTAGCTTATGTTGCACCCGATGCTCGGCTGGCCGCCGATGTCAGCGTAGGTCCGTTTGCGGTAATCGAGGATGGCGCAATTATCGGTGCCAAGTGTCAAATCGGCGCTCATGCCATTGTGCACGGACGGGTAAAAATGGGCGAAGGTAATATATTGCACCCGCACGCGGTTTTAGGTGGATTGCCGCAAGACCTGGGTTTCGACCCGCAAACCGAGTCCTGGCTGGAAGTCGGAGACAATAATGCGTTTCGGGAAGGGTTTACCGCGCATCGGGCAACCAAGGCAGGGGGGGCGACCAAAATCGGTTCCGGCTGTTATTTCATGAATAACAGCCATGTCGCCCACGATTGCAGCGTGGGCGACAAAACCATCTTCGCCAACAATGTGGCGATCGGCGGGCACGTCGAGGTCGGTAATAATGTCTTTATGGGTGGAGCTGTTGTGGTGCACCAATTCTGTCGGATCGGTTCTTATGCCATTGTGCAGGGCACCACCGGAATCAATATGGATGTGATTCCCTTCATGTTGATCGGCGGTCGGCCGGCCAAGCATTACAGGCTTAACATCGTGGGATTGAGGCGGGCCGGAATCGTGGGAGAGAATTACAAGGTACTGTCCAATGCCTTCCGCTTATTGAGAAATAAAAAAAGCCTGGATGAATTGCAAAAAACCGCGGAACTGCAATACTTACTCGGCTGGTTGGCGGCGGAGTCGAAACGTGGTCTGCATGGTTTTATCGACGTGGCCAACCACTAATTTTTCAATGCTCTCGCGGTCAAGCCCCTAGCCCGATCAAGAGCGTTGCTTCCTTTCTAAATGAAGTGTCCGCAAGATACTTGAGCTGAGCCTTGAACCGGGATGAAAATTCTAGTAATTGAAAATGCAGGCCGAATTGCCGCCTGTTTAAGTAATCTTGAGGTGGAGCTTGCTTGTCATATTGATGAAACTCAAGCGCTTAAAGCCGCCGAAGAATTTGGGCCGGAATTGGTTTTTCTCGGCTATGCCTTACTGGCTGATCAAACGCCGGATTACATTCGGTCGTTTGCCAATGCGCTGCCGACGGCCAGTTTGATAGTGGTCGGGGAAAATACCAGCGACGAATGCGTGTTGCGCTGCCTGCTTGCGGGTGCCAAGGGCTATCAGGAGTTGCAATCCTTGCCGCATTACAACGCGCGCCTGATTCAGGCCATTGGTCGCGGCGAAGCCTGGGTCAGCAGAAAAATGGTTGCCAGTTTGTTGGATGCCGTCCGCCGGCTGGTGCTGTGATCAGACTCTTTAAAAGTGCAACGAGGCTTCGAAGTAAAAGCTTTGTCCCGCAATGGGCAGGTTGTTGGGATAACTGCTGACTGCCGCCTCCCGTCCGTGGCTGTCAAATAAATTCCGCGCCGAGGCGGTCAAATCGAGATGTCCGAACAAGCGCGTGGCGTTTAGGGTCAGGTCCACGGTTTCGTAATCAGGCAGGGTGCGGGTATCGCCGGGGCTGCTCAAGCGATGACCCACCCAGTTGATTTGGGTTTGAATTTGCCATTTCGGCATAAAGTTCCAGGCCAGGGCGCTATAGACATGATGTTCGGGCACATTGCTGACGCGGCGCTGGTTCTCTTGGTTGCGGGCGTATTGCCAGGCATAATTGCCGCGCAAGCTCCAGTCCGGGAGAAACTTCCAATCCCATTCGAATTCACTGCCATAGGCACTTTGGCCCGCCGTGTTGGTCTCCGTCAGGAAGGCGCCAGGGGTAAACAATTCGCCACCTATCAGATCCTTGATTTCATAATGAAACAGATTCAGGGAAGTTCTCAGGTTTTTGGCGGGCCTATAGTCGAAGGCTAGTTCGGTGGTCTCAATGGTTTCCGGTTTTAGAGACGGATTGCCGATGAACAGCGCGCTGTTTTGCTGATATTGCTCCAGAAAGCTGGGTGCGCGATAAGCCTGCCCATAGAGAATTTTGCCGGTCAATTCCGGGTTGATATCCCAAATCAATGCCGCGCGCGGATTCAGGGTGCCGCCAAAATCCGAGTAATGGTCATAGCGCAAGCCGGTCGTCAAATGCCAGTCCGCGGCTATCTGCCATTCGTCCTGTATGGCCAGGGACCAGATGTCGCGGTGATGGTCGCCGATAAACGTGTACAGCGTGCCGGTCAGGTTTTTTAAGCCCCCAGCAGTGTTGATAATTAGCGGATCCAACGTGGTGCCGTCAAGTACGCCGGCGCCGAAATTGCGCGCTTCACGGGTATTTAGTTCCTCGTAGCGGAAACTGCTGACCATGCGCAAGATGTGATCGGCAAAGCCCTTGTAAATGCCGGTCAATTCGAAAGTGGGGACCGTGTTCTTGATGCCGGTAACAAAACGCATGCCGTCGGGAAACCGGACCAAGCCGCGGATTTGCGCGGGTTGGTTTGTCGCATTGCCAGTGGCGTCTATCGGCAAAATCGAGCCGGGTGGCGTGTTGTAGATATTGGCATTCACATCCGTATGTAAAAAGCTGGCGTGAGCCTGCAATTCCCAGTCCGCAAAGTCGTCTTCGGTCGAGTAGCGTACATCGGCCAGATAATTGCCGCCGTCAAGTTTTCCCCGCGTATCCAGGGCTCCCGCCGCGCCCGCCCGAAAGCCGGCATCGGCTTCATTGAAGGCCCAGAAGCCCAAGTCCCAATGTTTACGTTGCAAATTCAGATGGCCGTTCCAGCGCTCGTTTTGAGTCTGCATGGGGCCGGGCGCCGACGAAAATCCGCTGCCGGTCAACGCATCGGCCTGAATGATGCGGTCGGGGTCCACGCCATTGTGACTGTATTGCAGGCTGGTGGCGATATCCCAGCCCCGCCATTGACCGCCGTATTGGCCCCAACTGCTTTTGGTGTCCGCGTTGCCGCCGCGGGCACCGACGGTTACGCCGTCCAAGTCGGCGGCTTTTTTGGTGACGATATTGATTACGCCGGCAAAAGCGTCGGCACCGTACAGCGCCGAACCCGGGCCACGGATGACTTCGATACGCTGGATATTTTCTACCGGGACTATCATGCCCGCCATATGGGTGCCTTGATAGGGTACCGAAAAGCGGGTGCCGTTCATCAACAGCAACACTTCTGAATTGGTATCGTTACGCATGCCGCGCATGCTGAAATTGTAATCGTTGGTAACGGCCTGAATGGTAACGTGCATGCCGGGCACGGTTTCCAGGATTTCATGCAGTTCGGTGGCGCCCATGGAGGCAATCTGTTCGGCGGTGATGACGCTGGTTACCGCGGCGGAGTGGGACAGGCTCTTCGAGGTGCCGGAAGCAATGCTGACCGAGATGTTGCCGAGTTCCGCCGGGGACAATTTCATCAATTCGTCCATATCGTGTTGGGCGTGGGCCGTGCCGCCCATGACAGCCAGCAACAGACTCTGCATAAACTGTAAATTGGATCGGTATCTCATGCTGATTCTCAAAGCTCTCTTAAAGGTACCGGCTTGGCGATGCCATAGCCTTGCGCGTAATTAACGCCCAATGTTTTCAGTAGTTCCAAAATGTTTTGATTTTCCACGAATTCGGCAATGGTTTTTTTATTCATGACATGGCCGACTTCGTTGATCGCCTTCACCATGGTCCAGTCAATCTTGTCTTCCAGAATGTCTTTTACGAATAAACCGTCGATTTTCAAAAAATCCACCGGCAAATTTTTCAGATAAGCGAAGGAGGACAATCCGCTGCCGAAGTCGTCCAGCGAGAACAAACAGCCTTTTTTGCGCAAGGTATCGATAAACTGCTTGGCGTAGGACAAATTGCTGATCGCCGCCGTTTCCGTGATTTCAAAGCAGATTTTGTAGGTCGGTATTTGCCATTTGCGGAACTGCTTGCTGATGAAATCCAGCATGGTTTCGTCGGACAGCGATAGACCCGACAGATTGACGGAACAAAGCTCCAGGCGCTCGGTAAAGCCCGGTGTAGTGCTGAGATATTCGAACAAATGACTGATGACCCAGCGGTCCAGCGCCGGGGCAATATTGTAGCGTTCGGCCGCCGGCAGAAATGCGCCCGGAGGAATAATGGTGCCGTGTTCATCCCGGTAGCGCAGCAGGGTTTCAAAGTGCAGGCCTTCTTCAATCGGCGAGGTGGGGACTATTAATTGTCCGTACAACTGAAAGCGGTTTTCCTCGATACCCAGGCGTATTTTTTCCACCCATTGCATTTCTCCCTGACGTTCCGCCAGTTCTTCGTCGGTCGAACTGAACACGTGTATCCGGTTGCGGCCCTTTTCCTTGGCGGCATAACAGGCGGCGTCGGCTTCCTTTAAAATGTCCACCGCGTTGCCGCTGGTGCGGTCGATCGGAGCGATGCCGATACTGACGCTGATGCTGAAGCTGCGATTGTCCCAGGCGAACTGAAAATCGCAAATGCTCGAGCGCAATTTTTCGCTGGTCAGCAATGCCTGCTCTATATTGCAATGTGCCATCAGAATGCCGAATTCGTCGCCGCCCAGGCGGGCCAGCACATCGGTTTTACGCACTTGTTGGCGTAATAATTCGCCAAGCTGGCGCAATAATTCGTCGCCCGCCAGATGGCCGCAGGTGTCGTTGACGACTTTGAATTGATCCAGGTCCAGATAGCACATGACGTGAACGCTATTGTCGGCCTGGGCCTCTTCAACCAAGGCCTGTATGTGTTCGTCGAATTGCCTGCGGTTGGTCAGGCCGGTAAGTTCATCGTGGCTGGCCTGATAGGCAATTTTATCCGCGAGGCGGCGGGTTTCGGTGATGTCCTCGCAGACCAATAATACATGCTGCTGATTTTGCGCGGTATCCACCAGCCTGGCCGTTTGTCTGACCCAAATAATGTTGCCGTTTTGGCAAATCAGACGTACTTCCTGCTTTTGCACCTTGTGCGGATTCGCCAGACAGTCCTTGAAAAACAGCCTGCTGCCGGCTATGTCGTCTGGGTGGGTAAAGCTGAAAATCGACATGTCAATGAATTGACTGGCGCCGAGTCCGATTTGTCTGGCGCCGAATTGGTTTACCGACTGGATTTGCCCGTTCAGCCCGAGGTCGAACACCATGGTGGGGTTGTTATCGTACAGGGCTTGGAAGTTGTTTTTTAAGGCTAGCAGGCTATTGTTTTTGCTTTCTATGGTTTCCAGCATGCTGTTGAAGGAATCCACCAGAATGCCGATTTCGTCCTCGCTATGTTTGTTGGCGCGAACCGAATAATCATGGTTGAGACCAATTTTTTGCGCTGTTTTTGCCAGCAAGGTCATGGGCTTGGCTACCCGGTTGAGCAGCGGCATGGTCATTAGAAATGAGCCCACCAAGGCTATAAACAAAACCACCAGGACCAAGCCGACGAATTGCAGTTGTCGGATCAGCGCGCCGCTCAAGTCCGCCTCGATCAGGATTGCGCCTATCTGCTCCTGATCCTGCAGCATGGGTTGGTAAACCTGTAAAGTCAGCTGTTCCACGCGGGTTTGGAGCTGGTCCGATGTCAGCGGGCAGGGGGTAAAATTACCGGCCAATTCGGCAAACAATTGCTGTTGCTTGCCATATACGCAGGCACTCTTGAAGTCGGGCAGTTTGGTCAGTGGCGACAGGTTTTCCCTGGCGAGGACGGGGTCGTCGAACATCACGGCGGCAATGGTGCGATTGGCGATTAAGTTGGCCGCCGCCGAGAAGTCTTCCAGCGCCTTGCGTTTGACCTCGGTGACATTGGTGGCAAATAGAATCATAAAGGCGAACAGCATGGCGAACAGGCTGGAAACCAGCGTAATGGAAAACAGCTTGGATTTAATGGTGAAACGCGAGAACCAGCTATTCATGCTTATCCTCTCCAACCAAGGTC
>NZ_JANIBJ010000049.1 GCF_024505185.1 Methylomonas subterranea
GGGCAAGCGGGTAGTGGTGGAAGCGGGTGTGACCGACAGCTGGTGGAAATATGCCGGCAGCCATGGCAAAATCGTCGGCCTGGATCGTTTCGGCGAATCCGCGCCGGCCGGTCAACTCTTCAAGGAGTTCGGCTTTACCGTGGATAATGTCGTCGCCAACGTCGAAGCAGTGCTTTAATTAAGACCGTTCATACCGGCTTTCGCGGACAGGGTTCGCGCGAGCCGGCGTTTTAATCGCAGAGTAAGGTAAACACAATGAAAAAAACACAATTGAACCAAGGAATGCTCGTTGGGTTATTATTAGCCGCCTCCGCTGTAAATGCACAGGATTATCCTGCCGCTGATTTTCAGCCAAAAGTGTTGTTCAGGGATGAATCGGTTGTCGTTGAGCCGGCGGCATCCGCCGCGCAGCTTCTTTGCGTCAATCAGGCTGCTTCGGCGGGTCGGGAAGTTGTGGCGGAAGCGGATGCTAAATATCCGGCGAGCAGTTTTCAGCCGAAAGTGATTTTTAGTGAAAGCAATTAAGAATAAAAATTAAGCGATTGTGGCCAGTTTTTGTAATGGGCGCGTTACGTTCTAAAGAAGGTGTAAGCAACGCCAGCGTTGTGGTGCACGACATTAATACAATCAGGAGTATTCTCAAATGCAAAAAAACAGTTTGATGAATAGCTTATTTGGCATTTTGCCGCCGTTGTTTTTCGATAAGCCATCCGCGGGCGGCTCATTTGGAGACAGGAGCGATGCCAACGAAGAAAACAGTCAATTGACTGGCGTTGCCCGGTATATAAAAAAACTTGAGCAAA
Organism: Methylomonas subterranea; assembly: GCF_024505185.1. Lineage (GTDB taxonomy): Bacteria > Pseudomonadota > Gammaproteobacteria > Methylococcales > Methylomonadaceae > Methylomonas > Methylomonas subterranea. The sequence goes on from NZ_JANIBJ010000049.1 coordinate 804, forward strand.
CAGGTGTTGAGCGATATTTGTTGCGCTTGCAAGCGATTGAGGATGCCAAAAGGCCCGCAATCGAACAGTTCGAGCCCGAGCCCGAGGAGGAAATTCAGCTTGAAGAGCTTGTGGCGGAAGATGTCGTCGAAGAAATTGTTGAGGAACTGGCCGAGCCGGAAGAGGTAGTGGAAGCGGAGCCGGAACCGGAACCTAGCGGCGTCGAGAAATATCTATCCCGGCAAAACGAAAATCCCATAACAAGGGTGGCCAAATATTTGCTCAAACAATCGATTTTGTCTCGTGAGATTCCGGTTACCGGCGTTTCCAAATATTTGACGAGGCAAGGCCATGAGGGGCATGTGGTGACGGGAGTTGCCAAATATGTGACCCGCCAAAGTGTGCGCGAAAGTAGCGCCCCGGTTGTAACCGGGGTGGCTAAGTATGTGTTGAAAAATGAATTGCAGGCAAAGGATGCTCCCTTGGCGACTGGTGTTGCCAAATATGTCAGGAAGCAAACCTTATTGGCCAAGGATGCGCCCAAGGCCACGGGCGTGGATAAATACATAAGAGCGCTAGATAAAGCGGAGCAGGCTCAAACCGCGGCCACTGGCGTGGCCAAATTTGTCGCACAACAGGCGCTGATCGCTAAAAAGGCCGCGGCAGCCGAGTTGGCGGCGCGTTATCGGGAATTGGAGGCCAACATGCAAGCGGAACAAGCCCGGGAACAGGCGAAACAAGCCGAAGAGGCTCAAGAGAATGTCGAGTTGGCGGAGCAGGTGGTTGAAGGGTCCCGCGTCGCTCAATATATTGCCAAGCACGCGGCGGCCGAGACGGTCAGACCAACTGGCGTGGCTAGATATCTGGCCAAGCAAATTCAGTTGCAAAGCCAATTGGAGCCGATGAGCAGTGTTGAAAAATATCTGGCTAGACAGGCGGCTCTGGCTAGACAGCAGGCGCCGCAAACCGGCGTGAGTAGATATTTGGCCAAGCAGATTCTTCGGGCCAAGCCCGTGGTTTCCGTCAGTTCCGTCAGCAAGTATTTGCTGCGCCAGGAGTTGCAAGAAAAGGAAAGCGCCGAGCTAACCGGCGTGGCAAGATATATGTCCAAGCGCAGTTTATCGGTTAAGGACGTCGCGCCCGTTTCGGGTGTTGAGCGCTATCTGGCCAAGCATTCCAATGCGGACGACGCGGGCTTTGTCAGAACCACCGGCGTGGAAAAGTATCTGCGTAAACAAAACTGATATTTGCGTAAATGCTATTGAAAAACCAATGCTCTGTTGAGGGCGTTGGTTTTTTTTTGCGGGTAAAAGAGTGATAAAGTTGTCGCGGGGTCTACAGTTTTCTCAAACTGGTTTATTATGCAAATTTGCAAGATTTATCCAAGGATTCGAATGTTTCGTCATTACCTGTTTAGCCTGATAATTGCCATGCCGGGCATCGCCTTGGCCGAACAGGCGCTGGAGGAGCCGCCCGCCGTGCCGGAGCCTCCCGAGTTGCCGGCGCGCGTTCAGTCCGGGGAGGAAATGGAGCCCGATATCACCATTATCCGTAAAGGCAAGGATACTATTCAGGAATTCCGCAGGAATGGAAAACTTTACATGATCAAAGTGCAGCCTCAGGTGGGGCCGCCTTATTATTTTCTCGACAAGGATGGCGATGGGGTCATGGACGTAAAAAAGAGCGACCTGGATAAAAACATCAATATCAATCAGTGGTTATTGTTTGAATGGGATTAAAACATTGACCAATACCTTGCCGGGGATTGGCAAGGTAACTGGTTTATTCGGATACTTTCAATAACCAGCCGCCTTCCGCATCACATCTACTGACCTTGGATTTAAGCGAAACCGAAATGCGAACCACGGTATTTTTGATATCGGCCGGTAGCTTGCCTTTGACCAGATAAAAGCTTTCTTTGTCTTCCAGCGTGACCTCAATCGGTTGCTGTTTGATGCTGACATGAATGTGGCCGGGGCCGTTGCTGCCCGAAGCGGCAAAAGAAAACTCCGAACCGGGCGAAACAGTGGACATATGTTCGGGTGAATAGCGGCTTATTTTGGCTTTTATACAGTCCGCCGCGCCGCTGCCGCCGCCACTGTTATGGCCCCCGTGTCCCCCGGTTGACTGCGTCATGCCCTGACTGGAAAAGCCGACCAGGCATAATGCAATTAAAAGCTTGATGTTTTGCACGAAGGTCTCCTGATTTTCGTTCTTGTTCTTTTAAGCAGGCTCATTATAGGGCCTGATGGATTAACTTTGAAGCCTATTACCCAGTCGAGGGGCGCGCGCCGGATGTGAGGCGAATGGTAAGGTAGGCTGAAGGGTGCAAGTATCGGACGTGGTTGATGTTTGCGGGTAATTTGATTACATTGGCCCGGCGGTGAGGTCTTGCCGTATTCACAATAATAATAACGGGAGGGGATGATGTTGTTTTTGGCTAAATTATTTGGAGTGCTGACCTTGGTTTGGTTTTATTTGACGGCCAAGAATCATAATGCGCCACTGATCAATTGGTCGGTGATCGGCTTGATAGGATATTGGCTGACATGGTGGTTGGCGAAAATGTTGTTGGTGGTACCGTTGGCAGACTTGGTGCCCAAGCATTCGGTCGTTGAGTTTTTATTGACGCAAATGCCGGTCATTTGCGCGGTTGGCGCTTGTTATTTGATTAGAAAGAGATTGATAGCCAGTTTGTCGAATGTCGAATAATTGCAAAGTCGCGTTGATTACCGGAGCGGCGAAGCGTATCGGCGCCGCTTGTGCGCGTCTGTTGCATGCGCATGGTTACAATCTGGTACTGCATTACCATTCATCCGGACACGAAGCTTGCCAGCTGGCCGCGCAGTTGAATGGCTTGCGGCCGGGGTCGGCGGAGTTGGTTGCGGCGGACTTGTTGATATCGGCCGAGGTGTCCGGCTTGGCCGAACGCGCGCTTGGGCTGTGGGGCGGGCTGGATGTTCTGGTCAATAATGCATCTTTGTTTTACGCCGGGCAGGTTGGCGAGGTGGTCGAAACCGATTGGGATGATTTGTTGGCCGCCAACTTGAAGGCGCCTTTTTTTTTGTCTCAGGCCGTGGCGCCATCGCTGCGACAAAGAAGGGGCTGCATAATCAATATTGTCGATATCCATGCGGAGAGGGGCTTGCTTGGATTTCCGGTTTACAGTATTGCCAAGGCCGGCTTGGTTGCCATGACCAAATGTCTGGCCAAGGAATTGGCGCCGGAAGTGCGTGTCAATGCGGTTGCTCCCGGGGCAATTCTATGGCCGGATAATCAGCTCGGCGGCAAACAAAAGGCCGAAATTTTGCGGAAAGTGGCGTTGCGTCGTTGCGGCGAGGTTGAGGATATTGCCAAGGCGGTCGGTTTTTTGTGCGACGATGCGGAATATATGACCGGGCAAGTGCTGACAGTGGATGGAGGGAGGATGTTGTTCAGCTAAATCCAGTCCGGTTTGACCTTTCGCTGCGAGGCTTGGCTTTTGTCGAAATTTCGCCAAAGTTCCGCATAGGTCCGGCCGCTGACGGGGTGCTTTTCGTTGCCCGCAATTTCCGCCAGGGGTTCCAGGACGAAAGCATAGCGCTCGATTTCGTCTCTGGGGATTTGCAGGCGGCCGTCGTTGATGATTTGGTCGCCAAACAGTATTAAATCCAGGTCCAATGTACGGGCGGAAAATTTTTGCGATTCCCGGGCGCGGCCGTGATCCAGTTCAATTTGCCGTAACAGCTTGGCAATTTCCTTGGCTCCGAGACTGGATTCGAAACGTACGATCAGGTTATAAAAGCTGTCGCCAATGAAGCCGACCGGCTCCGTTTCAAAAAGGCTGGAGCACTCCAAGGTGCCAAAAGCTTGTTCCAACGCCTTTAGGCTGGACGGAATGTTGACTTCCTTGTCGATATTGCTGCCGATGCTGATATAGGCGGTTGGCATGTTATTTCTGTCCGCGCTCAATGATAATGCCGACGTCGCGGGCACGGCTAATTGCGCCTTTTTTGTTCAGAGTGATTTTTACCCAGGGAATGGGGAATTCGCCGAGCAGGATTTTGGCGATTTCCTCGATCAGGGTTTCCACCAAATAGAACTCGCTGGCCTCCACGAAGCCGACGACTCTGTCGGAAACGGTTTTGTAATCCAGGGTATGGGCGATATCGTCCGTGGCGGCGGCTCGCCGGATGTCGAAAGCCATTTCAATATCCAGGATGATTTTTTGTTTGATGCTGCGTTCCCATTCGTAAATACCTATTACGGTATCGATTTCGAGTCCGCCTAAAAAAATGATGTCCATTAGTGCTTTCCGGTTATTATATTTTTGTTACATCAGTATCGAGTAATTGGCTCGACTGTACAAGTCCCGATAAGAGAGGTTGGTTGAATGTTGGAATGGTTGCTCGTGCCCTTGGCTTATTTAACCGGTTCGGTTTCCAGCGCGATTATAGTGTGTCGCATGATGGGGCTGGCCGATCCAAGGGAAAATGGTTCCGGAAATCCTGGGGCGACCAATGTGATGCGGATCGGAGGCAAAAAAGCCGCGGCCATTACTTTGGCGGGCGATGCGTTGAAGGGCTTGATTCCGGTTTTATTGGCGAAAACCTTGGGCGTGGACAGTTTAATCTTGTCTTTCGTGGTGTTCGCGGCGTTTTTGGGTCATTTGTATCCGGTATTTTTTGGGTTTAAGGGCGGTAAGGGGGTGGCCACATCCTTGGGTGTGACGCTTGGCGTGGCATGGCCTTTGGGCTTGGCTGTCGCGTTGACTTGGTTTGCGGTTTATAAGGTAGGTAAAATTTCCTCATTGTCAGCCTTGGTAGCGGCTACGCTTGCGCCGTTTTATGTTTGGCTGATAGTCGGCGATGTTAATTTGATCGTGGTGTTTGTACTGATATCCTTGATATTGTTGTGGCGTCACAAGAGTAATATTCAACGCTTGTTGGCGGGTAAGGAGTTCTGACTAAATATTGAGTAACTCGTCCATCGGCCAGCGGGGGCGAGCGAAAATATTGAGATCCTGGCTTTGTTGGGCCAGCAGGCGCTGGCAGCCGGCATAGGCGATCATGGCGCCGTTATCGGTGCAAAATTGCGGGCGCGGGAAAAACAAGTCCGCGCGCGTTTGTTTACACATCTGTTCCAATTGGCGGCGAATTTCCAGATTGGCGCTAACGCCGCCGGCTACCAGCAAGCGGTTTAGTCCTGTTTGCTGAAGGGCACGTCTGCATTTAATGGCAAGTGTTTCCGCCATGGCTTGTTGAAAGGCGAAGGCAATGTCGGCTTTGTCCCGGCCGGATCGTTCGCTGTTTTGGTAGGTGTTCAGGGTGAAGGTTTTCAGGCCGCTGAAGCTGAAATCCAGGCCTGGTCTGTCAGTCATCGGTCGGGGAAATTTAAAACGCGGTTTGCCTTGGGCGGCTAATGTGGCTAAGGCCGGGCCGCCGGGATAATCGAGGCCTAGTAGTTTTGCGGTTTTGTCGAACGCTTCGCCGGCGGCGTCATCCAGCGATTCGCCCAGCAGGCGATAACGTCCAATCCCTTCCACCGTTATCAGCAAGGTATGTCCGCCGGATATCAGTAGCGCGACAAAAGGAAAATCGGGTGGTCGTTCTTCCAGCATCGGTGCCAGTAAATGGCCTTCCATGTGATGCACCGCAATCGCCGGGACTTGCCAAGCCCAGGCCAGGCTGCGAGCTGTCGCGGCGCCGACCAGTAGCGCGCCCATCAATCCGGGGCCCGCGGTGTAGGCGATGCCGCCGATGTCGGATGGTTTCAGTCGACTGTCTCGTAAAACTTGGCGGATAAGCGGGATTAATTTACGAACGTGGTCGCGGGAAGCCAGTTCGGGCACCACGCCGCCGTACTCGTTGTGTGTTTGAATCTGGCTGTGCAGGGTGTGGGCGATTAGACCCTTGTCGGCGTGATAAACGGCAACGGCTGTTTCGTCGCAAGAGGTTTCTATGCCTAAAACGTACATTAATTTTTTGAATAATAGTATTTTGTGGGTATAATCCGTCGGTTTTACAGGGCTGGTTTTGCCTGACGATTTTTTAAGATACTAACATAATTCGGATTTTTGATAATGCCATCAGTTAAAGTTAAAGAAAACGAACATTTCGATATCGCTATTCGTCGCTTCAAGCGCGCGTGTGAAAAAGCGGGTGTGTTGGCGGAAGTGCGTCGCCGCGAATTTTACGAAAAACCAACCACCGAGCGTAAGCGTAAAGGTGCCGCGGCTGTAAAACGTCATTTGAAAAAATTGGCGCGCGAGCGTTATGCGTTGAAAAACCTGCGTCGCGGTCGTCCGCAAACCTAAGGTTGCTTGATATGGATTTGTTGAAAGATCGTATCAAGGATGATATGAAGGCCTCGATGAAAAGTGGCGAAAAGGCCAGATTGGGCGTGATCCGCATGATGTTGGCGGCCATCAAGCAGGTTGAGGTCGATGAGCGTGTTGAGTTGGGGGATGATCGGGTGTTGGTTGTGCTTGACAAAATGCTCAAGCAGCGCCGCGAATCTATCAAGCAATTTCGCGATGCCAATCGGACAGACTTGGCGGAAATAGAGGAGGCCGAGGTTCTGGTAATCCAGGACTTCCTGCCGCAAGCCTTGACCGAGGCGGAAATTGATGTCTTGGTGGCTAAGGCTATTGCCGAGGTCGGTGCAACGTCGATCAAGGATATGGGGGCTGTTATGGCTATCCTGAAGCCGCAAATGCAGGGCCGGGCGGATATGGCGGTCGTTAGCGGAAGAATCAAGGCCGGTTTTTCGGCTTAAGCCGTCGTCTTTTTGTCGGTTATATGTCCGGCAGAATTCCAAAACAGTTCATAGATGATTTATTGGTGCGGGTCGATATTGTCGATCTGATCGATTCGCACGTCCCTCTCAGAAAAGCCGGCACTAATTATGTTGCCCGGTGTCCCTTTCATGCTGAAAAAACTCCCAGCTTTTCCGTCAGTCGCACTCGGCAGATGTATCACTGCTTTGGTTGCGGGGTCAGCGGCAATGCCATCAGCTTCCTGATGGATTACAGTCATTTGGGGTTCGTCGAGGCTGTTGAGGATTTGGCTGCTTTTGTCGGTGTCGAAGCGCCCAGAGAGGAACAGGGAGGCGGTTCGCCGGTTTCGGCCAGGGAGGATGTGTCCAGGCTTTACGCGGTAATGGAACAGGTTGCCGCATACTATGCCGAGCAATTGCGCGGAGCCGAAGGTGTAAAAGCGATGGATTACCTGAAGGCTCGGCAGCTAACCGGCGAGGTGGTGAGGGAGTTTGGTTTGGGTTATGCGCCTAATGGCTGGGATGGCTTGCTCGGCCGGTTCGATCGTCAGTCCCTTATTGATGCCGGCATGCTGGTGGTGCGCGACGACGGCAAGGTTTACGACAGGTTTCGTGGGCGCTTGATGTTTCCCATTCGCGATAAGCGTAAGCGTGTGATTGGCTTTGGGGGGCGGGTGTTGGATGATGCCTTGCCGAAATATCTCAATTCGCCCGAAACCGTGGTTTTTTCCAAAAGCAAGGAGCTTTACGGTTTGTGCGAGCTGTTGCAAAAAAACAGCAGGCCTGGGCGAATTTTGGTAGTGGAAGGTTATATGGATGTAATCGCCTTGGCGCAGTGCGGAGTCGAGAATGCGGTAGCTACGTTGGGTACCGCGACATCCAAAACGCATATCGATTTGCTGTTCCGGTTTGCCTCCGAACTGGTGTTCTGCTTTGACGGCGACAGCGCCGGTAGGCAGGCGGCCTGGAAGGCGACGGAAGCTGCCTTGCCCGCCCTGAAGGATGGTAGGCAAATCAGGATTATGTTGTTGCCGGGAGGCCATGATCCTGATTCGTTGATCAGGACGGAAGGGCAGGCGGAATTTCGTTCCAGGATAAATGGCGCGCTGGTGTTGTCCGATTATTTTTTTGAAAGTCTATCGGCTCAATTGGATTTGACTACCATTGAGGGACGTGCGCAGTTAATGGCGGCGGCCAAGCCGCAATTGGAGAAAATTCCGGCGGGTTTTTTTAGGGATATGATGTGGCGGAGGTTGGGCGAAATGGCGTCGTCCAGGCTGGTGGATGTTCCTGAAAACAAGGCTACACTTAGATCGGTAATTGGCGGGGTTGCGGGAAAGGCTGCTCAAAAAAGACCCAGTTTGGTGAGGCGCGTTTTGGCGTTGTTGATTCAGTATCCCTGGTTGCAAAGCGTGGCCGTTCGGCGGGATCTAAGTCTTGAGGGTTTGCAATATGCCGGCCAGGAATTGCTGAATGATGTTTTACGCAAGGTTGCCCTTGAAAAACCGGAAAATGGCGCAATCTTGTTGGAGTCTTATCGAGGATCGTCTTATGAAAGGGCTGTCACTGCCTTGGCCGGTATGGAGCTGAATGTGCCGGAGGGTGGCGAAGAGGCTGAATTTGCCGGGGCGTTGACGCAGTTGCGCCGGCAAGTCAGACAAGAAAAATTAAGCGAATTGTTGGCGAAAGACGGTCGGGAAGGGCTGACTTTGGAAGAAAAGCAGGTGTTGCGGGCGTTGTTGAAAGAAAGCATGTAGATGATTATGCGGTAATTTTCTGTTATAATGCTCTGTTCTGCGGCGCTTGGTGCTGAAACGTATTGTGAGTAAAGAATGAATCAAGAACAACAGCAATCCCAACTGAAACAGCTGATAGCAAAAGGCAAGGCCCAGGGTTATTTAACCTATGCCGAAGTTAACGATCACTTGCCTAGCGACATCATTGATCCCGAGCAGATAGACGATATTATCGGCATGATCAATGACATGGGTATCCAGGTCTACGAGGTTGCTCCGGACGACGACGATTCCCTGATTACCGCCGATACCGTTGTTTCCGCCGACGATGACGAAGAGGTTGCCGAAGTGGCGGCACTGGCGTCAGTCGATAGCGAATTCGGCCGCACCACGGATCCCGTGCGTTTGTATATGCGCGAAATGGGGTCCGTCGAATTGCTCACGCGCGAGCAAGAGCTGAAAATTGCCAAACGTATTGAAGAAGGCCAGCGGCAGGTTGTAGGTGCCATAGCCCGGTCCGGATTCATTGTGGATGAGTTCATAGAAACCTTCTCCGGCGTGGCCGATGAAGAGTCCAGCACAAGGCTGGGTGATCTGGTCCAGGGTTTTGTCGATTACAGCGACGTCGATGAAGTAGAGGTGGATGAGGTTGAAATAGAGGCGCCCGCGGAAGAAGCCGAAGACGAGGAAGTCAAGGCTATCGATTACAATGAGGTCAAGGAAAAAGTCGATTTGCTGAAAAAGGCGCTGAAGTCTGCTATGGCTGCCGTAAAAAAACATGGCTATGGTCATGACAAGACGGAAAAGGCTTTCGATGCCCTGAGCGAAATTTTTTCTCAGTTCAAATGGACGCCGCAGTATCTGAAAAGAATGACCTCAATTGCCGATGAGCTGATTGCGGCAATTCGCGAACAAGAAAAGCAGGTTATGGATGCTTGTGTGAAAAGAGCCAAGATGCCGCGGCGGGACTTTATTAATGCGTACTCTGAAAATGAAGCCCAATTAAACTGGTTGGATCAGTTCATCCTGGATAATCCCAAATATGCCGATGCGCTAAATGCCAATAGGGAAAAGATTCAGGCCGCGCAGCAGAAATTGGCCGACATCGAAGTTCAGCACGGATTGAGTATTGCGACTTTGAAAAATATTTGCCGCAATATTTCCTTGGGCGAGGCCAAGGCCAGACGCGCCAAAAAGGAGATGATAGAAGCCAACTTGCGTTTGGTAATCTCTATTGCCAAGAAGTACACCAACAGAGGCTTGCAGTTCCTGGATTTGATTCAGGAGGGTAATATCGGTTTGATGAAGGCTGTGGACAAGTTCGAATACCGCCGAGGTTATAAGTTTTCGACCTATGCGACCTGGTGGATTCGCCAAGCCATCACGCGCTCGATTGCGGATCAGGCGCGAACCATCCGGATTCCGGTGCATATGATAGAAACCATCAACAAGCTCAATCGCGTCTCCAGACAGATTTTGCAGGAGATGGGTCGGGAAGCGACGCCGGAAGAACTGGCGGAGCGCATGGAAATGCCCGAGGATAAAATTCGCAAGGTATTGAAAATCGCCAAGGAACCGATATCCATGGAAACGCCTATCGGCGACGATGAAGACTCGCATTTGGGTGATTTTATTGAAGACTCAAAGATGCTATCGCCGGTGGAATCTGCTACAATCGCCGGCCTTCGCGAATCGACGCAAAATGTGTTGGCGGGTTTGACAGCCCGAGAAGCGAAAGTATTGCGGATGCGTTTTGGCATCAACATGAATACCGACCATACTCTTGAAGAGGTCGGTAAGCAATTTGACGTTACCCGGGAAAGGATTCGTCAGATTGAGGCCAAAGCGCTTAGAAAGTTACGTCATCCGTCAAGGTCGGAGCAATTACGCTGCTTCCTGGACGGCGAATAAACGCCGGGCCCTTAGCTCAGTTGGTCAGAGCTTCCGACTCATAATCGGCAGGTCGTAGGTTCAAGTCCTACAGGGCCCACCATAATACCCAAGGCCGTTTTAAACGGCCTTTTCTATATTCACACTATTTAATCGCGAGGTGTGTCACCGTGAATAATAACTATCTTTTTACCTCTGAGTCCGTATCCGAAGGCCATCCCGACAAAGTGGCCGACCAGATTTCCGACGCAGTTGTCGATGCCTTATTGGCGCAAGACCCGCGTTCCAGGGTGGCATGCGAAACATTGGTAAAAACCGGCATGGTGATTCTGGCGGGAGAAATCACCACCGATGCTTGGGTGGACACTGAAGAATTGGTCAGAAAAGTGGTTTGCGAAATCGGCTACGACCACGGAGACATTGGTTTCGACGGTAACAGCTGCGCGGTGTTGAATGCCATAGGCAAGCAGTCCGCGGACATCGCCATGGGGGTGGACGAATCGGAAAATCACGAACAAGGTGCCGGTGACCAAGGCTTGATGTTCGGTTATGCCAGCAACGAAACCGACGTGTTCATGCCGGCCCCGATTACCTATTCGCATCGTCTGGTGGAAAGACAAGCCCAATTGCGTAAAAACAAAACGCTACCTTGGTTGCGTCCGGATGCCAAAAGCCAGGTGACTTTTCGTTATGAAAACAACAAACCCGTGGCAATCGATGCCGTGGTGTTGTCCACCCAGCATGCGCCGGAAGTCGGCGGCAAAATGCTGGAAGAAGCGGTCATGGATGAGATCATCCTGCCTACTTTGCCGGCGGAATGGCTGCACAAAGACACCAAATATTTCATCAACCCGACCGGTCAGTTCATCATCGGCGGCCCCGTCGGCGACTGCGGCTTGACCGGCCGTAAAATTATCGTCGATACCTACGGCGGCATGGCCAGACACGGCGGCGGCGCCTTCTCCGGTAAAGACCCGTCCAAAGTGGATAGATCGGCAGCCTATATGGCCCGCTATGTGGCGAAAAACATCGTTGCCGCCGGTTTGGCCGAACGTTGCGAGATTCAGGTTTCTTACGCCATCGGCGTGGCCGAGCCGACCTCCATCACCGTGGAAACCTTCGGTACCGGTAAAGTGGAAGAGTCCAGATTGGTCAAAATTGTCCGCGAGCATTTCGATTTGAGACCGAAAGGCCTGATTGCACAATTGGACTTGTTGAAACCGATTTACCGCCCGACAGCCGCTTACGGACATTTCGGCCGTAACGAAGCCAGCTTCAGCTGGGAAAAAACCGATAAAGCGGAAGCGTTGAAAGACGCCGCCGGCATTTAAAATTTAGGGAGCATCAGAATGAGCCAAACCGATTACAAAGTCGCCGATATCAACTTGGCGGACTGGGGCCGGAAGGAAATCAACATCGCCGAAACCGAAATGCCGGGTCTGATGGCCTTGCGGGCCGAATTCGGCGCGCAACAGCCGTTAAAGGGCGCGCGCATCGCCGGTTGTTTGCATATGACGATTCAGACCGCGGTACTGATTGAAACCCTGACCGCGCTGGGCGCCGAAGTGCGCTGGTCTTCCTGCAATATTTTCTCCACCCAAGACCACGCGGCGGCGGCGATTGCGGCGGCCGGTATCCCTGTATTCGCCTGGAAAGGCGAAACCGAGGCCGAAGCCGAATGGTGTATAGAGCAAACCATACTGGGACCTGACGGCTGGCGTCCTAACATGATTCTGGACGACGGCGGCGACTTGACCAACATGATGCACGACAAATTCCCGGAATTGATGGCCAACGTCAAGGGATTGTCGGAAGAAACCACCACCGGCGTGTTGCGTTTGACCGAGCGGGTTGCCAAGGGCACGCTGAAAGTGCCGGCCTTCAACGTTAACGACTCCGTGACAAAATCCAAATTCGACAATCTGTACGGTTGCCGCGAATCTTTGGTCGACGGTATCAAACGCGCCACCGATGTGATGGTGGCGGGTAAGATCGCCGTGGTCTGCGGTTACGGCGACGTCGGTAAGGGCTGCGCGCAATCCTTGCGCGGCTTGGGCGCCACCGTGCTGATTACCGAAATAGACCCGATTTGCGCCTTGCAGGCGGCCATGGAAGGCTACCGCGTGGTGACCATGGACGAAGCGGCGGCTATCGCCAATATTTTCGTTACCGCCACGGGCAACGTGCACGTGATTACCCATGAGCACATGAAGGCCATGCGCGACCAAGCCATCGTCTGCAACATCGGTCACTTCGACTCCGAAATCGACATCGCGTCCTTGCGTCAATACACTTGGGAAAACATCAAGCCGCAGGTCGACCATGTGATTTTCCCGGACGGTAAACGCCTCATCGTGTTGGCGGAAGGTCGCTTGGTGAATCTGGGGTGCGCTACAGGACACCCCAGCTTCGTGATGTCAAATTCTTTTTGCAACCAAGTATTGGCGCAACTCGAATTGTGGGCCAATGCCGACCAATACGAGAACAAAGTCTATATTTTGCCGAAAAAATTGGACGAAAAAGTAGCTCGCGCGCATCTGGCGCAAATCGGCGTGAAACTGACCCAATTGAGCCCGGAGCAAGCTGCTTACATCAATGTCCCGGTGGAAGGTCCGTACAAACCGGATCATTACCGTTACTAAGCGTTTAATTGACTCAATAAAAGGGGCTGAAAAGCCCCTTTTTCAGTTTTGACCGATGAATAATCAAACTCTTGTTAAACGCGACTTGGCCGTGCTCTGGCATCCCTGCAGCCAGATGAAGGATCATGAGCAACTACCGCTGATTCCGATCAAATCCGGCCAGGGTGTGTGGTTGGAGGATTTCAACGGCAAGCGCTATCTGGATGCAATCAGTTCCTGGTGGGTAAACCTGTTCGGGCATTGTAATCCCGTGATCAACCACGCCGTCAAAGCCCAGTTGGATACCCTGGAGCACGTGATTTTGGGCGGTTTTACCCATCGAGCGGCGGTGGAGTTGGCGGAAAAGCTGGTGGAAATCACGCCCTCCGGCCTGGATAAATGCTTTTATGCCGATAATGGCTCGTCGGCAATCGAAATTGCCTTGAAAATGAGCTTTCACTATTGGCGCAATCTCGGGATAAACCGAAAAACCAAATTCATTACGCTGGAAAACAGTTACCACGGCGAAACCTTGGGGGCGTTGGCGGTAGGCAATGTGGCCCTGTATAAGGAAACCTACGCGCCCTTGCTGATGGACGTGATCAGCGTTCCCAGTCCGGACTGCTATAACCGCGAGGTGGGAGAAAGCTGGTCAGACTATTCCATCCGCCGTTTTGCCGAGATGGAGCAAACCCTGGCGCGGCATGCCGATTCGGTCTGCGCGGTGATAGTCGAGCCGCTGGTGCAATGCGCCGGCGGCATGCGCATGTACGATCCGGTCTATTTGAAATTGTTAAGGCAAGCGTGCGATAAATACCATGTGCATCTGATTGCCGATGAAATAGCGGTCGGCTTTGGCCGTACCGGGACGCTGTTTGCCTGCGAGCAGGCCGCCATCAGTCCGGATTTCATCTGTTTGTCCAAGGGGCTGACCGGCGGCTATCTGCCGTTGTCGGCGGTATTGACCACTGACGCGGTTTACCGGGCCTTTTACGACGATTATCAAAACCTGACGGCCTTTTTGCACTCGCATAGCTATACCGGCAACGCTCTGGGCTGTAGCGCGGCGCTGGCGACCATAGACCTGTTTCAAACCCGGGATGTACTGGGCAGTAATCGTCGCTTGGCCGCCGCGCTGGCCAAAGCCACCGAACGCTTCAAAAGCCACCCTCACGTCGCCGAAGTCCGTCAAACCGGTATGATCGTGGCGATAGAGCTGGTTAAAAACAAGGCGGGCCGAGAAGCCTATCCCTGGCGGGAGCGGCGGGGATTGCTGGTCTACCAATATGCGTTGTCGCAAGGAGTATTACTGCGCCCGTTGGGTAATGTGATTTATTTTATGCCGCCTTATGTGATCAGCGAAGCGGAAATAGCGCTGATGGCCGAAGTGGCATGGCAAGGCATTCAACTGGCGACCGGGGTCTGATGCGCGTTTCCCGTCTGTATGTCAACGCATCGCTAAATGCCGGCAGCCGTATCGAACTGGATGAGGATGCCGCGCATTATGTGCGTAGCGTGCTGCGCTTAAGGCAGGATCAGAGCATTGTGTTGTTCAACGGACTTGGCGGCGAATATCTGGGCCGCTTCAGCGAAGTCAGCCGCAAATGCGTGCGGGTTGAGATCGAACGCTATTTGGAGCGCGACGTGGAGTCGCCGTTGACGGTGATTTTGGGTATGGGCATTTCCCGTGGCGACCGCATGGACTGGGCCGTGCAAAAGGCGGTGGAGTTGGGCGTGGCCCAATTGACGCCCTTATTTACCGAACGCTGCGTGACCAAACTCAGCGGTGACAAACAACTGCAACGCCTGCGGCACTGGCGGCAGATTGCGCTGCACGCCGCCGAGCAATCAGGCCGTACGCGTCCGCCGGTGATGGACGAGATTGCCGAGTTTACGGATTGGTTGGGCCGACAGCAGGGCTTGCGGTTATTTCTGGATCCTTGCGCCAATCAAACATTGGCGGACTGCCAGCCGCAAGCCATGCGGGTTACTTTGTTGTCCGGCCCGGAAGGCGGTTTCAGCGATGCCGAGAGGCAGTTGGCCAAGGCGGCGGGCTTTATCCCGGTCAGAATGGGCGCGCGGATTTTACGCACCGAAACCGCCGTGTTGTCGGCATTGAGCGCGGTGCAAATGCTGTGGGGAGATTTTCGCTGATGGGTCGGTTGACCATGATATTGGCGCCGCCGGCCTTGATCGTGCTGTTGTCCGCGCTTGCCAGCCTGTTGGGATTTGGCTTGCTGCAATTGGCGGGTGACCTGTTACCGCTGCACAAGGTGATCAGTAAATTGACCCTGATCCTGTTGATTCTGAGTATTTTTCCGTTACGAACAGCGCTGCGTCTGAGCTGGACGGATTTGGGCTTTGCGCCGGCGCCGAAATTCTTCAAGCAGATGGGGCAAGGCCTGCTGTTTGCCGTGTTGACCTTGGCGCCGGTGCTGTTGTTGCTGTATGCGCTGGACGTGCATGTCTGGGATTCATCCAGGAGTTGGACATTCGGCAAGGTGTTGGAAAAAGCCGCCATATCCTTGTTCTTGGCCTTGTTGATCGGTGTTGTCGAGGAAATGCTGTTTCGCGGCTTGCTGTTAAGCGCCTTGCGGCGCCACATGCCGCTGCTGGCCGCCATAGGCGTCAGTGCGTTTTATTATGCGGCGTTGCATTTTTTTAAAAGCCAAACCCATATTCCGTACGCCGAACAAACACTTGGCAGCGGGTTTAGGTTGATGGCGGAAGCCTTCGTCAATTGGCTGGATCCCGTCTATTTGAGCGCCTTGTTGGCCCTGTTTGTGGTCGGGGTGTTTTTGGCTGTACTCAGAACCCGCGTGCCGCAAAGCCTGGGTTTATGCGTCGGCTGCCATGCGGGGTGGGTCTGGCAGATAAAATTCAGCAAGGATTTGTGCAACCTCAATCCGCTGTCGGAATATCTGTATTTGGTCAATACCGCCTATGACGGCGTGGTGGGGCCTTTGGTCGGAGCCTGGTTGGCCATGGCGGTGTGGGGCTGGCTACTCATCGGACAACCCGCGCGATCGGAAAGCTGAGAGCCGGCAATAAGGCGGGGGAGTCGGCGGGACGATTCGTTGTCTTTTTCGTATTAGCAGTATTTAATATTGATATGGGAAATCAAAATAAAAATATCGTGGTGCACCGGCCGAAAGACCTCTCGGTAAAATGGGCTCAACACATCGTTAACCGTTTTGCGCCCGACGCCAAAGTGTTCGGCGTCGAGGTTTATTCAGTGGATGTGGGTACATCCACGCGGCTGCGGGCCGAAGTGCGCCATGATGCCAATGACCTGATTCCCGCGCGCTGGTTCATCAAAACCCCATCATTGGCCCTGAAGCCGCGCCTGATTACAGCGCTGCCGCGTTTTTTGCATAAAGAGGTAAGCTTTTACCGCTCGCTTTCCCCGGACATTCCGCTTAAATTACCGCGCATTTTGGCGGCGGAAAGCCGTTTCGGGCGTGGTTCCACGCTGGTAATGAGCGATCTGGCCGAACATGATTTCAGGCCGGGAATGGCTGCCGATGCGCTGACTTATGAGCAGGCCAGCCGGGTGATCAGCCACTTGGCGCAACTGCATGGTCATTATCGGAACCAGCCCGGCCTATTGCACGGCCAACGCTGGCTAAACGGCTTCTCCCACCAAATGGAAACCCACATGGGTACCTTGATGGCTTACCCTTTTATGAAACGCGGTCTGCATGAGGCCGGCGGCTTGATCGGGAAAAAGCTTCACCGGCCGGCGCTGAATTACGCCGCCAACCGGCGCACCATCAAACAATTATTGAATACGGATACCAAAACCCTGGTGCACTACGACTGCCATCCCGGCAATATATTTTGGGCGGGAACCGAGCCGGGTTTTCTGGATTGGCAGTTAGTGCGTATCGGCGAAGGGATAGGCGACGTGGCCTATTTTTTGGCGACAGCGCTGGAACCGCAAGTCCGGCGTAAACATGAAATCAGTCTGTTGAATCAGTATGTCGAGCAATTGGCCAACACCGGGGCGGTCGGGCTGGATGAAGATAATCTGCTGCGGCGTTATCGGATGCATCTGGTCTATCCGTTCGAGGCCATGGTGGTGACGCTGGCGATAGGCGGCATGATGCGGCGCGAAGCCAATCTCGAGTTGATTAAAAGAGCTACGGCGGCAGTGGATGATCACGACAGTTTCGCCATGATCAAAACATAAGCCTCCGGCGAGGCACAAGCCATGCGGGTGGGCATTTTTTGTTGAGGCTCCGCGAGCTCTGAAAGAAACTCCTCAACCATTCGGCGTTTGTGAAGCGAAGGGTGGATAAGCCCTTCGCTTCATCCAACATGATTGCCGGCCGCGCTACGCTTATCCAGCCTAAGTTTGTTTTATGCTGTTTCGACTGAATAGTTACCAAAATTCTTAATCAACGCGTGGCCGCATATCGATCGGCAATACCTTGCAACGTCAGTCTTACCAGTTCTTGCGCGCGCGCGGCATCGGCACTTTCCGCATAGCAGCGTAACTCCGGGGCATTGCCCGACGGCCGCAGATGGACGATTTCGCCGTTGTTGAAGATCAGGCGCAAGCCGTCGGTTAAATCGCGCCGGACCACGGAACCCAGTGCAGTGCCCCATAAGCCTTGATAGGCGGCATCGTCGCTTTGCAGGCTTGCAAGCAAGGCTTGGCTGTGGGCGGTGGGGAAATCCCGCAGACGGTCGCTGGCGGTATAGCGTTGCGGCAGTTGGGCGGTCAGGGCCGATAATGGGCAGTTTCGTCGTTTGGCCATCGCCAACAACACCAGAGCCGGTAACACGGCGTCCCTGGTGGGCAGCGCGGCCAGCCTGCGGCCGGCAACCTGTAAGCCATTGCCCGCCAAAAAGCCGCCGTTGGCTTCAAAGCCGGCCACGCTTTCGCTGCCGCCCGCCTCGGCCTGTTCCATGCCGGCAATCACATACGGCGAGCCGATGCGGGTGCGAATGACCCGTTTGAAGGCGGCGGAGGTTTCGATGGCGGTATTGCAACTGACGGGAGTCACCACGGTGTCGGCGCCTAAAAACCGCGCGCACAGCAAGCCGACGATATCGCCGCGTAGCCAGTTACCGGTTTCATCGGCAATCAGCGGCCGGTCGCCGTCGCCGTCGGTGGAAATGATGGCGTCCAGGCCATATTCCTTGGCCCAGTCCAGCCCCCGTTGACGGTCCGTCTCGCTGACGGCTTCGGTATCGATGGGCACGAAGGTGTCGGTCCGGGCCAAGCTAATCACATCGGCGCCCAACGCGGACAAAATATCGCGCAAGCAGTCGCGGGCCACGCTGGAGTGTTCGTAAATGCCGACCCGCCAGCCGGCCAATAAATCCCGCTCGAATAATGCGATATAGCGATGTTTGTAAATTTTCAACGCCTCGGAATTAACCGGTGGCATGCCGTCTTCGGCGAATTCCGCAACGTCGACCACTGCTTGTGTAATGGCGGCCTCGTCGGCTTTGCTGATTTCGCCTTCGGCCCGGTAGAACTTGATGCCGTTACGGTCGAAGGGAATGTGACTGCCGGTCACCATGATGGCCGGTATATGTCGCGACATAGCGTAAAAGGCCAGGGCCGGGGTCGGCAAGGCGCCGCAGAAAACCGTTTCGCAGCCTGCCTGTTTAATTGCCGCCGCGCAGGCCTGGACGATGCCGGGACTGGACGGGCGCAAGTCCATGCCCAGGGCGATTTTCCGGCCCGGTTCGGCCAGATTCAAGCCCTGCAAAAATGCCAAGGTGTAGGCCGCGCAAACCTGGTCGGTCATTTGGCTGACCAAGCCGCGCGCGCCGCTGGTGCCGAACGCCACGCCGCTGTCGGCCATCATATTTTGGATGTTGATGCTAGTCATGAATTGAGTGTTCGATGCGTCTAAAAAAGGTGTTAACGTTTGCGCCGGCTACCGCCGCCCAGCAATGAGCCCAATACGCCGCGGATCAACTGTTTGCCCACTTCGCGGCCGATGGTGCTGGCGGCGCTTTTGGCGGCGGATTCCAGTACGCCTTGACGTCTGCCGCCGCGCGGGCCGGTGCTGCCCAATAATATATCGGCCAAACCGAAGCCGCCGTCGGACGCCGCTTGCCGGCTTGCCGTTGATTTTTGCGCGGGCGCGGTCATCTCCTCGGCGCGGCCTTGCAGAATTTCGTAGGCCGATTCCCTATCGATCTGTTTTTCGTAATGGCCGTAAATTACCGATTTTTCAATGGCCTGCCGGCGCTCGTTGTCGTTGGCGGGGCCGATGCGGGAACAGGGCGGTTTGATCAGGGCGCGTTCCACCGGCAGTGGCGTGCCTTTTTCATCCAGAAACGATACCAGCGCTTCGCCGACACCGAGTTCGGTAATGGCGCTTGCCACATCCAGGCCGGGATTGCTTCTGAAGGTTTCCGCCGCCGCCTTGACGGCTTTCTGGTCGCGCGGGGTAAAGGCGCGCAAGGCGTGTTGCACCCGGTTACCGAGTTGGCCGAGGATTACATCCGGAATATCCAGCGGATTTTGGCTGACGAAATACACGCCGACCGCCTTGGAACGAATCAGCCGCACCACTTGCTCGATTTTTTGCAGCAAGGCCGGTGGCGCGTCGTTGAACAATAAATGCGCTTCGTCAAAGAAAAATACCAGCTTGGGTTTGTCCAGATCGCCGGCTTCCGGCAGATTTTCGAACAGTTCGGACAATAGCCACAGCAACAGCGTGGCGTAGACGCGCGGCGAGTTGTATAGGGTGTCGGCGGCCAGAATATTGATTACCCCCCGGCCGCCTTCGGTTTGCAGCAAGTCGTTAAAATCCAGGGACGGTTCGCCGAACAAGTTTTCGCCGCCTTCGTGCTCCAGTTGCAACAAGCCGCGTTGAATGGCGCCGACGCTGGCGGCGGAAATGCTGCCGTATTCGCCGCGCAGTTCCGAGGCGTTGTCGGCGGCAAACTGCAGCATGGCCCGCAAATCCTTCAAATCCAATAACAGCCAACCGTTATCGTCGGCGACTTTAAAGGCGGCGGTTAACACGCCGGCCTGGGTATCGTTGAGGTTCAACATGCGGGCCAGCAGCAAGGGCCCCATTTCCGAGATGGTGGAACGCAAGGGATGGCCCTTTACGCCGAATACGTCCCAGAACAGGGTCGGCGCGGCCCGATACACAAAATCCTTCAGTCCCAATTCCCGGGCCCGCGTTTCAACTTTGTTGTTGCCGCCGCCTTCCCGGCAGATGCCGGACAAATCGCCTTTCACGTCGGCCATGAACACCGGCACGCCGATGTCTGAGAAACTTTCCGCCAGGGTTTGCAGCGTGATGGTTTTGCCGGTGCCGGTAGCGCCGGCTATCAAGCCGTGGCGGTTGGCCATGGCCGGCAATATGCCGCGGGCGCCGGCGTTGGAGTGGGCAATTACGAGCGGTTCGGTCATGACTATGGCCCTAAAAGTAAATAAACGACGGCAACCATATCACGCTTCAAGCACTCAGGCATCCTGTCGCGCTGTCGGGTCCGGAGGATGCGGTATGCAACGCTGGCGGCTTAAACCGGTCTTTATCGGTCGGCGGCAAAGCCTTTTTGTAAAACGCCGTTGCGGTAGTACTTGCCGATATCGATACCATAGTCCCCCGCCCTGACGATGCCTTTGATCGTCAGCAGTTTGCCGCGCTCGTCCAACGGCATATCCGCCAGATTGGTTACTTTTTCCGGCAGGGGTTGCCTGTCCGCGTCCAGCAAAACGATGATTTTCGGCCGCAGTCTGGCCAGTTCGTTGATCTCCACCACAATCGCAATCGCCCCGTTGGTCAGTTTGACCACGCAGCCGGGCGGGTAGACGCCCAGTGACTCGATGAATTTGGTGACCAGTCTTTCTTCCAGATTGACTCCGCTCATATCGGCCATGATGCCGGTGGCTTCCAGGTGGGTGCGGCCTTTTTGATAGACCCTGTCGCTGGTCATGGCGTCGTAAATATCGGCGATGGTCACCATGCGGGTGAACAGGGGAATGTCCCGTTGGTTCAAACGGTTGGGGTAACCTTGGCCGTTCAGCATTTCGTGATGCATCAATGCGGTCTTGATGGCGCCGGGATACATGTTATCGCTGGATTGCAGCAACTCGTAGCCTTTGGTGGTATGGCCGCGCATGATCTCCATTTCGTCCGGCTCCAAGCGGCCGGGTTTGTTCAATATGGTGTCCGGCACCAGCATTTTGCCCATGTCGTGCATCAAGCCGCACAAACCGACATTTTGCAGGTTGGTATCGGACAGGTTGATGTGGCGGCCGAGTACGATGGACAGCACGCAGACATTCAAACTGTGTTGCGCTGTGTATTCGTCCCGGTTTTTCAGTTGAATCAACCATAAAAAAGCATCCGGGGATTGCAAAATACTGTTGACGCATTCCGCTACCGCCTCCTTGGCCTGTTTGGTGTCGATGGCCTTGCCGTGGCTGACCTGCTGCATGGTACCCGCCACGTAACGGCTCATTTGCCGATAAACATCTTCCGCCCGGCCGATTTCCGTTTCGAAACTGCCCAATTTGGGCGGTGGGCTGCCGTAATCCATCGCCGGTTCAGTCAGGGGTTTGTTATGGGTGGCAAATTTGCCCAGTCGGCGCTTACGCTGGATGGTGGTGTCGATGTACACATAATTGCAATGCTCGCGCAATTTAAACAGCTCGGCTTCGCTGGTGATTTCGAATCCTTGGAACAGGAACGGGCTTTCCAGCCAGGGACGATCCAATTCGATCACATACATGCCGATTTTCAACAGGCCGACCGGTGTGTAAAGGCGCTCGGGCACGCTGTATTCGACCGCCTTTTCGACAGGCTTTTTGGTCTTGTGCAAGATTCGCCAGATTTTTCGTAACAGCATCAAGGTTTCGCTTCAACAAGGTGAGCAATCAGAATGCAGCCGACAATGACATGCCGGAATTGGGCTTGCGCCGAATCGCAATAGTATTCCCCATCCCAGGATAATAGCCGGCGGGCATGACGGGTTGGCAGCATAAACCAAAATCGGTCCATGATTCTTGGAAACAGTCGGCGATAATGGGCCTGCGCGGGTTTATCCATGGCTTAGGCGGACGGCACCGCAACCACCTGGGCAAAACCGCCGCCCGGCGTGCGGAAGTTGGTGGTTTGGCCTTGATAGAGGCGGGCGCAAACGGTCTGGGTTTGGCCCCGGTAGACATAGTGGCGCAAGTCCAGCTTCAATTCGACCGCCTCGGCGTCGATTTGCAATTGCCTTTCGCTGGGTTGTACCAGTTCTTGGGCCACGTACTCGGTCTGCAGAATCTCTCCGAATACCCGCCGGGTCAGTTTGTCGCCGCGATAGGCGGCCTTGCCGCCGTAACCCTTGGCCGGTTTGAAAAATAACTGTTTGCGCTGTTGCCAGAGAGCATCGGCCTGTTGCTCAGCCACCCGCACGGTTTTGGCGATGCCTTTTAATAAAATGTCTTGCGTGGCCTTGTCCACGCCCATGGTTGCCAAGGCAAGCGGATCGGTCAGCAGGGCCAGATTGCGTTTGTCGGCATACAGGGCGTGGCTTCTGGGGTGCGGCGTCACCACGACGGCGCCGGCCAGATAGGCTTGTAGCAAGGCCTGTTGCTCCGGTTGTTCCAGGGCAAAATCGGTCAGGCGGTTGTAGACCAGGTCGATAACGGCTTGGCCGCGCCAAAGCCGGCCGTCGCGAAAAGTCAGTTCGCCGGGGTCGCAAATCAAGGCCTCAATGCCATGCTTGGCGAACAGGTTTTGAAACAGCAGAAATTCCGGCAGCATGTATTGGCGGTCCGGTTCCTGGTCGACGATGGCGACCTGCCGCAAAGGCCGAGCGCGGCCTTCCAGGCCCCATTCGTTTTGAAACATACCGATAATGGCTTGTTCGGCCTCCAGCGCCACATGGGGGAAATCCAGCTGGCAAGGGCAGCTTTCACAGGGGGAGTGGGCCTTGTTCAGCAGCAGATTGATCAGGGCGCCGCCGGCATTGGTGTTGATTTCGATTAACTTCGGCCCCTCGTCGTCCAGATGAAAGTCGTAACCCAGAAATACACCGTCGGCCTTGGGTTGAAAGTGCGCCGATGACGGCGCGTATGCCAGTACCCTCTGTTGATAGGCCGGCAAGGTGACCGCCTTTTCGATGGCCGCAATGATGTCGCGCTGTTTTTGCAGGTTGGTTTCGGCCACGAACACCGCGGCGTCGGCAATCATATGCGGCCGCTCCTCGCATATCATCCGGCATAGGCTATCGCCGTGAGGCTGGGCCGCCAGTTCCCGCCGCAGTTGCCGACGATCCAGCGACAGGCAATGACAGTCACGATTGAGTTGTTTGGCGCGCTGCGGCCCCAGCTGGTTATCGAAAACAGTCATGCAAGCTTGAAAGGTGCGGAAAGGCGGAATATTTCCGGCGTCGGGGCGGTTGCGGCGGCGCCGGTAACGTTAGATTGATGAGTCGGTCAATCGCGGAAATTATTGAATTGCAGCGGCTGCCCCAGGTCTTCGCCGCGCAGCATTTGAATCACTTCCTGCAAATCGTCGCGTTTTTTACCGGTTACGCGCAGTTTGTCGCCGTTGATGGCGGCTTGTACCTTCAGTTTTTTGTCCTTGATGATTTTGACGATCTTCTTCGCCAGATCGCTTTCTATGCCTTGTTTCAGGACGATGGATTGTTGGGCGGTTTTGCCGGTATCCTGAATCTTGCCGCTTTCCAGGCAGGCGATGTCGATACCGCGCTTGCCCATCTTGGTATACAGAATCGGCAGCATTTGCTGCAATTGAAAGCTTGATTCGGCTTTCATGACGATGTTGTTGTCCTTGTCCAATTCGAAATTGGCATTGCTGCCCTTGAAATCGAAGCGGGTGGCGACTTCCTTGTTGGCCTGATCAACGGCGTTGGTCACTTCGTGGCTGTCCAGTTCGGAGACGATATCGAATGATGGCATAGTGTTGATTTGCAAGTGGAAAAAAGGCGGGTCACTATAAAGGCGATGCCGGACGAATTCAAGCTCTATCCGCGCGGCGGATTGGGTTACACTGATTGGGCAATATTATAAACAGTATGACAGGGGGAAAAACCATGAAGCCCGGATTTAAGCGGATTTTATTGGCGGCGTGCCTGCTATGCGCGGGTGGCGGGGCTCTGACCGGCTGCGATTCCAAACCGCCGCAAGCGCCGGCCGGCAAAACCGCCGCGGAAAAATATACCCAGCAAAAAACCTTGCAAGGTTTGGTCAGCAACGACGACGGACCGGTGAAAGCCGGTATCGTCAAAGCCTTGACCGAGTCCGGCCGGGTTTTGGCGGAAGTCGGCTTGAGCGATGATCCGCGTTATCGCATGGAAGTGCCGGCCGGTACCGTGCTGCCGATAATACTGGCTTATTACCCTTCGGCGGAGGCCGGCGAGGAACAGCGCATGGTTGCGGTGGTGGTGCATGCGGCCGCCAGCAAGTTCGACATCAACCAACTCAGTACCCGGATTGCCCGGCAGGCCAAAGCCTTGGGCGGCTATACGCATAAAAATCTGGTCAGCGCGGCGGAAGGAACCGCCAGCGTGCCCGCCAGCAACAAAACCACCGCCGGATTTCGCGGCGATCCCACCACTCAATACGGCGGCTGGCATTAAAACTTGCATTTCAAATGGTACTTTTGTACCCGGTAGCGCAAGGTCTCCCGGGTGGTGCCCAGCATGCGGGCCGCGGCGGTGACGTTGGCGTCGGTACGGTTCAAGGCTTCCTGGATGATGAATTTTTCCATTTCGTGCAGGCTCAGGCTGCCGTCCAGCGGAATGAACAAGCCTTCCCGATCGGTGCGCGGCGCGGCTGGCGCCGC
>NZ_JANIBJ010000050.1 GCF_024505185.1 Methylomonas subterranea
TTGGCACGCAGCCGTTGGCTGCGCGCCAAGGCGCCGGGCCGGAGACCGCAATGAGCGCGCCGGCCGCGGCAGTCTATGTTTACGAGCTGCCGGTCCGTCTCTGGCACGCCGTCAACGCGCTGGCTATCAGCGTATTGATCGTCAGCGGTTATCTGATCGCTGCCCCCTTGGCCTCGCCGGCCGGCGAAGCTTCCGAGCATTTTTTGATGGGCTATATTCGCTTTGCGCATTTTGCCGCCGGTTATGTGCTGGCGATAGGTTTGCTAGGGCGTTTGTACTGGGCCTATGCCGGCAACGAACATGCCCGGCAAATCTTTCTGCCGCCGCTGCTGAACGCACATTTCTGGGACGGCGTCCGCCATGAAATTCTCTGGTATACCTTTCTGGCCAAGGCGCCGCGCCATTACATCGGCCACAATCCGCTGGCGATATTGGCCATGCATTTCGTATTGGTGTGGGGTACGCTATTCATGATAATCACCGGCTTTGCCCTGTACGGCGAAGGCGCCGGCCAAGGCAGCTGGCAATGGATTCTGTTCAGCAGTTGGGTGCTGCCGCTGTTCGGCGACAGCCAAAGCGTGCACAGCTGGCACCACTTGGTGATGTGGGCCATCGTCTGTTTCGTGCTAATCCATATTTATGTGGCTGTGCGCGAGGACAAGTTATCCGGGCAAAGCATGCTGTCGACCATCGCCAACGGCTGGCGCAGCTTTAAAGACGACAAGCCGGTAGACGATGCGCATTAAACGTTGCACTGTTGACGATGCGCCTCCTAACGTCGGCACATCCTATATGTTCCGCCGGCAATGATAGTATGACCTCGTCGCCGCAAATCCTATTGCTCGGCATCGGCAACGTCCTGTGGGCCGACGAAGGCTTCGGCGTGCGCGTCATCGAACATCTGCAAAAGCACTACCGCTTCCCGGATAACGTCACGATACTGGACGGCGGCACCCAGGGCATGTATCTGGTCGAGCACGTGCAAGCCGCCGAGGTATTGGTGGTATTCGATGCGGTCGACTACGGCCTGCCGCCCGCCACGCTGAAGCGGGTAGCAAATGACGAGGTACCGAATTTTCTCGGCGCCAAAAAAATCAGCCTGCATCAAACCGGCTTTCAGGAAGTGCTGGCAACCGCGCAGATGCTCGGCCGATATCCGACACATTTGCTATTGATCGGCGTACAGCCGGAAGAGTTGGACGATTACGGCGGCAGCCTACGAGCCAGCGTCAAGGCGCAAATCCAGCCGGCGATAGAGATGGCTTTAAGCTTTCTGCAAAATTTCGGCATCGTTCCCATGGCCGCTGATGAGATAGTCGACTTGGCCGATCCGGCTCTGGACATGCTGCGTTACGAAACGGAACGCCCAAGCCCGGCCCAAGCCTGCCGCATCGGCGACCAACGCATCCTGGCCTCCGGCCTGTTTGAAGCGCGCCCGCCGCGGACATCCGAATGGCCTAGTCTGAGTGTCGACGTGGATTACCGGGGCAAATACTGATGTGCATAGGCATACCGATGCAAGTGATCGAGTCGCGCGGCGAATCGGCCCTCTGCGCTTACCGGGGCCAGACCAGCCTGATCGACATGATGCTGGTCGGCGAACAAGTAGCCGGCACTTGGTTGCTGGTTTTTCTGGACGCGGCAAGGGAAGTCATCGATGCCGAAAAAGCCCGACAAATCGCCGACGCTCTGGAAGCCATGCGTCTGGCCATGCGGGGTGAAACCGCCTTCGACCACTTGTTCGCCGATCTGGTCGACCGGGAACCCGAACTACCGGAGTTTTTAAGATCATGAGCATTCCCACAGAAGACCTGTCCGCCACCCGTCCGCACCTGCCCTTGCTGAATGCGGACAATTACGACAACTTTGTGTACAGCCACGATACCGTGGTGCTGTTTTTCCGCAACGATCCATCGTTGTTTCCGGAGAGTCAGGATGTACAGGTGATCCTGCCGGAGTTGCTGAAAGTGTTTGCCGCCCAGCTGCAAGGCGCGGCGATAGACCGTTCCATAGAACGGGAATTGCAGGCCCGCTTCCACTTCACCACCTGGCCGGCCCTGGTATTTTTAAGGCGCGGCGAATATCTGGGCGTAATTACCGGCATCAAGGACTGGCGCGAATTCGGCCAGGAATTCGCCCGCATCCTGGCCTTGCAACCCCGCCAGCCGCCGGGGTTTGACTTGGAAAAGGTTTGCGGAGGACATGCTTAATTTTCCACATTCATATTTGTATTTGTATTTGTAGGCCGGAATAAGCAAAGCGTTTCCGGCTTTGCTCTTTAACAATTTGGTGTCGCTATCGCGCAGTATGCCAACAGTTATTATGTTGGAGTATGATGCGCATATTAAAGTCATCCTCCAGGAGGCAACACCATGGCAATCACGCATGGCGTAACCAAAAAAGCCACCAACATAACCTTGTCCGCCGATGTGCTGGCCGAAGCCAAGGCATTGAATATCAACATTTCACAGGCTTGCGACCGCTATTTGCGTGATTTGGTGCGTAGCGAAAGAGAAAAGCGTTGGCGGGAAGAACACGCCGAGTTTATCGCCGCTTATAACCAGGCGCTGGAACAAGACGGTTTGCCTCTTGACGAATGGCGGTCTTTTTAACATGGCCCGCTTCGATGTTTACCGAAACGGCGGCGGAAAATCCGGCGATGTGCCGTATCTGCTGGACGTGCAAAGCGATGTATTAAGTTCCTTGGATAGCCGGGTCGTAGCGCCCCTAAAGCGACGGGATCGTTTTCCCGATGTTTTGTTACCGGCTAATTTGATGCCGATTCTATTGGTGGAAGATATCGAATGCGTGATGGAAACGCCAAAACTGGCGGCTGTTCCCACGCGGATTCTAAAGACGCCCGTGGCGTCGCTGGAATCGCAACGGTTTGAGATTGGAGCAGCGTTGGACTTTTTGTTTCAGGGGTTTTGATGATTTTGTGTCGCTATCGCGACGGGGTTATTTAGAAATCGGTTCGCGGACCGACGGCCGCGATACTTTCTTTTGCGTCGCCAAAAGAAAGTATCCAAAGAAAAGACGACCCGGAATTCCGCCTTACTCCTGCGCTTTTACGAAAACCATCCATTTCCTCGTTCCCACGCGCCGCGTGGGAATGCAGACTAACCGCGCTGCGGTCAGGTTAAAACCAATCCCGATAAATCGGCAATAAGCCCTCCATGCCGGCATAGCTGCGCGCACTGGAATAGCGCCAATGTTCCGGCAAATCGACATAACCGCGTTTGACCGGGTTGAGATGAATGTATTCCAGTTTCTGCCGCAAGACTTCGGGATTATCGATCAACTGCGGATGGCTGCCTTCTTCCCACAATTGATAATCCCGGTCGGTTTTGTGCGCCTTGCGAAACCATTTGAGTTGGGCCAATAGGCGCTCGGCTTTCATTTCGTGCAAATAGTCGATCAATTGGCGGGCGGAGTAGGATTTGAAATGGGCGAGTTGATTGGCTAGATCGTCGGCTTGTAGCAGTAGATGCATGTGATTTTCCAATATGACATAGCCGTAAATTCGCCAACCGTTCAGTTGTTGGCGGTAAAGCAAGGCGTCCAGTACGATTTGCACGGTGGCTGGCCGGGTGAACAACGGTATCCAGTTGAGTACGGTGCAGGTTATGAAGTGCGGATGCTGGGACTGGAGAATGCGGTAACGACTGCGGCCCATGAGTTTCACCTGGTCAGATTGCTTATACGTATCTTACCGCTAGCGCGGTTAGTCTGCGTTCCCACGCGGCGCGTGGGAACGAGAAAAATGCGTGTGCCCACCCTACATTTATCCAAGTTTCCGCCGAATTTCGGGACGGGTTTCCTCCCGTTATGCCGCGCCGAGTACCGGAGGTTTTGAACGGACAAATCGGCAGGATAGCCGATTTGCATGCGCCGCACCCGTAGGGCGAGGTACAGGGATGTACCGAGTGAGCAGCCCGTAGGGGCGATGCAGGGAGGCATCGCGTTTTACGTGGGGGCTGGGAAGCCCCTTCGGAAAACCCCGTTCAAAAGCTTCGGAGCGCAGGATCAACGCGGCATCCGGGCCGCCTTTTCTTTGGTTTCTTTCTTTTGGCGGAGCAAAAGAAAGAAACTCGCCTTCGGGTGCGAGAACCCGATTCAAACAAACTGCGATAGCGACACCAAATAAAACCAACACCCGTAAACCCAACAAGCAACCCGAAACCATAGCCAACGCCCAAACACATGACCTCAATATCCCTCCCCATTTTCGGCCAAGGCAGCCAACCCGCCGAGGAAGACGGCGTCGAACTCGACTATCTGGCGATGCCGGAAGAAATGACCACCTACCGGATGCCGACGATTTCGCTGGACTTGAACGCGGCGGATTTGGCCCAAGCCAAGACCGTGTTGCGGCAACTCGAACAGGATTTGGCGGCTTACCCCGCGGGCAGTGCTACCATCGACCTGATCGGCCTGGACCAAACCAACCGCCGCTTCGTCGACGAACTGCTCGGCGAAGGCGAGGTCAGCGTGATTTGCGGCGGCGCGCACCCGCTACGCATCCAGGAATCGGTACTGGCAGGGGTCTGGCGATCTCGGCAAAGCGACGACCAATGCCTGCTGGCCGACGCGCTGGAGGTCGGCATCATGCCGCAAAGCGTCGCCCGAACCGCCCGCGCCGCTGCCGCCCAACAAATCGATAGCGACATGAGCGCCCTGCCGGACGGCGTGATGAACGCGCCGCCGTTGCTAGCCGAGCTGAATGCAAAGATTGCCGCCTACCGGCCCGGCGGCGAGGCGCATATCATCAACCTGAGCCTGCTGCCGCAAACCGAGCAGGATCTGGCGTTTCTGGAGCAGCGACTGGGACAAGGCACGGTGACGATTTTGTCGCGCGGTTACGGCAATTGCCGGATCAGCGCCACCGGCACCCGTAATGTTTGGTGGGTGCGTTATTTCAATTCGCAGGACACCTTGATCCTCAACACGCTGGAAGTCAGCGAGGTGCCGAACGTGGCTTGCGCCTCGGCGGAAGACATCGCCGACAGCCATCAGCGCTTGCGGGAAATTTTGCAGGTGTATTTGTGAGCGAGGCCTTCTTTGCCGGTGCTTACGGTGTCGATGACTCGCGTCTGCCGCCCGACGCCAAACTGGAATGCAAAATCTGCTGGCATGTCTACGACCCGGCCGAGGGCGACGACGTCTGGCAAGTGCCGCCCGGCACCGCTTTTATGGAACTGCCCAGCCACTGGAGCTGTCCGCAATGCGGCGCGCCGAAACAGGATTTTCTGTTATTGGACGCCTGAGCATGCAATGGCTGGATGGTGCTCAAATCGAACAGGCGCTGGAACAAACCTTCAAGCGGATTCTGACGACGCGCATGCTCGGCATGCCCTTGCTCAACCCGGCCCTGTCGGTGCGGGCGCTCGGTTTCGGCCGGGTCAACCAAGACTGGCTGGGGGTGTTGATCACGCCGTGGTGCATGAATCTGTTGCTGTTACCGACAACGGACTCCGCTTGGACAACGCAAGCACCCGGCGGCAAATTCGAGCAGGCGTTTCCTTACGGCAGTTTCGAGTTTACCGTGGCGCGCGAGGCGCAACTCGGCACTTATGCGCAATGTTCGCTGTTCTCGCCGATGCTGCATTTTGCCGATCAGGCCGCCGCGTTCACAGCCGGCCAGTCGGTTTTGCAAGCCCTGCTTAGCCAGCCGGCGCCGCGCGCAGTCAGCCGCCGCGACATGCTGCGCGGCCAGTTCGGCGGTCGCTGAGTGACAGCGGCCGGAGAAATTCAGATCGAATTGACGCATCGCGGCGGGCAAGCCAGCGCGGCGCGCATCTTCTCGACCCGACCGCAAGCGGCGACGCAGGTGTTGCTCGGCAAAACGCCCGAGCAGCTATTGAGCACAGTGCCGCTGCTGTTTTCGCTCTGCGGCAACGCCCAGTCTTATGCCGCGCTGCTGGCCTGCCGCGATGCGCTGGGCTTGGATGCGGCGCCGGAGGCCGATGCCGCTCGGGAATGTTTGCTGCAACTGGAAACCGTGCGCGAACACGCCTGGCGGATATTGCTGGATTGGCCCGGCCTGCTCGGCCGCCGGCCGGATAAAGCCACCCTCGCCGCCTTGCTGAAACTGACCACTCGTTTCAAGCCGTGTTTGTTTGGCGACGGCGAGGCGTTCAAGCTGGATAGCCGTTTGCAAATCGACTACGACCTACTGATCGGCTTGCTGGCGGAGTTGAACCAATTGATCGATCAAGCAATTTTTAACGGCGGCATGCGGGCCTTTCAAGCCATCGCCGACGAAACGCAATTGGCGGATTGGCTGGCGGACAATTCGGCCCTATCCGCCGAATTATTGCATGGCTTGTATCGGCTGGATTGGCGGGCGGTTGGCCGCAACCACATCCGCTGTCTGCCGGCATTGGACAACTTAAGCTTGCTGGCGCACTTGCAAACACAGGAATTATCGGCCTTCTGCGCCGCGCCGCGGTGGCAGGGCCAATGTCATGAGTCGACGCCGCTTGGCCGGCAGCAGTCGCGGCCTTTAATCGCCGCTCTGCAAAACCATTACGGCAACGGTTTGCTGGCACGATTCGCGGCGGTTCTGCGGGAGGTTGCGGAAATTACGCTAGGGCTGGAGCGATTCGGCGAAACTCCATTCGAGCCGGCAGCGGCTTATGGCGGCGATGGCATAGGTCTGGCGCAAGTGCCGGCGGCGCGCGGTTTATTGGTTCATCGTCTAGCGTTGCGGAATGGCCGGGTGTACGATTACCGCATCGTCGCCCCAACCGAATGGAATTTTCATCCGGCCGGCGTGCTTGCACAGGGTTTAACAGCGTTGCGCGCGGTCGACGCGGATAGTTTGCGGCGGCAAGCGGAATGGTTGATTCAGTCGATCGATCCATGCGTGCCGTATAAATTGATATTGAACGAAACGTAGGCTACGCATCGCGTACCCTACGACGTGAGCATAACCATCATGCACGAAATGTCGCTCTGCGAGAGCGTGTTACAAATCATCGAACATCAAGCCCAAACCCAGCATTACCGCAGGGTGACAGCCGTGTGGCTGGAGATCGGCGCCCTGTCCGGCGTCGAACCCGACGCGATGCGCTTCAGCTTTGAAGTGGTGATGCAAGGCTCGCTGGCCGAAGCGGCCAGACTGGAAATTATCGAACTGCCGGGCATTGCCTGGTGCATGCCCTGCGGGCGGCAAGTGCCGGTGCAACAGTTGTACGACGAATGCCCGCACTGCGGCAGCCATCAATTACAGATCGTCGGCGGCGATCAAATGCGAATCAAGGAACTGGAGGTAGAATAATGTGCGGCATCTGCGGCTGCGGCGAGGGACATATCCACTCGCACGACGAACAACACGATCATGAGCATCCTCACGATCACCACCACGGCCATGACCATCAACACGGTCACCACCACCATCACGAGCACGGCCCCGAACATGCGCATGCTCCCGGTCTGACCCAGGCCCGCATGGTGCAAATCGAGCAGGACATCCTGGCCAAAAACAACCGTTTTGCCGACGAAAACCGTTGTTATTTCGCCGATCGCGGCATGCTGGCCTTGAATCTGGTCTCCAGCCCCGGCTCCGGCAAGACCACGCTGCTGACCGAGACCATCACCCGCTTGAAGGGTGAGTTGGAAATTGCCGTGATCGAAGGCGACCAGCAAACCGCCCGCGACGCCGACCGCATCCGCGCCACCGGCGTGGCGGCGGTGCAAATCAACACCGGCAAGGGCTGCCATCTGGACGCGCACCGGGTCGGCCACGCTTTGGAAAGCCTGAAGCTACCGAACCACAGCCTGCTGTTCATAGAAAACGTCGGCAATCTGGTCTGCCCGTCGGCCTTCGATTTGGGCGAGGCGCACAAGGTGGTGATCCTGTCGGTCACCGAAGGCGAGGACAAACCGATCAAATACCCGGACATGTTCCATGCCGCCGATTTGATGATCCTGAACAAAACCGACCTGCTGCCCTACCTGGATTTCGACGTCGAGCAATGCATCCGTTATGCCAAGCAGGTGAATCCCAAAATCAAAGTATTATCCTTATCGGCCAAGACTGGGGAAGGCATGGAGAGTTGGTTGAAGTGGTTGAAGGCGGAGTTGGAATTGCAGCGGATTGAGTATGCTTGATAGTTTGTGTCGCTGTCGCGACGGGTGATTTTAATGCCGGTTCCCGCACCGGCGGGCGGGTTTCTTTTCTTTGCTTGTCCAAAGAAAAGAAACCAAAAGAAAAGACACCCGGATGCCGCGTGTATCCTGCGCGCCGAAGCTTTTGAACGGGGTTTTCCGGAGGGGCTTCCCAGCCCCTGCGTAAAACGCGATGCATCCCTGCATCGCCCCTGCGGGCTGATCCGTTCAAAACCTCCGGTGCTCGGCGCGGCATAACGGGAAAAGAATTACTCCAACGGTTATTTTGGTATAACAAAGATATTTTGTAGGCTGGGTTGAAACGATAGTGAAAACCCAGCTTTAATCAATTATTGCTGGGTTTCGCTTTGCTCTACCTAGCCTACGGCGCTTACAATTAAAGTAACCATACAATTAGGGGAACCCTTTTGAACCAAAGAGAAAAGTATGAAAATGGACTTTTTACAGTTCGATTTATTGGGGATGAACTTAAATTGCATGGTGTCAATATTTACGACCTCTCTCATTCGCTTCTCGCAATTCAGCGTATAGTTCATAAAGCTCATTTATCTATTGAAGGCGGCTTGGTTAAAGGCGCATTTCCAAACAAAGAAATACGGCAACGTCTTGCTTTGCAAATTGGCGAACGTAGACGTACTTCGGATGCTTTCGCTCTTATCCCAATCTTGGCTGATCCTAACGTTCAGGAATACCTGAAGAAGCTGGCAGATTATGTATTCTCTGGAATCGCTGGTTATTACGTTGGCGATGTTCTTGATCGAGTTAGAAAAGAAAATAATCAAGACAAACAAATATTTATTGACTCTATTTACACAGAAGTTGCCAATATTGTGAATCGAATTGATGCCTCTGGTGGTGTAGAGGCGATTTCATTGGGTGCACCTGCACTAAACCAGGAAACAATCGCCGCATTCACATCGGATAGTAAAATTTATCTGAGTAAATTAAAAAATGAAACATTCCTGGGAAATTATCAAGAGATAAAAGGCCGAGTCTATAAACTTTACCCTGCTAGTAAGATCATAGCCATACGGAGAAGTGGAGGTCGAACGGTAAGCATATTTCTTTCAGACGCTGATTTTGATCGCATTAGATATCACAAAGAAAGTAACCCCCTATTTTTGTTTAAAGGTCGTCCGCGTTATCAATTTGGAGTAGAAACTAAAATAGTTTCTGAATTTGAAGCAGACGAGATTGAATACCTAATTGACAATTTGGATTAAACCAACTAACTCCGATTAGCAAAGCGTAACCGGAGGAATGTTAAATGATCCTTTTCGTGCGATTACGCTATCGCTAATCACACCTACAAGTTGATCACATTACAAATTTATGGATGGTTTTCCTCCCGTTATGCCGCGCCGAGCACCGGAGGGTTTGAATGGATTTGCCCGCAGGGGCGATGCAGGGAGGCATCGCGTTTTTCGTGGGGCTGGGAAGCCCCTTCGAAAAACCCCGTTCAAACCTGAGGAGCGCAGGAAACAAGCGGCAATCCGGGTCGCCTTTTCTTTGGATACTTTCTTTTGGCGACGCAAAAGAAAGTATCTCGGCAGTCGGTCCGAGAACCGACTTCAAAATAACTTGTCGCATAGCGACACAACATTATTACTCGACGCTTTGATAAAACGTGATAGGTAAACAGATGAACATAGCAGAACGTATTTACGAAACCGTCAAGACCATGCCCGAACAAACTGCCTGCGAAGTCTTGAGCTTTGCGGAAAGTTTAAAGGCCAAACAACTGGAAGAGGAAAAAACGCGCCGGGAAAACGCCTTAGCCACGCTGGCAAAATATCGAGGCCGTTTCAAGGCGGAAAAATTCGAGCGCGACGAATGCTATGACCGCTAGGATATTTGCCGACACTAATTTGTTTGTCTATGCCGAGTCGCAAGATCGGAGCAAATCGGAACAAGCGGTTGCCATCATTCAACGTTCACCGGTCATCAGTACTCAAGTCGTCAACGAAACGGTTAGCGTCTTAACCAGAAAATACGGTTTCACGTTGCCGGAAGCGCATGATATTGCATCAAGCTTATTGGATTTGTGCGAGATTGTCGCAGTGGATGCGTTTACTATTCGCAAAGCTATTGATTTGGCGACACGTTACTCACTCTCGCATTGGGACAGTCTGATAGTCGCTGCGGCGTTATTAGCCAATTGCGATATTCTTTATTCGGAAGATATGCAAGACGGACAAATATTTGATGATCGCTTGACAGTGATGAATCCTTTTTAGCGTCATCGGCGCTATTTCGAACAACATCAGTAAAATTCAAGGCAAAACCATGTGCTTAGCCCTCCCCGCTCAAATCCTGCAAATCCATCCCGACGACACCGGAATGGCCACTGTGTCCGTTGACGGCGTCAAAGTCGAAGTCTCGCTGGCGCTGGTCGACGACGTACAAGTCGGCGACTACGTGCTGGTTCACGTCGGCTATGCGCTGAACAAGATCGATGAAGACGAAGCCATTAAGACCCTGGCCCTGTTCGCCGAAGCCGGCCTGACGGCGGCGCCATGAAATACATCGACGAATTCCGCCAGCACGATCTGGCCAAGCAACTAGCGCAAGCCATCGCCCAAACCGCCGATCCTGATCGCCATTACCGCTTGATGGAATTCTGCGGCGGCCACACCCATGCGATCTTCCGCTACGGCGTACAGGATCTGATGCCGGCCAATGTCGAGTTCATCCACGGCCCCGGCTGTCCGGTCTGCGTGCTGCCGACCGGCCGTATCGACAACGCGATTCAATTGATCGAACAACACGACGTCATCCTCTGCACTTACGCCGATCTGGTGCGAGTGCCGGGCGGCGCGGTTTCCCGAACCGCTGCCACACTTCCACCCTCCATGGCGGTCGCCGGACGTAACAGCCTGTTGAAAGCCAAGGCCGGCGGCGCCGATATTCGCATGGTCTATTCCACTCAGGACGTGTTGAAAATCGCCCGCGACAACCCGGACAGGCAGGTGGTGTTTTTCGCCATCGGTTTCGAGACCACCACCCCGCCGACCGCCGTCGCCATCAAGCAGGCCCAGGCTGAGGGACTGACTAATCTCTCGGTATTCTGCAACCACGTGCTGACGCCGGCGGCCATGCAGGCCATCCTGGACGCGCCAGTGCCTGTGGCCATAGACGCCTTTTTAGGTCCGTCGCATGTCAGCAGCGTAATCGGCAGCCGGCCTTACGAAGTATTCGCCGAACAATACGGCAAACCCATTGTCATCGCCGGCTTCGAACCGTTGGACGTGATGCAGTCGGCCTTGATGCTGATACGCCAGCTCAATGACGGCCGGCATGAAGTGGAAAACGAATACAGCCGCGCGGTCACCCGTAACGGTAACCAAAAAGCCCAGGCTTTGGTCAGCGAGGTATTGGAACTGCGTCCAGAGTTCGAATGGCGTGGCTTGGGCTTGATTCCAAACAGCGCATTGAAATTGAAAACCGCTTATGCCGAGTTCGACGCCGAGCAGCGTTTCGAGATGCCGGCCATACAAGCCAGCGACGTCAAAGGCTGCGAATGCCCGGCCATTTTGCGCGGCGCCAAGAAACCACAGGATTGCAAATTGCTGGGCACGGTCTGCACACCGGAAAACCCGATGGGTTCCTGCATGGTGTCGTCGGAAGGCGCTTGCGCGGCCTATTGGTCGTATGGGCGGCTCAGAAACGATGCCTCTAAGCAATCTCGGCGAACGGATTAATAACGATCAAACCACCTTCGATTTCCTGCCCATGTTGCATATCTTCGGAAAACAACACTTTACAGCCTGCAAGCAGTGCCGCGCTGACAATCATGCTGTCGTACAACGAAAATCCGTAACGCTCAGCAATAAGCAAGCCGTTCTCGTGGATTTCCAGATTTAGCGCTTGCGTTGCGCAGACGGCTTTGACGATTTGCAGTGTTTCACGAATTTCCGGGTACGGCATGCGCAGCTTTCGCGACGCCACCGAGGCAAACTCGTTTAACACTTGCACGCTTATAGTGCCGCCGGCGCTCAGCAAGGTTTCGGTTCGATCGGCTTTACGCTGGTCGGCTGATAATAAATACAGTAAAACATTGGTATCGAAGAAAGGCTTAGCGGTTTTCATGCGCGTCCAAGCGATCGAACTTAAAATCCGCCGGTAGTCGCCCGCGATACTTACGCAATCTGGTCAGCAATTCCAGATTATCGGCTTTTTTCTCGACTGCAAAGCTGCGTTCGCCGGCGACGTGAATCTCGATATCGTCCCCTTCTTTCAACTGCAACGCTTCGACGACAGCGGCCGGTAATCTTACCGCTAAACTATTACCCCATTT
Source organism: Methylomonas subterranea (assembly GCF_024505185.1). Taxonomy (GTDB): domain Bacteria; phylum Pseudomonadota; class Gammaproteobacteria; order Methylococcales; family Methylomonadaceae; genus Methylomonas; species Methylomonas subterranea. The sequence continues at coordinate 12,431 of NZ_JANIBJ010000050.1, forward strand.
GGCGACTTGCATGCTAGATTCCTTTGAAAAAGATATACTGCGCGTTATTGTATATCGCCAGAAACACTAAGCGCTATTCAACCTTAACCGAGCATCTCTTTCCGTGACCAAAAAATTCGCCTCAAGCTTAAATTTAAAATCCGGCCACGTCGACCTCAGTCACGGCGGCGGCGGACGCGCCATGGCGCAATTGATCGACGAATTGTTCATCAAGCATTTCGACAACGATTTGCTGCGCCAGCATAACGATCAAGCCTTGTTCGACGTGCCGGCCGGCCGTTTGGTGATCAGCACCGACGGCCATGTGATTTCGCCGCTGTTCTTTCCGGGCGGCGATATCGGTTCGCTGGCCGTGCACGGCACCGTCAACGATGTCGCCATGTCCGGCGCCAAGCCTTTGTATCTGGCGGCCGGTTTTATTCTGGAAGAAGGCTTGCCGCTGGCCGATCTGGAACGCATCGTCATCAGCATGGCGGCGGCGGCCAAGGCGGCCGGCGCGCCCATCGTCACCGGCGACACCAAGGTGGTCGAGCGCGGCAAGGGCGACGGCGTGTTCATTACCACCACCGGGGTGGGCATCGTGCCGGAAGGGGTGAATATCTCCGGCGACCGCGCCAAACCGGGCCAGGCGATTTTGGTCAGCGGCAGTATCGGCGACCACGGCGTGGCCATCATGGCCGGACGGGAAAACCTGCAGTTCGAGACCAGCATCGTCTCCGACTCGGCCGCATTGCATGGTTTGGTGGCCGAGATGGTGGCCGCCGCGCCGGCGGCGATACGCTGTTTACGCGACCCGACCCGCGGCGGCTTGGCGACGGCCTTGAACGAACTGGCCAAACAGTCCGGCGTCGGCATGCTGATCGACGAAGCTTGCGTCCCGATGAAATCCGAAGTCAAAGCCGCCTGCGAAATTCTGGGCCTCGATCCTTTGTATGTCGCCAACGAGGGTAAACTGGTGTGTATTTGCGATGCGGCTGCCGCCGATACCTTATTGGCCGCGATGCAACAACATCCCTTGGGCCGCGAGGCCGCCATCATCGGCGAAGTCATAGCCGATTCGCACGGCTTCGTACAAATGCGCACGGCTTTCGGCGGCAGCCGCATAGTCGACTGGCCGGTGGGCGAGCAGTTACCGCGCATCTGCTGATGCCGGGCAAGGCCATTCGTGTTCGCGGGGTGGTGCAAGGCGTCGGCTTTCGGCCGATGGTCTGGCGTCTGGCCCGGCAATACGATCTGACTGGGTCGGTATGGAACGACAGCGAAGGCGTGCTGATTCATGTCTACGGCAGCCGTCAAAATCTGGCGGACTTCATAGACCGGATTCCGCTGCAACTGCCGCCGTTGGCGAGTTTGACGGCCTTGGAAGTCACCGAATTAGCGAGCCCCCCTCCCGATAAATTCCGTATCGTTGCCAGCCATTCCGAAAGCCAAGCCCGCACGCCGATTGCCGCCGATGCCGCCACCTGTCCCGCCTGTCTGGCCGACATCGCCGACCCCAACAATCGCCGCTACCGCTACCCGTTCGCCAATTGCACCCATTGCGGCCCGCGCCTGTCCATCGTCCGCCGGGTGCCTTACGACCGCTGCCACACCAGCATGGCGGCATTTGCCATGTGTCCGGCCTGCCAACGCGAGTACGACGACCCGGCCGACCGCCGTTTTCATGCCCAGGCCAATTGTTGCCCGGCCTGCGGCCCCAGTTTGTGGCTAGAAGATAAGCAGGGCCGGTTAGCCGATATAGCGAACCCGATCGAGCACGCAACCGAGCTGCTGCGCCGGGGTTACATCGTGGCAATCAAGGGCCTGGGCGGGTTTCATCTGGCCTGCATTGCCGCCGACGGCGCCGCCGTTGATCGGTTGCGGCAACGCAAGCGCCGATACGCCAAACCTTTTGCCTTAATGGCTAAAGACCTCGCGGCCATCCGTCGGCACGCCGCAATCAACGATTTGGAACAACAAGCTTTGCTGGATAAAGCCGCGCCTATCGTGTTGTTGCAGGCTCAGGGCGAAGCGCTGGCGGCAGGCATTGCCCCCGGCGACGATAAATTGGGCTTCATGCTGCCCTACACGCCCTTGCATAGCTTATTGCTGGCGGAACTGGAAGCCCCCATCGTACTAACCTCCGGCAATCTCAGCGACGAACCGCAATGCATCGCCAACGACACAGCCCGCAAGCAACTGGCCGACATCGCCGATTACTGGCTGCTGCACGACAGAGAGATTGTGAATCGATTGGACGACTCGGTCGTGCGTGAAATGGACGGCGAGATACGGTTATTGCGGCGGGCGCGCGGCTACAGCCCGCAAGCGCTGAGCTTGCCGGCCGGTTTCGCGGCGGCGGACGGCATATTGGCCATGGGCGCGGAATTGAAAAACAGTTTTTGCCTGCTGCAAAACGGTTCAGCCCTGGTCTCTCAGCACGTCGGCGATCTGGAAAGCGCCGCCGCGCAGCGCGACTATCGCAACGCAATCGGGCTGTACCGGCAACTATGCGATTTCCATCCGCGCCGAATTGCGCTCGATCGTCACCCCGGCTATTTATCCAGTCAATACGGCCTGGAATTGGCGGCCGGCCTGTCGGCCGACATTAACGAAATTCAACATCACCACGCCCACCTGGCCGCCTGTCTGGCCGAACACGGCATTGCCCTACAAACCGAGCCGGTGCTGGCCGCCATTTTCGACGGTCTGGGCATGGGCGACGACGGCACATTGTGGGGCGGCGAATTTTTGCTGGGCGATTATCGCGGCTACAGCCGGCTGGCGCATTTCCAGCCCATCGCCCTGCCCGGCGGCACTCAGGCCATGCGCGAACCCTGGCGCAATACCTATGCGCAATTGCGGCATTATTTCGACTGGCCGGCGTTGCAACGGGATTACCCGGACTTGGCCGTCGTGCAATGTCTGTCCGGCAAGCCGTTGGCGACGCTGGATACGATGATAAACAAAAATCTGAACGCGCCGCTGTCCGGTTCCTGCGGTCGCTGGTTCGATGCCTTCGGCGCCGCGCTGGGTTTGCATACCGAAGCAATCGATTACGAAGGCCAGGCCGCCATCGCATTGGAAACCCTGGCCGCAACGCGTTTTACCGCACAAGCAGCCTACCCGGAAGCCTGGAGCCTATCAAACCAAAACGGGGTAACAGTATTGGGTTGGCAGGCACTTTGGCGGGCGGTGCTGAACGATTTGCAGCAAGGCATCGAAAACGCCGTCATCGCCGCCCGCATTCATCACAGCCTGATAGAAGCGACAGTCGAGTTACTGATGCAATTGAGCCGCCAAACCGGCACGGACTGTATCGTGCTCGGCGGCGGCGTGTTTCAAAACCGCTTATTATTGGAAGGCGTGAGCCGGACCTTGCGCGCCGAGGGAAAATCCGTGCTGGCACCGCAACGCTATCCGCCGAACGACGGCGGTCTGGCCTTGGGCCAGGCCGCAATTGCCGCGGCTAAATCGTTGGATTCATAGGCCGGTCAAACTTACCCTACAAGCGCACTCTGCGTTCCAGGTCGGCCAACTCCTCGGCGGTATTGATATTAGCGAATATATCCGGCATGGCGCTAAAGTCGACCTTGAGCAAACGCTGGCGCTCGAACCAATCTTGCAATTTCCGTTCACCGCGAGCCAGATAATCCCGCAGATCGGCTTGCAGGTTGGTTCTGATTGCCGCAAATACCGGATGCAGACGACGGCCGTCGAAGGCCACCGCGACATCGAATTCGTCCGTCAAAGCCGCAAGCAAATATTGCGCATGCGCGGTGACCAGCAACGGCGAATCGCAAGGCATCACCAACAACAGCGAGTTGTGCGCCGTTCGCATCGCCGCCAGCATGCCGGCCAACGGGCCGTCGAAATCGGCGTTGCCGTCGCCGATCACCCGGAAACCGAAGCGTTGGTATTGATCCAGGTTGCGGTTGGCGCTAATAAACAGCTCATCGGTCAACGGTTCCATTGCCTCCAAGGCATAAGCGACCAGCGGCCTGTCTTTGAATAACAGCAGACCCTTATCCCGCCCCGCCATGCGTTTGGCCATGCCGCCGGCCAATACCAAGCCGCTAACTTTGTTTTGCCCGCTCATAGTGATAAGCTTTTACGATGTTAAGAAGAGTCGTCATTTTCGCAAGCCTGCCGCTGATTGCAAGCTGCGCCGCGCCGCTCGGCCAACCCAATGTCAGGCGGGAACAACTGGACTTCTATCAGGTGGAAACCACAAAACCCTACGACGAAGTGCTGGCGGAACTGGAAATTGCCATTGCCGAACACAACTTTCGCATCACCGGCCATAGCCGGGTCGGCAAGGTGATACGCGAACGCGGCGCCAAGGATTTTCCGGAATACGACACCGTGCAGTTTTGCAATCTGACCCTGGCCAAAACCGTGCTGGAAATCACCCCGCACGCCATCGGCTACATGCCCTGCAACGTCGTAACCTATCAATTTGCCGGCAAAACCATCATCAGAACCCATTTGTTGCCGGAAGACGGCGACAATCCGGAACTGAACAAATTCGCGGCCACGATGAACCCGCAATTGAAACAGATTGTCGATTTCGCCGCCGAACAATAATTTTTATCACTTGATCTATACAACACCATGAAACAAACCTTACTGATCACCGCTTTATTTCTGGCCCTGACCGGTTGCGCCACCACCCCGGAAACCGCTGCCGAAGCCGCCGCCGAACCGGCTATTTTGACCAACGATTATCCCACCCGCGACCGGGTCGATTATGTACTGGAATGCGTCGCCAAACACGGCGGCCTCAGCTACATCAACCAATACGCCTGCGGCTGCAAAATAGACAAAATCGCCGAACAACTTAGCTTTGCCGAATACGAGGCCGCCCGCACCTTCGTGCAAATGCAAAAAACCCCGGGCGAAGCCGGCTCGGCCTTCCGCGACCCCAAACATTCGAAAGACTTGCGCGGCAAATTGAAAGAGGCCGACGCGGCGGCCGAGAAGGCCTGTTTTGTGAAGTAAGCCTGTTTACCACGGAACCCCGATTCCGGCGCGTGCCGGAATCGGCTCGGGGCGGTTTCCTTCGAACATTTCGCTTACACCGTCTTCCAAGGCTAGGCCTGGGAAGCGGTGTCCATGGCCAAGTTTAATCCTCATCCAGCCCCAAGGCCCGCATCTCCAGGCCTTCGATCTCCTGCAAGGACTTGCCGGCGATACCTTGCAAGTCGCCGTACATGCCGACCGTGGCGTTCATGACCCGCTCGATCTGCGCTTCGCGTTTGGCCCATTGTTTCAGGATGGCTTTGCGTTCCTTGTCCAGGTCTTCCCGCATGGTCGAGAAGGCTTCGACGATGGCTTCGACCCGCTGCCTGAAGCGCGGGCCGGTCAGGTATTGGTAGACCATCTCGGTTTTGCCGTGCTGGCCCTCGGCGGCGAGGCGGGCCAGACCGATTTCCTGCAGGGTGTGGCGCAAGATGGTCGCGACCGGTAGCGCGGCGCGCGGACTGGTGACCCAGACCCCGTCGATGACGTCGAAGGTTTCGACGTCCTTGGGCAGAGCTTGGCTGACGATAACCGCCAGTTCGGCCTTGGCGGCGCGCTGGTCTTCGCGCAGTTTCACCAACCAACCGTCGCTCCAGTTCTTGGTGCGCTTGGATTCCCACAAGATACTGCCGGCCGCCGCACCGTTCGAGCCGTTGACGCGCTGCAACACGTCGCCGCCGAATTCGCCTTTGGCCACCGGTTCGATGCTGTCAAACGGGAATTTGCCGCGCAGCAGGTTTTCCAGCTCCAACTCCTGAACTTCGCCTTGCAGTTGCTGCGAGCCTTGTTCGGCTTTTTGTTTGAGTTCCTCAATTTTTTGCTGCATCGCGGCGATGGTCTGGTCTTTTTCCAGCACCCGCAGTTTCAGGCCCTCTTCCGCTTCGCGCTTGGCCTGCTCGCGGACTTGGCCCAGACCGTCATGCACCCTTTTTTCCACGGTCAGTTCCAGCTCGCGCTTGGCGTCATCCAGTTCGCGCTGCTTTTTGATCAGTTCGGCCTGAGCCTGTTGGGCTTCGGCCAGCTTGGCGTCGCGAACCTTCAACACTTCGGCCAAGTCGGCCAATTCACGGTTTTTGTGTTCCAGCTCGGCCGCCGCCGCTTGCTTGGCCTTGCGGCTTTCCTCTTCGATGACGCGCCGGCGTTCGGTCTGCAACTGTTTTTCCACCTGCTGTTTGACCTGGTTTTCCAGTTCGCGCCGGGCATCTTGCAATTGTTGCTGTCGCCGCATCAGGTCTTGTTCGCGCTGGGCCATGTCGGCGTCTTTTTGTTTCAATTGCGCCTCGAATTGCCGACGGGTGGCGGCAAGCAGCGGCGCGGCCAACGATTCGGTCAAGGGTACGGCGCTGCTGCAATTCGGGCAGGTGATGGTGGCTTCGGTCATACTGGGGCGTCCTTACGGGTCCGTGGCTATCGATGCCCACATGATAAGGGCCGGCGCGCCATTTAGCCAAGGGCAACGCCGAGCGTCCGCTGTTGCGGCCGATTCCATACCAAACAAGACGTATAATATTTGCCGACCGGCCACCCGGGCGTGTTACATTTTCAGTCCGATTTTTTGCATTCATCTTGCCATGTCCAGACCGCTGATTTACAAGGGCCGCGGCAGCCTCGGCAATGCGGCCGGCCGTTTCGAAAAGCACACCCGTCGGGCCGAGGACGACGGCTGGGGCAGCCTGGACGCCGAATTGCCGCCGCTGCAAACCGAGATCATCGTCGACAGCAGCCAATCGGTGATCAGCTATAACGATTCGCCCGACATTCCGTTCGACCGTTCCATCAACCCCTACCGGGGTTGCGAACACGGCTGCATTTATTGCTTCGCCCGCCCCAGCCATGCCTATCTGGGCTATTCCGCCGGACTGGATTTCGAAAGCAAAATCCTGATCAAACCCGAAGCCGCCCGCTTGCTGCGCGAGGAAATCAGCAAGCGCGCCTACCGTTGCGCGCCGTTGGCCCTGGGTACCAATACCGACCCCTATCAACCGCTGGAACGCCGGCAGCGCATCATGCGCGGAATTCTTGAAATATTGGCCCAAACCCGCCATCCGGTCAGCATCATCACCAAATCGGCCTTGATAGAACGCGATTTGGACATCCTGGCACCGATGGCGGAACAGGGCTTGGCGGCGGTGTATCTGTCCGTCACCACGCTGGATAGAACCCTGGCCCGCAAACTGGAACCGCGCGCCGCCGCGCCGCAACGGCGCCTGGAAACCTTAGACCGCTTGCGGGCGGCCGGTGTGCCGACAGGGGTGATGGTGGCTCCGCTGATCCCGGTTTTGACCGACCCGGAACTGGAAGCCATCGTCTCGGCCGCCCATGCCGCCGGCGCTCAAAGCGCCGCCTACATCCTGCTGCGGCTGCCGCTGGAAGTGGCGGACTTATTCGAAGAATGGCTACGCCAACATTATCCGCTGAAAGCCGAGCACGTGATGCGGCGGGTGCGAGACAACCGGGGCGGTAAGGCATACGATGCGGCTTTTCACCAACGTCAAAGCGGTAGCGGCGTCTATGCCGATCTGCTGGCGCAGCGCTTCCGCCTGGTTTGCCGCGGATTAGGTCTGACCGGCGACTTGCCGGCCTTGCGCACCGATTTGTTCCGCAAACCGCACGCGGGCGGCCAAATGAGTTTCGATTTTTTCGACTGATCGCTGGGGAGAAAAGCTTATGGATACCGCCAAATTACTGATTACCGCCGGCTTGGTGACAACCGCGCTGGGTCTGACGATTAAATACGCGCCGTGCTTGCTAAACTGGTTCGGCAAACTACCCGGCGATATCAATATCCAAAACGCCAATAGCCGGGTGTTCATCCCCATCATGTCAATGATAGTCGTCAGCGCGCTGCTGACCCTGCTGGCCAATTTCTGGTTCCGTAAATAAGTTCTCAATCTTGAAAATCATTTGGAAACCGCCTTCGGCTACAATAGCCGCCCATTACGCCCTCTCAACCGCTGACTCTTATTCATGAACAAACCCATCATTCACGCCTTCGATTTCGACGGCGTCATTTGCGACAGCGCGGTGGAAACCGCCATCACCGGCTGGAAAGCCGCCGGGCGGATTTGGCCGGACATGCAAAGCGAGATGCCGGAGGCTCTAATCGACAGCTTCCGCCGCATTCGCCCCATCATAGAAACCGGTTACGAAGCAATACTGGCGATGCGCATGCTGCAACAAGGCGACAGCATCGGCGATATTTACCAGGGCTATACCGACAAAACCGCGACCTTATTGCAACAAGCCCAAGTCGGCATAGACGACTTGAAACAGTTGTTCGGCGACACCCGGGACCAGTGGATTTCGGAAAATCGGCCGCAGTGGATAGCCATGAACCCCTTGTTCGCGGGCGTGGCTGAAAAACTCAAGCGGCTGGAAGCCGACAGCTGGTATATCGTCACCACCAAGCAAGAACGCTTCGTCAGGAAAATCCTGAAAGCCAACGACATCAGTCTGGCCGACGAGCGTATTTTCGGTTTGGATCGCAATTTGAGCAAACCACGGGTCTTGACCGATTTGCTGGCCAAGCACCCCGGGCAAAGCTTTCACTTTCTGGAAGACCGCCTGCCGGCGTTGCAGGGGGTACAAAAACACCCTGCCCTCGCTTCGGTAAAGCTGTTTTTCGCCCTGTGGGGTTATAACACCCGCGAAGACAAGGCGCTGGTGGCCGGTCAACACGACATAAGCGGATTGAATCTGGAAGACTTTTTAAGTTGATCGGACAACCGGCATCAAGGATGCCGCCCGCAATAACTTCCGCAATCCACCCCGCCCTCCGCGGAATGTCGCCCCCCTTCCTCGCGGGAGCGGGTTGGGGTGAGGGATGTAAAAGGAATCCTAAGCCGGTTTCGGTCTTCCGCAAACCTCCTTTCCGACAAATCAAACCACAACAACGTCCATGCAGCAGCGGCGTTGCCCTCGGCCTGATTTTCAGTGCAAGCAACCCACGCATTGACAAACAGCGGCATCGGGTCTACAAGTCGGCTACGGTAGTTCCGTTGTCTTCCCGTTCGAGGTGAGCGCCATGATGAGAATGCTGCTTGAAATTGTAATGGTACTTGCGGTGGTAGGTGCGTTGTTCTTCATGACCAAGGTAATGGCCAAGGAAAGCCGAAAGGACGCGGAAAACGACGGCTCCGAAGATTCCAAGTAGGTGTTAAGGATTCCGCCCCAAATAACTTCCGCATTCTGTTCCCTCCGCCTCCGGAGGGTGTCGTAAAAGCCATAACAGTTGCTCTCCCTCCGGGAGGGGGCAGGGTGAGGGTATAGAGGCGGAATACTAAGCCATTGACCGACCATTCCCATGCATGGTCGGTCAACGACTTGGGCGCATACTTCAGACAGCCGCCCCCGCGGCATCGAACAGGCCTTCGAACAACACCGAACTCAGATAGCGCTCGCCGGAATCGGGCAGTATCACGACGATGGTCTTGCCGACATGTTCCGCCCGCTTGGCCACCCTGACCGCCACCGCCACGGCGGCTCCGCAGGAAATACCGGCCAAAATTCCCTCCTCGCGCGCCAGACGGCGGGCATAGGCGATGGCCTCGTCGTTACCGACCTGCTCGATCTCATCGATCAGGGACATATCCAGCACATCGGGTACGAAACCCGCGCCTATGCCCTGAATTTTGTGCGGGCCGGGTGCAATTTCCCGCCCTGCCCGGCTCTGAGTCAGCACCGGACTGGCCTCGGGTTCCACCGCAATCGACACGATGGGCTTGCCCTGGGTCTGCTTGATATAGCGCGACACGCCGGTAATGGTGCCGCCGGTGCCGACGCCGGAGACCAGAATATCGATGGCGCCGTCGCTGTCGCGCCAGATCTCCGGGCCGGTGGTTTCTTCGTGTATCCGGGGGTTGGCGGGATTTTTGAACTGTTGCAGCAATACATAGCGTTCGGGATCGGAGGCGGCGATTTCCTCGGCCTTGGCGATAGCCCCCTTCATGCCCTTGGCACCCTCCGTCAACACCAGTTTGGCGCCGTAGGCCACCAACAGCTTGCGCCGCTCCAGGCTCATGGTGTCCGGCATGGTCAAGGTCAGCGGAATACCCCGGGCGGCGGCAACGAAGGCCAGGGCAATACCGGTATTGCCGCTGGTCGGTTCGATGATTTCCTTGCCGGCACCCAGCACACCGCGCTGCTGGGCGTCATTGATCATCGCCGCGCCTATGCGGCATTTGACCGAATACGCCGGATTGCGGCCTTCGATTTTGGCCAGCACCGTGGCCTGTGCGCCTTCCGTGATGCGGTTGAGTCTGACCAGCGGCGTGTTGCCGATGGATTGCGAGTTGTCGGGATACCAGTGTGCCATGAGCGTGTCCTTGGGAATTATCGGGTCAAAAAAAAGCCGGAGTCCACCTTCAGGGCTCTCCGGCCTCCGGTTTTCCGGTCAGCGATTTGCGATCGCGTCCGAGTTTCTTAGAATAACCCGGCAGTGTCAAGCACTTGGCGCCGACTGGACATTAAATGTGTCGGAAAATGATCATGGCATGAACCTTTATCCCCTCGAACTGAATCGGGTTAGATTTTAGAGCACTCCAAACTGGAGATTGTGAGCGGCAACGGATGACGTCATTACCGGGCAGCCTTATGACTCTTAGCGAACCGCCCTCCACAAAGAAAGCCCGAGTAACGCTGTTGGCGTTTCCGGCGCAGCGCTCACAACCCACTAATCCACCAGCGGCAAGATCAGATAATCGGTCCATTTGCGCTCGCCGGCGGCGGCCTCTTCGTCCGGCAGTTGGGCTTGATGCCAGCCGCCGCCCAGGGCCTTGACCAAGGCCACCGCGGCCGCCAAGCGTTGGCCTTGCAATTGCAGCGCGGTCTGCCGGCCGGCCAGCTCGGCGGTCTGGGTGATGATGACGTCCAGGTAGCCGACGGTGCCGGCCTTGTATTGATTCAACGTCAGCGCCAGGGATTGGCCGGCGGCGGCAACGGCCTGATCCTGAGCCTGGGCTTCCTGTTCCAGTATGCGCAGGGCCGCCAGACTGTCTTCCACTTCCTGAAAGCCGGTCAACACGGCTTGCCGGTAGCCGGCCACGCTGGCGTCGTAGGCGGCCATCGCCTGCCGGTACTGGGCGTTTTTGGCCCCGCCGTCGAACAGAGTCAAGGCGGCCCCGGCGGGTCCCAGCGACCAGAAGCGGCGGGCCATGGTAAACAGGCTGTCGGCGTCGCTGGATTGAAAGCCGTTGGTGGCGGCCAGATTCAGGGTCGGGTAATAAGCGGCCTTGGCCACGCCGATTTGGGCATTGGCGGCGGCCATGTTGCGCTCGGCGGCGGCGATGTCGGGCCGGCGTTCCAGCAGTTCGGACGGCAGACTGACCGGTATGTCCGGCACTCGCGCCGTCCGGCCGTCGGCGGCCAGACTCAGTTCCGCCGGGGTCTTGCCGATCAGTACCGCGATGGCATGTTCCAGTTTGGCCCGCTGTACGCCGAGGTCCATGGCTTGCGCCCGGGTGGTTTCCAGCTGGGTTTGCGCCTGCGCCACGTCGGCCTTGGAGACCACGCCGGCCTTATAGCGGTTTTGGGTGATGTCGAGGTTTTTGCCGTAGGCCTGCAGGGTTTCGTCCAGCAAGGCCTTTTGCGCATCCAGCATTTTCATTTGAAAGTAACTGTCGGCCAGGGCGGCCTGGCTGGACAGGATCAGGGCCTGTAAGTTGGCGGCACTGGCCTGGGCGCTATCGATATTGGCCTCCAGCTGCCGGCGTACCCTGCCCCACAGATCGGGCTCCCAGGCAATATTGACCGATTGCGTGAACAGGTTGCGCACGCCGGACACCGCCACGTTTTGGCCGGTGGCGGCCTTGAAGCGGTTGAAGCCGCCGTTCAGCATCGCCAGCGGCAACAAGGACGATTGCGCCGATTGCACCAGATGTTGCGCCTGCCGGTATTGGGCTTCGGCCTGAGCGACGGACTGGTTGGCGGCGGCCACCTGTTGCTCCAGGGCCGTCAATTGCGGGTCGTCGAATACCTCCCACCAGGCGCCGGGCAACAGGTGGTCCCTGGGACTGGCCTGTTTCCAGCCCTTGACTTCCTTGAATTCGGCGGCCGCCGGGGCTGCCGGCCGCGCATAGTCGGGCCCGACCATGCAGGCGGTCAGCGGCAGGGCCAGCGTGGAACAGATCAAGTATGAATAAGCTATCGGGCGCATGCGAATACGGGGTTTACAGGGAGTCGGCCGCCCGACGGGCGGTGGAAGGGGCACACAGCCGCCGCAGGCGGTCCAGGTAGAGATACACCACCGGCGTGGTGTACAGGGTCAACGCTTGGCTGAAAATCAGCCCGCCGATGATGGCTATGCCCAGGGGTTGGCGCAGTTCGGCGCCGTGGCCGCTGCCCAGGGCCAGCGGCAAGGCGCCGAACAAGGCGGCCAGCGAGGTCATCATGATCGGTCTAAACCGCAACAGGCAGGCCTGAAATATGGCTTCGCGGGCCGCCAGCCCCTGCTCCCGCTCGGCCTGCAAGGCAAAATCTATCATCATGATGGCGTTTTTCTTGACGATGCCGATCAGCAAGATCACGCCTATCAGGGCCATCAGGCTGAATTCGCGGCCGCAAGCCAGCAAGGCCAGCAAGGCGCCGACGCCGGCCGACGGCAGCGTGGACAGGATGGTCAGGGGATGAATCAGGCTTTCGTAGAGCATGCCGAGTACGATGTAAATGCTGAGCAGGGCCGCCAGTATCAGCCAGGGTTGGTTGCGCAGTGCTTCCTGAAACGCCTTGCCCGAGCCCTGAAAGCCGGCTTGTATCGAGGCGGGCAAGCCGATCTCGCGCACGGCCCGCGCTATGGCGTCGCTGGCGGCAGACAGCGATACGCCGTCCTTTAGGTTGAACGACAGCTCGCTGGCGGCGAACTGGCCCTGGTGGCGCACCGACAGGGTGGTGTTGCCGGGTTGAAACGCCGCCAGACTGGAGACCGGCACCTGGCCGGGCGCCGCCGCCTCGCCGTCGGCGCCC
>NZ_JANIBJ010000051.1 GCF_024505185.1 Methylomonas subterranea
AATGCTTTCAAAATTTATGGGGGTGTGCAAATGAACTTCAGCCAGCTCGAATTATTACGGCTACTCGATGAAACCAAGTTCAATCTGTCCAAGGCGGGAGAAAAACTCGGCATCGTCCAGTCCGCGGCCAGCCGGCAGATTCAGTTGCTGGAAGAGGAGTTCGGTAGCCCGGTATTGTTGCGGGCCGGCAAAAAAATTACCGGATTCACGCCACTGGGCGCGCGGATAATGGCGGAAATAGAACACATCGATTTGGCGCGGCGCAACATGCAGACCATCGCCAAGGATTATCGGGATAACCGTAACGGTACCTTGCATATTGCAACCACCCACACCCAGGCCAAATATTTGTTGCCGAACCCGATTCGCAATTTTCGTCTGCAATATCCCGGCATCAAGATTTACATGGTGCAGTCGTCGCCCGGCGAAATCATCGACTTGCTGCATCATCACAAAGCCGATATCGCCATTTGCACCGAAAAGCTGGATGCCGACGACAGATTGGTGATCACCCCTTGTTACGACTGGCACCACGTCGCCATCGTGCCCAAGAACCATCCTCTGACAATGAGCGGGATCAGTCTGGAACGGCTGGCTTCATTTCCGCTGTTAACCTATTCTCCGGGTTACACGGGGCGCTCCAATATTGAAAAGGCCTTTAAAAGCGCGGGACTGAATCTGGACGTCATGCTGTCCGCCGCGGACTCCGATGTCATCAAAACCTACGTGCGGCTGGGTTTGGGAGTCGGCATCATTGCCAGCACTTCGTATGAGCCGGGCAACGACAGCGACCTGCAGGCGGTGGATTTATCCCAGCATATTCCGCGCTCCAGAACCAAAGTCGCCTATTTGAAAGAACTTTACCTGCCGTCATATTTGAAATATTTCATCGGCGAATTGTTGACTCAAAGCAATCAAACCGTTACCAAGAGCTAGCGAGGTGTTCGGCCTCGCTCCATGGAAGTGTGCCTGGGTCATCGCCAAACCAAGCACGGCAGTCATTGCGGGTGGCAGGCTTGCAAATAGGTGTTGTTATTCTTTTGGCTCAGTTGTCCGCCGCCGCGGCCTTTCAATTCGGCATGTATGCCGGCGACGATAGACAGGGCAATTTCTTCCGGTGTTTCCGCGCCTATGTCGAGGCCGAGTGGGCCGTGAACCCGCTCGGATAAATACTCGCTGCTAGTCCCCAGGCTTTGCAGCAAGCGTTCCCTCCGCTGAGTCGGCCCCAATAAACCGATATACGGAATTTTCGTGTCGGCAAGCGCCGCTAAATATCGGCGGTCGTGGTCGAGATTGTGGGTCATCACCACGACGACGCTGAAATGGTTTAAATCCAGATGGGTTCCCAAGGTTTGCGGTTGCGCGTGCAGCAACAGGTCGGCCTGAGGAAAACGGGTGTCGGTCAGATAAGCCGGCCGGTGGTCGGCCACGCTGACCCGCCAGCCCAGAGCCTTGGCACAGCGCACCAGCGGCTTGGCGTCGTCGCCTGCGCCGAGTACCAGCAGGTGAGTGGGCGGTTGCAGTGGGTCGTAAAACACCCGAAACTCATGCCCTCCTATGCTATGCAATTCGAATAGCGGTTTTTGCGGTAGCGTCGCCAACGAGAATGGCCAGGGTTGCAACTTATCGGCCACCGGCAGAAACAGGCTATGGCCCGCCGCAAAATCCGGATGCGCCGATTCGGTGATGGTGACCAAGTTGCCGGGTTGTCGCGCCTCGGCCGCCTCGGCGATCAGATTCAAGGGGCTGAAATCGTCAGCCGCCGTCAATAACTGCAGAAATATCCTGACCGCGCCGTTACAGCCCAGACCCAGTCCCCATACCGCATCGTCCGGCGAACGCATGTCGTAAAACACTGTCTTGGTGTCGCCGCTGTCGAATACCGAGCGGGCATGCTCGATGAGATCCCGCTCGAAACAGCCGCCTCCCAATAAGCCGGTCAATTCACCGTCCAGGTCGATCAACATGCGGGCGCCGGCTTTTTGGTACGTGGAACCGAAGGTTTCGACGATGGTGGCCAGCACCACGGGTTCCGGGCACTGGCGCAAATGCCGGTAGGCGGATAGCAGATGGTGGAGCCTTGACACGCTAGCTCCAGCTCAAATCGGTACGCGACAGCGGCAGTTGCCGCACCCGGATGCCGGTGGCGGCGTAAATGGCGTTGCAGACGGCCGGCGCCAGCGGCGGCAAGGCCGGCTCGCCCAAGCCGGTAACTGGAAAATCGGTTTTCAGAAAATGCACGTCGATTCGGGTCGGCGCATCGGCGATGCGTATCATCGGGTAATCGCCGAAATTGCTCTGCACGATGCGGCCCTTGTCTATATCCAGTTCCTGGAACATCAGCGCGCCCAGACCGTCGATCACCGAGCCTTGCACCTGATTTTCAGCCCCGCTGAGGTTGACGATTTGCGCGCCGATGTCGGTCGACACCACCACCCGATCAACCTTCAGTTTGCCGTCCGGCGACACGGTTACTTCCGCCACCTGGGCGATATAGCCGCGGTGGCTGAAATGAAAGGCGATGCCCTGGCCCTGGCCGCGCGGATAGGTTTTTTTACCCCACTCGGCTTTTTCCGCCACGTGTTGCAACACATGCTTCATGCGGTTGACGTCGTAGGGTATGCCCTGTTCGCCGCTACCGGGCAGAAAGCCCTGGTCGCCGAGAATCTCCATACGGAACTCGAGCGGATCGCGGCCGCCGGCATGCGCCAGTTCGTCTATGAAGCTGTGAAACACCCAGGCCAGCACATTGCTGCGCGGCGCCCGCCACGGCCCCATCGGAATGCCGCATGCCAGCGGGGTTTGCTCCAGCAGGCAGTTTTCCACCCAGCGGCCCGGAAACTCGTCGCCGGACAGGTTGGCACCGCTGCCGAGTTCCAGGCTGTTTTTGCCGTCCTTGAAAACCGGATGGGAAAAGGTGATGAAATGGTTGTGCCAGGCAATCAGTTTGCCCTGTTCGTTTAGACCGCCGCGCAGAAAATGAAAGCCCCCGGCCCGATATTGATCGTGCTGCAAGTCGTCTTCCCTGGTCCAGGTCAGTTTGACCGGCGCATCGATCCGCTGGGCGATGGCTACCGCCTCGATTAGATAGTCGGGAATCAGGCGGCGGCCGAATCCGCCGCCGCTACGGGTGATATGCAGAGTGATCTTTTCCTTGGGGATACCCAATGTTTCGGTGACGATCTTTTGTCCGGCTTCGGGGTTCTGAGTCGGAGCCCAGATTTCGACGCCGCCGTCTTTAAACCAAACCGTGGCGTTCTGAGGTTCTATGCTGGCATGTGAGATGAACGGGTATTGATAGGCCGCTTCAACGGCTTTGGCGGCGGTTTTTAAGGCGGCGTCGGTGTCGCCGTCCTTGCGCAATACTTCGGCGCCGACCTGTTTGGATAAGGCTTGGGCTTGGCGGGAAAAATCAGCCCAGCTTTGCTCGGCCACCTTGCCTTCATCCCATACTATTCTAAGTTGCTGGCGGGCGCGGAATGCCGCCCAACTGGAGTCGGCGACAATGGCGACTCCAGGCAACAAGCCTTTCAGATTCTCGGTGCCGTCGATGGAGAAGGCATCGACGATGCCGGGCAGGGCCTTGATTTCGTCCAGATTGGCGCTGACCACCTTGCCGCCGAAAGCGGGTGATTTTACGTAAGTGGCATATCTTAGGCCGGGCAATTGCACGTCTATGCCGAACAAGGGCTTGCCGGTGACGATGGCGGGATTATCCACGCCGCCGATGCGGGTGCCGAGTAGTTTGAAGTCCTTAGGGTCTTTCAGCTTGACCTCGCCGGGGGGCGGCAAGGGCAGGCCGGCTGCGGTAGTCGTCAGCTCGCCGAAGCTCAATTTGCGGCCGCTGGCCGGGTCGTGCACGGCGCTGTCGCGTGCTTGCAAGTTGTCAGCCGGCACTTGCCAGATTTGTGCCGCGGCCTGAATCAGCAGATTACGGGCGGTAGCGCCCAGTCTATGGAATTCTTCGTAATTGGTCGGTGTCGAGCGCGAGCCGCCGGCGCTCTGGCTACCGTAAACGGGATCCAGATCACCTTGCACGATCACCACATCGCGCCAGTCCACTTCCAGTTCTTCGGCAATCACCATGGGCAGCGAGGTCTTGATGCCCTGGCCGATTTCCGGCTGCTTGCTGATCAAGGTCACCGTGCCGTCGGGAGCAATGCGGATGAAGGCGTTGGGTTTGAATTCGACGGAATCGGCGGCCTCATCTGGCTTGGCTATCCAGTGCTTGAATGTGTCGGTTTGAGTGACATATACACCCAACACCAAACCGCCGCCCAGCAGGGCGGAATTACGGATGAAGGCGCGGCGCGAAGGGTTTTGCGGAGCGGGGTTATTCATGCTGTCTCCCGGGCGGCGGCGATTTCGGCGGCGCGATGGATGCCGGCGCGGATGCGCAAATAGGTGCCGCAGCGGCACAGATTACCTTCCAGTTCGGCATCGATTTCCTGATCCGAAGGTCGGGGCGATTTTTTCAACAATGCCGCGGCGGTCATGATCTGTCCGGCCTGGCAGTAACCGCATTGCGGCACATCCAGTTCCCGCCAAGCTATTTGCAAGGGATGCTCGCCGTTGGCGGACAGGCCTTCTATGGTGGTGATTTTGCGCTGGCCGATGTCGCTGACAGGCGTGATGCAGGCCCGGGTGGGTTCGCCGTCCAGATGCACGGTACAGGCACCGCACTGGCCGATGCCGCAACCGAACTTGCTGCCGACCAGTTGCAAATGGTCCCGCAACACCCATAGCAAAGGGGTGTCGCCGGCGATGTCTATTGAGCGGGTTTCGCCGTTAACACTCAAAGTAAATTGGCTCATGATAATGAATGGTTGAGGAGAAAAAACGTCGGCCGCCGGCTTGGAGCTGTAATAGCAATAAAAGGATGCGGCGGCCTTGTGCTAAAGCCAAAATCGTATGCAGATTTCGTACCGGTCAGGATGGAGGCCCGGATTTCAGTGGCCGGTGTAATGGGAAAGCGTTGGCCGCCAGACGCATGGCCGGCCGCACTGTTGAATGCGGAGCAGTCGTTGCGGATGAGCTGTTGCCATGACAACAGCTTGTTGCGGTCTGTTTTCTTTTGATGGATTTGCTAGCTGTATTGTGCCGAAAAAATATTTGTAAAGTATGTAACAAATATGTAGAGTAATTTCATGGATTGGATTTTACTCATTATCAGTTTGCCCACTGAAAACACCTCGTTACGCATGCGTGTATGGCGCGGCCTTAAAGCGGCGGGTGCCGCTGTGTTGCGCGATGGGGTGTATTTATTGCCGCGGCGCTCGCCGTGCCGGGAGATCCTGGCCGGTATCGCGCAAGACATAGTCAAGGTTGGCGGTTCGGCGCGGATACTGACAGTCGAGGAACCAGTTGATGTCAATTTCAGAAGTTTGTTTGAGCGTGGCGCCGATTTTGCCGTCCTGGTCGAAGAAGTCGCGTTGCTCAGGCAAAGCCTGTCTGCCAACCATGCCGGCGATGCGCAAAAACAATGCCGAAAACTGCGTAAGCAATTTGCCCAATTGCAGGCCATCGATTTTTTTCCCGGTCAGGCGCAAGCGCAAGCAGAGCGGGCCTTGTCGCTACTGGAACGTGATATTGCCAGGGCTTTGTCGGCGGATGAGCCGCAAGCAATGGACGTCGATATTCTCCAGTTGGAAATCGCCGACTACCAAGGCCGGCGCTGGGCTACGCGCCGCCGCCCCAAGGTAGACCGGCTGGCCAGCGCCTGGTTGATCCGGCGTTTTATCGATTCGGGCGCGGTATTTCTGTGGCTGGAATCCCCGGCGGATTGCCCGGCGGACGCCATCGGTTTCGATTTCGACGGCGCTGCTTTTAGTCACGTTGGCGCGTTAGTCAGTTTTGAGGTGTTGCTGGCCAGTTTTGCGATTGAGCAACCGGCTTTGCAGCGCATCGGCGGCTTGGTGCATTTTTTGGATGTCGGCGGCATACAGCCCGCCGAAGCCATTGGCGTGGAAAGCGTGCTCAATGGTTTGCTTGGCAGTGTCGGCGACGACGACGCACTGCTGAATTTGGCGAGTGCTGTGTTCGACGGTTTGTACACGGCCTTTAAAACTCAGATTACTGGAGACAATCGCGTATGAATGCCAAGCAAGCACAATCTGCCCCACCTGCACCCAGTTTTCGTCAGGCCCTGTTGTTTTGGTTAAAGCTGGGTTTTATCAGTTTTGGCGGTCCGGCCGGACAGATTGCCATCATGCATCAGGAATTGGTGGAGAGGCGGCGTTGGATCAGCGAGCGGCGGTTTTTGCATGCCTTGAATTACTGCATGTTGCTGCCGGGGCCGGAGGCGCAGCAGTTGGCTACTTATATTGGCTGGTTGTTGCATAAAACCGCCGGCGGCATCGTTGCCGGCAGCCTGTTTTTTCTGCCTTCCTTATTCATGCTGATCGGTTTAGGCTGGCTGTATATGGTTTATGGTGACTTGCCGGTGGTTGCGGGTTTGTTATACGGCGTCAAACCCGCAGTGACGGCTATTGTGCTGTTCGCCGCATTCCGCATCGGTTCGCGGGCGTTGAAAAACCGCTGGCTATGGATGATGGCGGCAGCGGCATTTCTAGCGATATTTCTGTTACGGGCACCGTTTCCGCTGATCGTGCTGGTTGCGGCGTTGGTGGGCGCGGCCGGCGGCAAACTGGCGCCGCGTGTGTTTGCCTTGGGCGGCGGCCATGGCGCGGGGGCAACCCATTACGGTTCGGCTGTGATCGACGATGAAACCCCCGTACCCGGTCATGCCTATTTTAGTTGGCCTCGCTTGAGTAGGCTGCTGTTGATTGGTTTGCTGCTGTGGGGCGGGGTGTTGGGCGCGCTATGCGCGCGGTTCGGCTGGCAAGGCGCCTTGACGCAGATGGGCTGGTTTTTCAGCAAGGCCGCGCTGCTGACCATAGGCGGGGCTTATGCGGTGCTGCCCTATGTTTACCAGGGCGCGGTCGAACATTATCACTGGCTTAGCCCTCAACAAATGATGGATGGTCTGGCGCTGGGCGAGACCACGCCGGGGCCGTTGATCATGGTGGTGACTTTTGTCGGCTTCGTGGCGGGCTGGGGGCAGGCGGTGGGCAGCGAGAATTTGTTTTTGGCCGGTACGCTGGCGGCCGTGCTGGTGACCTATTTCACCTTTCTGCCCAGCTTTTTATTTATTCTGATCGGCGGGCCGCTGGTGGAAAGCACTCACGGCAAGCTGGGTTTTACCGCGCCCTTGACCGGGGTTACCGCCGCCGTGGTGGGGGTTATCGTCAATCTGGCGGTATTTTTCGCCTACCACGCCTTATGGCCGGAAGGGCTGGCGGGCCGCTTCGATATGTTCTCGGCCGTTTTGAGTGTCGCCGCGTTTCTGGCCTTATTTCGTTTCAAAATCGGGGTTATTCCCGTCATCGCCATATCCGGCCTGTGCGGCTGGTTGTGGCTGTTTGTTCAGCCGTGGTTCATTTAAAGGAGTAAGTCTATGAGTAACGATACTACACGTCGCGATTTTTTAAGCGTGGCCGCCGCCGGCGCCGCCTTATCGATACTTACGCCGCAAGCGGCAATGGCCGCGGAAGCGGCTGATAGCGATCTGATGGTTTTACCCGGCGCCTTTGCCGCCGAACATGTCCCTCAACCCTTGAGTTTCGATCCGGCCAAACTCAATGGCTTGTCGGAAAAGCTGATCCGTTCGCATTGGGAGAACAACTACGGCGGTTCGGTCAAGGCCTTGAATGCAGTCAAGCAAAAACTCGCTGTGTTTTTGGAGGACAGTGCGCTGCCGGCTTATCTTTACAACGACCTGAAGCGCGAACATCTGCTGCGTACCGGCTCGGTGGTGTTGCATGAGTTGTACTTTGGCAATCTGGGCAGCAAAGGTGTGCCGGATGTGGCTTTACGCAAAGCCATCGGCGCGGCGTTTGGCTCGTTTGAAACCTGGGAGAAAGAGTTTCGTCGCATCGGCGCCGGACTGGGAGGCGGTTCGGGTTGGGTGACGCTGGGGCTGAATCTGCACAGCGGTAGGTTGGAAAATTACTGGCATGGCGATCATGCCCATGCTCCGGCCGCCGCGCTGCCGTTGCTGGTACTGGATATGTACGAGCATTCGTATCAAATGGACTACGGCGCGGCGGCCGGGAGCTATCTGGACGCATTTTTCCGCAATATCGATTGGGAAACGGTGGCCTTGCGGCTGGAAAAAGCGCTGAAAATAGTTGCCTTGGCCCGGCGGGCGGCATGATTTTGCATTATTAACCCGGCCCTTAAATACCCTGCATTCGTCATTCCCGCGAAGGCGGGAATCCATGGCATCCACTGGGCTCCCGCCTTCGCGGGAGCGACGATATTTATGGGCCGGGTTAATAACCGGTTTGTGCGGCTTTTTATCGGTCTAATGATGATGAAGGCTTGGCATCGCCCCGGCCCACGAAAGTGGCTCTCCATGGTGCGGTTGCTTGCCGGACAGGACGCCGTGAGTACATCCGTGTAAGTTCGTCGGCTGCATCTCTGCCGCCGACGCCTGTCCAGCAAGCAACCGCATCCCCGCACAATTTATTTCTTTCACGGCAAGTATTTTCCGCGCTGCTGATATTTCAGCAGCGCATCAACAGAATCTGCCTGTCCATCAGCATTTTCCACCTAATCAAATTCAGCGTTGTCATTTTAAACGGCGTTTTGAAATGTGGCATGTATATTGATTGTTAAACGGTTTGAGCAAGTCGAAATGCAACGATGCCGGCCCAACAAGGCCGTGCCATGCATGGTTTGTGCGCCCCAGCGCCGCACACCGAGCGTCTTGTAAATTGCCTCGGCGATTCGGCAAATCGTCGGATCAACCCTAACTGTTTAGATATTGGATTATGGCCAAACCCACTGTTACCCGCATGGCCCGCGCCCGCATTCCCACTGAATATGGCGAATTTCAACTCTGCTATTACGGCAACACCTCCGATAGTAAGGAACATCTGGCCTTTTATATGGGCGAGGTGGCCGGGGCGGAGAATGTGGTGGCGCGCATCCACTCGGAATGTTTTACCGGCGATGTGCTGGGTTCCAGGCGTTGCGACTGCGGCGAACAATTGGATCGCTCGCTGCAACTGATTGCCGGTCAGGGCACGGGCGTGTTGGTTTACCTGCGGCAGGAAGGCCGCGGCATAGGCCTGTTGGAGAAATTGAAGGCTTATAATTTGCAGGATCAAGGATACGATACGGTCGATGCCAATCTGTTGCTGGGCCATGGCGCGGACGAGCGGGACTATGCCTTGGCGGCGCGCATTCTGGAAGATCTGGGCGTGAAGTCGGTGCGTTTATTGACCAATAACCCGCTGAAGATCAGCAGTCTGCAAGCCGAAGGTATACGGGTTGATGCGCGTTTTCCGTTGGAAGCCGGAGTCCATTCCGACAACGAAGGCTATTTGTTGACCAAGGCCCGGCGCATGGATCACCTGTTGCGGATTGAACCGTCGGAAATCTCGTCAAAGTTTAACCGTCTCCATGATCTTGAATCAGCGGATTGAAGCCTGGCTGGCGGCCCAAAGGCCAGTAGCGGAGTCCGCCAAACGGCCGTTTGTGACGCTGAGTTACGCGCAAGGTTGGGATGGCAGCATCACTACCCGCGCCGGCGAATCGCTGGGCTTGAGCGGGGCCGAATCGCTGCGTTTGACCCATCAGTTGCGCAGCCTGCACGACGGTATCCTGGTTGGTATCGGCACGGTGCTGACGGACGACCCGCAGTTGACGGTACGCGAATGGCCGGGAGCCAACCCGCAACCCATCGTACTGGACAGCCGATTGCGCATGCCGCCCACGGCACGGCTGTGTCAGCGCGCCGACAAGACCTGTTGGGTGCTGACCCGCTTAAAGGCAACCGGCGGGTTTGACGGCAAGGCCGACATCATTACGCTGGAGGCCGACGCCGAAGGCCGGGTTAATTTGCGGGAGGCATTGAGTCTGTTGTGGCAAAAGGGCATTCGTACTCTGATGGTGGAAGGCGGCAGTCATGTGATTACCGCGTTTTTGAAAGCCCAGCTGGCCGATGCGCTGGTGCTGACCATTGCACCAACTCTGGTGGGTGGCTACAAGGGTGTCGGCAATCTGGAGATCGGCTGCAAGAGCCGCCTGCCGCAAATACGTCCTTTGTATTCGCAGATGTTGGGTGACGATTTGATAATGTGGGGCAATCTGCGCTATCTGGAGCAGACGGACTGGTGAGGTCTCGACAACTTTGGTTTAGCGAACCGTACCGGGTCGAAATTCGCGAAACGCCGCTACGGGAGCCGGCGGAAAATGAATTGCTGGTCCAAAGCGAGTGCTCCGCCATCAGTGCCGGCACGGAAATGCTGGTCTATCGCGGTCAGCTGCCCACCGATATTTCGCTGGATGCCTCTCTGGCATCCTTGCAAGGAGCGGCGACTTATCCCCTGCAATATGGTTATGCCTGCGTGGGCCGGGTCAAACGGCTCGGCGCCGCCGTGGATGCCGGCTGGCTGCACAAGCGGGTATTTTCGTTTCAGCCGCACGCCAGCCATTTTATTGCAGCGCCGGACCAACTGCTAACCGTGCCGGACGATATCGAGCCGGAAGCGGCGGTGTTTTTGGCCAACATGGAAACGGCGGTCAATTTGGTGCTGGACGGCAACCCGGCGTTGGGCGAAAAGGCGCTGGTGCTGGGGCAGGGCGTAGTTGGCCTGTTGTTGTCCGGCGTGTTGGCGCGCTTTCCGTTGGCAAAGCTATATGCCCTGGATGGCTTGGCCGAACGCCGCGCCAGTGCGCTGCGTTTGGGCGTGTCGCAAGCCTTCGATCCGGCCAACGAGACTCAAATCGCATCATTGAAACAAGCATTGCGGTTGCCGGTGCAATTGCCGGCCACGGCGGGTTCCGGCGCCGATTTGGTCTACGAAGTCAGCGGCGCGCCCGAGGCCTTGAATCTGGCCATCGATTTATGCGCCTACTCGGGGCGCATCGTCATCGGCAGTTGGTACGGCGGCAAGGCCGGTGCCGTGCGGTTGGGTGGAGCGGCGCACCGTCACCGGATTCAATTCATCGGCAGTCAGGTCAGCACGATTGCGCCGGCATTGAGCGGACGCTGGGATAAGCAGCGGCGCTTCGATTTAGCCTGGGACATGATTCGCGCCCTGAGGCCCCGGCGCTTGATCAGTCACCGGGCAGTCCTGGGGCAGGCCGGCAATATTTATCGGTTATTGGATCGTACGCCGGAGCAGGCTCTGCAAGCCATTTTCATTTATTAAGCAAGGGAAACAAAGTGTATAGTGTAGCCGTCAGCCGGGACTTCATTGCCAACCATTTTCTAATCGGCGGCGACTGGGGCAGTGAAAATTTTCCGCACGCCCATCATTACGTCGCCGAAGTGCGTATCGAAGCCGAACAACTGGATCGGCACGGCTATCTGGTCGACATCGTCGCCATCGAAGCCGCGCTGGACGCCATCGTTGCTGATTTTCGCGATCAGTTGCTCAACGATAAACCGGAGTTCGCCGGCCTCAATCCCAGCATCGAACATTTCAGCCGCATTATCGCGGAAAAATTGTTGGCCGCCATAGCGCCGCCCGGCACGGGTTCCTTACGGGTAAAGCTGTGGGAGAATGCCAACTGCTGGGCCGCCTACCGCAAGGCATTTTGAAGGGCCGACGGCCGATGCGGATTGGTTTGCTGATGGTTGGCGACTTGGAGTCCATCAGCGGTGGTTATCTGTACAACCGTAAATTGCTGGCCTATTTGCAACGCATGGGCGATGAAGTGGTTGTGATCAGTCTGCCTCGGCGGGCTTATTGGCGCCAGCTGGCGGATAACTTCGGCAACGCCTGTCTGCAACGCATCGCCGCCGCCAACCTTGACATATTGATCGAGGATGCCATGGCGCACCCCGCCCTGTTTCTGCTGAACCGGCGTATCAACATCCCCGTACTTACGTTGGTGCATCTGTTGACTAGCTTCGAGCGCCACGCCTGCTACGGCGGCTGGCTCTACCGCATCGTCGAACGCCGCTATCTGAAATCCGTCTCGGGCATCATCGCCAACAGCCAAACCACGCTGGCGCAGGCGCGCCAATTGTTGGACGGGAGGCTGCCGCCGCATTGCGTTGCCGTGCCGGCGGGCGACAACTTTCCGGACGCAATGCCGGATGTCGAATGCATTCGCCGGCGTGCGTTGAAGCCGGGGCCGTTAAACATTTTGCTGGTCGGCAATGTCATCCACCGCAAGGGATTGCATGTGCTGATCCAGGCTTTGATGCAGCTTGCCCCCGAGGATTTTCGGCTGACGGTCGCCGGACGCCTGGACATGGAGCCGGGCTATGTGGCCTACATTGAAAACCTTATTCGGGCTTCTGGGCTACGGGGGCGCGTCAGCCTGAAGGGTGTCGTGCGTGGCCGGATTCTCGCCGACCTGTATGAACAACATGATCTAATGGTACTGCCGTCCGCTTACGAAAGCTTCGGTATCGTCTATGTGGAGGCGCAGCAATTCGGTTTGCCGGTCATCGGTACCACGGCCGGAGCCGCCAGGGAGATTATCCGGCACGGTGACAATGGCTATCTGGTTGAGCCGGCGGATGCGGATGGACTTGCGGATCACTTGCAAACGCTGCAGCGGGATAGGCAACTGTTACTGGTAATGAGCGAAAATGCGCTGGCGGCCTATCCCGCTTATGCTTGCTGGGATGATAGTTGCCGGGTCATTCGGCAATACCTATTGGGCTACGGCCGACGAGAGGACGATGGGGCATAATTTGGACCCGCGCAATGTCGGGGAAAGCTTGAGCTGGGGCTTGATAGCCGGCCGAGGTGCGAGATTGGGGCAATCGGATCTTGCCAGCCCGAAACGGTCGGCGTCGAACCACTTGGTATTGCTCAGCCATAAATCCTGATAGTCAACGCCCAGTGGGCGGTTGATGATAACGGTTTTGCGTAATTGAGCATCCATGAACACCATGCGGTTGTGCGGGCCGATTTTGGCGGCCATGTGCTGTTGAAACGCCGGGCTTTGCAATATTTTCGGCGCCCGCAGCAGCAGGGGGCTCAAGTAATCGTTCACCATATGCCAGCTATCGGAGCGGCCGGGCAGGCGGCAATGAATGTCCAGCGTGCCGTTATGCGCCATGTAAATCGATTCGGTGACGCGAAACGGGTGTGTGTTGGCGCGGGTGATGTTGCCGCGGGTGCATAAACGCAGATGTATCACGCATTCGTATTTGGCCACCTGCAAATAGGCGCGGCGCAATTCGTCGAAGTGCGTCGCATGGTGTCTGTGCACGCTGATTTTTTGCGGGCCGCTGAATGCCATCAGACCATAGCCGTGCGGATTGAATTGACTGGCTGAATGCAGCAGATCCAGATCGACGTGAACGCCTTTGGGTTTATGGATGATCAGACACATAGGTTTGCATGGCTAATGGGTAGGGGATTTCGCAAGGGTGGGCCGCTGCCGGCCCACCCGCTTTGTTTAATCCGCGGCAAAACAATAAAAGTAACCGTTACCGCCGGTGCTGACCAGGTTTTCCTGGCTGCAGCCCCTGCTGTCGTGGGTGGAGTTCCAGGACACGTTGCCGCCGGTTCTGCCGCCGTTGGTGCGGTCTGAATGGCCTACCCGGACGCTGCCTTCGCCGCTGCTGGTGTAATTTTTACAGGTATGGTCGGCGGCATCGGTGTAGGCCCTGCCGTCCGGCTGGGATCCGGTGATGATGTCGTGCTGGTTGGGTGTGTCGCCAACGCCGTTGATGGGCGTGCCTTTTTCGGTCAGCGTGGTTTTTTTATGAACGTTGTTGCCGAGTTGGCCCAGTTCCACGGTGTCGCCGTGCAGATGGGCCAGGTCATTGGCGATGATGGTGCCGGCGGCATTGGCCCATGGTCCTTTACCGATGCGGTCGCGCGCGTTGACGGCGGGCTGGCTGCCATCGGCCTGGGTGCTCAGATAGGCCTTCCAGTTTCGGCTTCCCGCGCCAACCTCGCCAGCCAGTTTTTGGCAATGGGCGTCGGCGCCCGCCAAGCCACCCAGATCGGCACCCTTGCCGCTGCCGCTGCTGGTGACGAAAAAGCCCAGCGGGGGCTTGGGTGCGTCGGCGGGTGGTTGTTGCGCGAAGGCGGCGTTGGCGCTCAAAACGAGCAGGCCGGCAACAAAACGGTTTTTTTTCATTCTTCTTCTCTCTTCTTGTGTATTAGCAAAAGGTATTGAGCCAAGCTCCGAATAAAGTCTTTTGCAGGTATCGTGCCGAATGAAATTCTCAAGGAATATAAAGATTTAAACTGTGAGTTGATCGCTAACTGCTGTTGCACGGTCAGTGCGTGTTGATAGGCTGTTTGCATGGATACATTTGCCGGAGCCGTGGGTCATTGCTTTACCCTTACCGTCTTTGCAACAGCCGCAGACAGATGAATCCCGACAGCAATAGAACCGCATCCCGCAAGCGCATCAACGCAATCAGTCCCATGGCAGCCTCCAGGGGCAGGTTGAGAGTGTGAAAGCCCCAGAACAGCGCGGCTTCCAGCGAGCCGACGCCGCCCGGTAGCGGCAGCAGAAAGGACAGGCGCATGGAGACAAAAATCAGCAGAAAGGCGGAAAAATCGGTTTCCAAGCCGAAAAAGCTCAGCAACAACCACAATTCGGCGATGAGTCCGGCCCATCCATACAGGGATAGCATAAATGCCTGCAGCAGCACCCGCTTTTGCCTCGCTACGGCTTGTTTCAGCTCGGTAGTCAGTTGCTGCCAGTGTGCCTGACTGTTTTGCAGGCGAGGATGATGCTGCCACTGTCTGGTCAGGCGGTTTAGCCAAGCCAAAATTCGCTGCGGCTGTTGCAACATCAGGCGGCCAAACAGGGACAACGCCAGTAACACAAATGCCAGGATCGATAAAATAGACCGCCAGTCGCCGGCATTACCTGCCGGCGATGCCAGTAGCAGCACGGCCAGCAGCAATACGCTGAAATTGATCCATAACTCGTAAAATCTGTCCAGGCCCAAAGCCAGCAAGCTGCGGTGCAGCGGTGCTTGGCGGCCGCGATGCAACCAGTAAATCTGCAAGGGTTCGCCGCCGAATTGCGGGCCGGGGGTGATGAAGCTCACCGCCTGACCGGCCTGGCGTATCAACAGTAATTCGCTGAAATTTATCGGCAATTTAAGCATGTCGGTCAGCAGTTGCCAGCGTTGGGTGGACAGCGAAATGATGCTCAGATTCAGTGCTGTCCAGCCCAGCCATTGCCCGGACGACAGGCTGCTTATGCTGTTGCCGATAGCGGCAAGCGGCAGGTGGCCGAGCACCCCGCCCGCCAGCAGCAGTGCCGTCAGCCACAGTGACAGCGGTAAGCTTTTAAGCCAGGACATCAGGCGCCGTCATAACGTTGAATCCAGTCCTCGCCCCATGGCTGCAAACTGAAGCGGCCGGTGCCGAGCAACAATAACCAGCTGCTGGCGAAAACCAGCACAATCACGGATGCGGGGATGGTGGAGGCGTGGAAGTACTGGTCCAACAGGAACAGCAGGATCAGCGCGCCCAGTCTGCCGGCAATGCCGAGCAGTATCAAGCCCGTCATGCCGGCCAACAGCCATGGTTGGCCGGTGCTCAGCCACGGATGTTCGCTGTCCGTTAGCAATAGCAAAATCGCCAAAATTATCCGCAAGCCTGGTTGCAATAGGCGCTCACTGTATAGGCCGCAGTTGTTATAGGTTTGTAGCCGCATGCTGCCGCAAATTACCAGCCAGTCCATCACAAAGCCGAACAGTACAGGCAGCATGAAGGCCGTGCCGGCGATTCTGGTGAAGGCCGGGTCGCTAAACGGCAACAGCGCCACGGCGATGAAAGCCATCTGAAATCCGGCCAGGGCGCGGCGTAAAGAGTTGGGCGGCGGGGCGTAAATCGGCAGGCCACGAGTTCGGCGGCGTAGCAGAGCCCATTGGTAGACATAATACGCCGCGCTCAGCAGCAGATAAGATGCGTGTAATTTTCCCTGGCCGATTGCCAGCAGCGGCGCGACTACCAGTCCCAGGGCGTCGAAGCTGATATCCAGTTCATTGCCCAGCAGGCTGACTTGTTTGCCGCGGCGGGCCGCGTAGCCATCGGCGCGATCGAGCAGGGCTGCCAGGGCGTAGAGCAAGGCCGGCGGCCAGACAGGCAGATCGATGAACAAAAAGCCGCCGGTCAGCGCAATCAGACCGCCGCGCAGAAGGGTCAGGCGGTTGCCCCAGCCCAGGCTGTTGTATAGCGGGGTATCTGCGGCGGCTCTGTTCTGACTGAGCCTTTTTCCAGCGAATCGGCAGACGAATCCCCATAACAATCCGGCTTGCAGCAGCCATTGTCCGGCGGTTAACCAGTCGGCCTTACAGGTAGCGATTGAAAAGCCGAGCAATAAAAATACGGTTCCGATGGAGGTCAGGATTTGTAATTCCTGCTTCAGGGAGCGGAGGGCAATATCTTGGTTTGAGGGCATGACCATGGATTACGGGATTGAAATGCTGGCTAAATTACAGCATGAGTTGTGCCAGTTTTCGTTTGTTGTTTCGCCCAGTCGATAGGCTTGGTGGGCGGTTGGGGTGAGATTCAAACCGAGGGGCTTTTAATAGGTAACGCCACCCTAAGCTCGTTTTGCCGGGGTGGCGGAATTAGTGAAAAGTAGTCTATTGATTTTTAAAGCGATTTTTCTATTGTGTGCGTCACACGTCATACCCGATTTTGCCGCAAATAAGGAGAAATTCCGGATTTTGCGCCACTAATACTGAAAACGTTCGCACCCTTTATTATGGTGGAGCGAGTTCGGCCAAAAGTGGACAGATGGTTTTTATGGCGAAGGTCTGCTGATTGATCTACAGCCGCCAGCCGTAACCCCAAAAAGGTGCGACCACCTATAGGTTGTGCCGAGCCATGCGAGGCGCAACGATCGCGAACGGTGCGCCTGACGGCAGCACCCTATAGTCAGCGCACCTTATGGCCTTGGAGAAAAATTCCTGCTCTGGCTGTTCGCATTCAACAAGACGGAAAGTCGGCAACGCTTATGGATTCCGATGCTGCTTTGAGTTTGGAAAATGGAATCTTAACGATAAAAGAAATCTCCAAGTGGGTGGGAAATGAAAAACAAGTTGGATGTATGAGCGATGATGGTGTTTTAAACAATTATTTGAAGTTAAAAAAATAGACCAAAATTAACAAAGGAAATGATATGTTAAGGGCCGTAGGGCGGATAAGCGAAGCGTCATCCGCCGATAAAACCGTCAATTTTCCGGTTCACCCACTTCCAACAATGGCAAGTCCAACCCCGCCCAATTTAACGGATAAATATCCATCTTGACCAAGCGATGAAAACTTGAATATGGCCAATCCTTAACTGTGACTGCCCAACCATGCTTGACCGGGTTGTAATGGATGTAATCCATATGTGCCACATAGTCGGCATCATCGATAATGGTATGTTCCCAAAATCGACGTTGCCATATTCCGCGCTCGTGGCGTTTTATTCGGATTGCTGAACGATATTCGGTTTTAGGTATCGCTTTCGAGAAGGCTTTTTTTATCGCTCGCCATCGGTTGGAATATTGATCGTCGCCGGCCGGTAATGTCCAAATCGCATGCATATGATCAGGCAAAACCACCCAAGCATCGATATGAAATGGCTGCTTTTCCCGGATCACTCGCACCGCTTCCCGTAACGCTGCAATATGCTCGATTAACAGCATCGATTTTCGTTCGAGCAAGTTAACGGTGAAAAAATAGGTGCCGCCAGGAATGCGATTGCGTCGATAATTTGGCATGAAAGGAGTTTAACCGATTTGGCGGATGACGCTACGCTTATCCGCCCTACAGCCAGCTTGAAATATTGACCCCACTACTGGGATTAATTGCCTGCTGTAAAGGCTAGACCAGTCGTTCACCAGAAACTGGTGTCTGACTCTTTCGGGTCGATTGTGTTGAAAAAGGCGCTTTTGCGGAGAAAGCACTTTTTATGTCCGCGCAGTTGCACACCTGTTTCCCCTTCAGGCCATAATTACTAAGTCCAATCGGTTTTTTATCGGTTTTTCAATAAACTGGCACGCTTTTCACTTTTTGTATCACCCGACATGTTTAGTAGTTGGGTCTGGGCCCGACAGCCGGCGGCACACGAAGTTCGAGCGCTAGGATGGCGCGTATGGGCCGATCGCCACATTTCCGCTTACTTCCAAATGACATGAGTGGAGTATTCGCGGGGCAGCCATGCCGCGCCGCCCTCTGCTGGCAGTTTCCGTTAAAAGCCTTCGGTGCTGGGCACGGCAAAAGGGAATAAAACCAAGCCTTCGGTTTTTTCGCGATTAAGCGATCTTCCGCCTCGGTTTGAATCCTACACCCCGACGCTTGCATTCCGCCTGGCATCAAGGCTTTTTATTGGTAACATGCGCGGCCAATTTAACCGTTAAACCCACCCGGGGCTCTGCATGCAAGGAAAACATAGGACAGTCAAGGACTGCCGGAGACGGCGGGCGGCCATTGGGCTGAATGTTTTTGCGCTGGTTTCGGTTTATTGGCTCTTGATCGTTCCCAATCGCATCGGCTTGCTGGAGCCGGCGGCTTTTGCGGTGTTTTCGCTGGAAGCCGTTTTACTGGGGCTGCTTTTGCTGTTGCCGGGTTCGGCGGGGCGGCTGATGCGTGCGCTGGCCGCAACGCTGCTGACGCTGGGGCTGTTGGTCAAAGCAGCCGACATGGCGACATATCAATTGTTCGGCCGGCCGTTCAATCCGCTGCTGGATGCGCGTTTTCCGGCCGATGGCCTGCAGCTTTTACGGGGTGCCATCGGCGGGATCGGAGCGTATCTGGCGGCGGCGCTTTTGCTGGTATTGGTGGTTGGTGTCGTATGGTTGATGCATGCCTTGCTGGGCCGGGTGCGGGCGCTGTTGCGGCAATCGCCCAAAGCATGCGGGGCCGGCTTGTCGCTGGGTCTTTTTGTCTGGGCCGCACTGGCGGCTGGCGGCTGGCCGGGCGCAGCCAAGCCGTTTTACGATCTGTTGGAGCGGCATGTCCGGCAAGTTTCGAGTAGCATGGCCGATCTGCGGCAATTTGCAGCCGTTGTCGAAACCGATCCTTATGCAAATGTGGCGGACGACGTACTGTTGTCCAAACTCAAGGGCAAGGATGTGCTGCTGGTGTTCATAGAATCCTATGGTAAGACCGTGCTGGAGCGGGCGGAATACGCCGCGCATCTGCGCCCCCTGCTGCAACAGAGTGGTGTTGAGCTTGCCGCTGGGGGTTTGCATGCCCGTAGCGCCTTTTTGACTTCGCCGACTTACGGCGGCATCAGCTGGCTGGCGCACGGCACCTTGCTGTCGGGCTTGTGGATCGATAGCCAGAGCCGCTACGACCGCCTGGTGATGAGCCGGCGTCCGTCTTTGAATCGGCTGTTTCGGCGGGCGGGCTGGCGTACCGTGGCGGTGCAGCCGGCGCATACCATGGACTGGCCGCAAGGCGAATACTTCGGCTACGACCAAATCTATGCCGCGCGGGATCTGGGCTATCAAGGCCTGCCGTTCAACTGGATTACCATGCCGGATCAATACACGTTATCGGCTTTACAGTTTTTGGAGCGCAAACCGGGCCGGCGCCAGCCACTGATGGCCGAGATCGCCTTGATCTCATCGCATGCGCCGTGGACGCCGTTGCCGCAACGGGTCGACTGGCGGCAGGTGGCCGACGGCGTTATCTTCAATGCGGCCAGGGAAGGGGATGAGCCTGAAGCGGTTTGGCAAAGCAGCGAGCGGATTCGCCTGCAATATAGAAAATCCATCGAATATGTGCTGGCCACTATCGTCTCCTATGTCAAAACCTACGGCGACGACAATCTGGTTGTGTTGGTATTGGGCGATCATCAACCGGCCGCGTTCGTGACCGGAGACTCGCCTAGCCACGATGTGCCGGTACATTTGCTTTGCCGCGACGTCAAGCTTATCGAGGCCGTGAAAAGCTGGGGTTGGTCGGAGGGCATGCTGCCGGCCGCCGATGCGCCGGTCTGGGGCATGCATGAAATGCGCGACCGTTTTATCGCCGCCTTTTCGGGGGCAGCCGAATTGCGTAATTGAATTCTGGTAATAGGCAAAAACTGTTGCTGTATCAGCAACCGTGTTGATTGCTTGTTGGCTGAGAGGCAGATATCGAGGCTGTGGCTTGGTTCGAGCGCTGGCGATGAGTCGAAAAACATCGCGATATGTCGCGCGAACGGCTAGGGTGAGGGAGTTGGAAAACTAAATCAATCGGTGCCCGCGTGTTGGCATCAAATTTGCTATTCAAACTGTAATCCCTAAACCGCAAAGCCGGTCGCCATACGTCCGACGTATCCGCCAGCCCCAGTCAACCGAAGCATCTTTCAAATCCAGCATGTGGATCGTCCAAATTGCCCTTCGCCGTCCGTATACCTTTGTGGTGGCGGCATTACTGATCATCCTGTCGGCGCCTTATGTGCTGAGGAAAATGCCGACCGATATTTTTCCGACTATCGACATACCGGTGGTGGCGATGCTGTGGCAGTACAACGGCATGAATGCGCAGGAAATCGCCGATCGCCTGACCAGTTCGGTCGAACGCTCTATGAACCTGATAGATGGCATCGAGCATAGCGAATCGTTGTCTTATGCCGGCGCTTCGGTGATCAAGGTGTTTTTTCATCCGGGTACCGATATCCGCACCGCCATTGCCCAAGTCATGGCCAGCAGCAATTCGGTCTACCGCTCGTTGCCGACCAACGTCACGCCTCCGCAGGTGATCCAGTATTCGGCCTCGGATCTACCGTTGGTGCAATTGGGCATTTCCAGCAGCATCGTGCCGGAAACCGATGTCAACGACTATACCAACAACATCGTGCGCAGCACGCTGCAGGCGAAAAGAGGCGTCGCGCAAACCAATCCGTTCGGCTCCAAAAGCCGGCAAATCACCGTGGACGTCGATCCCATGGCCTTGCTGGCGCGCGGCTTGGCGCCCAGCGATTTGTCCGATGCCCTGGGGGCGCAGAATCTGATTTTGCCCACCGGCACCATCAAGATAGGCAGCAACGAATACGATGTGACCTTGAACGGGGCCGTAGCGTCGATTCCGCGCCTGGGCGACATTCCGGTCAAATCCGCAAACGGCGTCACCACGCTGATCGGCGATGTGGCGCTAGTGCGCGACGGTGCGGCGCCGCAGACCACCATCGCCCGCCAGAACGGCGAACGCGGCATTTTGACTTCCATCTTCAAGATCGGCCGGATTTCCACCCTGGAGGTGGTGGATCATGTCAAGGAAGCCATTCCCAAAATGCTGGAGAAAATGCCGGAAGGCATCAACATGCGTTTGATGTTCGACCAGTCCTTGTTCGTCAAGGCCGCCATCGGCAATGTGCTGCACGAAGGCCTGATTGCCGCCGGCCTGACGGCGGCGATGATCCTGCTGTTCCTGGGCAACTGGCGCACCACCTGCATCATCGCGGTATCGATTCCGCTGGCGATACTCTGCTCCTTGTTGCTGCTGTATCTGCTGGGCGAAACCATCAATCTGATGACCATGGGCGGATTGGCGTTGGCGATAGGCATTCTGGTCGACGATGCCACCGTCGAAATCGAGAATATCGAGCGGCAGATGCTGTTGGGCAAAAAGCCCCAGCAGGCCATCCTGGATGGCGCGGCGGAAATCGCCATGCCGGCCTTCGTCTCCACCTTGTGCATTTGTATCGTGTTCCTGCCGATGTTTTTTTTGGCCGGGGTTGCCCGCAGTTTATTCGTGCCCATGGCCGAGGCCGTGGTGTTTGCCATGCTGGCCTCCTATCTGTTGTCGCGAACCTTGGTGCCGACTTTGGTGATGTACGTCATGGCCGGCCACCACGGCAAATTGCAAACGCCGTCCCGAAATGGCCGGGGACGCGGTTTACACGACTTGCACCTGGCTTTCGAGCGGGCGTTCGAGCGGTTTCGCGGCCATTATGTGGTGCTGACCAGTCATCTGCTCAAGCATAAACTGCGCTATGCGAGCCTGATGTTGGGATTTTGCCTGCTGTCGCTGGGTTTGGTGCCCTTGCTGGGGCAGGATTTGTTTCCGGCCGTGGATGCCGGCCAGATCAGACTGCATGTGCGAGCGCCGTCCGGAACCCGCATCGAGGAGATGCCGAAAAAAATAGACGAGGTGGAGGCCTTGATCCGCGAGCGGATTCCGGCCGGGGAATTGGAAGACATGCTCGACATCATCGGCGGCCCTTACAGTACCCGCAATACCCTGTTCGGTAACTCCGGTACCGTGGAATCGGCGGATACCGAGATCATGATTTCGTTGCGCGCCGAGCGGCATGCGCCCAGCGCCGATTACATCAAGACTTTGCGCGCCGAGTTGCCGCACCGTTTCCCCGATCTGGAATTCTTTTTTCAGCCCGCCGACCAGATCAGCCAGACCCTGAATTTTGGGGTGCCGGCACCCATCGATATTCAATTCATCGGCGGCAAGCCGGGCGATGTGCTGCCGCATGTTCAGGCTTTCCAGAACCGGATTCGGCAAATACCGGGCATCGTCGATGCCCATATCTATCAGCGCATCAGTCGGCCGGCCCTGCAGTTGGATATGAACCGGCGGCAACTGCAGCAACATGGCCTGTCGGCGCGCGATTTGGCGCAAAATTTGTTGTTGACCTTGAGCGGCAGCATGCAGACGGCGCCTTCGTACTGGTTGAACCCCGCCAATGGCAATACCGTCAATGTGGGCGTGATGGCCAATCCCTTGTATCTGGACAGCCTGGATGCTCTGCTGCGCACGCCGGTGGGCGGGGCGGGCGGCGCTGCGCCGCAACTGCTGGGTAATCTGGTGACGGTAACGCGCGGCGTCACCCCGGCCGCCGTCACGCATTACAATACCGATAATGTATTTAATGTCTACGCCAGCGTCGAAGGCCGCGACCTGGGTTCCGTCAGCCGCGAACTCGACCGACTGGTCGCCGAGATGCAGCCGGCGTTGCCGCGAGGCGTCGAGCTGGCCGTGCGCGGACAGATCGAAACCCTGCGCGGTTCGTTCGATGGCCTGAGCTCCGGCCTGGCGGTTGCCATTGTGTTGCTGTATCTGTTGCTGGTGATCAATTTTCAATCCTGGCTGGATCCCCTGATCATCGTCAGCGCGTTGCCGGCGGCGCTAGCCGGCATTGCCTGGACCTTGTTTTTGACCGGCACCACCTTGAGCATACCGGCTTTGACCGGCAGCATCATGGCCATGGGCGTGGTCACCGCCAACAGCATCTTGTTGGTTTCTTTCGCCCGCGGCCGCTTGAGCGAGGGTGTCACGCCGGCCATCGCAGCGCTGGAGGCAGCGTCCACCCGCTTGCGGCCGGTATTGATGACTGCTTTCGCGATGATAGTCGGCATGTTGCCCATGGCCTTGGGCTGGGGCGAGGGCGCCGAGCAGAATGCGCCGCTGGGCCGCGCCGTGATTGGCGGTTTGGCTTTCGCCACGGTTTCCACCTTGCTGTTTGTGCCCCTGGTCTTTGCCGGCGCGCACCGCTGGCTCGAGCATCGCCGTTCCCATGGCGTTTTCCTTGTAACCGAATAAAACCGCTACCTTATGACACATTATCCGCATCCTGAATTCTCCCTCACCTCCACTGCGCACCCCCAGCGTACCTTGCTGCTGGTAAAACGGCTGGCCTGGGCGCTGTTGTGTTTGCTGTTGCTGGCCGGCGGCGGGCGTCTGGCGATCAAGCAAAGCGAAGCAACCGGCTTACGGCAGGCCACGGCGGCCAGTCTGCAACGCAGCGTAATCGGAGTGCGCCCCAGGCTGGACGAAGGTACGCAAAAGATTGTGCTGCCGGCCAGTTTGCGCGGCTATACCGAAGCCAGTATCAATGCCCGCGGCAACGGTTATTTGAAGGCTTGGCACAAGAATATCGGCGACCACGTCAAAAAGGGCGAGTTGCTGGCGGAAATCGATGTGCCGGAACTGGAACAGGAATTGGCGCAGGCCCACGCCGCGGTAGCGCAGGTCAAGGCCAGGCTGGAGTTGGCACGCTCCACCTTGCAGCGTTGGTCGGTGTTAAATGATAGTGATGCGGCGGTGCAACAGGAGTTTGACGAAAAGCGTAGCGCCTTCCTGCAGGCGGAGGCGGATTTGGCGGCCGCCGAGGCCAACGTCAAGCGCTTGCAGAATATCGAGGGTTACCGGCGGATTACCGCGCCGTTTGCCGGCGTGATTACCCGGCGCGCGGTCGATGTCGGCAGCCTGATCACGGCAGGCGGCCAGGAACTATTCGCCTTGACCCAGACCGACCCGCTAAGGCTGGGCGTCTGGGTGCCGCAGGCTTACGCCGACGATGTCAAGTCCGGGCAGACGGTAACCTTGACCTTGACCGATAAGCCGAATAAGTCCATTACCACGCGCATCGAGCGGGTGGCCGGTGCTCTGGATCCCGTCAATCGCACCCGGCAGGCCGAGATCCTGCTTCCAAACAGCGGCGGGCAAATATTGCCCGGTGCCTATGCGGAGGTGACAATCAAGATCGAAAAGCATGGCGCGGCATTGGTGGTGCCGGTCAATGTGCTGGTGTTGGACAAGGATGGCGCCCGGGTCGTGGTGGTGGATGTGGAAAACAAGATTGCTTTCCGCCCGGTCAAACTGGGGCGGGATTTCGGCCGCGAGGTGGAAATTCTGGAAGGCATTGGAGCCGACGATGTATTGGTGGCGAGTCCGTCCGACTTGTTGGTGGAAGGCGAAACGGTGAGCGTGGTCGAGGTGAAAACCAAATCCGCCAGCAAGGAAAACGCCCCGGCAAAGGCCAAGGCGGGTTAAATCCTCGCCACTATTTAGCGCGAAGCACAACAGCCCCTCTCCAGCGGGAGAGGGCAGGGTGAGGAGAAATAAAGCAAAAGGCTTTATTTTGATTCCCTCATCCTAACCTTCTCCCAGCGGGAGAAGGGACTGCCTCCCATGCCGAGTAGTTACAATTAATTATCACTAACTAACGATCATGAAACCGATGCATCGCCCCGGCAAATGAAAGACAGTCTCGTAGGAGCGACGCATAGTCGCGATGATGGCCTTTTGAATCGCGACTATGCGTC
>NZ_JANIBJ010000052.1 GCF_024505185.1 Methylomonas subterranea
GTTGACTTCGACGTTTTGCGCTCGATGTCGGCAGGTATCCAATGAACTGCTATTCAGCATGCCAGTCACACCACGTTGTTCAACCCAGCCTACGGCCCTCGACAAGTCGATTACATTACTCTTCTTCATCGTGGCGTTTCCTTTGAGTTTGATTGTTTTGTTTGGTCACAAATAATCAACCAGATACGCCGCTTATCGCTTGCTGCAAGCGTTGGAATCCAAGTATCCGGCAGCAGCACCTTTCGGCGGTCAGCGTTGGCTGGAATACCAAGCTATAGTCAGAATCAGAGGAATTAAACCGATAATTGCTTTCATGTTCGCCTGCTGGCTGTTTGGGTATTCGGCGGCAAGGCTATTTTTGAAACACGGCGCTCATGGAATTGGAGGCTTTCAAGGCCTCTTCGAAAATCTTTTCCCGGCTGCGGTGCGCTAATTGGGCCGAGATGAGGGCCGACCGGCTGGGAATTTGGGCGGAAAATACCCTGGGCGGTACCGTGGACATGGTTTCGTCTATGCCTATCCGGTCGTGATCCAGGCGTTCGAAACATATTCGGCCCGGCTGCTCTGCCCGGCTCCAGTCGAACAGCAGCCGGTACAGCAGGGGCTCGCCCTCGGGCCTGCGCTTGGCAACTACCTTGATGTCTTGTTGCTGGTGCTGAAAGCGCCATACCAGTTCCGAATCCGATAAACGCTTGCCGTCCACGGCTTTCCATTGCAGTCGGCTGGCCAGCCAGCCGACCAATACCCAGGTCATCGCCAAGGCGTGCGGGCCGTGTTCAATTTCAATCGAATTCAGCGAATTGAGAGCGTCGGGCGCGGTTTGCGGGTCCAGCACCTGGCCGATCAATTTGCGCCAGCCGGCAATGCGCCGCCAAGCCAGATTATGCACCACCTTGGAATCCTGCTGCGCCGCGACCCAGCGGGTAGTCGAGGCCACGCCCTTGGCCGGATTAGCCCAGCCCATGTTGTCGTAAATGATTTGGTTGGCCAGTTCGGCGAGTTGAAAGAAGATGTCACCGGCATCGGGCGGCGGCAGGCGGGAGGCCCACCACAGGGTAATCGGCAAATCGCCGATCAGGTGAGAACGGGCGATGGACGGCAGCCGGTCGACGGCTTCGGTTGTCACAATCGCATCAATTCTTTCCGCGCAGACCTGCCAGCCCGAATTTAGCTCGGTGTAATAGATGCTGACGTTGGATTCCGCATTGCCTTTTTTGGGTTGGCCGTTGCCGATCAACAGCAGTACCCGGGCCGGATGAATGTCGACGATGGCAGGGATTTCCTTGCCGATCAGCGCTGCCTCCTCCTTGGTGTCGCAATAAATGATCAGATTGGACATGCAGGCCCGCATCACCGTGTGGCCGCCGCTGACATCCTGATGGAACTCAGACCACAGGCTGCGTAATGCGGCGTCGATATCGGCGATGCTGCCCCGCCTGGGTTGGGTATTGCGCATTTTGTTTCCCATGGCGCTGGTGTTCATAACATCCGCCATTTTCTGTTATCGGATTCGATCAGCCGGTCGGCTTCCAGCGGCCCCCAAGTGCCGGCGGCATATTCCGGTATCCAGCGGGTGCGGCTGCTGCTCCAGTTGTTCAATATGCCGTCCACCCAGGCCCAGGACGATTCGACCGCATCGCGGCGCATGAACAACGTGGCGTCGCCGGCCATCACGTCCAACAACAGACGTTCGTAGGCTTCGGGCGATTGTTCGCCGAAGGTGGAGCCGTAGCGGAAGTCCATTTTGACCGGAAAGATTTTCAGTTTGGCGCCGGGCAGTTTGGTGGCAATCCTTAGCGACAGGCCTTCGTTCGGCTGTATGCTGAGCGCCAGAACGTTGGGCTCCAACGGTTGGTCGTGGTCGGCATTGAATAAAATCGGCGGTACGCTTTTAAATTGTATAGCGATTTCGCTGGCCCGCTTCGGCATGCGCTTGCCGGTGCGAATGTAAAACGGCACGCCGGCCCAGCGCCAGTTGTCGATGAACAATTTCAGCGCCACATAGGTTTCGGTCACCGAATCCTGCGCCACGCCGACTTCGCGGCGGTAACCGGGCACGTCTTCGCCGTGGTGAAAGCCGGGACCGTATTGAGCTCGGACCACGGATTGGTCGAAATTTTCGCCGGTGATGGGGCGCAGGCAGTTCAAAATGTCCTGGCGGTGGTCGCGAATCACATCCGCGTCCATGATCCAGGGCGGCTCCATGGCAATCAGGGTCAGTAATTGCAGAATATGGTTTTGTATCATGTCCCGCAAGGCGCCCGCCTTGTCGTAATAGCCGGCCCGGGTGCCGACGCCTTCTTCTTCCGCGACGGTAATCTGTACGTGATCGATGTGCTTGGAATTCCACAGCGGTTCGAAAATCGCGTTGCCGAAGCGCATGGCCAGGATGTTTTGCACCGTTTCCTTGCCCAGATAATGGTCGATACGGTAGATCTGCTGTTCGTCGAAATTTTCCGACAGAGTGGCGTTCACCTTGCGGGCGCTCTCCAGGTCGCGGCCGATGGGCTTTTCCACAATGATGCGGGAAAACGGGCTGTGGCCGTCCACCGGCATCACCAGGCCGGCGGCCTTTAATTGGCGGACGCAAGTCTCAATCAGGGTGGGGGGGATGGCCAGATAAAACACCCGGTTGCCGGGAATGCCGAAGTGGGCGTCGATCTCGTCCAGGCGTTGCTTGAGCTGCTTGTAGGCCTCGGGATTGTCCATGCTGCCTTCCAGATAATGCAGGCGCGGCTCGAAATCGGCCCAAAAGGTGGCATCTAATGCTTGTCGGGAGAACTGTTCTATGCCCTTGCGGGCAAATTCGCGATAACCGACGTCGTCCATTTTTTCGATAGCAAAGCCCAGTACCGCGAAATTGGCCGGCAATTCGCCGTCCAGGGCCTGATTGAATACCGCCGGCAACAGTTTGCGGCGGGACAAGTCGCCGCCGCCGCCGAATATGACCAATGTACAGGGCTGCGGCGCGTGGGCGATATTGATGCCCGCCGTCAGTGGATTGTCGTAGTGTTTATCCGGCACGGAGTTTCTCCAAGATTCAAAGGGGTTTCGGTCAGCTGTCTTCGGTTCGGTAGCTGACCAGGATGTCGCTGGGTTTGTGCAAGTCGCCTTGCAAAATCATTCCGCGATGATTGATGGCCATGTGGCGGACGATTTTGTAAACCGTTTCCACCTCGTCAGGGGTGTGGACTTTTTCGGCCAAGGCTTCCAGCGATAAGGGCTCGGGGGTTTGCCGCAGCAGTTTGACGATGGTTTGCTGTAACAACAGAAATTGGGTGGCGGCTTTTTTGCCCGCTTCCACACCGGGCTGGTTGTAGGCATTGATGTTGATCAGGCTGGCATACAAGCCAACCGCCCGTTCATACAAGGCGATCAGCGCGCCGATATTCAACGCATCCACCCGTTCCAGGGTGATGGTCAGCGAGGCGCGGCCGTTTTCGTACAAAGCTTCCCGGGTGCCTTGCAAACAGCCGAACAGGAAATCGCCGGAAGTGGCGTCCGGTTCGATCTCTATGGACGGGCCGGCGCGGTCTTCCAGCACTTCGATAAAGGTGGCGAAGAAATTACCAACCCCTTCGCGAAGTTGCTGCACGTAGGCGTGCTGGTCGGTGGAGCCTTTGTTGCCGTAGACGGTGATGCCCTGATGCACCGTGTTGCCGTCCAGGTCGAATTCTTTCCCCAAGGACTCCATTACCAATTGTTGCAAATAACGCGAGAACAACAACAGGCTGTCTTTATAGGGAATGATGACCATGTCCTTTTCGCCCTTGCCGTCGCCGACCGCGTACCAGGACAAGGCCAGCAGGGCGGCCGGGTTATTTTTGACGTCCGGCAGCCGGGTGGCTTCATCCATTATTTTGGCGCCTTTCAGCATGGTATGGATGTCTATGCCTATCAGGGCCGCCGACAGCAGGCCGACCGGCGACAGTTCCGAGGTGCGTCCGCCGACCCAGTCGAAAATAGGAAATTTCGCCAGCCAGCGGTCGCATTGTTCCTGCTCGTCCATCTTGCTGCCTTCCATGGTCAAGGCCACCGCGTAATCCGGGAAATACAGGCCGGCTTCCCGGTAGGCGTGCTTGACTTCCAGCAAGCCGTTACGGGTTTCCGAGGTGCCGCCGGATTTGCTGATCACGATCACCAGGGTGGTTTTCAGACGGTCTTTCAGGCGGGTCAGAATCCGGTCTATGCCGGCGGGGTCGGTGTTGTCGATAAAATGAATGTTCAGCGGCGGAATATCCGGACCTATGGCATCGGAGACAAACTGCGGGCCCAGCGCGGAGCCGCCGATACCGATGGAAATGATGTCGGTAAATTGCGGCTCGTAGGGTGGATGTATGATGCCGTGATGCACGCGGCGGACAAAGTCTTCAATATGAATCAGAGTGGTCTCGATTTCCTTCTTCAAATGACTGGGGGCCAGATCGGGGTTGCGCAACCAATAGTGCCCGACCATGCGGTTTTCGTCCGGATTGGCAATGGCGCCGGCTTCCAGGGCCGCCATGTCGGCAAAGGCTTTATTGAATTTGGGTTGTAACTGCTCGAGTAAGCCGTCGTCGAACGGAATCCGGCTTATATCCAAATAAAGCCCCAGAATGTCGTGGAAGTAAAGCCAGTCCTGATAACGTTGCCAGAGTTTTTTTGATGTCATATTGAAAGGGGAGTTAGTTAATCGGAAAGTCAACTTAGCTTCTTTTCGATGTGTCCACCGAATTTTTTACGCATAGCCGAGATCATTTTGTCAGAAAAGGTGTTTTGTTGTCTCGATCGAAAACGCGCATATAGCGCCGCGGTCAGCACATGGGCCGGCACGGCCTCGTCGATGGCGGCCTGCACCGTCCAGCGGCCTTCGCCGGAATCTTCCACATAACCGCTATAGTTGGCGAGGTCCGGGTCTTCGACCAGGGCGCCTGCTGTCAGATCCAGCAGCCAGGAACTGACCACGCTGCCGCGCCGCCAGACTTCGGCGATATCCGTCAGGTTGAGGTCGTAGCGCAAATTTTCCGGCAGATTTTTCGAATTGGCGTTGCGCATGATGTCGAAGCCTTCCGCATACGCCATCATCATGCCGTATTCGATGCCGTTATGTATCATCTTGACAAAATGGCCGGAACCGGCGGGGCCGCAATGCGCATAGCCTTGCTCCACGCTATTGGGTTCGGTCGATCTGCCGGGCGTGGGTTCGATGTCGCCCTTGCCGGGCGCCAGGGTTTTAAAAATCGGATCGAGCAAATCGACCGTGGGTTTGGGGCCGCCTATCATCAGGCAATAGCCGCGTTCAACTCCCCAAACGCCGCCGCTGGTGCCGACGTCGATGTAGTGTATGCCTTTAGTCGCCAATGCTTCCGCCCGGCGCACATCGTCTTTATAAAACGAATTGCCGCCGTCGATAATCACATCGCCGCTTTCCATGAGTTCCCCCAGCGCCTCAATTGCGGCTTCGGTGAGTTCGCCGGCAGGTACCATGCACCAAACGATACGAGGCGCGGGCAGTTGTTCGACCAATTCCCGCAGGCTGTTGACGCCGCTTGCGCCCACGCCGACGATGGCGTCCACGTTTGCTGTATTCACATCATAACCTATGCATCGATGGCCGCCGGCCAGCAGGCGCTTGACCATGTTGGCGCCCATTTTGCCCAGTCCTACCATACCAATTTGCATGGCGTTCTCGTTGTTT
Source organism: Methylomonas subterranea (assembly GCF_024505185.1). GTDB lineage: Bacteria > Pseudomonadota > Gammaproteobacteria > Methylococcales > Methylomonadaceae > Methylomonas > Methylomonas subterranea. The sequence continues at coordinate 5,678 of NZ_JANIBJ010000052.1, forward strand.
GTGCTCATAAAATTTATAGTGTTTTTAGTAAAGTTTTATATAACAATGCCTTATAAATAAGGTCGGTAAGTTGGCAAGCTGTGTCGCGCATCCTGCTCAAGTCGGTTAAGGCATCCAGGAAAAAGTTCCGCGCAAAAAAAAGCGCCCTGGTCTGAATGCGCTATGCATTCAAAACAGGACGCCAGTGTCCATCTAACAAAAAAGGAAGTCGTTCGGAAATCTTATATAAATTAGCAGGATATGTGCCAAATAAAATAATCATTGTTATTCAATGGCTTGCGATTTATTAGCCGACTGCATCGGGAACGTGCGCACTAAAATAAGCCGTTATTGCTATGTTTTGCACCGTATCGGTTCAATTTGCCCGGCCATTTCCGCTGGGTGGTCCATCGCTTTCAGTCCCGGTTTAATAGCAGCAGCGCCAGGCTGCACAGAAAGAAAAATAAAGTGGAGCATTTCCAGAATAACAAAGGGTTGCGTTCCAACAGGGGCAGTTTGTGTTCGGTCCGCAAAAATTGCGGATTCGGTGTCGACAGGTCGTGTAAAAACTCGGACAGCTCGTCGTAACGCAGTTGCGGCGCAAGGCTGGTGGCTTTTTTCAGCGCGCCGTCTATCCAAATCGGTACCATGTTGTTGCGGTGAAAGCTTGGAATATAAGTCAGACGCGCCAGATTATTGCGGTTGGGCTTATCCGGCATGTCGCCGAACGGCAGGCCGCCATTCAGCATCTCGTAACAAATCACCCCTAGCGAATATAAATCCGCTTTCACCGTACCGCGCTGACCCAGGTGATATTCCGGCGCGGTGTAGTTCAATGTGCCCAAAATAGTGTCGCCATCCGCATGGTCTAGCGGAGTGATTTCAGTGATGCCGGCGATCTTGACCGAACCGAAGTCGATGATTTTCACCACGCCCGCCGTTGTAATCATGATGTTTTCCGGCTTTAAATCCTGGTGCAGCATTTCCATGCGATGAAACGCCCGCAGGCCCTTGGCGATTTGCTCGACTAGTTTTCTGACCTGTTTGATATCCGGCTTGGGATTTTGCGTTATCCAGTCCCTTAGGGTCTGGCCTTCAAGATACTCGGTCACGTAATACAAACAGCTTTTGCCGCGGTCGGACTCCGGAATGCGTAAGACGTTTTCGTGGTTGATGCGCTTGCCGGCCCACTCTTCGTGCAGGAAATGTTCGATGTAATGGGTGTCGTCGTTATACAGTATCGAAGGCGTCTTCAGGATGACGCTACGTTGGCGCAAGGTGTCGAAAGCCTTGTAAATCTGGGTGCGCTTACTGGCGTGCAGTTCGGCCTCGATGCGGTAGCCGTCCAACAGCATGCCGGGTTCCAGCGGCGGCGGAAACGGCAGATCGACATGGCGGCGCAGCACTTCGTCCTCGCGCGGCAGCGGCAGGCTGTCGATGCGCACGATCTGGCAGGTAAGGTTGTCGTCGCTATGGTTGGCGATGGCGCCGAGTACCAGAGTTTCGGCGATGGTATTCAGGTCGCGGCTAGCTGACAGCAGACTTTGCAGGGTTTTGTCGTCCATGAAGTCGTGCAGGCCGTCCGTGGTCAACAAAAAACAATCGCCGGATTCCAGCGGCAGGCTTTTGTAGTCCACTTCCAGGTGCGGTTCGATACCCATCGCCCGGCTCAGGTAACTCTTGTCGTTGGTCACCCACAAGCGGTGATCGCGGGTCAATTGTTCCAGGCTGTTTTGCCGCAACAGATAAATCCGTGAATCGCCGACATGAAATATATGGGCGGTGTTGGATTTCAGCACTAGTACGCTCAAGGTGCTGACCATGCCCTTGACCGAGGCGTAGCGCGATCGGCCTTGACTGTGCAGCCACGAGTTGGTGGCGGAGAGTATCTTTTGCCCGGCGTGCACCACCGACCAGGTGTCCGGCGTGCTGTAGTAATCTTCCAAAAACGCCGTGACGCAGCAATGGCTGGCTTCCTTGCCGGCTTCGCTGCCGCTCATGCCGTCGGCAATTGCCACTGAAATGCCTTTCAGTGTCAATTGCGGCTCCTTGGGAATCAGGGCGCCCCAGAAGTCCTGGTTTTCCGCCTTGATACCCTTGTCGCTATAAGCGCCGATGCTGATGGAGAGGGTTTTGCTCATGAAGAAGGGGAGTGGCCGAAAACCAAGGGCTTGTAGCTTAACTCAGTTCTATCATGGCCACGCTGCCGTCTTCCATGACTTCGGCCATATGGCCCTCGGGTTCTTCGATGAATTGCACCGCCACCCCCGCGACCAGAGCCGTGCAGGCGATGGTAACGAAAAAAGCCGCCGGCGACACGAAGGACAATACGGTCAGGAATATTACGCCGCCGACATTGCCGTAGGCGCCTACCATGCCGGCAATCTGGCCGGTCATGCGGCGTTTGATCAGCGGCACCATGGCGAATACCGCGCCTTCGCCGGCTTGCACGAAAAAGGAGCACAGCATGGTGACGGCGGCGGCCAGCAGCACCGGCCATTCCGAATCGATTTGCGACAAGGCGAAGTAACCGGCCGCCAAGCCGGCGATGAAAATGGTTAAGGAGCGTTTGCGGCCGAATTTATCGCTGATCCAGCCACCGCCTGGGCGGGCCACCAGATTCATGAAGGCAAAACCGGAGGCCAGCAGGCCGGCCTGCACCATGGTTATGCCTTGGCTGTCGTGAAAGGTTTCGTAAAAAAACATAGGTAACATCGATACCACCGCCAATTCGGAACCGAAGGTAACCAGATAGGCCAGGTCCAGAATGGCGACCTGTTTGAATTTGTATTTGTGTATATCTTCTATCGGCTGAGTCAGATGCGCCTCGTTGATATGTACGATTTTGTAGACGTTATAGAAAAACAGTACCCAGATGGCGACATAAGTGCCGATCGCGGCGGGATCGGATAATAATTTCATGCCGGCCGGCGACAGTTTCCAGGTCAACAAGGTTAGCGCGCCGTACAAGGGCACTGTCATCAAAATGTAAAAGAACAGGTCCCAAATGCTGGTGACTTCCATGGCGCCGGCCCGTTTGGGTTTGAAGTAGGTCGAACCTTTCGGCGTATCGCTGACGCTGAAAAAATAGATCCCCGAATACAGCAAAGCCACGACTCCCGTGCAGGCAATGGCATAACGCCAGCCGTTGTCGCCGCCGAACAGCAGCGCCAACGAAGGCAGCGCAATGGCCGCCGCCGCCGAGCCGAAATTGCCCCAACCGCCGTAAATGCCCTCGGCAATGCCCAACTGTCTGGCGGGGAACCACTCGCCTACCATGCGGATGCCGATCACAAAGCCGGCGCCGACAAAACCCAATAAAAACCGCGCCAGCGCCAGTTGTTGAAAACTGTCGGCGGCGGCGAACATGAAGCAGGGCAGGCTGCCCACGGCCAATAACGTGGAGTAGGTGCGCTTGGGGCCGAATTTGTCCACCAGGATGCCGATAACGATGCGGGCCGGGATGGTCAGCGCCACGTTAAGGATCAAAACGGTCTTGACTTCCGGCTGACTCAGCTTGAGTTGTTCGGCAATGACCAGCATGAGCGGGGCATGGTTGAACCACACAGCAAAGCTGATAAAAAAAGCCAGCCAAGTCATGTGCAAAATTTTCATTTTGCCGGTGAAGCTTAATAGATTGAGTTTGGACGCGGACATACGATTTAATGAGTTGCTTGGAATAAGCCAACCTTAGCGCAGAATGCGTGCCATGTTTTTGGGTCGCCCCGCAGCGGGCGATTTTGGTGAAAATGCCTGTATTTGGTGCGATTTATTGTGGTTTATTTTGGTGCGACATCCGGTGCGCTTGACCTTGTTTGGTGCGAATGTCTATGTTGTCTATCCGGTCGACTGACCGGCATGGGCAACGGTCGCGGATTTCGAGGCCACCGGTTTGCAGTCTCCCGTAAGACTGTTTTTGTAAGCGGGAGAATGTTATTCCGCTTGCCAATCTCCGGATTTACCGCCGCTTTTTGCCAGCAGGCGCACCCCCTGAATCACCATGCCGCGGTCAACCGCCTTGCACATGTCGTAAATGGTTAACAGGGCGATTTGGGTGGCGGTCAGACCTTCCATTTCCACCCCGGTTTGGCCGTTGGTTTTGACCGTGGTCCGGCAACGAACCCGGCTGAACTCGATTTCCGGTTCCAGCGCTATGTCTACATGGGTCAAGGGCAAGGGATGACACAGCGGAATCAGATCGGCGGTTTTTTTGCTGGCCATGATGCCGGCAATGCGGGCAATACCCAATACGTCGCCTTTTTTATGATTGCCTGCCATAATCAGCCGCAGGGTCTCCGGCCGCATTTCGATCATGCCTTCGCAAACCGCCGTACGTTGCGTGAAGGCTTTGTCGCCGACATCCACCATGTGGGCGGCGCCGGCGCTGTTAAAATGGGTTAGATTGGCTTCAGGCATGAGTCGGGGTCTATGGGTAAATGTTCATTGTATTATCGGGTAAACAAGCATGTCGATTAAAGTCCGTTATTTTGCCAGTCTGAAAGAGCTGGTGGGTCGCAGTGATGACGAGTTACAGGCCGATCAGGCACTCACGGTGCGCGCAATCTGGCGGCAATTGAATCCCGAATTGGCGTTGCCGGAGAATGTGTTGGCGGCACTGAACATGGAGTATGTCGGCTATGACGCACGGGTGTGGGACGGTGACGAGTTGGCGTTTTTTCCGCCGGTGACGGGAGGCTGAGATGTTGGTCAAACTGTGCGAACAGCCGTTCAACCCTTGGCGGGAAGTAGAAGCTTATCAAGCAGAATGCCCGGAAATGGCCGGCAAATACGGCGCTACCAGCGTTTTTGTGGGCAGCATGCGCGACCTCAATCAAGGCGACGCCGTGGTGGGTATGTATTTGGAACATTATCCCGGCATGACCGAACAACAACTGCAAGCCATCGTCGGACAGGCTCACGCGCAATGGCAATTGTTGGATAGTTTGGTGATACATCGCATCGGCGAGGTAATGCCGGAGGATGTGTTGGTGTTGGTGGCGGTTTGGTCCGCGCACCGAGGCGATGCCTTCGACGCCAGCCGCTTCATCATGGAAACCTTGAAGAGCAAGGCGCCGTTCTGGAAAAAAGAAACCCTAAGCTGCGGTCGGCAGCGTTGGGTGGAAAAAAACACCGACGGTTATCAAACTCGGGCTGAATAAGGCCGAGGGTCAGGCCAGCAGCAACATAAAGCCGACCGATATTCCCAACACTTGCAAACTCAACCATTGAATTTTTTGCCGAAGATTCAACGCCAGCCAAGTTGCCAGCAGATGGTATTTTAGCCGCAACAGCGCCAACAGCATGTGAGCCTTGGCCGCTTGCATGAGCCGGGGCAGGAGCTGCCACAGATAAGCCAAACCGAATATTGCCAGGCAGAAGAGGGCGTAAAACACCGCCATTTGGGCGCTGTGCTTGGTCAGGCCCAAGCCATGCATCAAGACTTCTTCCATTAAAAATGAAGCCGTTTCGTACAGGATGTGCAAGATAAAGCTGAATTTATGCCAGAGCAACTCCGGCATCAGCAGGGCCAAGGCTGTAAAAACCAGCAGAATACGATTTTTTGATAGCCTTAATGGCGGATTGAAGAATTTAACCGCGGGCCATTTCATGGGGCGAGACTCCTCTGTTCTGGTTTCATATTCTTGTCAATGAATGCATAACAGCATTGTGACCACGTAGACGGTAGCCGGAATTTTTCCCGGAATGCCCGGTATCCAAGCTATCCGCTGATCGGCGCCCGGCTGCGCAAACGATACAGATGACTTGCTTGGGCTTGGAAAGGTTTCCGAAGAACGGGAATTCCGCGGGTCGGTGATATAATATCGAATCGAAACTATAAGGCAAGCGTAATTTTGGCTTCTTCCGATGGCTTTTTGGGTGGTCCGGTGAAACAAGGGCAATATGCGGCTTTGTTTGAGGGGTTCAATGGGATTCGGGTGAGCGATAGCGGGGTTTTTGCGCAGTTGGCGGGTTGGGGCTGCCCCCTGTCGTCAGCATGCTCATTGCACTGCAAGTTTCGGTTTTTAATCCCCTCACCCCGCTCCCGGAGGGCGAGGGGGCAAATGTGCCGAAAGTTGAAGTTCGAAAGGTATAAACCAAAAGAGCGTTCAATGTCTTTCCGATTGGCATAAAAAAAGACGCCAAGGCGTCTTTTTGATTTTTACCGCCTCAGCGACGGCGTCTGTAGCGTCTTTTTTCGCCCAATGCATCCATTTTGGACGACGCTTGTTCGAATTCCAGCAATGCATCGTCAAACGACTTGGACATGCTGTCGAAGGCTGCAACCGTGGCGTTTGGTGCTGGTTGCTGGGCGCTTGTTGCCGGACCGGTGCTATTTTCAGCCGGATCAGAGTCTGTTTTTACTTTTTTTTTTACTGCTACCGCCGGGGGAGTGGCGTCATCCGCTAACTCGTCGATATCCAGATCGTCAAAGCTGCCGAGATCGGTTTTGCCGTCGTTGATCAGATTGTTTCGGTATTGCAAAAAGGATTCGCGGGTGAACACATAGGGATCCAGGGCCGCTTCATCGATAAAGTTCAAAGCGCCTTGCGCGTTGGCTCTATCGTTGATGCCTTCGATTACGCCGGTGCCGGGTACGTAAGTGCCTGGGTTGGCCGCCTTGTCGAGAATAATGCCGCCGCCGTCGCGCACGGTTGTAGGGCCCAAAACAGGCAGTACCAGATATGGGCCTTGGTCGACGCCCCATACCGCCAAGGTTTGGCCGAAGTCCTCCACATTTTGCTCCAGGCCGAAACCGGATGCCACATCGAACAAGCCGAACAAGCCGATAGTCGAATTTGTGGTGAAACGGCCGAAATCGGAGGCCCCTTGCTCGAACTTACCCTGCAGGATGTCGTTTAACACGACATTGATGCCTTTCAGGTTGTTGAAAAAATTGGTTACGCCGGTTTGCATGAAATCCGGTGTAACGAATTTATAGCCATCGGCAACGGGTTTTAACACATACCGATCCAGACCCATGTTGAAGCCGTACATGGAGCGGTTGAAATCTTCATAGGGATCCATGGCTTTAACCACGGGTGCGGAGGCTGGTGAGTTTTTCGACACGGACTCCGTGCCGGCACACCCCGTTATCGTGAGAGTTCCGAAAATTAACAGCGCATGGTAGAAGGAAGCTTGGCTTTTACCTTGATCACTAAGGGTATACATTAATCACAATTCCTGACAAACTTATTGTTTAGCGTAACTTTCGATTTTCTCATTGATTTTTGCGATCAATTGATCAAAGCCGTCGCGATTTAAAACGCTGGTGTAGTCCGAGCGCTTTAAGGCCAAATCACTGACCCCATCCGCTATTATATTGATAATCTGCCAGCTATCGTCTTTTTTCTTCATCATGTAGTCGAATTTGACGTCTTTTTCACCCGGGATCTTCAGGTTGGTGTGCACCACCACACCGCCTCGGCCGGTTTCTTCTTCGGATACAAAGCTAAACGATTCGCCGGAATATTCCTTGAAGTTGTGGGCGTAGGCCGAAACGCTCAGTTCGCTGAATACGTCTTCCAATTTTGCCTGTTGCTCCGGCGTCAATTCCTCCCATTGCTTGCCCACCACGATCCGGGCGATTTTCGGCAGGTCATGGCTGCTTTTTACCGCCGCATCCAACTTGTCGTAACGGCCCTTGAAGCCCAGGTCCTTGCCTTGCTTCATGACCTCGATAAGTTTATCCTGAAAAGCCTCCACGACTTGGCGCGCGCTCGCCTCCGCAGCCACGGCTTGCGACGAAAGACAAAAAACCATTAAAAAGCCGAGGCTGAAATAAATTTTTCTTAACATAGTCATTATCTGTATCGTGTAAAGGGCAAGGGCTGTTGGGAAAAGTCACTCAGGATTCGACTTTTACCGGGATGTCGGCAAGAGAGCTTTTAACGCTTGCCGCAAACTGGGGGACAGGTTCAACCACCATGTCGCCCGATGTTTTGGGGCCGCGTATGCTGGCCCACAAGGCTTTCAAGGGGTGAGCCAGGGTGTCTTCAACGGCGGTCGCTTCGTATCCGCAATGGGCCATGCAGTTGGCGCATTTGGGATTTTTCACGGTACCGTATTTATCCCAAGGCGTGGTGTCGAGCAGTTCCTGAAAAGAGCCGGCGTTTCCTTCGTCCGCCAACAGATAACAGGGTTTTTGCCAGCCGAATACGTTGCGGGTGGGGTTGCCCCAGGGCGTGCAGTTGTAATTTTGGTTGCCGGCCAGGAAATCCAGATACAGCGAGGAATGGTTCAATTTCCATTTGCGGCCCTTGCCAAGTTTAAAAATGCCGCGGAACAGATTTTTGACGTCGACGCCTTTGATAAACACATCCTGTTTGGGTGCGCGTTCGTAACTGAAGCCCGGGGCGATGGTGACACCCTCAACCCCCAACTCCATCGCGTAATCCAGGAACTCCGCCACCTCGTCAGGTGTTTCACCCTGAAACAAAGTGCAATTGACGGTTACCCTGAAACCTTTGCTTAGGGCAAGCTTGATCGCTTCGACCGCAATATCAAATACACCTTCTTGACACACGGACGCATCATGACGATCTTTAGAGCCATCAAGGTGTATGGAAAAGGTTAGATAAGGTGAAGGCGTATAATCGTTGATGCGCTTACGCAACAACAAGGCATTGGTGCAAAGGTATACAAACTTTTTGCGCGCAACGATACCCGCCACGATTTGCGGCATTTCCTTGTGTATCAAAGGTTCGCCGCCAGGAATCGACACCATTGGCGCGCCGCATTCGTCCACGGCATCCAGGCACTCCTGCACGGACAGGCGCTTGTCCAGAATATCGTCCGGATAATCGATCTTGCCGCAGCCCGCGCAAGCCAGATTACATCTGAACAAGGGCTCAAGCATCAACACCAAGGGATATTTTTTGGCGCCTTTCAGTTTTTGCTTGATCAGATAACTACCTACGGCCAATTGCTGACGTAAAGGAACACTCACGACTTACTCTCCAAAACTCTAAATCACCCAGCCAAACCGTTGTAACAAAAAAACAACAACAGAATAAGCCACAAAATCAAACACTTCGGACACCATCTCTTAATGCGGCGGGCAATGCGGCGCGTAACGGGGAGGATCCGGCTGTTGCTAGAATACTACTTTTTGCACATTCGCTCCAGTTTTTAATAATAAAAAACAACAATTCCATGCCGGGCGCATGTCGTTACATTGATTGGGTTCTTGGTTCGTTTTGCTAATTTCCCCACTGTAAATAACAGAAATATCCTTTATAAACAAGGATAACAGCGATATATCGGACTTAAATTATCAGCAGCGATGAGCTGAAAAGCGGTTGCGAGAAACGATATTTGCAGTAAAACAACATCGCTTTGCAAAACACCAACAAACAGTCTATCATTGAGACAACGATTTAAATGGCTATCAAAAGCACATGAACGGACCTCAACCACTTACCGACAACCTGCAATCACTTGCAAAACTGGCCGATGACGAACTGCAGGCGGTATTGCTTGAAGGCGTTTCGCGTACCTTTGCGCTTACCATTCCGCAGTTGCCTGAAAAGCTGTACCACGCCGTCGCCAATGCCTATTTGCTCTGTCGTATCGTCGATACAATCGAAGACGAGGTTTCGCTGACAGCGGAGCAGAAAAAATATTTCTGCGCCGGCTTCATTCAAATCGTCAAAACCGGTCGCGGCGCCGAGGCTTTTGCCGCCGAGTTGGCGCCCTTGCTATCCGAGCAGACCATTCCGGCGGAACACTGTCTGATTCATTTGATTCCGCGCGTCATTGCCATTACTCACGGCCTGGATGGCGCGCAAATCCAAGCCTTGGCCGCTTGCGTGGAAACCATGGCGAACGGCATGCCGGTTTATCAAGCCCTGGACCTGCGCGCCGGCCTGAAAACCTTGAAGGACATGGATGACTATTGTTATTACGTGGCCGGTTGCGTCGGCGAAATGCTGGCCAAGTTGTTTTGCCACTATTCGCCGCAAATCGATGCCCATCGCGAAGAGTTGTTGACGCTGTCGGTTTCCTTCGGACAAGGTTTGCAAATGACCAACATCCTGAAGGATATTTGGGACGACGCCAAGCGCGGCGTGTGCTGGCTACCGCAAGACATCTTTACCGAGACCGGCTTCGATCTGGCCGAACTGACGCCGGAAACAGACGACGAGCGCTTCCGCCAGGGTCTGGAGCATCTGATCGGTATTGCCCACGGCCATCTGCAAAATGCCCTGACCTACACAAAACTGTTGCCCAGCCACGAAACAGGCATTCGTAACTTTTGCCTGTGGGCGCTGGGCATGGCGGTTTTGACCTTGAAAAAAATCAAGCAAAACCTGAGTTTCAACGAATCCGACCAAGTCAAAATCAGCCGCAAAAGCGTCAAAACCACTATTGCGGTTTGCAAGCTGAGTGCGCGCAGCAATTTGCTGTTGACGCTGATATTCAATCTCACCAGCCGAGATTTAAAAACTCCGGGCTGGCAATATTTACCCAAATCGCACACTGGACAATAAGGAATCACCATGTTTACCGAATCCCCTATAGATACCAGCAGCCCCGAAATGCAAAACAACCATGCCAACTCGAACCGGCAACCTCATAGCGGCTTGAATGCGGCCATAGAGCGAGCGCAAAGCAAACTGCTCAGCTTGCAAAATCCCGCCGGCTACTGGGTATTCGAGCTTGAGGCCGATTGCACCATACCGGCCGAATACATCATGATGATGCATTACCTGGACGACATCGATGAAACCCTACAGGGCAAAATCGCCGTCTACCTGCGTAGCCGCCAATCCGAGGACGGTAGCTACCCCTTGTTTACCGGCGGCCCGGGCGACATCAGTTGCAGCGTGAAAGTGTATTACGCTTTAAAAATGGCCGGCGATGCCATTCACGAGCCGCACATGAAACGCCTGCGCGAATGGATATTGAGCCAGGGCGGGGCCGCGCGCGCCAACGTCTTTACCCGGATTGCACTGGCCATTTTCGAACAATTGCCCTGGCGCGGCGTACCCTACGTTCCGGTTGAAATCATGTTGCTGCCATCGTGGTTTCCATTTCACCTGGATAAAGTGTCTTATTGGTCGCGTACCACCATGGTGCCGCTGTTCATTTTGTGCACATTGAAGGCCAAAGCCAAAAATCCGCGCAATGTCGGTATCCTGGAGTTGTTTGTCGTGCACCCGGACGAGGAAAAGCACTATTTCCCGGAACGCACCCTGCTGAACAAAATGTTTTTGGGCCTGGATTTTCTGGGTCGAATCACCCGTCCGCTGATTCCAGGACGCGTCACTGAATTGGCGATTCAAAAAGCCGTGGACTGGTTCACCGAGCGCTTGAACGGCGAAGACGGCTTGGGCGGTATTTTTCCGGCCATGGTCAATGCCTACGAATCGATGCTGTTGCTGGGCTTTCCCAAGGATCATCCGAATGTGTTGATTGCCAGGCAATCGATAGACAAATTGCTGGTCATCAAGGATAACGAGGCCTACTGCCAACCCTGCCTGTCGCCGGTGTGGGATACCGGTTTGGCCAGTCTGGCCCTGCTGGAGTCGGACAAACAAGGTAACGCCGCTGCGCTGAACCATGCCTATGATTGGCTGAAAAGCGTGCAATTGTCCGACGAACCGGGTGACTGGCGGGTACGCTGCCCCGGTCTGGCGGGCGGTGGTTGGGCATTCCAATTTGCCAACCCGCATTATCCGGATGTGGACGACACCGCGGTCGTTGCATTTTCCATGGCCGAATCCGGCCAAGCCGGCATGGACGAGTCCATACATCGCGCCACTCGCTGGATAGTCGGCATGCAATCGAAAAACGGCGGCTACGGCGCGTTCGATGTCGACAACACCTATTATTATCTCAACGAGATTCCGTTTGCCGATCATGGCGCTCTGCTGGATCCGCCGACCGTGGATGTCAGCGCGCGCTGTGCCATGCTGATGGCGCGGGTGTCGAAAGACCACGCGGAATACCTGCCGGCGCTGCAACGCACCATCGATTACATCCGCGCCGATCAGGAAGCCGACGGTTCCTGGTTCGGCCGCTGGGGTACCAATTTCATCTACGGTACCTGGTCGGTATTGTTGGGTCTGGAGCAGACCGGTCTGCCTAAAACCGATCCGATGTATACCAAGGCAGCGGCATGGTTAAAAAGCGTGCAGCGCGAAGATGGCGGCTGGGGCGAAGACAATCTCAGCTATCACGACGATAAAAAATTTCGCGGTCGTTATCATTTCAGTACCGCGTTTCAAACCGCCTGGGCAGTCCTGGGTCTGATTGCCGCCGGTGAAGTCCACAGTCCGGAAGTGCGGGCCGGCATAGACTTTTTGTTGCGCAATCAACAGGCCGACGGCGTCTGGAACGACCCCTGTTTCACCGCGCCCGGTTTTCCCAGGGTGTTTTATCTGAAATATCACGGCTACGATAAATTCTTCCCGCTTTGGGCGCTGGCCAGATACCGTAACGAACTGGCCAAGCAGTGAGCACGATTCCAAATGCCTCGCCAGCGACATTCGATGCCGACACCTGTGTCGGCATTGTCGTTGCGCTGCCGGAGGAACTGGCCACGCTGACATCGGCCAAATTGAAACAGGGCGAATGCCGCCGGCAGGGAAATCTCCGGGTGGCTTATGCCGGCGCCGGTTTTGACAATGCGGCCTCGGCCGCAAAATTGTTGGCCGACCAAGGTATCGCTTGCTTGATCAGTTGGGGATGCGCGGCGGGTTTGGCCCCGGATATGCAGCCGGGCGACCTGTTGTTGGCGTCGCAAATCGATAACGGCAGCCGGCGGTTCGACACCGATAAGCGGCTTTCAGCATCCCTGCGGCAAAGATTGCCCGCCGGTCTAAAGGTCCACAGCGGTAAATTGTATAGCTGTAACCGGTTGGTGGCGGACAGTGCGGAAAAGCAGGGCATCCATCAACAAACTCAAGCCCTTGGTTTGGACATGGAAAGCGCCGCCATTGCGGATTTCGCCTTGCGCGCCAAGTTGCCGTTCATGGCGATCCGAGCTATTGCGGATCCGGTCGGCCAGACCTTGCCGCGCGCCGTGGTGCAGGCTTTAAATGCCCAGGGACGGGTTGAACTCCCCAGGCTGCTGCGTTATCTGCTTTGGCATCCTTTGGAGGTGAAGGCCTTGATACAGCTAGGCCTGCATTTCAGCGCCGCCCAAAAAACCTTGAAACTTGTCGCCCGGCAATTAAGCAGCCAGAGCCTTTTCCAGCCCCAAGCGGCGAATTGAGCCTTTATGCCCGGGCTTTCGTTTTTATACTCATTTTTCGCGGCGCGGGTTTAAGCGCGCCCGCACACATTCACGAGGTATTTCATGTCTTTTAGTATTGCCGAGCTTTTTAATCAGCATTTTGCGGAAAAGTTCGATTTACACGAACGCTATCTAAACAATCAAATGGTGCGGGTGCTGCGTACCATCGGTTACGACAGAAACTACAAGAAAGCGCTCGGGCAATATCTTTACGACGAAGACGGGAACGAGTACCTGGACTTACTGAGTGGTTTCGGCGTGTTTGCGATGGGACGTAACCATCCGACCATTATCAAAGCCCTGCAAGAAACCCTGACGCTGGAACTGCCCAGTCTGGTACAGATGGATGTGTCCTTGCTCAGCGGCCTGCTGGCCAAGGAAATTCTGGCCACCTGCCCGGATAATTTGGAAAAAATGTTTTTCTGCAATTCCGGCACCGAAGCCGTCGAAGCAGCCATCAAATTCGCCCGTTACACCACCAAGCGCTCGCGCATCGTGCATTGCGACCACGGCTATCACGGCTTGACCATGGGCTCGCTATCGCTGACCGGCGAACACATCTTCCGCGAAGGCTTCGGGCCTTTGTTGCCCGAATGCATCTCGGTGCCGTTCAATGATTTGGCGGCACTGGAACAAGCCTTGAGCAACGAAGATGTGGCGGCGTTTATCGTCGAACCCATCCAGGGCAAGGGCGTCAATGTCCCGGACGACAACTACCTGCCGGAAGTCGAACGCTTGTGCAAAAAATACGGCACCCTGTTCGTCGCCGACGAAATCCAGACCGGCATAGGCCGTACCGGCAAATTCTGGGCTATCGAGCACTGGGGCGTTAAACCCGACATGATTTTGATGGCTAAAGCCTTGTCCGGCGGTTTCGTGCCGGTCGGCGGCGTGGCCATGACCGCTCATATCATGGATACCGTGTTCAACCGCATGGACAGAGCCGTCGTGCACGGCTCGACCTTCTCGAAAAACAATATGGCCATGGCGGCCGGTTTGTCTGCCTTGCATGTGGTCCATGAAGAAAAACTGGTGGAAAACAGTGCCAAGGTCGGCGAAGACATCATCGCCACCATCAACGCCATGGCGCCGAAATACGAGTTCCTGAAAGAAGCGCGCGGAAAGGGCTCGATGATAGCCATCGAATTCCATGCTCCCAAAAGCCTGGGATTAAAGGCCGCCTGGGCCATGCTGGAAGCAGCCAACAAAGGCCTGTTCTGCCAAATGATCCTGATCCCGCTGTTCAAGGAACATCGCGTGCTAGCGCAAGTGGCCGGCCACGGCATGAACGTGGTCAAATTTTTACCGCCGTTGACGCTAACCCAAAAAGACCGCGACTGGATCGTCAATTCCGTGGAAAAAACCATCGCCGACACCCACAACGTTACCGGTTCGATCTGGACGCTGGGTAAAAATCTGGCCGGCCATGCCTTAAAAAACAAAAAGTAAGGAGAAATTTAGATGCGCTATTTGAAAACCGGCTTGTTGGCAGTGACATTGATCGTCAGCCCCGGCGTGTTCGCCCACGCGGTAGTCACTCATAATTCGCTGCAATTGAAACCGGTGCCGGTCAATCAGGCCAGCCAGGTCGAATTGTCCTTCAATTCCAAGGTGGAACTGGACCTGTCCGAAGTTTTTCTGGTCAGTGCCGGCGATAAAATGCAAACCATTACCGCCACGCCCGGCTCCAAACCCGGTCAGGTCATGCTGGATTTGCCCGCGCTGCTACCCGGCGAATATGCCATTAAATTGAAAATCTTCGCCGCCGACGGCCATTTGAGCGAAGACCTGTTACGTTTTTTCGTTAAAGAGCCTAAATAAACCTTATGGAAGGCATTGCAGATTATCTGGATTCCCTGATCGGCGGCGTCGATCTGACCTTTTATTCCATCGCCATCGGTGGCTTGCTGTGGGGCTTGTTCGTATTACGGCCCTGGGATGACGACACTCATTACAACACCACCTTGCTGGAAAAAACCGTCAATCTGATTCATTTCGGCAGCAAGGCGCTGGTCATTACCCAACTGTCCAAAATCGGCCTAAAAATCTGGTTGATGGCGGCGACATTGGGTAAATCGCCGTTCCCGGCTTTCTTCAACACCGTGCAGTTTCAAGCCGGCATGGCTCGGGCCGCTTCGGCCTTCGCGCTGTTTTTGTTTATCAAATTCGCGTTGAGGCAAAATTACCGCTCCCAAAAACATTGGCTATTGGCGACCGCCACCATCCTGCCCTTGGTGATTTCCGCCGCCTGGTTGGTGCATGGCGCCAGCCGGCTGGAAGATCGCGCATTATTGATGACGCTGACCGTGAGCCACCAGATCGCGGCGGCGGCCTGGGTTGGCGGCATTTTTCAACTGCTGGCGATCTGGCGTTTAAAAAAACAAAATGCCATTGCTGTGGAGTTGTGGCCGCTGCTGTTGAAACGCTTCGCCATCATAGGCGTTGCCGCGGTCGGCGCGTTGCTGGTCACCGGCACCCCCCTGGCCTGGTATTACATCCGCACCTTCCAAGGCTTCATAGGCGCCGGCTACGGCAATTTGCTGATGGTCAAAATCATCATGATGGGCTTGGCTCTGGGCTTTGCCTGGATGAATCGTCAAGCTGTCGAAGAGTATTTCCGTAGTCGCAGCCTGTATGCGTTGACGGCGCGGGTACCGTATTACATTGAGGCGGAAACCCTGATACTGCTAACCATTTTGTTCACCGCCGCCAGTTTGGCCTCGCAACCGCCCGCGGTTGATATTCCGCATCTGACCGCAAGCTGGGAAGAAGTACTGAACATGTTTCATCCCCGGGTGCCTCGCTGGCAATCGCCCACTCACGAAGCCCTGCTGGCTGGCGAAGCCGGACGGGTGGCCATCGTCGGCCAAATCCCATCAGAGGCGGCAACCGCCTGGTCGGACTACAACCATAATATTTCCGGCATTTTCCTGGCCGTCATGAGCTTTTTCGCCATGTTGTCGTATACCGGCCGTTTTCATCGCTGGACACGCTTCTGGCCGGTTGGCTTCATGGCCCTGGGGGTGTTCCTGTTTTTCCGCAGCGACGCGGAAAGCTGGCCGCTCGGCCCCATCGGCTTCTGGGACAGCACTTTTAACAACGGCGAAGTGTTGCAACACCGAATCGCCACCTTGTTGGTATTCATCCTGGGAAGCATAGAGGTCCGCGCTCGCATCAACAATAATCAGGGCATGTTGCCCTACTTTTTTCCACTGCTGGCGGCCTTCGGCGGCATGATGCTGCTGGCCCATTCGCATGTGGGTTTCGAAGCCAAGACCGCGTTTTTGATTCAGGTCGGCCACACCCTGATGGGGGTGTTTTCGTTGATTCTGGCCTGCGGCCGCTGGCTTGAACTCAAGCTGGACTCGCCCGGCAAAAATATTGCCGGCTTTATCTCGGTCTTCGCCTTGTTTCAGATCGGCGTCATCCTGATGTTCTATCGCGAACCCCTGTACTGATTATGAAATCGAAAAACAAATATTCATTGTTGCAAAACATCCACGGCCCCTCCGACGTCAGAGCGCTGGCCAAGACCCAGTTGAAAGCGCTGGCGGATGAAGTGCGGGAGTATCTGACCCATACCGTCAGCATTTCCGGCGGCCACTTTTCGGCCGGTCTGGGCACGGTGGAACTGACCGTGGCGTTGCATTACGTGTTCGACACCCCGGTGGATCAGTTGGTCTGGGACGTGGGGCATCAAGCCTATCCGCACAAGATCCTGACCGGGCGCAAGGAGCGCATGCCGACCATCCGCACCCTGGGCGGGGTATCGGCGTTTCCGTCCCGCGACGAAAGCGAATACGACGCCTTCGGGGTTGGCCACTCCAGCACCTCGATCAGCGCCGCCCTGGGCATGGCGATTGCGTCGCAATTGCGCGGCGAAGACAAGAAAATGGTCGCCATCATCGGCGACGGCTCCATCACCGGCGGCATGGCCTACGAGGCGATGAACCACGCCGGCGACGTCAATGCCAACCTGTTGGTGATCCTGAACGACAACGACATGTCGATCTCGCCGCCGGTGGGGGCGATGAACAATTATCTGACCAAGGTCTTGTCCAGCAAACTGTATTCGTCGG
>NZ_JANIBJ010000053.1 GCF_024505185.1 Methylomonas subterranea
GGCCACATGGCCGAAGCGGCTGCCCCCTCAATTGCACTCATCCACCATGGACTGGCAAGGCTTTTTAAACCGCTGTTGCAGCCTGGATCTGGAAACCAACGAAAACGGCGACATTTTCGCCCTGGCCGCCCGGTTCAACAATAAAAGCTTTAGTCGCACAGCCCCTTTTACCATTCAGCGGGTCCTGCGCGAACTGGATGACTTTGCCGCCGGCGCCGATTTTCTGCTCGGCCACAATCTGCTGCGCCACGACCTGCCGGTCTGTCTGGCCATTCTGCCCGATCTGGCCTGTTTGCAAAAACCCGTCGTCGATACCCTGTTTCTGTCGCCGCTGGCCTTCCCGGAAAATCCCTATCACCGCTTGGTGAAAAATTACAAATTGGTGCGCGACGGCCTGAACGACCCGCTGCTGGACGCCAAGCTGGCCGAATCGCTATTCCAGGATCAATGGCAGGCCCTGCTGGAACAACAGCAAAACCAGGATATTCTGTCGTTTTACCACTATGCGTTTTCCGGCGATCCGCGCCATGCCGGACTGCAACTATGCCTGAGCGCATTGGGTGCCGCTCAAATCAACGCCTCGCGGGCCTTCGATTTATTCAAGCGACTCATCTACGGCCAAGTCTGCGAAACCGCCTTCAACCAAGTCACCCTGTCCCACCTGCCCGATCCCAACAAGCGCCCCGCCCTGGCCTATTGTCTGGCGTGGCTGCGGGTGGCCGGCGGCAATTCGGTGCTGCCGCCCTGGGTGCGGGAAACGTTTCCCGACGTAGCCCCGGCCCTGCGGCAGCTGCGCGACATTCCCTGCGGCAAACCCGCTTGCGCTTACTGCGCCCAAACCCACGACCCGGTCGGGCAATTGAAGCGCTATTTCGGCTTCCCGGCTTTCAGAAACGAACCGCCGGCCGCCGACGGCGGCAGTCTGCAACAACAGATCGTGCAAGCGGCGATGGCGGACACCCCCTTGTTTGCGGTCTTGCCGACCGGCGGCGGCAAATCGTTGTGCTTTCAATTGCCGGCCCTGGTGCGCTATCAACGCCGGGGTGTGTTGACCATCGTCATTTCGCCGTTGCAAGCCTTAATGAAGGATCAGGTCGACAACTTGCGCAATAAAACCGGCGCCCCCAGCGCCGCCGCGCTTTACGGTATGTTGACAGCGCCGGAACGCGGCGAGGTATTGAAGGCCATTCAAATGGGCGACATCGCCCTTTTGTATGTTTCGCCGGAACAACTGCGCAATGCCGGCTTCCGCAAAGCCATCGCCCAGCGCGAAATCGGCTGCTGGGTGTTCGACGAGGCCCATTGCCTGTCCAAGTGGGGCCACGATTTTCGCCCGGATTACCTGTACGCCGCCCGCTTCATCCAGGAATTCGCCGCCCAACAACACGCCGTGCTGCCGCCGGTGCAATGTTTTACCGCCACCGCCAAACAGGATGTGCGCGACGAAATCCTCGACTATTTTCGCGCCCATCTGGCCCAGACCTTGGCGGAATTTCCGGGCGGGGTCGAGCGCGACAATCTGCACTTCGAGGTGCAGACCGTCGGCGGCAACGAAAAATATGCCCGCATTCAGCAATTGCTGAGCGAACGGCTGGCGGACGGCGCCGGCAGCGCCATCGTTTATTGCGCCACCCAAAAAAATACCGAAGCCGTCGCCGAATTCCTGATCCAGCAACACTGGCCGGCCGCCGCCTTTCACGCCGGTAAGGACGCGGCGCAAAAGCGCCACATACAGGAAGCCTTCATAGACGGCGGAATCCGCGTGATTGCCGCCACCAATGCCTTCGGCATGGGCATAGACAAGGACAACGTGCGCTTGGTGATTCATGCCGATATCCCCGGCTCGCTGGAAAACTACTTGCAGGAAGCCGGCCGGGCCGGCCGCGACCAAGAAGCCGCCGAATGCGTTTTATTGTTCGACGAACACGACATCGAAACCCAGTTCAAACTGTCCGCGCTGTCGCAAGTCGATCAGCGCGACATCGCCCAGATTCTGCGCTGCCTGAGGCGCGGCAAGAAAGACCGGGACGGTAACGTGGTCATCACCAGCGGCGAGATTCTGCAGGACGACAATGTCGATACATCCTTCGACAGCGATGACCGCAACGCCGCCACCAAAATCATCACCGCCGTATCCTGGCTGGAGCGGGCCGGTTTTATCGAACGCAACGAAAACCGCACCCAGGTATTCCAGGGCCGGCCGTTGGTGAAAGACCTGGACGAAGCCAAGGCCAAAATCCAAAAGCTGGGGCTGTCGCTACGCCAGCAACAACGCTGGCTGGCGATTCTGCAAGAATTGTTCAATGCCGACAGCGACCAAGGTTTCAGCGCCGACGACTTGGCGCTGCTGGGCGAATTCGCCAATACCGAACAGGATAAACCCGGCGAAACCGCCAGCCAGCGGGTAATCCGCACGCTGCACGACATGAGCGAACACGGACTGATCCAGCAAAATCTGCTACTGACCGCCTTCGTGCGCTACAAGATTGCAGATTCGTCATTAAACAGGCTGGAAAAAATCTGCCCGCTGGAAAGGGCCATGATAGAAACGATGCGCGAACAAGCTCCAGATGCCGCCGGCGACACCTGGCAAACGCTGTCCTTGCGCCATGTTAATCAGCATTTACTCGATAACGGTTTCCCGCATAGCAACCCGGAAGTGCTGCGGCTGTTGTTGAACGGTCTGGCCCGCGACGGCCTGGATCAATACGCCGTCAAACTGAATCGCGGCTGGCCGGCCCTGCTGGCCACCGCCGAACTGCGCCAGGCGGTGGCCAAAATCGCGCTGGACGCCATTCTCGCCAACATCCCACCCCACACCAAACCCGGCGCCGACCTGCTGGTGGAGTTTTCCGCCGAACAATTGCTGGCCGCGCTACGGCGTGATTTGGTCACCGCCGCCGAGGTGAAGGACTCTTTGGCGGCGGTCGAGCGGGCGCTGAACTTCCTGCACGAACAAAAAATCCTCACCCTGCAGCAAGGTTTGGCGGTATTCCGCCAGGCCATGACCATCAAGGTGCTGCCGGAAGCCAAGGGCCGCTCCTACGGCAAGGGCGATTACCAACCGCTGTCGCAGCATTACGGCGAACGGGTGTTTCAGATTCACGTGATGAACGAATACGCCCGCCGCGGGCTGGAAAAAATCGGTCAAGCCCTGGCCTTCGTGCTGGCCTACTTTACGCTGGACAAAACCGAATTCGTCAAACGCTATTTCGCCGACCGCCGCGAAGTGCTGGAACGCGCCACCAGCCAGCAATCGTTTCAACGCATCGTCGGCGATTTGCAAAACCCGGAACAAATTGCCCTGGTGGCCGCCGCCGAAGACAAAAATCTGTTGATTTTGGCCGGCCCTGGCTCCGGCAAGACCCGGGTAGTGGTGCACCGTTGCGCCTATCTGCTGCGGGTAAAACGGGTTCCGGCCCGCGGCATATTGGTGCTCTGCTACAACCGCAACGCCGCCGGCGAACTGCGCCGCCGTCTGAGCGATCTGGCCGGCGACGACGCCAGGGGCGTCAGCATACAAACCTATCACGGCTTGGCCCTGCGACTGACCGGTCATACCCTGAACAGCGGCACCGAACATGGCGAAACCGACTTTGCCGCCATCATAGAACAGGCCATACAACTGTTGCGCGGCGAGCAAATGCTGTTGGGCCTGGAAGCCGACGAAAGCCGCGAGCGCTTGCTGGCCGGCTACCGCTACATACTGGTCGACGAATACCAGGACATAGACGAACAACAATACCGGCTGATTGCCGCCATCGCCGGCCGCCATGCCGACGACGACGCCAAGCTGACCATTCTGGCGGTGGGCGACGACGACCAGAATATCTACCAGTTTCGCGGCACCAACATCGCCTTTATCAAACAATTTCAAAGCGACTATCAGGCCCAACAGCATTATCTGCTGGAAAACTATCGCAGCAGCGGCCACATCATCGCCGCCGCCAACGCCCTGATCGGCCACAACCGCGACCGCATGAAGCAACAACAGCCCATTCGCATCAACAGCCAGCGGAAAAAGCTGGATCCGGGCGGCCGCTGGCAACATCTGGATACCCTGGCGCGCGGCCGGGTTCAGCTGATTCAGGTAGCCGACTGCGCCACCCAGGCGGCACTGCTGACCCACGAGCTGCAACGCCTGCGGCAACTGGACCCCAGCCTGGAATGGACGCAATGCGCCATCCTGGCCCGCGAATGGCGCCTGCTGGACCCCGTGCGCGCCGCCCTGGAACGGCACGATATACCGCTCAGCATCATGCTCTCCAACGAAGCCAACCCCAGCCCGTTCCGCATCCGCGAAAATGCCGAACTTTTGCAAGCCTTGCGTCTGGCCGGCAACGGCTTGAATGCCGCCGGCGACTGGCTGGACTGGCTGGCCGAAAGATATCCGGCCAACCTTGGCAACGTCTGGATCGAGCAACTACAAAACCTGTTGCGGGACTGGCAAGGGGAAACCGGTAACGCCAAGGTCTGCAATCGGCTGACTCTGGATTACCTGGGCGAAATCCTGGCTGAACAACGCCGCGAACGCCGCCTGGGCAACGGTGTCCTGCTCGGCACTGTGCACGCGGTAAAGGGCATGGAATTCAACCATGTCTTCATCCTGGACGGCGGCTGGGACGCCAGCAAGTCAAAGCCGGCGCAGGCTGTAGAATCGGTGGAAGAACAACGCCGCCTGCTGTACGTGGCCATGACCCGCGCCAGGGAAACCCTCTGTCTAGCGCAACGCCAGGACGCACGCAACCCCTTCCTGCGGGAAATACAAGGCGAACATTTACTGGTCAGAACGGCGCCGGAATTGCCCGCGCCCGCTCACGGTAAGCGGGCGTACCGGATACTCGGCATGAATGAACTAGATTTAGGCTACGCCGGCCGTTGCGCCGCCAATCATCCCATCCACCGCCAACTGGCGGCCCTGACCCCCGGCGCCGAACTGCAATTGATCGAGCGGCACGGCAAACTGAGTCTGCAAAGCGGCGGCATCGACATAGCCCGCCTGTCGCAAGCCGCGCACCCCGTCTGGCTGGACAAAACGGACCGCATCCAACGCATCACCGTCATTGCCCTGCTGAAACGTTACCGCGAAGACGGCAACGCTGAATATCAAGACCGCTGTAAAGTTAAGGAGTGGGAAGTGCCGCTGGTGGAAGTAGTTTGCTCCGAGTAAGCCTACAAAATCGTAATTATTCAGCAATCATGGCGGATGCGCTGCGCTTATCCTCCCTTTGAGCATTCCAAGGCTTCCGCCCGAATTACTTCGGCTGTAGGGGTATAAATCGGGAAGTTATTAGGGCCGGAATCCTAACCGCTGTTCCCGGCTTGCACGCTAAAGCGTTATAGTCTAAAACCCCGACTCATGTTCCGGCAAATTCAGCGCGCCTTGCTTGCACCGAATCGCTTGCCCCTACTCTGATCAGCCCATTTACAGGAATGGAAGCCGCATGCAACACTTCGACAAAATCGTCAAACTCCACAACCTGCTCAAACACCGCCGCACGCCGATTCCCGGCCCGGAGATAGACCGCGAACTGGCTTGCTCCAAAGCCACCCGCCAACGCCTGGTAAACGAACTGCGCGACCGCTTGAACGCCCCGTTGCTTTGCGAACGCGGCACCGGCTATTACTACGACCGCGACGACCCGCGCCACCCGTTCGAACTGCCCGGCATCTGGCTCGGTGCCGCGGAACTGCAAGCCCTGGTTGCCTGCCAGCATCTGCTGGGCAATCTGGCGCCGGGCTTGCTTCGAAACGAAATCGGCCAACTCCGCAGTCACCTGGAGAAGCTGCTGGACCACTCGCCGGGCGTCAAAACCCCGCAACTGGGCCGCATCAAAATCCTCAGCCAGGCCTACCGCAGCCGCAACGACGACTTGTTTCTGACCTTGGTCCAGGCCCTGTTCGCACAACAACGGCTGTTGATCCACTACCACGCCCGCGGCAACGACCAAGCCAGCCAGCGGCCGGTATCGCCGCAAAATCTGATCTTGTACAAGGACAACTGGTACCTGGACGCTTACTGTCACCAACGCAACGAACCTCGCACCTTCGCGCTGGACCGGATCAGATCGGCAACCGCCAGCGCCGAACCGGCGCAACTATTGGACCCGGCCACCCTGCAACAACACTACGGCTCGTCCTACGGCATCTTCGCCGGCACGCCCCAACATACCGCCATCCTGAATTTCTCCGCCAAGGCCGGCCGCTGGGTTTCCGACGAAACCTGGCACAGCCAACAACAATGCGAGTGGCTAACCGACGGCCGCTATCAATTGCGCATCCCCTTCAACCGCCACGAAGAATTGCTGATGGACGTTTTGAAATACGGCGCCGAGGTGGAGGTGGTGGAGCCGGGGTTTTTGCGGGAATTAGTCAGGCAGGAAGCGGAGAAGTTGTTGGCGGTTTATCAATGAGGCCAAAAAAATTTTGTACCTAAAAATTCTCGGTATCGGCTTTTGAGACCGAGCCATGTTAGAAAACGTTTAGCTTCCCCAATCAAATAACTTTTGGTCCAACCAACCTGGAGATTGCAATGACACAAACCTTAACCCTGGACATCATAAAACAAGCCGTTTCCAGCCATGCCGCAGCATT
The DNA here is from genome assembly GCF_024505185.1 of Methylomonas subterranea. Taxonomy (GTDB): domain Bacteria; phylum Pseudomonadota; class Gammaproteobacteria; order Methylococcales; family Methylomonadaceae; genus Methylomonas; species Methylomonas subterranea. Next base: position 6,595 of record NZ_JANIBJ010000053.1, read on the forward strand.
TAGATGCATAACAGAATATCAGCCGATGGGTGGCCTCGGAGACAAGGTGTTTCCGCCGACTTATGAAGGTGGGAAATATGCCACTGAAAAGCGCGTGGATGCGGAAACAGGAGAATTAGTTGATTGCGTATTGCTTGACTCTGTCCAGTCACAAGCTAACCGCAGTGAATTGGCTCTACTTGAAGTATGGAGAACTAAAGACTCTGACGGCAAAAGACGTATTCAACTGCCTATTATATCGACTGAGTTTATATTTAATGACCCTCAATATAAATCGTTTAGCGTAACCAGCTTAGAAGCACCTCATCGAGTAGCAGATGCCATTTTTAGAGATAGCAACATTCTTAGTTCACCAAATATAAAGTTTCGAGATTCTGCGCACGGTAAAGCGCTAAATAATGCTGATACCAGAAATGCTAGTGATTTATTTGCAATTTGCCCTACGGCATTAATTTTTGGTATTTGGGATTCAACCGGTCCAAGGGGTGGATTAGGCGCGAAGTTTCAAAGAGCCTTAGTTTCAGAGATGGTCGGATGGGGTGTGGTAGATGGAATAAATGTTGAAAGTCGCATTGATTCAGCCGGCATTGTCAGGGCATCTGGACCTATCTTTCGAACAGAGGATGATAGTTGGACAACCAACCCAGATTTAGCAAAAAGAGTGGGGAATAAATTAGCATTGTATGGTTTAAGCAAAGGAAATCTGGTTGCGTACGATGAAAACAAAGATCAAGATCAAGGCGCCCCATCCAAAATAAATCATGGGAATATTGTTCCTAATTTCTCATATGCGAAAGACAGTAATAACAATATTGTGTTGGACGATGTTGTCCTGGAAAACGGAAAAGTTATTAAAAAGCCGCGCATTAAAGGCGGATTTACCATCAAAAAAGCAATTCAAACCACCGTTCTTTCTCTAGTCGCCTTGCGCCGCTTACGCTTTCCCATTAATGGTGCGGTCGAATCTGATAATAAAGTCGATATTGCCGCTCGCACCGTATTAACTACATTGGGTTTATTGGCTGCCACGCTACAACGAGAACAAGGCGCTGATTTACGGTCACGTTGCCAGCTATTTCCGCAACAGGCGTTTGTCTGGGAATTATTGGATGTCCCGACTGAAGAACCGAAACAGTACGTGCTGACTGGCAATACTGCGGTTGAGTTGTTCAATCAGGCCGTCAAAGAGGCAACAGCCTTGGGTTTACCTTGGGAAGACGAAATCAAATTACAACCTTCTGAAGATTTGTTGGCCCTGGTTAGAAAAAGCCAGGAAGCCAATATGCATCAATCCGCTGAAGGAGGTGAGTAATGTTCAGCCTGGGCATCCGTTACTTAAACGGGTGGGCAATGGCAGCGGCGGACGGTGCGAAAAAGCAAGTCGCCGAATGGCCGCCTCATCCGGGCCGAGTTTATATGGCGTTGGCGGCTGCTTGGTTTGAAACAGGACAGAACCCGGCGGAACAGGAGGCTTTAGGCTGGTTAGAAACATTGGTTCCACCAGATATTCATTGCTCGGATGCAAAACAACGTGAATCAGTAAATGTATATGTGCCGGTAAATGATTCAGCTACCCCGTATGAAAACGAGAAAAAAGGGGTTCTGGCTCCTACCGTAGGTGGTTATCCGTTAGGCAGAAAGCGTAGAGACCGTCGCTTCCCCGTAGCTATTCCATTTAATCCAGATGTACACATCGTGTGGGATGCGGAACCGACCGACCAACAAAAAGTAGCGCTAATTTCGCTAACACGAAAAGTCGTTTCAATTGGTCATTCCGCTTCGCTAGTGCAAATGTGGTTTGACCCACAACCGCCGGAGTCCAACTGGAAAAAGGCCGACTATCTGGCAACGCATAAATTTCGGGTTCCGTGCTCAGGTCGATTGCAATATTTGGCGAAACAAGCCAACCGCGAGTCTGTTATTCGATACAGTGATTTACAGGCGGAACAACAGCGGTTGCAAGATTCGAAAAAGACAGTAGACAAGGCACGTAAAGAGCAAATTAAAGACCTAAAAGGTGCCGATAAAAAAAATGCCGAACTGCCCTTTAGGCAAAAATTATCGGTAATTGATGAGCGGCTTGAACAACTCGGTTCGGAGTTGGCGCGGTCAGAGAAGCCTATTTCGTTAAGGCCCGATGATCCAGGCGTTTGGCAAGGCTATCGCAAAGTGATTGCTAAGGACATAACCCAACAATCGGTAATTTACCAAGCCATTTTCGACCCCAATTTCATTGTGCTGAAACTTTCAGGCAAACGTCTGAACTTGCAAAGTACCTTGAAGTTAACCCAGGCGCTACGTGGAGCATTGATGAAAAATCAGCCGGCGCCGATGCCGGAGTGGTTGAGCGGCCATGCGGAAAACGGCCGAGCCTCGCGCAATCCGCACATAGCTTTGTTTCCGTTGCCTTTTGTCGGTTCGGAACATGCCGATGGCCGCATCATGGGATTGGGAATCGCGTTGCCTCAATCGGTGGACCTCCAACAGGCCGCAGCCATTTTCGAACCTTGGTTGAGAAACGAAGAAGACTGGCAACCACGAAAAATCAAGCTGTTCGACGGTCAATGGCTGGAATGTGGCGCCGAATTGGATACCCGCGAATCGCCGCCGACGAATCTACAAATTAAAACCTGGACGCGACCATCCAAAGTCTGGGCTAGCGTGACACCGGTTGTGTTGGATCGGCATTTCGACGGCAAAGACAAATGGGAACAGGCAGCCGAATCGGTCAAAGACGGCTGCGAACGTTTGGGTTTGCCACGACCGGCCGAGGTGTTATTGCACCCGGTATCGCTATTCGAGGGCGTACCTCACAGCAAGGAGTTCCCTTATATCACCCGCAAAACAGATGGTGGCCGTCTCCACCATGCACACGCGGTGTTGGTTTTCGAGCAAGCGGTATCCGGGCCTATTCTGATTTGCGCCGGTCGTTTTCGCGGGTATGGATTGTGTCGGCCTTGGTTTGACAAAGGAGAATTCAATGGCTGAGTTAACTGTTGACCAATTTGAAGCTTTTTTTAGCGCGCTATGGGGAGAAAACAGAAAGCCGTTTGCTTGGCAGATTGCTTTAGCTAAACGGGTAATCGGGAATGACGATCAGCCTTGGCCGGAAGCGATACAACTGCCGACGGCATCCGGCAAAACGGCTTGTATCGATATTGCCGTGTTTGCTTTGGCGGTTCAAGCAGGTCGTCTTGGAACCCGACAAAAACTCAGTGCGCCGCGCCGTATCTTTTTTGTGGTGGATAGACGGGTAATTGTCGACGAAGCATTCGAGCGCGCTCAAATGATTGCGCAAAAACTCAAAAATCCCGATCAACCTATTCTGAAAACCGTTGCCGAGCAATTGAAATATCTGTCGAATAGCGATACGCCACTCGCAGCGTTTCAATTGCGCGGCGGTATGTACCGCTCGAATGCCTGGGCTAAAAGCCCGGCGCAACCGATGATCGTAGCCAGCACGGTTGATCAATTGGGCTCGCGCCTGCTGTTTCGGGCTTACGGTCCCGGTTCCGGAACGTGGCCTATTCATGCCGGTTTGGTCGGCAACGATGCGCTGATTTTGTTGGACGAAGCCCATTGCGCGCAGCCGTTTTTGGAAACCCTGCTGGCTGTCAAAAAATACCGTCACTGGGGAGAAACGGATTTTCTACCGCCATTTCATGTGTCGGTAATGAGTGCAACGCCACCGCCGGGAATGACCGATTCCTTCAAGGATGAATCGACAGAACCCCAAGATCCCGTTCATCCATTGGGCGCACGACAACTCGCCATTAAAACCGTCGAATTGGTTGCTCCGGTTAGCCACAAAAGCGATGAATACGTTAGCAAAATGGCAAAGGCTTTGGGCGATAGCGCGCAAAAGCTGGCAGAGCAGCCGCCAAAGGGATTACTCGGCAAACCGGCAGTCGTTGTGTTCTGCAACCGTGTTGCTGTTGCCAGAGAAACCCGGAATCTCTTGGCGGAGAAATCCAACTCCAAAGTCATTTTGCTTACCGGTCGTATGCGTCCCCTCGATAAAGACCAAACCGTTCTGGAAGAACTGAAATCCTTATCGGCCGATTATTCTCCATCCAGGACACTCGAACAGAACACGTTTGTGGTTGCCACCCAAACATTGGAAGTTGGTGCAAATCTGGATTTCGACTTATTGGTCAGCGAATGCGCCAGCCTCGACGCATTACGTCAGCGCTTCGGGCGCTTAAACCGCATGGGACGTAAATTCGCTGGTAAAGCTTCAATTCTGATCAGTGCCGAACAGGCTAAAAAAGGCTATCAAGACCCGGTATACGGCACGGCACTGACTGAGACCTGGGCTTGGTTACAAGACCAGGAAAACGAATTGGATATGGGCATTGCGGCCTTAAGCGTTCGCTTACCGCAAGAACCTGGCGAATTGGAAATTTTGTTGCAAAGACTCAATGCACCAACAACTCATGCGCCCATCATGTTGCCGGCGCATGTCGATAGTTGGGCACAAACCTCGCCAATTCCACTGCCAAGCCCCGATGTCAGTATTTTTCTGCATGGGCAGGGGCAGCACTCCGCCGATGTACAGGTTTGCTGGCGCTCGGACATACTTCTGGATCAAGCGAAGCCTGCAACGGAAGTTGATGAAACAGCGGATAGCCCAGCATGGCTCGACGTTCTATCGATTGTTCCGCCATCGTCATCGGAATGCTTGGCCGTCCCGATTTATGTTATGCGCCGTTGGTTGTCCGGACGGGATCAACCCATTGTCGAGCAATCCGATTTGGAAGGTGACATCGTCCAATCCAGCGATGAAAAAGCCAGCGCGAAAAGGCGAGTCATTCGTTGGCGCGGACCGGATAAATCCGAGGTAATTAGCGCTTCGGATACGATCCTACCGGGCGATGTTTTGGTAATTACCGCCAACGAGACAAATTGGCAGCTGCTTGGCGACTTTTACTTGACTCCAAGCAGCATGCCGATTTTGGATTGGGGTGACCGTGCAAATGCGCAAATGCGGGCAAAAGCCATTTTACGCTTGCACCCAGAAACCATCGCTCAGTGGGGTTTACTTGAATCGCAAGCTTTAAAGGATTTAGTCAATACAGTGCATGACGCCCCCGGCCGTTACGACGAAGACGGCGACACACTGCTGATTGACGTAATTGACTGCCTGAAGGAGATTGCCAAAACTGATGGCATATCAGATTGGCTGAAGCAGATCATTCATCATTTAGCTCAGAATCGTTGCCAGTTAATACCGCACCCTCAACAAGGCCTGATTATTCTTTCCAATCGGCCTATGCCCCGAATATTCCAAGCGGATGAGCCGGATTATTTCAGCGATGAAACCGATGCGGCCTCGTCCGGCACGTCACAAAAACAAAATCTCTACACCCATCTGGCAGGCGTCGCAAAGTGGGCAAGAGATTTTGCCGATAAATGCGGCTTACCTAGTGAAATAGCCGATTGCTTGGCGTTAGCCGCCAACGGCCATGATTTAGGCAAAATCGATCCGCGTTTTCAAGCGTGGTTACGGGGCGGAGTGGCATTGACGATAGCCGAACCGCTAGCCAAATCGCCAGCTATGCCGCAAAGCAAACAGGCCAGCGAAGCGGCGCGAAAACGCGCTGATTACCCCAAAGGTGGTCGTCACGAATTACTGTCGGTTCGTTTAATGGAAAGCCAATTGAGCTTGCTGCCGGAAAATGCGTTGTATCGGGATTTGGTGCTGCATTTGGTGGAAAGCCATCATGGCTATTGCCGGCCGTTTGCACCTGTCGTTTTCGAGGATAAGGCGCCCGATGTCGAAATATCCGAATGGCTAGGACAACGACTAACGCATCAAGGTCCAACCAAATTGGAGCGTCTCGATTCGGGAGTGGCCGAGCGCTATTGGAGTTTGACTCGACATTTCGGTTGGTGGGGCTTGGCATGGTTAGAGACGATTTTACGTTTGGCCGATCATCGGCGGAGTGAGGAGGAGGAAAACTTATGAGTGATAGTCATTTGGAATTTGAAGGAATTAGCGCTTCAAATCCACTAGGTTTTTTAGCGGCGCTTGGCACACTTACGGTTTGTTCACGGTATTACTCAGAAGCTCGAATTTCCTGGAAAGCTTTTTCCGGGAGTTATCGCCCAATCCTATACGGGTGCGGAGATGATAAAGACTATTTTTTAATAGTCCTTTATGACGCTTTAAAGCCTTTGCCAACAACTGCCTTTGATATAGATGATAAGCTACCTTTTTCAGCTGATTTGTTTGTACAAACACTGCAAGAGATACAAAATAATTGTTCTGCGGATAATCGGCGGATTGCAGACTTGTTGAGTGCATTTGGTAGCGAAGTAATCAAAGAAAAAGAAATATTCGAAAGTACGCAGTTTCGTATGGTTAGAAGCGGCGATAGTGATGGCAAAGGATTAACTGCGTATGCTAAAAAAATACATAATGAAGTTCAGTTAATAGATTTAGATCGCACGTTATTTAAAACATGGGATTATCGCGATGAATGCTCAAGTTTTCGATGGGACCCTTTGGAAGATCAACGTTATGCATTGCGATGGCATGACCCCAGCTCACAAAGCAGTAAAAAATCTGGCTTACACACAATGCGAGGCGCTAATGCACTTGCCATCGAATCATTGACGCTATTTCCAACGATACCTACAGTAAAAGGGCTTTCAACAACTGGATTTATAGAGTCTGGCAGAAAAACTTATTTTTCTTGGCCTATATGGGAAGCGCAATTAAATATTGAATGCATACGCTCGATAATGGCGCTTTCAGAAATGCACGGAGACAAACCTAATAAACGCTACTTGCAACAAATGGGAATATCTCAAGTGTTTCGCTGTGAGCGAATCGCACCAAATAAATATTACAAGAATTTTTCTCCAAGTTATTCGGTATAAGAAGTGCGAGTAATGCCCTCACCACAACCCCATCACCCCCCGCAAACTCTTCTCCACCGCCGCCAGTTCCTCGGCGGTGATGGTGGCGAGCGGGCCTTCGCCGAAGCGGGAGCGGTCGATGGCTCGGAGTTGTTCGGCCATGACATAACTGTCGGCTTTCAGCCGGCCTTGCGGTGCAATTGGTATCCGCAGCGGCGCCAAGCTTGGCCGAAACTGGCTGGTCAACGGCACCACCACAATCGTGGGCAGGCCGCCGGTAATCATCGCGTTGTCCTGCAACACCAGCACCGGCCTGATCTTGCCGATTTCGGCGCCCTTGTTGGGATTCAGATTGGCGGTCCACACTTCGCCGCGCTTCATCATTCCCACCATTTTTCGTCGGGGTCGATACCGGCGGCGCGCTCTTCGGCAATCAAACGGTCCAGGCCATCGTCCGCCGCGTCGAAATCTGCGGCAATTTGCAGCGCTTCCGCCCTGGCTTGCGGATCGTTGGCCAAGGCGCGTGCCGCTTCCACCATTTCCGCCATAAACCGCTCCCGCTCGCGGCGGGCCAGGTATTCGGTGATCGCCAAGCGGGCGATTTCCGATTGGCTTTTGCCTGCCAGTTGGGCTTCGGCTTTGAGATTGGCTTCCACATCGTCGGGTAAACGCAGGCTGATGGCAGGCATGGCGGACTCCTTAAAAAGGCAAAGTGACAGACAAATTGTATTACAAAATGTATAACAACCCAGGCTTTTTAACATGTGCGATTTAACGACAAGCGATTGGCCCGAAGAAATGCCCATGCCCTTGGATCATACGGACATTCCGAAATTGGTCCTTGAAGCCGTCCTGCAATATTGGCAACCCGGCTTTGCCTTGTATCGTATTCCGACCAAGCAGGGATTGGAATGGTGGCTGTTCGATGGCGACGGCGAACTGCTGGAAGCCTTTTGGATCGATTGACTTGGAATAAGCCATGGCCGACGAACCCACCCCCGTCCAGCTCGAACTACCGCTGCCCTTCCCCGAATTGTCCGGCGATACGCCGTTGCTGCCGGCGCGCATGATCAACGAGTACCAGTATTGCCCGCGTTTGGCCTATCTGGAATGGGTGCAAGGCGAATGGGCGGCGTCGGCGGACACCGTGGAAGGCGACCACGCCCATCGGCGGGTGGATAAGCCGTCCAAAAATTTCCCGGAAGCCGACGAACTGGATGACAGCGAGAAATTTCACGGCCGCTCTATCACACTATCGTCCAATCGCTTGGGTTTGATCGCCAAGCTGGACTTGATCGAAGCCGAGGACGGCGTGGTCACGCCGATCGATTACAAGCGCGGCAAGCGACCGCACGTGGCGCGCGGCGCTTACGACCCTGAACGGGTGCAACTGTGCGTGCAGGGTTTGATTCTGCGCGAACACGGCTACCGTTGCGACGAGGGCTTGCTGTATTTTGCGCAAAGCCGCGAACGGGTGCGGGTGGCGTTTGATGAGGAGTTGCTGCAACTGACGGCCAACGCCATGCAGGGTTTACGCTTGATGGCCGACAGCGGCCACATTCCGCTGCCGTTACAGGATAGCCCCAAATGCCCCGGCTGTTCGTTGGTGGGCATTTGCCTGCCGGACGAGGTCAATTACTTTCGCGACCCGGCCAATCCGCCCCGGCCGCTGGCGGTGATGCGCGACGACGCCTTACCGGTGTATGTGCAGGCGTATAAGGCCAAAGTCGGCAAAAAAGGCGAGGAATTGGAAATAAGCATCGACGATAATCCGGTGCAAACCGCGCGGCTGATGGATACCTCGCAAGTGGTAATCATGGGCAATGTTTACATTACCACCCCTTGTCTGCAGGAATTGATGCGCCGCGACATTCCGGTCAGCTGGCATAGTCACGGCGGCTGGTTTACCGGCCACACCATCGGCACCGGCCATAAAAACGTTGAATTGCGCACCGCGCAATACAAGGCCAGCTTTAACGACAGCCAGTGTTTGCAAATTGCCAAGGGTCTGGTGCGGGCCAAAATCCAGAACAGCCGGGTATTGTTGCGCCGTAACTGGCGCGGCGAGCAGTCCGCAGACGCGCTGACCGACCAGCTCAAAATTTTGGCCGACAAATCGCTGCGCGCCAAGGATTTAAGCCAGTTATTGGGCATCGAAGGCGCTGCGGCCGCAGTGTACTTCGGCGCCTTCGATCAACTGATCAAAAAACCGGACGACAGCCGCCAGCTCAGCTTCGACTTTAACCAGCGCAACCGCCGCCCGCCAGCCGACCCGGTCAATGCCATGCTGTCGTTTGCCTACTCCCAGCTGGTGCGCAGCTGGACCATGAGCTTGAGCGCGGTCGGGCTGGATCCGTATCGCGGCTTTTATCACCAGCCCCGCTACGGCCGGCCGGCGCTGGCGCTGGATTTGATGGAACCTTTCCGGCCCATCATCGCCGATTCCGTGGTGCTTAAAGCCATCAATAACGGCGAAGTGCGGCCGACCGATTTCGTCTGCGCGGCGGGTAGCGTCAATCTCGACGAAGGCGGCCGCAAGCGATTTATCGCCGCCTTCGAACGCCGCATGTGCGAGGAAGTGACCCATCCCTTGTTCGGTTACCGGGTCGAATACCGACGCCTGTTCGAAATTCAGGCCCGTTTGTTGGGGCGTTTTTTGCTGGGCGAACTGGCGGAATACCCCAACTTTACCACCCGCTGAATATGGCCGCGCCGCAACACTTGTACATCGTGACATACGACATCGGCGACCCCAAGCGCTGGCGCAAGGTGTTTCGCCTGATGAAGGGCTATGGCGAATGGTTGCAGTTGTCGGTATTTCAATGCCGCCTAAGCCGCAAACAACACGCGGAAATGCTGTCGCTGCTGGACAGCATGATTCATCACGCCGACGATCATGTACTGGTGATCAATGTCGGCCCGGCGGAAAACATCAAACCGTCGATTGTCAGTCTGGGTAAGGAATTCGCCGTGATGGAACCGCAAACGGTGATCGTGTGATCTTAGGATTCCACCCAAAACAACTTCCGCATGCTGTTTCCGTTCTTTGCGAAGGCTGTCGTAAAATCCCCCTCGTTGCGTACAAAGCCTTCCGGTCGCGACAAAGTGTCGTTCCCACGGAAAACTTTCATTGGCCGAGGCGATGCCCTACCTTGATGAACCTCGGGCGAAATGCGGTCGGCTCCACCAGTAAAATCGGCCGGTGGCTTACTCTGAAAGTCACGCGGCAACCGCCCAAAAACTAACGACATAACGCCGTTGACTTTCATATGCTGGGGTGATTGCCAAGCCTTCATGAGCGTTACTCTGAAAGTCATGGTAGGAGCGATGCATAGTCGCGATTTACACGTCCATCATCGCGACTGTGCGTCGCTCCTACAAAACTGCCTTTCATTTATCGGGGTGATGCGAGTTGTTTTCATGAAGGTTAGGCGAAATGTGGTCGGCTTAACCTGTAAAATCGGCCCGTGGCTTTGCTTGGGTCCGGCTTACAGTCGCCCTGTCTTCCATCACCGCAAGCTGATTTTAGCGGGATTAGCGTCCATGTTTTAACCAGTCAAATACCAGGAAATCCGGCCCGGCGAATGAGCATAAAAACATGGCATCCCCGCCGCAACAACGCGAGCGCTGCGGTGCCGCGCAAAAGCCGGGCAGTTCTCGCAAGCCGGCGGCTCTTTAACAATCAGTAACTTAGCTATTTTTATTGGCGTTTAATCGACTTTTCCGCTAAATTTGACCAGCCGTTTTGCTCGGTTCTCGCAAACGGCCCGCGCAGGCCGCGCCAACCAAGGCCTCCAACCCGCGCTGCATTCCCCGGCCAAACGCCGGGGCCTCATTGAAGCGATAATTCTCAGCCCGCATGCCGGGTTTGATATTCGCATTCCCCGGCCAAACGCCGGGGCCTCATTGAAGCAGAATTTACGGAATTCTGAAAATTTTCCGCCAATTGGCGCATTCCCCGGCCAAACGCCGGGGCCTCATTGAAGCTCAAAACATCAAAAAAGACTAATCGTTACAAAACCGAGCATTCCCCGGCCAAACGCCGGGGCCTCATTGAAGCAGGTACGGCAACTAATTGCAAATGGTATTTTGGCGGGCATTCCCCGGCCAAACGCCGGGGCCTCATTGAAGCCAAATATCACATTTTCCAGCCTAAATATCACATTTTCGCATTCCCCGGCCAAACGCCGGGGCCTCATTGAAGCTCAAAATGAACATTTCCCAAAAGACCTTTACTGATACGCATTCCCCGGCCAAACGCCGGGGCCTCATTGAAGCAAGGGTTCGAACATGATTAGCGGCCCAACAGAATTGCATTCCCCGGCCAAACGCCGGGGCCTCATTGAAGCATCGAAACAACCGTCGATGTTTCTATGACGCCGTCGGCATTCCCCGGCCAAACGCCGGGGCCTCATTGAAGCAGTCATGATTGATATGTTGGTCCTTCGTTGCCCATTGCATTCCCCGGCCAAACGCCGGGGCCTCATTGAAGCATTCTGATGAATTGGGCCTAATTGTTTTTCTTGGCGCATTCCCCGGCCAAACGCCGGGGCCTCATTGAAGCCGCTGAAAGCGACGCGAAATACAAAGCGAAATGGAAGCATTCCCCGGCCAAACGCCGGGGCCTCATTGAAGCCCTTTTCCGGAGTGATTGCATAACCGGCTGCCTGCTCGCATTCCCCGGCCAAACGCCGGGGCCTCATTGAAGCCCTTTTCCGGAGTGATTGCATAACCGGCTGCCTGCTCGCATTCCCCGGCCAAACGCCGGGGCCTCATTGAAGCAGGCTTTCTTGCCTTTCTCGTGCTCGGTGTTGTCTGGGGCATTCCCCGGCCAAACGCCGGGGCCTCATTGAAGCGGAGCGATAGCGGAGAGTAAGCAGCCAGGGCGCGGCATTCCCCGGCCAAACGCCGGGGCCTCATTGAAGCGTATGAAAAACCTTCTTGTGTGTTTAAATCTGCCATGGCATTCCCCGGCCAAACGCCGGGGCCTCATTGAAGCCTTCTTTGCCGGCACAATCCTAGCAGGGAACCCCGGCATTCCCCGGCCAAACGCCGGGGCCTCATTGAAGCTAGCTGCTCTTAGTCTTTGTCCATAGGATAAGTTCGCATTCCCCGGCCAAACGCCGGGGCCTCATTGAAGCAGCTGGTCGTTTTCCCGCTCCATCTCGTTCATTGCCAGCATTCCCCGGCCAAACGCCGGGGCCTCATTGAAGCAGAAATAGCGGCATCAATGCCGCTATCGAGTGTTACTGCATTCCCCGGCCAAACGCCGGGGCCTCATTGAAGCTGATAGGCGAAACGTTGTTGGATAGCGCAACAAACCCGCATTCCCCGGCCAAACGCCGGGGCCTCATTGAAGCATTGAGCAGGCCGGCGGCGAATACATCGGTAAATGGCATTCCCCGGCCAAACGCCGGGGCCTCATTGAAGCCATTGTGATATAGACTGGCGCGTTGTAGCCCGGGACCGGCATTCCCCGGCCAAACGCCGGGGCCTCATTGAAGCCGGATAATATAGATCAGC
>NZ_JANIBJ010000054.1 GCF_024505185.1 Methylomonas subterranea
GTTTGTCTCCTTATAATTTGTTTTAGGTTCGACGTTTGCGTCTCCAAACATCGTTATGCTGAGGCTCGGTGAATGGCAAGGACAACCAAAACCACACTCTTAACTAGACTGCCGGATTCGGTAACACCTTGATATCAAAAGTTGAACAGGCCCGCTTTCAAGCGAAGGCGAGCCTGAAGCCTTTATTCCAAGTTAGCGTGTCTGGATCTCATTACTTCTTCTTCGATCCCCTTGTCATGGATCACATGCGAGATAGTCGCTTCCAAGAAAAGCAATGTCGATAGTTCAAACACGGTCCCCATGGGCATACCCTTGACTTTACCGTATTGTTCGGACCGGCCGATTTGCAGCGTGATATCGGCCATATCACCTATGGTCGAATCGTCTTTTGCGGAAATCAGGACAATTTTCGCTCCGATCTCTTTAGCTTTCTTGGTGAAAGCAATCAACTGCTCTGTTTCGCCGGAACCGGAAATAATGATCAGCAAATCACCGGCCTTGATGCTAGGCGTAACGATTTCACCCACCACACTGACATCATAGCCACCGTGCATCAAACGCATGGCAAAGAAGTTACCGACCAGTTTCGACCGTCCTGCACCGGAAATAAAGATTCTTTTAGCCTGGTCCAACATATCGACCAGAGCTTTATCGTGGCCGTCGGGAGTCGCTTCAAGAATACTTGAAATTTTGTTGATGACTAACTCTTGATGCATGACTTATACCGCCGCTGCGTCTACCAATTCGCGAATTTCACGCGCGGCTTCCGCTGGAGAAGGCGCGCCGTAGATAGCCGCACCGACCACGATGATATTGGCGCCGGCTTCAACCACTTGTTGTACGGTGGCTTGCTTGATACCGCCAGCCACGGAGATGCGTACACCCAGACCCAGGCGCGCGATGTCGTTCAGGTCGCCGAATGGCGTTTGGCCAGCCGCTTGCGCGTCCAGACCGGTGTGAATACCGACGATTTGAGCGCCCAATTTCACGGACTCTCTCGCGCATTCCGCTTTGTCGGCTACGTTGATCAAGTCGATTTGAGTTTCGGCGGCATGTTTTTTCGCTGCCTTGATAACGCCGGCAATAGTCGCCAGACCAGATACGCCCAATACGGTGCAGATGTCCGCGCCGGCCGCGTAGAAAGCGCCCGCTTCGTATTCGCCGGCGTCCATGGTTTTCAGGTCAACCAGCAACAGTTTGTCGGGGTAACGTTGTCTCAGCGCTTTTACCAGATTGATGCCGTTGTATTTGATGCAAGGGGTGCCGATTTCAAAAATATCGACATAAGGTGCTACTTGATCCGCCAATGCTACGGTTTGGTCGAAATCCAAAGAGTCCAACGCCATTTGAATTAATGGTCTTGCCATGTGATGTGCTCCGAAAGTTTTATTATTTGTATTAGCCGATTAGCTCACTGCCGTAATCTGCTAGGCTTGTCACATACTCGTGATGCGTCCATAACTGTAAGATAGAAAGAGGATATATGTCAATGCCCGCAACTGTTTTGAGCAAGCGGTTAGCATCCATCTTGCCCACTGAGACTTTTGCATTCCTACAAATGTTATCGGGTGGATCGAATCGATTGGTGCCGCTTCAATCCCGACAGCAGCACCGGCGATATATATGAAAATTATTATTGTACTTACTTACTAACTGGCGCGCTATTCGGCTGATCAGTTGAAGCGTCCGTAAACAGAATGTCTTTTTCATTTGCCTTTAAGGTTTTTTCGCCAATCCCGCTAACGTTTTCCAATTCCTTCAAGGTTGTGAAATTTCCGTGCTCGGTTCGATATTGCACGATTGCCTGCGCTTTCTTAGGTCCGATGCCGGTTAACGCATTGGAAATGGTTTCGGCATCGGCCTGATTTACATTAACTGGCGCGGCGACGACATTTAAAGGCAGCAAAATCAAAACAACTAAAAAATTTTTCATCGTGTTTCCCCTTTTCAATTTTCATTGTCGGATTAGGTTTAGCGACTGCGCTTCGCACATATCGACATAACCTAGATGCTAGCTTAACTCCATTTGTGGTTTTTACAAACAATTCCTTCGCCACACCGCCCCGGAGACTTAACAAAAGCATCTTTAAATCTGCAAAAAATTGAAAATTAACTATCAACCCGATTGTGATTTTACCAACCCAATCTTGATTCATTGCAAAACAAAGGCATCACACAAACAACCGGCTTTCCACGGAGTCAGCGCAAAATAAGCGAACCAAGCATCAATAAATTTTTGCTACCTTCTAAAAAATGAACAAATCCCGCCGGCCAATAAACTCTAAATTTTTGCCGAGTGCCTCCCCTAACAGAATCCGACTAAAACAAGCCACTGAATTTACCTATAATTTCGCTCCACCTCACTCGGTAAGTTTGTGAGCCGATAGTCAATCTGCTACCCTGCCCATCCCTTTTGATTAATTTCAGTCTGTCATGCGCGGTGTTCAACAGGAATCAAGACACGAGACATACGATGTAATCGTGATAGGCGCGGGCATTGGTGGTTTGAGCACCGCGGCATTGCTGGCGAAAGCCGGCAAATCCGTGTTACTGGTTGAACGTCACGACAGACCCGGTGGCTATGCCCACAGCTTCAAGCGGCGCGGCTTCCATTTCGACTCGGGGGTGCATTTGGTCAGTGGTTGCGGGCCGCGAGGCTACCGAAACGGCAGCAGTATTTATCAAATCTGCACGACAGTCGGCATCGAACCACGAGAAGTTTTTATTCCGCTTAAAAGCTACGCGCGAGCGGTTTACCCGGAGCTTGAAATCAGCCTGCGAGCGGGAGAATCCGACTTTATCGAAGGTTTATGCGAACACTTCCCCAAGGAAAAAGATAATCTGCTCGCACTGATCCGGCTTTGTAAATTGCTGGCGGAAGAAGCCATGCTGGCCGAAACCGTTCTGGAACAGGGCCGCGAGACAAGGATTTCGCCCGCAACGGCGCTGGCGAATTTGTTTCGCTACCGCCGCACCAGTCTGCATGTCGCCCTGGACGAGTTTTTAAGCGACCCGCAACTTAAAAGCCTCTGCGCATCACTGTGGCCCTATTTGGGCTTGCCGCCGGCACAACTATCCTTTCTATATTGGGCCTGCATGATGGCCGGCTACACTTACGAGGGAGGCTATTATTGCAGAGGCAGTTTCCAGAATTACGCCAATGCATTGGCCGCAGCCGTGGAAAAACATGGCGGCGAGGTTTTGCTAAATGCCAGCGCTCGACGGATTGTAGTAAATCAAGGCAAGGTCGCCGGTATATTGTTGGAGAATGGTCAGCTTATCCGCGCATCCAGCGTAGTTTCCAACACAGATGCCCTGCAAACCGCCGAACTACTGCTAGGCAGGGAGTACTTACCCAAGGATCACTTCGACAGATTGAATGAATTAAGTCCATCCACTTCAATTTTCGTCAGCTATGTCGCCACCGATCTGCCCATGGCCCACCATAGCCACGAATCGTTTTTCTTCGAGTCGTTAGATCACGAAGCAGCTTACGCCTCCAACCTCGACGGCGATTTCAACTGGTTTTCCGCCACTTTGCCGTCCTTGACGGACCCATCCCTAGCACCCGCCGGCCAACATATCATGTTGCTGACCACCCTGTGCCCATTCGACATCGGCCAATCATGGCGGCAGGCGAAAAAGCCATTCGAACAGCGCTTGCTGAAAAAGGCCGAGCGTTTTTTCCCCGGCCTGCGTGATCATTTGTTGTTTGTGGAATCCGGCACACCCCGCACCCTGGAGCGTTACACGTTGAATCGACAGGGCGCGGCCTACGGCTTTGCCGCCAGCCCCGAACAAATCGGCCCCAATCGTCCCGGCGTGCGCGGAGTTCTGCCGGGACTATTCCATACCGGACACTGGTCTCGGCCGGGCGGGGGCGTCGCGGGAGTCAGCGTTTCCGCGTTGCTGGCGGCTGATGCGGTATTGAATACACCGGCGTAGTTGCCGAGATTAAAACCATGCCACCCGAAATGCACTCCATCAACCCCCGATTTTTCTGCCGACGCCAACAAAAACGGTAACGACCTTGAGTGTGGCGGTTAGCGTTGCAGTAAAAAGAAAATTGCGCCATTGATATTACGAAGGTCAAATCGAATGGGTACAGGCGCATAGCGATACCTTTAACGCTTTGATACAGTTATATCGCGCGATGGGTGGCGGCTGGATGGTCGGGGCGGAGTAAGGTGTACAAATGCCCAAACTCAAGGACGCCGCGTTTTTACCCTGAGTTTCTCATCTTTGAACCGGAATACGCCATGCCGCACGAGCCGCAAATCATGAAGCCTGAAGACTTTTCCCATCGCGCCGTTGAGGCGGCACTGAAAATTGGTTTGTTGTTCGTGCTGCTGAACTGGTGTTTTCATATCGCCAAGCCGTTTATCAATCCCCTGGCCTGGGGTGTGATCATCGCCGTGGCGCTGTACCCGTTGCATCAAAAACTGACCGCATGGCTGGGCGAGCGTGAAAAACTGTCGGCGGCTTTGGTGACCGGCTTGTTATTGCTGATCATCCTGGGCCCTTGCGGCATTCTGGCCAGCATCATCGGCGAGAATGTTCGGGAGTTGGCGGACAGCCTGCAACAAAATCAACTCAACATTCCGCCTCCCCCGGAAAAAGTCGCTGCTTGGCCGCTAATCGGCGAACCGCTGTTCAATTTTTGGCAACTGACCGCCAATAATTTCGGGGAAGCAGTCAAAACCTTTGCGCCGCAACTGAAGCAGGCCAGCAAATGGCTGCTGACTTCCGGCGCCATGGTGATCATGGCCATTCTGCAATTGCTAGTTTCGGTCGTTATCTGCGGTTTGTTGCTGATCAACGGCGACAGCGGCCATCGCTTGGCATTGGCGATAGGCCGGCGGCTGGCCGGCAGCAAGGGCGAGGAATGGACCGAGCTTTGCATCGCTACGATACGCGGCGTTGCGCGCGGGATTTTGGGGGTGGCCTTGATCCAAGCCTTACTGGCGGGCGTGGCGTTTTTCCTGGCCGGCATGCCGGCGGCGGGACTGCTGACTGTGTTCTGCCTGTTTCTTGCCGTGGCGCAGCTGCCGACCGTCATTCTGATTTTGCCCAGCATCATTTACACTTTCTCCCATCAGGATACCCTGACCGCCACGGTCTTCATGGTCTGGATGCTGGGCGTGGGTGCGATCGATAACGTGCTCAAACCGTTATTGATGGGGCGCGGCCTGGATTTGCCGATGGCCGTGGTCTTCATCGGAGCCATCGGCGGCATGCTGTTTTCCGGGATCATCGGACTTTTCGTGGGCGCCGTGGTGCTGGCGTTGGGCTACAAGTTATTTCTCTCCTGGCTGAAGGAATCCAATCCCGGCTAATGACCGGACAATACAACCCATTCGAGGACATCATTTATGAGCGCGGAAATCATCAGCAATTTCAACGGTATTGTAACAAGCCGGATCAGCGGCCTGCTCACCCAGGCCGAACTGAGCACGGTACAAAAAGAGCTGCTTGCCATCATCGGCCGCGAGGGCGGAATTCGGTTATTGGTACTGTGCGAGGATTTTCAGGGCTGGGATAAAGCCAGCGATTGGGAGGACGTCTCGTTTCAAAGCCAGAGCGATCCTTATATCAACAAGATGGCGCTGGTCGGCGAGCGGAAATGGCAAGACTTGGCTTTGTTGTTTACCGGCAAAGGCTTTCGGGAGTTCCCTATTGAGTATTTCGGGCCTGAAGACATCGAAAAAGCGCGTACCTGGTTGATGGAATATTAGCGCATGCCAATGCTGGCGAGGGAATGCCAACCGCGATTTTCCTACTTGCCTTTTTGCCGACGGTATTTATGTACGGTTTGGCATAGCGGAGCCCGGAAACGGCGGGGGTCACCCCGAGTATTCCTTTCCCGCCGGCCGGCATAATGCGGCCCGTCAAGCTACACCGGCCTGCGTCGCTGGCGCTCAACGGACCTTGTCGAGCAGTTGATTTACCCATTTTACCGTGTCCGGCATATTCAAAATACCCATGTGAGATTGCTGAAAGCCGTATAGCCTGTCGGCTTCTTCTTGCGCTTCGGGCCGCAATTGGCTCGCCGAAGCTTTTGACTTCAGATGGCACTCTCTTCATTTGTTGGTTAATCAAGGCATTTTGCCACTCAGTACACAAGGAGCCGGCGTCATTAACGCTATAAATGAATTCTCAGCAAGGTTCCGCCAAAATATCCCGAACTGTCTCTAACGTCATCATCAAGATCATTGCTTGTAAAGGTGACTCCAAAAATCCCTGTTAAAGATAAATTTGTTTGGCTTATTCTGACAAAGCATGTACCAATATAGCCAATACACCCGAATCCCCCCGAGACATTGGCTACCCGTATCATTGCGTCGCGCAACAGCGCTTTCCCAATCCCTTGGTTGATAACGCTTGTCGACAGCCAGTCGGCCGAGCAGCAATACAGGCAAAGGATTGGGCATGTTACGTCGCATGGCTTTAGGCGAAGCATGATGGCTGATTGCACCGGCAGACAGACCAAAGCAATGTGAAGCTGCCGCTCTATGGGGTTTTAAGTGCGTGTTTTTAAGTCAATCATTTCAGCGACATATTCCCCGCAATCAAAATCCACCAACTGATGATCTGACGTGATCGGTTCTGGAGGCGACAGCTTTAGAGCAGTTATTTATCCCAAGGTGCCTTGGTCTTAAGTAACCGGCGAAGCTTATCGGTCGGTGGCAAGGGTTGATCGAGCAACGCTTGAAATTGTGCAAATGCGCCTTCATCGACTGCGAAAAATGCCTGATCTAGCAGGCGGCTTCCAACATAAAGT
The DNA here is from genome assembly GCF_024505185.1 of Methylomonas subterranea. Taxonomy (GTDB): domain Bacteria; phylum Pseudomonadota; class Gammaproteobacteria; order Methylococcales; family Methylomonadaceae; genus Methylomonas; species Methylomonas subterranea. Next base: position 6,782 of record NZ_JANIBJ010000054.1, read on the forward strand.
CTGATCGACTGCGGCCTGGACGCTCAGCGGCTTATTCGATCATATCCGGTTGCCTGGCCTTTAGCGCGGATATTGATGGAAACGGGAATCGCTTCTCTGGCTTGCATTTGTTTCATGTTCGGCCTCCACTCTATTCAAGCTCAGCCGATTATTTTGCGTAGAAGAATGCAACACCAAAACGAAACAGCCATCTGGTTAGCCTTCCATACTGTGGATGACAAGAACGCCAAAACACCAAGTTATCGTTACACTGCACACGTCGAGATCGGCCACAACCCGCCGGTCGGCTTAGCTATGCAAGCGTCGGGCGCTGCGCTTGCGGTTTTCGCCTGACAAGGCTGCATCGGTCGCCACGACGCCGTCAATTGCCATCCAGTTTCAAATACGATTGATGCTGATGGGAGGGATAGACCAGTTCTTCGACCGTTTTGAGGCATTTGCGAATCGAGGGTCGGGGCAAATTGAACTGTTTCGCCAAGTCGCTGATGGCGACCTTCTCAACAAAGTGCAGCCGCCTGATTTTGGGTATGACTTGCATTTTTATCACTCCAGGGTTCTCCGGCAAAATGCCGGCCATTTAACAACCTGAGGTGGAAACTTTTCAACGTTTTTTCCCCAGGACCCCGATAAGTTTTGCACGCCGTTTTGCACCTGCTTCTACCTGATTGCCGATAAGCTGGCCGAAATGAATGCAACATTCAAAGAAAAAATCACGCAATCGATACAGTAATTTTATCCACTGGAATCAATCCAGAGTTGACGAAAAATCATTTATGCCTATAAGTCATAACAAAATCTACATATATCGTTTTATTTGTCATTCACCAGGTCTTATTATGCTACCCAAGTGAGTTGCGATTTTTTCATGAGTGTTCTCAAGGATAAAGTGAATCTCCTAACTTACCGATACGGATGTCATTTGGGCGGGATTAATCATCCCGCCGTTTTTTTGCTTGCTCACGCAATTGACCGACATAGCATAAAGGAGCGCAGACGATGCCTTTGCAACAATTAGTGGAATATTTCAACGACCGTCTGGAACAGGAACACAACAACCGCCTCAGGCCCTTCCTTCTGCAGTCCGGCAGCGTCATCGGCTTGTTCGGTTCCATTCGGATAGGGACCCGACTATTGCCGATCCGCGAGACCTTACGCACCTCAAACGTTACCGGCTATACCGCGCAGTTGTGCGTCGACAGCAATCCGCTGTCGCCCGCGCAACGCTGCGATATTGAACATCTGGTAAGCGCCAACCCGGAACCCATGGAGGATCAGGCATCGATCATTAATTTCGACCGTTTGTCCCGTACCGTGCATATGCTGAATTACTTGCCGCAAACGCATCTCGACGAACTCTTGTTCCTCGAGGTCGATCCACGCCATATCCTGGGCGTCAAGGAAGACCATGGGGCTTATTTCGAGGAAGTCATCATAAAATGCGGCCTGGAGACCGACCGCGTGGTCATCGGTTTGAAAATCGGCCGGGACTACACGCATTTTTATCCGCTGCTGTTAAAAGGCCTGCAAAATTACCAGAATCGCGGTTACCGGTTGAATTTGGGTTTGGAGTATCCGGCGGATGACAAGGCCGTTAACGATTTCATCTCCAGGGTAGCGCCGGATTTCGTCGGCTTGTCCGCGCTGGACCTGGATCAATTCCGCGACAATCGGAAGTTGGATAATTTGCAGAAGATCGGGCGTCTGGTCAACTCGCTGAATGGCAGAACCGTTTTGTTCGACATTGAGGAGAAACGCAATGCCGTGCTAGCGCGGCAGGCCGGGTTTGGTTTGGTGCAAGGCCGTTATTTTGAACGGATCGCTCCGCAACAAGATGAGTTTGCATCGCTTCCGTCCACAGCCAAAACAACTGATCGAACCGTACGTAGCGTATTTTTATGATTGAAGTAAACCTAGCGCGAGCCGGGCTCGCGCTAGGTTTTAACCGGCTCAAACGGAAAACGATTTAGCACTGCATTGCAAGCGCTTGACCACGCTTGCCAGCCTGTCGATTTCCTCGTAAGTGTTGTAAAACGCCAATGAAGGCCGTACCGTCGCTTCCAGGCCAAAGCGGCGCAGTATCGGTTGCGCGCAGTGATGACCGGCTCGAACCGCGATACCGGCATCATTCAAGGCATTGCCGACTTCAACCGTACTAAAGCCAGCCAACACAAAAGACATGACGCTGGTTTTTTCCGCCGCGGTTCCGATCAGCCTTACGCCGGGAATGCTACGCAACGCGTGCATGCCGTACTCCAGCAGTTCATGCTCGTAGCGGGCGACGTTTTCGATGCCGAGGCGATTCAGATATTCCAACGCCGCGCCCAAACCCACCGCGTCGGCGATATTGCCGGTACCGGCCTCGAACTTGGCGGGCGCGGGCTGATAGATAGTTTTCTCGAAGGTCACATCTTCTATCATGTTGCCGCCACCCTGCCAAGGTTGGGTTGCCGCCAGCACATCGGCCTTGCCGTACAGCGCGCCAATCCCGGTCGGCCCGAAGATCTTGTGACCGGAAAATACGAACCAATCGCAACCCAGGGCTTGAACATCCACCTTGATATGCGACACTGATTGCGCCCCGTCCAGCAGCACCTTGGCGCCAACCCGATGCGCCATTTCGATGATCTCTTGCGCCGGCGTGATGGTTCCCAAGGCATTGGATACCTGGGTAAACGACACCAATTTGGTACGATGGCTCAACAGCTTTTGATATTCGGACAAGATTACCTGCCCGCATTCATCAACCGGCATCACCCGCAATACGGCGCCGGTTTCAGAGCACAATTGTTGCCAGGGTACGATGTTGGCATGATGCTCCAGCCAGCTGATGACAATTTCGTCGCCCTCGCCAATGTATTGCTTGCCCCAGCTTTTTGCCACCAGATTGATGGCCTCGGTGGCGCCACGCACGAACACCACTTCGCTGGATGAAGAGGCATTCAGAAAACGGCCAACAATGTCGCGCGCTCCTTCGTAAGCGTCGGTCGCGCGGGCGGCGAGTTCGTGCGCCGCACGGTGGATATTGGAATTTTCGCGTTTGTAGAACTCGGCAATCCTGTCTATCACCGCTTGCGGTTTCTGGGTGGTAGCGGCATTATCCAGCCAGGCCAACGGATAGCCGTTGACGCGTTCCTTGAGTATCGGAAAATCGCGGCGCACGGCATGCACATCAAACGGCGGATGCGTCGACGCCAACGCGGCTAATTGCGGATGTTTACCCACTTCGGCGAGATCGCTCAGAAAATAGAACGACGGACCGCCAATGTCGGGCGCCGATTTACTCAAACCGCCAGGCAAGTTGACCAGCGCCTGCTTCAGCTCGGATTCGCCGGGCAGACCGAAACCGCGGGACGCCAACGCCGACAATGCATTTTCATCGGTAGCGGGAATTCTATTGAAACCGGTTGGGGCGGTGCCAAGCGGCACGGCCGACGCAGCCGACGGCGGTACCGAATCGATGACGTCCGCGGGCGAGCCGTAATTGGGCTGCGCCAGCCCAACCAATGCCCGCTCATCGACACCGGGACGCTTGTCGAAGCCCGACGGTACGGACTGCAGCGGCACTGACGATGCCGCCGAATGCGGTACCTTATCGATGGCGTCGGCGTCATTCGGCAATGACCGAAAATATTGATTTGCCAAGCGCGTCAGCTCATCCGGATCGGGCAAGCCCGCCGGGGCGCTGCCGCCACCGAGCGCCTGCTGTGCCAGCGCCGACAAGCCGTCATTATGTGTAGTCATAGTAGTTGTCCACTTCGACGTTTTCCAACACACCAATGGCGTCTTCGGTCAATATCGCCAGCGAGCAATACAATGAAACCAGGTAAGAAGCAATCGCTTTGTGGTTGATGCCCATGAAGCGTACCGACAAGCCCATGCTCAATTCGTCGGTCAAGTTAGGTTGATACAAACCCACCACGCCCTGGCGACTTTCACCGGTGCGCAGTAACAGGATATTGGTTTTGCCATTGGTAATTTTCAACTTGTCGGTCGGAATCAACGGCAGACCGCGCCAAGTCAAAAACTGCGAACCGAACAGCGACACAGTTGGCGGCGGTGTACCGCGGCGCGTGGCTTCGCGGCCGAAGGCGGCGATGGCGCGCGGATGAGCCAGGAAGAAGCCGGGCTCTTTCCAAACGCGGGCGATCAGTTCGTCCAGATCGTCAGGCGTCGGCGAACCTTTGCGGGTTTTAACTTTTTGCGACTCGGCGACATTATTCAACAGGCCGTACTCGGCATTGTTAATCAATTCGCTTTCCTGACGCTCCTTGACGGTTTCGATAGTCAATCGCAACTGTTCGTGGATTTGGTTGTGCGGACTGCTGTACAAATCCGCGACCCGGGTATGCACATCCAGCACGGTGTTGACGGCGTTCAAGCGGTATTCACGGCCCCACTCTTCGTAATCGACAAAGGTTTGCGGCAACACGCGTTCGTCCAGGCTGGAACAATCGACGGCGATACTGGTTTCGCTTTTTACTTTGTTGACACGATAAATACCCGCTTCCACCGGCACCCATTGCAACAGGTGTACCAGCCAGCGCGGCGTAATAGTGCCCATCATGGGCACGGTTTTGGTAGCGTTCGATAAGGTGCGCGCGGCAACGTCGCCTAACGCGGTATGGGCTTGATGAATGTCGGTCATGGTACGTACCCTTGGTGAAGGTGGAGTAATGATGTTAGATAAACCCAAAGTGCTGGCCAAAAAAAAAGCCAATGGCCGCAACTAACGGCACATTGGCTTCCGGTGGTCCGGTCAGCTAATTGGTGTTGGCATAAAATAAGTGCTGGCTGGCGCAAGTGTCAAGTGCTCAAGCGCAGGGCAACTATTTTGTCATGCAATATTTCGATAATAGTATGCCTTAAAACGATTTATATCTCCGCACCCAATATTTCCAGCTCCCCAAACATAGCTATCACCTTGATTTATTGCCTATTTCATCCGGACGACTGATTAAGGCGCGGCTTCGTTGTGATTTTTTTCGATTTAAAACTTTTTAAAAAAATAGCCAAAATAAATGGCCGGACAACCCGGCAGGCGAGCTAAATACCCGCGCCGCCGTCAAATAATTCACTCCTGACTTGCGCCTGGCTGACGTGACTGCCCGGTGGAACACTATGCGTTAGCCAGACATTGCCGCCGATTGTGGAGCCTTTGCCGATGGTGATACGGCCCAAAATCGTCGCTCCGGCATAAATCACCACCTCGTCCTCGACGATGGGATGGCGGATATTGCCTTTCACCAACATGCCGTTTTCATCCTTGGCAAAGCGCTTGGCGCCCAAGGTAACGGCTTGATAGAGGCGTACCCGCTTGCCGATGATGGCGGTTTCGCCGATCACGACACCGGTACCGTGATCGATAAAAAAGCTTTCGTCGATTTGCGCACCGGGGTGGATGTCGATACCGGTCGCCGAATGCGCGATTTCCGCTATCACCCGCGCCACCAAGGGCGCCCCCAAACGATACAAGGCATGGGCAACCCGATGGTGTATGACCGCCGTGATACCGGGATAACAAATCAACACTTCATCCGGGCTGCCGGCGGCGGGATCGCCTTCGTAAGCGGCTTGAATATCGCTGTCGATCAGCCCGCGAATTGCCGGCAAGCGTTCGGCGAAGGCGCGGGTAATGCCCTGTGACTGCTGCCAGACATCGGCGGACAAGCCTTGTTGTTCGGCTACGAATTTCAATTCCAGCGCAATTTGCCGATTCAATTGTTTCAGCAGAGTATCCAGCGTGTGACCGACAAAATAATCGATGCCTTCATCGTTCAGATCGGGCAAGCCCAAGCGATTCGGAAACAGCACCGCACCCAGATTGTCGACGATTTCACCGAGGATTTTTTTGGACGGCAACTTGGGCGGATGCTCGCGCCTATGCCTGTTTTCCAGCGATTGCAATCTTAGCGTTCTGAGTTTTTCAACCAATGCGTCGACACCCCAGCCCCCTAAAAATTCGTTCATACAGCGCCCCCCGCGGCATCGAACAGGCCTTCGAACAACACCGAACTCAAATAGCGCTCGCCGGAATCGGGCAGTATCACGACGATGGTCTTGCCGACATGTTCCGCCCGCTTGGCCACCCTGACCGCCACCGCCACGGCGGCTCCGCAGGAAATACCGGCCAAAATTCCCTCCTCGCGCGCCAGACGGCGGGCATAGGCGATGGCCTCGTCGTTACCGACCTGCTCGATCTCATCGATCAGGGACATATCCAGCACATCGGGTACGAAACCCGCGCCTATGCCCTGAATTTTGTGCGGGCCGGGAGCAATTTCCCGCCCTGCCCGGCTCTGAGTCAGCACCGGACTGGCCTCGGGTTCCACCGCAATCGACACGATGGGCTTGCCCTGGGTCTGCTTGATATAGCGCGACACGCCGGTAATGGTGCCGCCGGTGCCGACGCCGGAGACCAGAATATCGATGGCGCCGTCGCTGTCGCGCCAGATCTCCGGGCCGGTGGTTTGTTCGTGTATCCGGGGGTTGGCGGGATTTTTAAACTGTTGCAGCAATACATAGCGTTCGGGATCGGAGGCGGCGATTTCCTCGGCCTTGGCGATGGCCCCCTTCATGCCCTTGGCACCCTCCGTCAACACCAATTTGGCGCCGTAGGCCACCAACAGCTTGCGCCGCTCCAGGCTCATGGTGTCCGGCATGGTCAAGGTCAGCGGAATACCCCGGGCGGCGGCAACGAAGGCCAGGGCAATACCGGTATTGCCGCTGGTCGGTTCGATGATTTCCTTGCCGGCACCCAGCACGCCGCGCTGCTGGGCGTCATTGATCATCGCCGCGCCGATGCGGCATTTGACCGAATACGCCGGATTGCGGCCTTCGATTTTAGCCAGCACCGTGGCCGGCGCACCTTCCGTGATGCGGTTGAGTCTGACCAGCGGCGTGTTGCCGATGGATTGCGAGTTGTCGGGATACCAGTGCGGCATATGAGAGTCCTTAAAGAAAGTAAGTAGACAAAAAAAAGCCGGAGACCCAACAGGGTACTCCGGCTTCCGGTTGTCCGGTCAGCAAACGATTGTCGGTTCAGAGTTTCTTAGAATAAACCCACGGTGTCAAGCGCTTGATTTTGCAATCATTAGCTAAAAATCACCGGCACCATCAATATTCTTATTTTCGATTTAGGAATCGAAAATTAACGTTTTATTAGTGAGGGCGAGACAAAGTATGATTGAGTTGTAATTAAACAATCATTGGAACCGCGCAAGTCGATATGCCGCGCTCAGCAAAGGGCTACCCTGATTGCCTCGCCGGCAGAAATGCTTTTTAGCGCCGGACCCCATGGCTACTTTACCCATGACCATGGCGGACACAGCATGGAGCAGAAATGTTCTTCCCGAATCGGCTGGTCGAGACACTTTTAATTCCGAATTCACTTGAATACCAACTGGGTGGCTGCCTCATGAATACCGTTTTCAAACCTTACTCCAACGATCCGACAGCAGGGCAAGCATCTTCGCTGCTGACTTTCGACGAAAAACTCTCGCGGTCCTTGGCGCTCTCGGTCAGGGCAACCGCCTTGGTGTTCGAGGACCCGGTATCGCGCCACTTGCTGGAACAAATGGAGCGCATCGCACCTAGCGATGCGACGGTACTAATCATAGGCGAAACCGGCACCGGTAAGGAATTGGTAGCGCGACATATTCACGCCTTGAGTTCGCGCAAAAATAACACTTTCGGTGCGTTGAACTGCGCCGCGCTCAGCGAAAATCTGATCGAAAGCGAATTATTCGGCCACGAAAAAGGCGCTTTTACCGGGGCGTTGGCCAGCAAGGAAGGCTGGTTCGAAACCGCTCACAAAGGCAGTTTGTTTCTGGACGAAGTGGGGGATTTGCCCTTGGCTCTGCAGGCCAAATTGCTGCGAGTACTGCAGGAACGCGAGGTAGTCAAAGTGGGTTCCAGGCAACCCGTGCCTGTGGATGTGCGCATCATAGCCGCCACCAACGTCAACCTGGAAGAAGCCGTAGCTGCCCAACATTTCCGGGCCGATTTGTATTACCGGTTCAACGTGGCCATGATTCAACTGGCGCCGTTACGCGAACGGCCGGGGGACATTCTGCCGCTAACCCACCATTTCCTGAAGATGTATGCCGAGCGTCTGGGTTATGCCGAAGTGGCATTGTCTCCGGCCGCCATGCATGTATTGTTGAACTATGATTGGCCCGGTAACATTCGCGAACTGGAAAACGCCGTGCACCGGGCCTTGTTGATTTGCCCCGGCAACGTTTTGCGCCCGGAGGATTTCAAACTATCCGGCGTCAGGATTTCCGAACAAGCCAACTCCATATCCACCAGCTCGCTGGAAACAGCGTTGCATCGCCTGTTTGAGCAAGCACCGCCGAAATTGTTTGAAGTCATTGAAGAAACCGTAATTCGTTCCGCCTTCGAATATTGCGAAAAAAACCAGGTGCAAACCGCTCGCATGCTGGATATCAGCCGAAATGTCCTGCGGCATAAACTAAACCACTACGGCTTGCTACCCGGCAAACAAGGTAAATTCACTGAAAAGGATGTGGCCTGATCCATCGCCGCCGCCGAATCGGGGGCGCTACCGCATCACATCACAAAAAAAACTTGCCAAGTAGGCCGCGCTGATAACGGAAGAGCACAACTTCAGCTTACCCCCCATGCTTAGAGATCGCCAATAAATTCGACCCGCGGTTTTCCCACGCTCCCAGGCTTGCCGCGCGGAGTCGACCGCCGTTTTGAATAATCGACGCAAAATCCGCCACAACCTGTAGCCAATCCAGCCGGCCAGCGCCATCAATAGGTAAAAGGTGATAATCTGACTGCCGTGGCGAGAGGTATGAAACAAATGCTCCACCGCATGCTCGACTCCCATTTCGAACCATTCGAAACAGAAATGCAATAATTCAAATACCCCATGCAGCACACTTAGAACCACATCGATAGTCACATCAAACATCAGCAAACTCAAAAGGCCGCATCCAGCCAGAATCAGGTCCGAAGTTTTGTTAATCATCTTGCGGAGTAACCCAGTTACACATAAAACCAGCCACTGGTTCAGTAACTAGCCGATAGTGCTATCCGACCGCGCTAGGACTTGATGATTTTCAGTCTCCTCAGCCAAACTCCGATCCGGCGCAATCGCATCCAGAGCCGAATCGACTTCCAACAGGGCCGCAACCCGGTCTTCAAGATTGTCCGGATTTTGATAGGCGGCCAATTGTTGGCGTAATTCCTCGGCATGCAGTTCCTGACTGATTTGCTCCTTGATCCCCGCCGCCGCGCGTTGCGCCTTGCCAAGCCAGAAACCGGACAGGCGGGCCACTTTCGGCAGCTTTTCCGGGCCGATCACCAACAGGGCCACCGTGCCGACCATCAATAGCTCCGAGAATCCGACATCGAACATAGTTTTACTCAAACTCCGGATTGATTTCGCTCGCGACTCAACAGTTCCGTTTCGGCCGGTTTCCGCTGAGCCAGGGTATCGGCTTGCTCGCCGTCCTTGACCGCGTTCCGAAAACCTTTGATCGCGCCGCCCAGATCGGCACCCACCGTTCGCAGACGCTTGGTACCGAACAATACGATGACGATGCTCAATACCACCAACAGTTGCGGAAGACTTAAACCCATGTTGTTGCACTCCAAAATTGATTAAAAAACAGTTCATTGGCCAGGAACGCGGCCATTCCTAATCCGCGATCCCGGACGCGGCTCAATCACCGGCCGACTCGGCCGCCAACACCGGCTCGACGACACGCCCACCCCGCGTAGCGCGTTTTTTCTTAGGGGCGAAGGTTTTTTTCAGGCGCTTCCAGCCAATTACCACCGAACTGACCCCCAGCACCAGGCCGAAACCAACCCAAGTCAGCATCCATGCGTCCCAAATAGGCCGATAATACAACCAACCAAAATCCCAATGATGTAGACCGGAGTACAACCAGCGGTATACCCGGCGGCTATCGTCCAATCTCGCCAAAACCCTGCCGTCCAGCGGATCCATGTAGACGCGGGTGGCGCCCTCGTCCGCCAGTTGCACAGTCACCACGGGCAGGGGTTTTTCAACCGAGCCTTGATGATGGCGCGGATAATAGTAACTGTCGTAATCGGTCAGAATCTCCTGGCCGACGATTTCGGCATCCTTGACCAAACGTTGCACCGCCGCCATCAATGCCGGCTTGCTGAAGCTTGTCGCGGCGCCATCAACCGATTGCGGCAGACGCCGGCCGTCCCGGCCATGCGCCACCAGCACCGCCTCATCGCTTAGCCGGCGCCAATTCAATTCGACGATATCGCTGCCCTCGATTGGCGCCAATGGCTCGGGCCGCCAGTCGCGCATGACATCCGGCAGCCCATCGCCCTGAAAGCGGCTTAATTCCGCGCGATCCGGGTTGCCCGCCGAAAACAGCTTGCCGGGATTGGTGTCTATAAATCCGCTCAGCGCCCAGCCCAACGCTACCGTACCGCCGAGCAAACCGGTCCAGAAATGCCACTTGAACCAGAATTCGCGATATGGCTGGGTGCGGCCTTGCGAATAGGTCGGTTTGCCGCCGAATCCGGGCCGCCAACGCAACCAGCCGATGATCAGTCCGGTCACGCAGGCAATGGTCGCCGCCGCCCCGGACCACAGTTGCACATCATGGCGAATTTCGCCCAAGCCCAAGGCTTCCAACGGTTTAAACAAATGTATCCAGTTTCCGGCATAGTAAAGCGCCCGATCCATGCGTGTGGATGCATGTAGTACCTCCCCGGTTCGCGCGGAAATCAGTAACTCCCCGCCGGAAAAGTTGGCAATCCGGTGAAAAGGCCGTAGCGCGTTCTGATTACGCAGAATCACCGGATTGTCCACGGTTTCCAAATAGGTCAGGCCGGAAACCCCGGTTTGTTCGGCCTGATACCAGTGCTCCGCAATCCGCAGGGCCTGCTCGGGCGACACGTTCACTATGCTACCGTCGATAGCGGACAGCGAAAAACGCAAGCCCTTGCTGTCCTCCACCAGCCAGCGCGGCTGTCCGTCAACCCTTACCAACCGTGCGTCCGCGATGAAGGACCCGTCCTTGCCGGAATCAACGGGTACCTGGCGGCTGTTTTCGGCGGC
>NZ_JANIBJ010000055.1 GCF_024505185.1 Methylomonas subterranea
GCGCGCGCGCTCTTCCGGGGCGTTATCAATTTGATCGAAAGCTTTTACTTCGCCGCCTTGCAGCTCAGCCATTACCTTGGTCAGAGCCGCTGTCAATGTGGTTTTACCATGGTCAACGTGACCAATCGTGCCTACGTTTACGTGCGGTTTTTTTCTTTCAAATTTTTCTTTAGCCATTACGAAAACACCCTAGAAGAACAATTAATCAAAACTGGAGCTCATAACCGGATTTGAACCGGTGACCTCTTCCTTACCAAGGAAGTGCTCTACCTACTGAGCTATATGAGCGACATTACCATAGCCAAAAATGGAGCGGGTGATGGGAATCGAACCCACGCAATCAGCTTGGAAGGCTGGAGTTCTACCATTGAACTACACCCGCAGATCCAATTCAAATTTGATGGTGGAGGGGGGAGGATTCGAACCTCCGAAGGTAGAACCGGCAGATTTACAGTCTGATCCCTTTGGCCGCTCGGGAACCCCTCCTTCATTTCATCCAAGCATTATCCATGAAACAATATGCTCGGTCAATCTTTTTAATTTAACAATTCTTCGCTTGAGCGAACATCGCATTAAATTCCGCCACATCTCCCGCCACAAGCAAACCCAACTGCTTTTCGAGTTCACTAAAAACCGATTCAAAAAGCCGTAACGAGGCGGATGAAGGCCTGGATAAAACATAATTCGCAATATTGGCGCCCGGCACATCCGGTCTACCGATACCTATTCTCAATCGATAAAAATCTCGCGAATCAATTTGCCCGATGATATCCCGCAAACCATTGTGACCAGCATGACCGCCGCCGCGCTTCATCCTGACAACACCCTCGGGCAACTCCAATTCATCATGCACAACCAATAACTCATCCGGCTTGAGCTTATGATAGCGCAGCATCCCACCAACCGAGGCACCGCTTTTATTCATGAACGTCATTGGCTTCAAGTACAATAATTTACCCACCCCATGTACCGAGGCAGCAATCTCGCCCTGGAACTGGCCATTCGCGGACCATTTAGCTCCTTGCGAAAGCGCAAGACGATCTAAAAAAAGAAACCCGGCATTATGCCGGGTCTTGTCATACTGAAGCCCAGGATTCCCAAGCCCCACTATTAACTTAATCATTAAAGCAAAATATTACTCAGCCGCAGATTCCGTCGAAGTTTTAGGCTTAACAATTTGCACAACCGGATGATCATGCTCGACACCTTGATGCAACTCTGGAATTTCGACACCCGCGGGCAACACCAAATCCGAAAGATGCAGGGTTGAACCAACATCTACATTCGCCATGTCGACTTCAATAAATTCCGGTAACGCTGATGGCATGCACAACACTTCAACATCCGACATGGAATGATTAATTACGCCACCTTTTTTGACACCAACCGAAGTTGCTTCGTTTATAAAATGCAATGGCACATGTACTTTTAATTTATGCCCGGCATCAACACGCATAAAGTCAATATGCAAAATTTGCGGCTTGGCGGGGTGACGCTGAATGTGCTTTAAAACAGCCTTCTCGGTCCGGCCATCCACCTTGATATCAAGCACGTGCGAATAAACCGCTTCATGCGCCAAATGTTTCAACAGGTCATTATGATCCAGGATCAACATTTCGGGAGACGCACTACCACCGTACAACACCGCCGGCACCTTACCCTTCCGACGCACAACCTTTGCCGCGCTACTACCAGTCTCACTGCGAGCTTCCGCAATAAATTCAAACACGTTAGCCATCATTTTCTCCAAAGCCTGCTTTACAAGCACTTCTTAATAGTTATTGAATTAATCCACATAAAGCGAGCTTACAGACTCGCCGACGGCGATGCGCCGAATTGTTTCAGCCAGCATTTCAGCCACGCTCAATTGCCTGATTTTACCTATGGCTCTCAACTCATCAGTGAGAGGTATCGTATCGGTAACAACCAATTCATCAAGAACTGAATTTCTGACATTTTCCGCCGCCGCACCCGACAAAACCGGATGCGTGCAATACGCAACAACCTTAATAGCGCCGTTCTTCTTTAAAGCCGCCGCCGCATGACACAACGTACCCGCTGTATCAACCAAATCATCAACCATTACGCAAGTCCTACCACTCACGTCGCCTATGATGTGCATTATTTCCGATACATTGGCCCTTGGCCTACGTTTATCGATAATAGCGAGATCGGCATCACCCAACCTCTTTGCCAAAGCCCTGGCTCTGACAACACCACCGACATCGGGCGAAACGACAATCAGGTTTTCATACTCTTGCCGCCACACATCACCCAACAGAATGGGAGACGCATAAACATTATCAACCGGTATACCGAAAAAACCCTGTATCTGATCGGCATGCAAATCAACGGTAAGCGCCCTATCCGCCCCCGCGTGCCCTATCATATCCGCAACCAATCTAGCGGTTATAGGCACCCTGGCCGACCTGGATCGCCTATCCTGACGGGCGTAGCCGTAATAAGGTATTACCGCCGTAATCCTGGCCGCGGACGCTCTTCTCAAGGCATCGATCATCACCAATAGTTCCATGAGATTTTCATTTGTCGGAGAACATGTCGGCTGAACCACGAACACATCGCGCCCTCTGACATTCTCCTCAATCTCTACAAAGATCTCGCCATCGCTGAAGCGCCCAACAGACGCCATGCCCAGACGCATATTGAGCTTCCTCACAATACCTTCGGACAAAGCCTTATTGGCATTACCCGAAAATACCATTATCGAAGCATCTCGCATTCTAAGGCTCCAGAGGATGTTTTATATGGGGATATGGCTGGGCTGCTAGGATTCGAACCTAGGTATGCGGGGATCAAAACCCCGTGCCTTACCGCTTGGCGACAGCCCAATAAACTGATTTGACTTATACTTTTTCCAACTTTCCGTAGAGCGGTGAAGTATTCAAACCCCTCGCCAGAAAAACCGACCAATCATCCTTCAACGATTGGCATGCGGACAGGGCCAGCTCCTTTTCGGAAAATTGCGCAAAAACGCACGCCCCAGTACCCGTCAATCTTGCATTCGAATAAACCGACAATGCATCGATCGCATCTTTTACCGGTCGATACACCCTGCAAACCTCTTGAGTACAATCGTTGCGATCTTCCCCTGCAAGAAAGTCGCTCATTGTGATGGATTCACTATTCCTTGTCAAGCCATCCGAACGAAAAATTTCTCCGGTATTGACGTGACAATCGGGCTTGATTATTACCACCCATGACTCCGGGATCTCAATCGCCCTTAGGTCTTCGCCCACGCCCTCCGCCCAAGCGGAATGCCCAAATACGAAAACCGGCACATCGGCCCCCAATTGCAAACCCAGCGCCATTAATTCCTGCTTTGAAAGATTTAACCCCCAAAGATGATTCAACACCACCAAAGTGGTAGCAGCATCCGAGCTCCCCCCACCCAATCCGCCCCCCATGGGCAAATTTTTCTCCACCTCAATAATGACACCCGCCTCGCAGCCGGTATGAGATTTAAGCAAGTTCGCCGCGCGCACGGTCAGATCCTCCGCTTCCGCAACGCCTGGGATAGGCATTGCCAAGGACACTCGCCCATCAGCGGCCGGATGAAACGTCAACCAGTCGCACAAATCGAGCATTTGAAAGACAGTCTGCAGCAAATGATAACCATCAGCCCGCCGCCCGGTAATTCTCAACATCAAATTCAATTTTGCCGGAGCCGGCCATTTCTCGCCCCATCCAGGAACATTCCCGATAGCTTCCATCACAACAATACCCATTGATCCACAATTAATTTGATTCTCGCCTTATCTTTTTCAGCGGTCATTTTTTTAGGCAGCGTGTCCGCATTGACTGTTTGCATTTCCCGATATCTAACCAACCACTTGCCCTGATAAAACCCTTCGGGCTGCTCGATGTAATCTTGCCCAGGGTCATTGACACCCAACACCCAGAATTTCAAGGAACTCACCGGCAAATCCACCCCCAGTTGCTCCGATAGAACCACGTCCGCCGATCCGTTGAAAACCCTGCGATTCTCGCCATCATCCAATTCCACCCGCTCCGGCGTCACCGCAATCCTCAGCCTGCCTTGCGCCAACGGCCCCACCAGCTCAATTTGGTCCTGAAATTCGCTATGCCGCCAATTAATGGAGACGGACACCGAATCTTTATCATTCGCCAGCGCCAGCCTGCCTTCAAACTCCCAATTCTTTTGCTGCTGTAAATGCCGCATGGCCTTCAATTGATAGACTTCCAATGGCTTTTGAGGCGACACGGAACAACCGGCCAGCCATATACCCAGAGCAACGTAAGCTATAAACCGCCCGATCATTATTCGTCGGGGAAAAAGCGCTGTTTGAACTTCAACAAATATTCATCCTCGGGAAATTTCTTATAAATTGGCTCAAAAAATTCTCTGGCTTCCTTTTCCCGCCCCATCGCCCATAAAACTTCCGCTATATGCGCGGCGATCTCGTTTTCCCGCTGCTTATCGTAAGCCTTTTTCAAATACTCCAAAGCCAAATCCAACTTGCCGCGCTTGAATTGCAGCCAACCATAACTGTCCACAATCACGGCTTCGTCGGGTTGCAATTGAATGGCTTTCAAAAGATATTTTTCGGCCTCATCGTAACGCTGGGTCCTGTCGGTCAAGGTATACCCCAACGCGTTCAACGCCCCCACATCATCCGGATTTTTTTCCAAAATTTTCAACAAATCCGACTCCACCACATCCAGCTTATCCAAGCGCTCGGCTATCAGTGCCCGCGTATACAGCACATCTCTGTTGTCCGGCGCATCTTTCAACGCTAGATTCAATACATCGTAAGCTTCCCCATACTTGCCCCATTGGTTATATAGTTCCGCCTTCATCATCAGAATACGCAAGTGTTGCTCGGGATATTTGCCGTCCATTGCCTTGACCCTGGCTTCCGCCTGACTCAGGTCCTTTTGTCCCAACAACAACGATACGGCGGCCATATCAGCCTCAAAGCCATAGCCATTGGCTTCCGCCCTATCGAACCAGACCAGTGCCTTATTAGGATTCTGCCGCTCCTGCTCTATTTTCCCTAAATAAAAGCTGGCGCGCCCCTCCCACTCCGTCTTGTCCAGAACCTTTTCGAAATACCCTTCCGCCTTATCCAACTTATTTTGCTGCATATGAATCAAAGCCACGGTAAACAGCGCTTCGCCATCATCGGGACTTTCATCCAATACTGTTTGATACAACTTGATTGCGTCATCATAGGCACCGGCATTAACCAACACCTCCAACAGCATTTTTCTCAACTGCTTATCATCAGGCGATTGCTTGACCGCTTTTTCCAGAAATTCGCGTGCTTTATCCATATCGCCGGCGCGACCGGCCAATTGCGCCTGAAAAATAATCGCCCTATTCCAATCCGGCTGCAATTCCAACACCTGAGTGACTTTTTGTTGCGCCAATTGGTTATCGTGCAGAATGGAAGCCAGCATGGCCTGCAGAAACAGCAGGTTCGGCTGATCGGGATGCAAGCCATTCAAATCTTCCAGCACATCAAAAATGAATTGGGAGCGCCCTTCCTTTTCCAAGGCCTTGATCATTTCCAGCATTCCACCTTCAAATCCGGCCGGATCTTCGCGAAAAACAGCATCCAGGTTATCCACGGCCGCCTGATGATCCGATTTTTTAATCGCCATCAAGGCCGCGAATTTTTTGGCAGGTAGATTGTCAGGCTCCTTGGACATCCAAATCTCTAACGCCTCGCGCGTGCGCTTTTCATCCTTGAGGAACATGCCGATCTTGACTGCCCGTTCGGCAATCCGCGCGTCATCAACCCGTTTTGCCGCCTGTATGTAGGCATCCAGCGCCAGATCATATTGATTGCGCTGCCCGGCCAGCTCGGCCGCCATCAGAAGGTACAACACCTCCTCGTCTATCACGGTATTGTGACTTGCCCTGGGCGCCAAGGCTTCTTGCGGGGTAATTTTGGCTTCAGCGTCCGGTGTCGCGTCCGGAGATACGGCGCAGCCCGACAAAGAGAAAATTATTGCAATACCTATCCATTTATTCATGCAATTCAAATGACCTGATTTCGATAAATTGTCAGCATAGATTATCAGAAAAACCCGTTAGTTCAGTTTAACCGATCATTCTATTTGGACAAAAACAGCGCATTCCTTAAAATGACCCACTTTTAAAAGACCTACATTACCGCTGATGACACTGATTGCCGTAGGGATAAATTACAACACCGCGCCTGTTGCCGTACGCGAACGTCTGGCGTTCCCGGCGGAAATACTGGACAAAACCTTAAAAAATCTGCGCAACGTCCGGGACATTTCCGAAGCCGCCATATTATCCACCTGTAACCGGACCGAATTTTATTGCCAAACCGATAGCGAAGACCAAACACCCTTGATCGCATGGATCGCCGATACCAAAATCATCGCACCGGCAGACTTTACACCCTATTTATACAGCTACAAGGACAGCCAATCCATCCGCCATATGTTCAGGGTTGCCTGCGGCCTGGACTCGATGATACTCGGCGAGCCGCAAATTCTCGGCCAGATGAAAACCGCCTACCACGCGGCTTCGCAGGCCGGCACCCTGGGCAAAAATCTCAGCAAGCTGTTTCAACATACGTTTTCCGCCGCCAAAAAAGTCCGCACCGATACCGCAATCGGCTCCAGCCCGGTTTCGGTGGCCTTTGCCGCCGTGCAACTGGCGCAGCAAATTTTCGACAAGCTCTCGGAGCAAACCGCCCTGTTAATAGGCGCCGGCGAAACGATAGAACTGACCGCTCGCCATCTGTATCAACATGGCATAGGCCGTATCATTATCGCCAATCGGACTTACGACAAGGCCCATGCCCTGGCCATGCAGTTTAACGGCTACGCCATCGCCCTGTCGGAACTGCCCAGCCATCTGGCGGAAGCCGACATTGTGGTCTCCTCCACGGCTAGCCAACTGCCGATTTTGGGTAAGGGCCGGGTGGAAAGCGCAATCAAGAAACGAAAGCACAAACCCATGTTCATGGTGGATTTGGCCGTGCCGCGCGACATTGAAGCCGAAGTGGAACAACTGCGCGACGTATACCTCTACACTGTCGACGACCTTCAAAACACCATCAATCAAAACATGGACTCGCGCCGCCGCGCCGCCGAGCAGGCCGAGGAAATCATCGACACCCAGGTCGAGCACTTTTTGGCCTGGCTGCGTTCCCAAGGCGCCCAAGAAACCATACGCGATTTTCGCATCCAGGCCGAATCGACCCGCGACGAAGTGCTGCAAAAAGCCTTGGCGCAACTCAACAACGGCGTGCCATCGGAGGAAGTCCTGCAGCGTCTGGCGCATACCCTGACCAACAAATTGATTCACACACCCTGCGCGCAACTGCGCGACGCCGGCGCCAACGAGCGCCACGACCTGATTGCCGCCTCGCGCGAAATTTTCAAATTAAGATAACCCTCCCCGATGAAACCCTCGATACAAACCAAACTGGAAAACCTGGGCGAACGCTACGAAGAAATCACCGCCCTGCTATCTCAGCCCGAAGTACAAGGCAATCAAAACCAATTCCGCGGCCTCAGCCAGGAATATGCGCAAATCGAGCCGCTGGTGGCCTGTTACAAAACCTATCTGGATAACGAAGTGGATCTGGCATCGGCCCGGGAAATGGCCAAGGACAGCGACCCGGAACTGCGGGAAATGGCCAAGGATGAAATCGCCGCGGCCGAAAGCAAGCGCGAAGCCCTGGAACAGGAACTGCAAATTCTGCTGCTGCCGAAAGATCCCAACGACAACCGCAACGTGTTTCTGGAGGTTCGCGCCGGCACCGGCGGCGACGAAGCCGCCATCTTCGCCGGCGATCTGGCCCGCATGTACCAACGCTATGCGGAAAGACAGGGCTGGAGCACGGAAATTATCAACGAAAATCGCGGCGAACACGGCGGTTACAAGGAAATCATCCTGAGAGTCAGCGGCCAGAATGTTTACTCGCAACTCAAATTCGAATCCGGCACCCACCGGGTGCAGCGGGTGCCGGAAACCGAATCGCAAGGCCGCGTGCACACTTCGGCCTGCACCGTGGCCATCATGCCGGAAGTGGACAGCGTTGACGAAATCGACATCAATCCCGCCGACTTGCGTATCGATACCTATCGCGCCTCCGGTGCCGGCGGCCAGCACGTCAACCGCACCGATTCGGCCATCCGCATCACCCATATTCCGTCCGGCGTGGTGGTGGAATGCCAGGACGAGCGTTCGCAACACAAAAACCGCGCCCGCGCCATGTCGGTACTGCAGGCCCGTTTGCTGTCGGCCGCGCAGGAAAAACAACAGGCCGAACAGTCCGAAAACCGCCGCCTGCAAGTCGGCAGCGGCGACCGCTCCGAGCGCATCCGTACCTACAATTACCCGCAGGGCCGCTTGACCGACCACCGCGTCAACCTGACCCTGTACAAGCTGGAAGACATCATGGAAGGCGGCCTGGAACACGTGATTCAGCCCTTGATTCACGAGCATCAGGCGGACTTATTGACCCAACTCGGCAATGCCTGAGTCGAACCAAACCTCCGCCCCATCGATACAGGCGCTGCTGGAGGAGGCATGCACGCTATTGACTGGCGTGTCCGAATCCGCCCGGCTGGATGCGGAAGTACTGCTTTGTCATTGCCTGGACAAACCGCGCGCTTTTCTGCGGGCCTGGCCGGAGAGGCAACTCGATGCCACGCAAACCGGGCAATTTCGGCATTTGCTGGAACAGCGCCGCCAAGGCCGACCCATCGCCTATTTGACCGGCGAACGGGAATTTTGGTCGCGCACGTTCAAAGTCACTCCCGATGTATTGATTCCCCGGCCGGACAGCGAATTGTTGATCGAACTGAGCTTGTCCCTGCCGGCGAATCAAACAGGCAACATCATAGACCTTGGCACCGGCTCCGGAATTTTGGCCATCACACTGGCGGCGGAACGGCCCTCGGCCAAGGTGCTGGCCACCGACATCAGCAGCGGCGCGCTTGAAGTCGCCCGGCAAAACGCCGAGCGCCTCGCGGTTGGCAATGTACGCTTTGTGCAATCGCATTGGTTCGACAGCGTGATCGATGCGGACTTCGACTTGGTCGTCAGCAATCCGCCCTACATTGCTGCCGATGATCCGCATTTACAGCAAGGCGACCTGCGTTTCGAACCCGATACTGCCTTGGTCAGCATGGACATGGGCCTGAAAGACATCCGCCTGTTGGCGGAACAAGCCCGGAACCATATGGCACCCGGCGGTCATTTATTGATTGAACACGGCTACCAGCAGTCCGCGCAAGTGCAAACGATTTTTAAGCAGTTAAACTACCGGCGTGTCGACACCCACCAGGACTTGTCCGGCAATCCCCGCGTGACCTCAGGAATATGGAACCCCGCATGAACCAACACGAAATATGTTTACCCCGCAAACTGACCAACCAACTGCTGCATCTGGCGCAATTGTCGCCGGAAGCGGAAGTTTGCGGCTTGGTCGGAGCGGACGAAAACGGCACGCCCAGCACCTGCTATCCGGTCGGCAACAACGCCGCCAACCCGCAAAACCGCTTTTCGCTGGAACCCGGCCAGCAAATCGCCGCCATGAAGCAAATGCGCGACAAAGGCCAAACCCTGTTCGCAATCTATCATTCGCATCCAGCCGCGCCGGCCGAGCCGTCGGCCGCCGACATCGAACAGGCCGCTTATCCGGATGCCCTGCATTTGATCATCTCGTTAAATACCAAGGGCGTGCTGGAAATGCGTGGTTTCAAGATCAACGGCAATCAGGTGGAAGAATTTCCGTTGAGATTGATAGAGCAGGCCTGATCAGCCTCCAAATGACGCCAGGAAGCGACATCCTCGATCGGCTCGAGATGGGTATCGATATCGATGCTGTCGAACTTATCCATGATCTGTTGTTCCATGGCCTCCAGCAAATCGTGACCCTGTTGCACCGTCCAATCGCCTGGCACCAAAACGTGCACCGACATGAAGCGGCGGGCGCCGGCATAACGGGTGCGCAACGCGTGGTAGGTAATGTGGTCGGAAGCGGCAAACTTATCCAACACCTGGGTAATGGCCGCCAACTCGTGTTCCGGCAACGCGGCGTCCATCAAACCGGATACGGTGCGGCGGACCAGATGCAGGCCGGCCAAAACGATATTGAGCGCCACCAGAATAGCAATGATAGGATCGAGAATTTCCCAACCGCTCATGCCGAACCGGCGAGCCAGCTCCAGACTGAACTCAAAACGATTGGCCACGGCGATAATCCCTATTCCGAATAAAATCCCTATCGTGGTCCACACGTCGGTCATTAGATGCTTGCCATCGGCTTCCAGGGTAATGGAATGCCTACGGCGGCCCACGCCGATCAAAATCCGCGCCACAATCAGATTTATCAGCGAGGCAAACACCGAAATAGCGATACCCAAATCGAGTTTTTGCAGCGGTATGGGGTGCCAGAGCCTCTCCCAAGCGGTATAGGCAATACTGAACGCCGCCAGTAAAATCATGATGCCTTCGGCGCCGCTGGAAAAATATTCTATCTTGTCGTGGCCGTAGGCATGGTTTTCATCCGGCGGCCGCGCGGCTACGCTGAGCACGAACAGCACGATAATCGCCGCCACCAGGTTGATCACCGACTCCAGCGCATCCGACAGCAAGCCGACCGAATCGGTCAGCCAGTAGGCATAACTTTTCAGGGCTATAGTGGATACCGCAGCGAATATGGATAACCAACCATAACGGGTCAGCGACGGCTGTTCGACTCCCATTGGCGAATTCCGTGTGTTGAAAAACAACCTAGTCTAGCAGGCCGCGGCCGCTTATTACACCTCAACCGACATGAAACTCTCTGACCTCGGCCCGTACCGCGCGCCCCATGCTCAAGCGCAGAAACATTCTCGCCAAGGCGATACCGTTTACCACGAACGCAATCGTAATACCCAAGGCAAACCAGGGATGCCGGCCAGCGGCATGCGACAGCAATAAATCCTCGCCCAAAAACGCCGGGGTGATCGGAAAACCCACCATGCCTAAAAAGCTGATAAACAATAGCAGCGACATACCGGGACGTGTCTGGGCAAACGCCCGATAGCGAAATGAGCTTTCGGCAAAGTGTTCATTTTTCAGCAAGCGGGACAAAACCCACAAGCCCAACAACCAGGACGGCACGATGCCGCTCAAAAACATCAGCTCGTCGAAAATCGCGTTAGGCACCATTAGCCAGACCGCCAACGCCGCCAAAAAGCTGCTCATGGCCACACTGTTCCAAATTTTGAACGGACTGTGTTTTTGGCTGAAGGCGCTGGTCGAGACCAACACCATCAGCACCGAAACCGGTATCGACAAATAAACCTCGGCTACCGGACTGATGTTATTGACCGCGATTAACAGCCATATCAACAGGGCAACCGCCGTAAACCATTTGACCCAGGCATTGACCCGTCCCATGGCGGCGCCCAGGCGCTTGAGCGGATCCCACAGTATCGATCTCACCAGTATCTCCAACTGGCCTTCCTGCAACGCAAATACGTATAAGGTATTTTGCAACACATCCGGCAACACGTCGCGCAATGAGGTCGGCAGATATTGCAATTTTTGCCGGTCCTTGATGTAAAAATCGCTGTTCACCGCGCCTTCCACCCGCAACAGGTGCGCCACGATGGAGGGCGAGACCAGCAACTGGTAACAACGCAAAAACGCATTACTCATAAAATGCAGCAAGGCCAAGGTTTCCAGGCCCAGCGCCAGCTCGATGAACATAAAACCCACCTGCGCGATGGAGGCATAGGCCACTTGGCCCTTGATATTGGACTGGGTTTTTTCCGAGAGGCTGGCGATGATCACCGTCAACAAGCCGATGGCGAATACGATCAGCCGGGGCAGGAAATGAAAACTCCAGATCGGCATGGTTCTCAGCAACAAAAACACCCCCAAATGAATCGACAAGGCGCCATAAAAAATCGCGCTGGACGGTGTCGGCCCTTCCATAGCCCGCGGCAACCAAAAACAAAACGGAAACTGCGCGGATTTACCGGATGCAGCCAATATAATCAGCGCGGACAGCAAGGACAGCACCGCATAATTGAGCGGATTATTGACATAATTGTTGAACAGACTGCCCATCTGGCTGAAATGCTGGCTTTCGTGAAACAGCAAATGGCTCATCCAGGCCCCCATCAGCAAACCGACATCGCAAAAACGATAAATCGTATAAGCCCTCAGGGCATTGCGCACCGGCTGCCAGCGATGCCGGTAAAACGCAATCAACAAAAACGATGAAATGCCCACCACTTCCCAACCGGCGAACAATATATCGATACTGCCGGACAACACGATGATATTCAAACCGAACGCGAACGCGAAAATGGTCTGAAAAAACCGTTGGTAACCTGCGTCGCGATGCATGTATACCCGGCAATATTTGACGATAATCGAAAAAATCGCCCACACGCAGAATAAATAGGCCGCCCCGACCCCATCCAGATAAAACAGCACCGGAAATTGATAATCGTCATGCTGGTACAGCTGAAACCATTGGTACTCAAAACTCTTGAAACCACTGGCCGCCCACATCGACAGCAAGCCGATTACGCAGACACCTTTGACACGGGTTATCCACGAAACGATTCTGGCGACTTTCCGTTCACTGCCGTCGCCAAGGAAAATCAGCAAGAAACCCAATAGCGGCAACAGCAAACACGCCAGCAACAATATATTCATGAATGTCCCCCTATAAATCGATGCACCGGAATAGTCTTGGTTTGCCCGACAATAATTTTTTCCGAACGGCTACTCACCGGCGCGGCGATGTCTTTTTCCAATTCAATGGCTTGCCAACCTTGCTTGCGGTACAAATTCAGGACGCGGCTTTGCGGGTCGCAGACCGCAAATCGCACCCAGTCGTTTTCCAGCCATTCCAGTAAATGGCCCAATTTGGCCAAGGCCCGGTCGACCACATCAAGACGTTGCTCCACCACCAGCAACAGCCGGGCCGGTTCATGCACTTCTATCATTTGCGAGGGCAAACCGGTACGCAAATCGCCCTCCACGCCGTTGGCCACGCCCAGCAAACCGATCACGTTATGCGGCAGCTTGGTACCCGCCCCATACACCGAGTTATCGATGCGCGAGAATAAATATTCCAGATTGATACCGCCACAGACCGGAATCGCCGCCGACAGCACCCTGGCCAAAATGCCGCCGTCTTGATCGATATCCGGATCGTAAGATTGTAAAAAAGCCCGCCGGTCCATGAACAAATGCCGGGTCAGGCTGCGCCGGCCGACGATGCAATACAGGTTATTGGAATGGTTGTATTCCGGCCGCGGCTCAAAGATAGAGGCGGACCTTTCCAGAACATGCTTATGCGCCAACTCGTTATCGGGCGTTTGCGGACCCAGTTCAAACCAACGGCAACGCTCGCGGGCATTGCGTTGCAAGGCTTTGTGCACGGCATGCTGAAAATTTTGCAATGCCGCATGGCTATCTTTATCCAAAGAGGATTGGTCGAAATACACCATTTCATCGCGGCTGGTATTGTGCATTGCCGCGGCAAAACGGGTAGTGGCGGGAATATCGATACCTTGTTCGCGCAATATGGCCCGGACACCGCCATGATTGGCCATCCAGGCAAAGGCGCGGGCATTGGGAGCCCCCGGCTTACCGGCACAGGCCCCGCAATCGTACGCGGCAAAGTGCGGATTATTGACGCTGCTGGATCCATGCGCCACCACCATTACCAGCGGCGCAAAATTTTTCACCAACCCAATACTGCGTAACTGCCCCCCGACTTTTTCCGCCATCTCGGACAAAGAAAACCCCAGCAAATAACCTTCTGCATTGGGCGCGTCGTTTTCCCGCAGCAGGTGCAGATGGCCATGCGCCTCCACTTCGCTCAAGGTCCTGATACCGGGCAATTTTTTCGCCGGTTTAAACACGCTCCAGGCCAGCCGGGCGGCGTAGACCAACCCTAGCGTCTGGGTGTATACCCAACCCCGGGCCAGGGAATGGGCGGAAAAATGCATTTTGCCGAGTTCCTGCCTTGGGTCCTTCCTTTCCGGACGCGGCCGGGTGGCGGATTCGGTAATCAAATGTCTTGGCTTTACCACGGTGGGGCATTGCGCCACCGGATAAACATCGTCCAAGCCTTGATACAAAAAGTCGATGCCGAAAAAACCCGGCGCGCCTAAGGTTTCAATGGCGGGATTGACTTCTTCTAGATACCGGCGCAACGAACACTCCCTATCGTCGATGCAAAAAATCGCCTGCACTTCAGGTATTGGCCCAACCGTTCCAACGACAGGCTGCTCTCCGAGCGCAAGCAGTAATTCGCTATGTAGCGACCACTCCATGGCTTCGTGCCAAACTCTCATCTTTAAAGGCACTTCAGGGGTCAAATGCGCTTCGTCGAACAACGGAATGGCGGCCAATTCCGGCAATTGATCGATACGTAAAAAATGACTGCCTTTTTTCTTGTCCACAAAAGCCAGCTCGCAAGCCAATTCAACCGCCAGCAATTGTTTCAGCGAGATATTTCTAGGCACCAACAGGGACCGCGGATTGGTTTCTATGATACGCACCATGCCGGACCAACCGGGGTGCGCCAGCAATACTTCCAGCAAATATTGGGCATATAGCTGCTCATCGCCCACGATCCGCCGCAAGCAATGCATGATGACCTGTTCCGGCCCTTGATTCAGCATTTCCCGCACATGCGCCTGATGAAACGGGTACAACGGAATCAAACTGTTTAGGGTCAGACGCAACACGCAATCCCAAAAACTTTCGCCATCCTTGGGCAATACCCAACGGCTGATACCCTGATCGAGAAAATTGGACAACAGCCTGAACATGACCGGATGCACCAAGGCATTCATATCCAATTCCAGGTGGTTCAACCAAGCATTGCGAATGCCGTCGTTGGCCAAGGAAATGGGCGGCAGGTGGCTTTCTGGGTCGGCGGCAAACAATTCGAGCCGCAATTGTTCCGCCCGCTCCTCGCTACAACCGGACTGTGCAATGGCCCAATCGATGGCGGCTTGACTGATACGGCCTTCGCGAAAACGACTTTGATAATCTTCAATCGGCAAATAGCTGCGGGCGCCGAACACTTTCGCGGCCACCGCCACGCCGTCGTGAAAGGGAAAATGCTGCACGGCATGCAAGGTATTGTGATGGATGAAATCCTTGATCGGCCCTTGCGTCGGCAGCCAATGAGCCAACTGATCGATAACCGCATCCAATTCGAATGCATCGGCCGTGTGTTTATGTATGGGCATTTGACTGACAACCTCGCTGACATCGACAATGCGCAAACAACCCGCTGGTTGTCCCCGCTCAAGCCTGCACGAGCATGGCTTGTGCCAACTTACGCCGGCTATCCCGCCAACCTTGTCAGACCGGCCGTTCCATTGGCCGCCATCGCCAAGCGCCCGCTGTTTGTTACCGCTCGAAAAGTCTTGCCCAGCTAGCGAACCGGTTCAAATAAACCATTCGAATTGTTCAATTGCGCCACCGATTCATATTAGCCAAGCGATTTCGAATCGCCGCCGGGATATCTTGCGCTGTTGCATCAAGATGGCAACAGCCTTTCAAGCACTGAACGATAAAATCGAACAATTGGCATGCTTCTCGCTCTTCTGTTGTTTTTTCTTTTCGAGACTTGCCATGAACTCTCCCTCATCCGTCACAATCCCAAAAACCGGCTTGGCCGGTCTGGCGGAAAACTGGCGCAGCGATTTATTGTCCGGTTTTCTGGTATTTCTGATTGCCCTGCCGCTTTGCCTGGGCATAGCCATGGCTTCAGGCTTTCCGCCCATGGCCGGCATCATCACCGCCGTCATCGGCGGCTTGCTGGTGTCGCGCATCAGCGGCTCGCATGTCACCATCAACGGCCCCGCCGCCGGCTTGATCGTGGTGATTCTGGATGCCGTACAGGCACTGGGCCACGGCGACGCCATGGCCGGCTATCGCTACACGCTGGCCGCCATCGTGATCGCCAGCGTGTTACAAGTGTTGCTGGGCATTTTCAAGGCCGGCAAATTAAGCGCGTTTTTCCCATCCTCTGTGGTGCACGGCATGCTGGCCGCAATAGGCATCATCATCATGGCCAAGCAGATTCACACCTTGCTGGGCGTGAAACCGGAAGCCAAATCCCTGCTCGGCACCATAGCCGAAATTCCGCACTCGTTGATCGAAATGAACCCGGAAGTTTCCATCATCGGTTTATGCGGTTTGGGGTTATTAATAGCTTGGGCGCTGATCAAAAATCCGACCCTGAAAATGATTCCGGCCCCCATTTTGGTGGTTTTGCTGGGCTTGGCGCTGGGCCAATATTTCGACCTGGACCACATCCACAAATACCTGTTTTTACCCGATGCGGAAATTCTGCCGCACCACGAGTTTTCGGTAGGCCCGGCCTTTTTGGTGGCGGTACCGGAAAACTTCCTGTCCAGCTTTTATTTCCCGGATTTTTCCCTGATCGCCAGCTACGAATTCTGGTTTGCCGTCGTTACCATCTGGCTGGTGGGCAGCCTGGAAAGTTTATTGAGCGCGGCGGCGGTCGATAAACTGGACCCTTACAAGCGCGACTCAGACCTGAATCGCGATCTGGCGGCGGTTGGGGTCGGCAACATCATCGCCGGCCTGCTCGGCGGCTTGCCGATGATAGCGGAAATCGTCCGCAGTTCGGCCAACATCAACAACGGCGCCAAATCCGGTTGGGCCAATTTTTTTCACGGCGCCTTTTTGTTGATCTTCGTCGCGCTGTTTCCGCGCCTGATCCACGAAATACCGTTATCCTCCCTGGCCGCCCTGCTGGTATTTACCGGCTTCCGTCTAGCCTCGCCCAAGGAATTCGCCAAAACCCTGGCGGTCGGCCTGGATAACTTCGCGGTATTTGTCATCACCATCATCGGCGTATTGGCAACCGACCTGTTGATCGGCGTCGCCATCGGCATCCTGGCGGAACTCCTGATTCATCTGGCGCGCGGACTGAAGTTGAATCACATCTTTTCCATTGCCTACCACGTCAACAAGACCGCCCCCGACACCTACCATATTGCGGTCAGCGGCTCGGCGGTATTCTCCAACTTTCTCAGCTTGAAGAGCCTGCTGGCGGACTTCCCCAGACAACAAAAGGTATTTTTCGATTTGAGCGAGGCCGAATTGATCGATCACACCGTGATGGAATTCATTCATCACTTTACCGAAGAATACAATCACGCCGGAGGCCAATGCGAAATCGTCGGTCTGGACGGGCACGAAATGTTCTCCGACCATCATCTGGCCG
Source organism: Methylomonas subterranea (assembly GCF_024505185.1). Taxonomy (GTDB): domain Bacteria; phylum Pseudomonadota; class Gammaproteobacteria; order Methylococcales; family Methylomonadaceae; genus Methylomonas; species Methylomonas subterranea. The sequence continues at coordinate 17,265 of NZ_JANIBJ010000055.1, forward strand.
CGCGGCGCAAGTCGGTAGACATATAACCGAGCGCCAGCGCCGAAGGCTAAGCCTTCGGC
>NZ_JANIBJ010000056.1 GCF_024505185.1 Methylomonas subterranea
CCCTCGCCGATAGGCAGCAATATGGCATCCAGCATTTCGTTGACGCCGGCAATCATTTCGCCGTAGGCACCGCGGAATTGTTTCGAATTGCCGCGTTCGGACAGTTGGCCATCCCTGGAAGCATCGGTCAGACGCATCAGTTCCTTTTTTAAGCCTTGCTGCGCATCGATGATACCGAGCAAACTTTTGGCCAGTTCGTCGTTTCCCCCGCGTATCCCCACCTTGACCGACAGGTCGCCTTCGGCTATGGCTCGCGCCGCCGCGGTCTGTTGATCGATGGCGTCCATGGCCGCATTGAGATTGTCTTTAATGACATTGAAGTCGCCGCTGTAGGTGTCGGTAATCCTGGGCGGGGTATCGCCCTTGGCAACGCGTTCGGCATAAGCGGAAACCGCATGCAAAGGCTGAACCATGGCATTGAGCATCAGATTGATCGAATTGCCGAAGCGCAAGGCCTCTCCGCTGAGGCCCGCCGTATCGATTCGTTCGCCGAGCTTACCGGCGATTATGGCTTGGGTAACCCGTTCAATTTCAATTGTGGCGGGGGAGTCATCCAAGAGTTGAGCGCGATTGAAAAATAAATCACTGAGTTTCATAAATCTCTCCTGAACAGTCGTTTAAATTGATTAAAAAGCGCTTTATTGCCCTGAGAATACAAACCCGTGCTCCCGCGGCCATGTAGCTTTTTTGCGGTATCGAGTGCGGTATCTGCTTGGTCTGCCCCGCGAGATGCTTGCCAAACGCTTGCCCCGAATAAAAACCAAACGATTCCCAGCATTTGTCCAACGGCGGCAAATATGCTCGATCGCTTTCAAGTGTAGGAATTGGCTTGCTTAGGCAGCGGATATTGCTTAAAACGGTAATCGAGCAGAAGCCGACAGAAGCGGACGAGAAAGCGGCAAAAAATCTCAAGCGGTTATTATTTGGCTTATTGCGCATTGGGCTGCCGGGAATAGAAATCAAGCTATCCAAATCGAGAGCAGTTTATGCTTGTTGAGACAAACGGCGCATGACGGGAGCAACGCCAAACGCAAAACTTCGGGAACAGTCATTTGCAATACTCCCTCTAAAAGGCCGAGCAACGATACACCAACGCCGTCGGTCAGTCGACCTGTTTTTCATGCGGGCAAAAAAAATTCCTGTTTACCAAAGGCCATTGATAACAATGCCTAATCTGGCTAATTGTAAAATCGAAAACCAGCAGACCAAATCAAAAACCGGACCATGGACGTTATCTTCGATGCCGTCGACTGACAAATAGCCGCCTGTCTGACCGCGTTCGAATAGACCTTCTTGGCTCCTGTAATCTACCCAGGACACACAGCCCGTGCCTTGACCATTCTAATTCGGCTACACCTACGGTATGCCGCGGACCTCATATTTCTTTTTCCGCCCTTCGTTGTAAGATTCCCGCAAGCTGGTATCCTTGCCGACGAATTACACACTGGAATAATGTGTATTACTTTACTTGGAGGATTGACATGGCTGAATATCTGCATCTAATAAAAGACAGAACCGAAAAAATAATAGATTTCACACCGGAAGAAATCAGCCGAATCACCCCCGATGAAATTCAACGGATTTTTTACGATCTGCAGATTCATCAGATCGAATTGAAAATGCAAAACCAGGAATTAAGAACCGCCCAGGAAGAGCTAACCCGCTCGCGAAACAATTACCACTACCTGTTCCATCAACTGCCGGTAGGCATCGTCGTCGTGAGTTCGACGGGTTTTGTCGAACAAGTCAACGATATGCTGCTGGAATGGCTGGGCATCGATAAAAATCAACTGGTCAAAAAGCACCTGTCGTCATTGATCGTCGATGAAGATAAAGTGCTTTTCAATTCGCGCTTCGACAGCTTCTTCAAAAGCCCCGAGGGCAAGTCCATCGTGTTGAGCCTGAAAGGCAAAAAGAATCTCACGTTGAAAGTCAAAATGTCCGGAAAAAAAATCAGCGAATTTGATAGCGAAGCGCATGCGGATAATAACGGCCAGACCTTGATCATTACCATCGCCGACGTCACTGACTTGTAAAGTCGGCTCTTTTAACCCCGGCCTCCAACGTACCGATGCAGCAAGCCGATGACAAAACCGCACTCCCCCACTACGTTGTAGGTATCGGCGCCTCCGCCGGCGGCTTGGAAGCCATTGAAAGTTTCTTTAAAAAAATGCCGGCCGATAGCGGCATGGCTTTTATCGTGGTCCAGCATCTGTCACCCGATTATAAGAGCTTGATGGTGGAGTTGTTGTCCAAGCACACTCTCATGCCGGTTTTGAGAATAGAGGAAGGCATGAAGGTTGAACCGAATCATGTCTACCTGATTCCGCCGCGCAAAAACCTGACCATGTTTCACGGTCATTTGCTGCTGAACAATCAAAACCATTCCAACGAACTGAATCTGCCGATCGATATCTTCCTGCGCTCATTGGCGGAAGACGCGGCTGAATTCGCGGTGGGCATCATTCTATCCGGCACCGGCAGCGACGGTACCCGTGGGGTTCGCGCCATCAAGGAACACGGCGGCATGGTCATGGTGCAGGACGAAGAAAGCGCCAAATTCGACGGCATGCCGCGCAACGCCATCGCCACCGGCCTGGTCGATTTCATACTGCCGCCGGAGGACATGCCGAAACAGTTGCTGGCCTTCGTCAAACATCCCTACGCCGTTCAGGAAGCCAGCATCCACTCGGAAGACAGCGACCTGACCCGCATATTTGCCCTGCTGCGCGACAAGCACAAAGTCGATTTCACCTTTTACAAACCCAACACCATCGTCCGCCGCATCGAACGCCGCATCTCCATCAATCAATGCCGGGACCTGAAGGAATACCGCAATCTACTGGAAGACAATTCCCAGGAAGTGTCGGCGTTGTTTCAGGAATTGCTGATCGGCGTTACCAACTTTTTCCGCGACGATACGGTATTCGAAGAAATCCGCGGCAAATGGTTGACCCCACTGGTCAAATCGCTGAGCAACAATGAAATCCGGGTCTGGATAGCCGGCTGCTCGACCGGCGAAGAAGCCTATTCGCTGGCCATCATGTTGGCGGAATATCGGGAATATTCCGGCAACTTTTTTCGGATGAAATTATTTGCCACCGACGTGGATGCCAAAGCAGTGGAAAAAGCCAGCGCCGGCCTGTATCCCGAAAGTATTGCCGCCGATGTCCCCGCGCATTTACTGGTCAAATATTTTTCCCGTCGGGAAGACAGCTTTCAAATTTCGCAAGCCATCCGCGAATCGGTAGTGTTTGCCCAGCACAACCTGATCAAGGACCCGCCGTTCACCAATATTCATTTATTGAGCTGCCGAAATTTATTGATTTACCTACAACCCGTCCTGCAACGCAAAATACTGGAGCTGTTTAATTTTTCGCTGGTCAAAGACGGCCTGTTGATGCTCGGCACCAGCGAGTCCATCGGCGAAATGGTGGATTATTTCGACATGGTCAGCCCGAAAGGCAAGATTTACCGGGCGCGCGGCAAATACCGCAGTTTGGGTATCGGCGGCATCGATCCCGCCCCAGCCCTCTTGACTTCTTTCCGCAATCCGCCGCCGCAGTCCGGCCGCCACGTCGCCGGCCGCTATCAGGACGACAAAATCCTGGAACGCTTTTTCAATGCGCTGACCAAAGACCTGCTGCCGTTCACGATGATCGTCAACGAAAGCTTGGAGATTTCGCACATATTCGGCGACGCCCAGCGTTACCTGAGCTACCCCAGCGGCAAACTGGTGACCGACATTACCAAACTGGTCAGCAAGGACTTGGCGATCCCCATTGCTACCGGGGCGCGCAAAGCCCTGAAAAGCGGCGAAAGCATCAACATGTCCAATATCAAATTGCGCGAAAAGGACAAGGTGCGGACCCTGAACATTCACGTCAGGCTGCTACCCGGCCGCAAGAACCAGGAAACCTTGCTTGCCATTTTGATCTTTGAGGCCGACCATCACGCCACCCAGGAGATTGGTTTTGCCGCCGATAATTTCGACATCAATCAGGATGCCGCGCAGCGCATCAACGACCTGGAACAAGAACTACAACTGACCCGGGAAAATCTGCAAGCCACGGTGGAAGAACTGGAAACCTCCAACGAGGAATTGCAGGCCACCAATGAAGAATTGCTGGCCAGCAACGAGGAATTGCAGAGCACCAACGAAGAACTGCAATCGGTGAACGAAGAGTTGTACACGGTCAACGCCGAACATCAGAGCAAAATCACCGAATTGACCATCCTCAACAACGATCTCGACAACCTATTCAACAGCACCAACATCGGCATCCTGTTTCTGGACGAGAATCTGGATATCCGCCGCTTCACCCACAAACTGCAGAGCCTGTTTCATATTGTCGAAAACGACATAGGCCGGCCGTTCTTCCACCTGACGCATTCGATCCGCGACATCGACCTGGAAGATCTGATCGGCCAAGTGGTGCAAAAAAAGACCATTCTGGAAGCCGAGGTGCAAAATCAACACGGCAACTGGTACTTCATGCGTATCATTCCCTATGCCGTATCGGACCGCATCTATTCCGGCGTCATCCTGACCTTTGTCAACATAGACCTGCTCAAGCAGACCCAAGAAAGTCTGCGGCAACGCAGCGAACTGGAAACCCAGCGTCTGGCCAGCTTTGTCAATTATTCGCTGGATGCCATTACCTTGCTGGATGACGCCGGCACATTCATTACCTGGAATCGCGGCGCCGAATTGCTCTACGGCTGGAGCGCTCGGGAAGCACTGCAAATGCGCTTCGAAAGTTTGGTGCCCTTGGATGAGCGTCCGCATATGCGCCGGGTATTCGACAATCTGCAACGAGGCGAACAAGTCGCCCAATTCGACAGCAAGCGCCTGAACAGACAGGGCGAAGTAATCGATGTTTCGGTTTCCGCCACCCTGCTGTCCTCTCAAAACGACAGCGGCCGGATATTTTCGTTGACCGAACGCGATCTCCGAAGTCACCTGTTAATCGACAAACGCCATTGCATCAGTTGCATTCAAAAGCTGGCTTCCCTGCTAATGGATGCCAACGAAGCCATCATTATCATCGATTTCGAGGGCTTTATCGTGGCCTGGAACAAGGGCGCGGAATCGCTGTACGGTTGGTCGCAATCGGAAGCCGTGGGCATGAAATTCGAAAGCCTGGTGCCGGCAAACCTGCGCGAGGAAGCGCGCGAGATGTTCCAGAGCATCGTCTCCGGCAAATCGAGCTATCAGGTAACCCAGAGCCAAAGGCAGACAAAAAACCGGCAGGTGATAAACATCACCATGATTGCATCGGTCCTCGGTTACCAAAACGGCGACACCATGCTGGTGGTCACCACGGAAAAACCGCTTTAACCCGGTTGAGGATTTAAGAATGGCGCAACTGGACCGCGATACTTTACGCCATCAAGCGGAAGCGCTTTTGAGCGATATGCCGAGCGCGCTTTACGCCGGCCAACTGGAGGACGTCAAAGCCTTGATCCATGAACTCAGCGTGCATCAGGTAGAGTTGGAGATGCAAAACCAGAGTTTGCGGGAAACCTATCAGTCCTTACTCCAGGCGAAAAACAATTTCAGCCTGTTGTTTGAGCAGGCCCCCGCCGGGTATTTGAAAATGGACCCACAGGGGCGCATTCTGAAGGCCAATCAAACGCTGGGCGACATGTTGGAGCTAAGCCAGCGGGATATCGAAGGCCAGCATCTGAACCGCTTCATCCACCCGGAAGACGCTATCATCTTTAGCGCTCGATACCCGGCATTTTTCAACAAACCGGATAACAAGACCATCGAATTACGGCTACTGAAAAACCCTCGGCAAAGCATACCCTTTCAGGTTCAACTCAATGCGCGCCGGATAAGCGAAGCCGACGAACGCGGCCAATCCCGGCAATGCTTATTGGTGACCGCCGTGGATGTCACCGACCGTCACCGCTTGACGGAGGAAAAAGCGCTAGCCGCCGAGGTATTTGAAACCAGCGAAGAGGCGATACTGATTACCAACGAGCGCAAACTCATTCTCGGCGTCAACCAATCATTCATGGACATTACCGACTATCAACGTTCCGAAGTCATTGGCCGGTCGCTGATCTGCGTTTTGTTTGCCGGTCATCACTTCAAGCTGTTCGAACTGATCTGGTCAAAATTAGTTAACCGCGAACGCTGGAAAGGCGAAATAGAGCTTTTTCGCCGCAACGGTAGCGCTTTCACGGCCTCGCTGACCGTCGGCGGCAGTCACGACTCATTCGGAAAAATCAAAAACTGCATCCTGATGTTTTCCGATATCACGCAAAAAAAATTGAACGACCGCAAGATCGAGTTTTTGGCCCATTACGACATCCTGACCCAATTGCCCAATCGTAGTTATTTCAACGAATTGCTGAACAATGCCATTTTACACGCCAGTCGCTCGCGCGAGTCTCTGAGCATTTTGTTTCTGGATCTGGATCGATTCAAACTGTTGAACGATACCTGCGGCCACCTAGCGGGAGACGTGTTGCTGCAAAACGTAGCCGGCCGCCTGCTTTCCTGTGTCAGGGAAACCGACAGCGTATCGCGATTTGCCGGCGATGAATTCGTGGTGATGTTGACCCACTTCAAGGATTTCGAGCAATGTCGAGCCACCACCGAACATATCCTGCAAAAGCTGTTAAACGAATTATCGCTACCCCACGAAATCGGCAACATCCAGTTCAACGCCTCGGTCAGTATCGGCGTGGCCCTGTTTCCCGCCCACGGAACCACCGCGCCGGAGCTGATCAAAAACGCCGATACCGCGATGTACGCCGCCAAGGCCGGGGGACGCAACCGCTATCGCTTCTACAGCGACCAGATGCGCCAGCAAGCGATTGCTCGCAGCAGCATGGAGTTTGAATTGCAAACGGCCGACTGGGAAAACCAATTCAATTTGGTTTATCAGCCGTTGGTAAATTTGGCCGATTGCCGCATCTATGGCCATGAAGCCTTGCTGCGCTGGCAGCATCCGCAACGCGGCGAACTGAAACCAGACAGTTTTCTGGCTATCGCGGAAGACAATGGCATGATCAATCCGATCGGGGACTGGGTGATCCGTAGTGCCTGCCAACAGGCGGCGGCATGGCGGGAACGGTGGCCGGCCACGCCGCTCAAGATCAGCATCAACCTGTCGCCACGGCAATTTTTACTGCCCAATTTGCGACAGACCATCCAAACGCTGTTGACGACCCATGGGCTCAAAGGCTCTCAATTGATCCTGGAGATCACGGAATACACAGCGATGCAAAACATTGGCGAAAGCATAAGGGTCATGCATGAACTAAGGGAACTGGGGATCTTATTGGGCATCGACGACTTCGGCACCGGCTATTCGTCGTTGGCTTACCTGAATAAATTTCCACTGAATATACTCAAAATCGACCAGTCATTTATTCATGAACTGGATGTCGAGAAAGAGAATGTATTGATCAAATCCATCATAGACATCGGCAGAAACATGGATCTGCTGATTCTGGCGGAAGGCATCGAAAAACCGGAACAAGCGGAGTTACTGAAGCATCTGGGCTGCCAGCTCGGCCAAGGCTATTTTTATGCGCCGCCATTACCTGTTACCGATATCGTCCCGCCATTTTAAGCTCGGCGCTGGGTGATCGAATCCGCCTCCAAAGCCAGCACATGTCGGCAGACTATCATCGGTTCGTGACCACCGGCTGCCCGAACCAAGTGCCGCCGCCTTGACGATTTAAACCATAACCCCAGGTACCCGTCAGACTGCCGTCGTTTTTCAACTCCAACACCGCGCGACCGGCATTACCGGCCCAGGCCCAGTCGAGATACAAGCGCTTGTTTTCAATGATTCCGTTGTCCAGCTGACCCACGCCCAAGCCAAAAGTATAACTGCCGGCGATGGTCTCGCCGCGCCGCTTCAATTCAAAAGATAACGGAATAGCGGCGGCATCGCCGCCGTGCTGAACATACTCGCCCCGGTAAAGCCCTTCAAACCGCGCCTCGGCCCATCCCGATGCGGGACGATCCGCAATCAGTCCCGGTAATTCGTGGGGGCGCCTGGGTGCCAATGCCTGATAGTTGCCGGCTTTGCCGCTTGCGATAAAGCCGGTCCGAATGTCAGGATCGTCGATCAAAACCGCCAGTCCGCGCAATTCATTCGCAATGTCCCTGTCGTCGATGTTCTCGGCCAACGCATACAGGCGTTCGCCGCTCAAGGGATGGCTACCGACTGACATTTGGCTTGCGGTCGCGTGTGCGTCGGCCAAAAACCATACCAGCATGCCTATCGGAGGCAAGGGCGTGCGTTGCATGACCTCGGCGGCAAATTTATCCGCCTGCTTTTCGTTGGGGATGTTTCGCGCATCCGGGCTGAATCTGTGGTCGAATCGCAGATGCCCCAATTCATGCAACAAAATAAAAGTTCTTGCGCTGCCGAAATGATTCAACGCCAACTCGTCGACTTTCGGATCGGCCAGTGCCGTTTCCGGAATTTTCAAGGCCTTCAACGGCGGCGGATAGCCGCCGGCGGGCGGCTTGGCGTAAAACAATAATGCAGTGTATTCGGAGATGGTTTCCAATCCGTAGCCATTGATCTGTAACCACGCATAAGCCGTGCAAAGGTCATCGAGAAATTTCAACGACAATACCGGCAGGCCGATGCTGTTGCTATAGGTATTGGAATAGAAACTGAGCGGCGTGGAGGCGGCTGGGTCGCCTTCGGCAAACAGCGGGAACTTCAAGCTGGGTTTTGCCGCGAGCGCTTGTATTTCGTTTGCCCGCAAAACCGGCCAAATGACCTCGTCAAGATAGCGCTGGGTGGAAACCGCGTATCGCTGCCCCCAATATTGCAGGGTGTTGCGATCGTACATCGAAGAAAAATCGGCCGCTTTAACCATTGCCACCCACCCAATACACAGTAACGGCATCAAAGGCAAAATTGACGCTTTCATGGTCGCTTATCCACCATGCCGCGCCGAAACAGCGCCAGCGCCGTCTGTGAATTCGGCGGTGGCGCGCCGGATTCGCCGGACTTCACCCAGTTTTCAAAAGACGCATAATCGCCGAATCCCGCTTCGGCTTCATCCCAGGCCGGCTGCATCAACAACAACTTGATTCTGGCGATACCGCCGACCACGGAAGTCCGTTCGTGTTCGGCCAGATCCTGTCGCAGCAGTTGCGGCAGCGTATTCAGAATTTCAATTTCCTTTCTGATCAGCACCCGCGCGTCGGCCCTCGCGGCGCTATCGTCCGTTGCCTGGTTGGCTTGCAAATAACTGATCGATTCGGCATTGCCGACCGGATTGCCACTGTTTGCCTGAATCTGCAGCGGTTTGATCAGCGACAGGCAAACGGCCATGACGCCGAAAAGCGCGAAAAACACCCCGGGGCCGATTCTGACCATGACGATGGAAATATCCGCCGGCAAACGTATTCGACCTTCGCTGTCCTGCTGATGAGGTATAGCCAGAAATAAGCGATAACCCAGATAAATGGACATACCGCCGATTAAAACCACGGTAATGCGTTCAAGAAAACGAAAAAGCAAAGGCTCCATAATCTCCCCTCCGATGCAGGCCACGGCCAAGAAGACCGGGCAAATAAACCATCCGTAAGCGCAAAGCCGATATTAAGGATGCCGTTCATAACGATCATGAAACTGGCTTATCGCCCCGGCAAATGAAAGTAGTGCAGTTGGGCACGGTTCCTCGCCGGACAAGACGCCGTAAATACGTCCGTGTAGGCTCGACGGCAGCATCCTTGCTGCCGTCGCCTGTCCAACAAGCAACCGTTCCCGCTCGATTTTTTACTTTCAGAGTAATATTCAGCCCAAAAGCCAAGCCTTGGCAACTATAAAAGTCCGCTCCGATCCAGCTTATCTGGCGACACCGTACACGGCATTGCCGTATCCGGTCGGACACCAGCATTGACTGCCTACCGCAACCCGATTGTTTAAATAACAACTGCCGACTGCCGTCACGCAGTAACTCGCTATCGGCATGGACGGCGTAACGAACGGGTTGCCGCCCGAACCGCACTGGGCGTCGATCTGTTCGGATGTATATCCCATCATGGCCAGAGACGACCTGTCCTCCGATGAGCATGCCAGCGCCGAGGTATTGGGCAGCAGCAGTAAAATCAGCAACCCGGCTTTGATGTAAAACCTGCAACAAGCGAATGTAATCATAGGGCGACTCCTGGTAAAAAACACCTCAATAACCATAAAACCGCGCCTCCACAACTCCGCGCGCGGGCCGGGCATCGGTTCACCAGAACGCCTCCCGGCAGCGCGTTTGCTAACGTGGCGACGGGCAAGGTACGCTCACTTTCGGCCAGCTGTCAACGCGGTTTGGCTACGGCACGCCGCCGACACATCACCAAGCCCGCCAGCGCCATGCCGAACAGCGAAAACGCTCCCGGCAGCGGCACCGGTTTGACCCAGCTCAGGGTAGTGCCGGCGTTATCTATCAGACTGACCCCCGCCGGCAGATTCAGAAATATCCGCGCGCTGTTCGAGGCGTCGGCCAGGGACTTCACCCCGGAGCCGTTGGCTCCCGTTATGGTCTGCAGCAAAAACGTGAGTTCCAAGGTTTCGCCGGGGTCTATGGTCATCGCCGGCATTAACAGTGTCATGTCAAGATTTGTCAAAGTTGCCGTATTGAATAAGACAGTCCCGCCGTTTAGCGTAGTTGGGGTTGTGGTATTTGTTGGGTTGAAAACGGCACCGTTTACCCAGTGAGTACCGAGCGTGTGGTCGCCTCTGGCGACCCGGGCAACGCTGCCATCGTTGACGCTCAAAACGCCGATTATGCTGGCGCCGGCGGTGGATTCTCCGCTTGGCGCTGGCGGGCCAAATGAATACTGACCGGTAATGTTGACGCCCAGCGCTCCGGCCGGCAGCAGTATCGGCGCGCTGCCCAGTGGATTGGTGAAAGTCAAATTTTGTAATCCGGCATAGGCAAAGGAAGCATCCGGCGATTCCGATTTAGCCTTGAAGTAAGCACTCCCCAGATCCGCTTCCGTAAAGAAACCGGGACCGGTCCGGGTGGCAAATGTCGGATCAGAGGTGATACCGGGGCCGCCGGGATCGGGATATTGCACGAACACAGTCGCCGCCGTTGCAAGGTTGCTGAGCGAGAGTGCAAACAAAGCCACAAGGAAAAATATTCGGTTCATAAAATTCTCCAAAAACGTTAAATAAAGTGTAATTTCCAACATGAATTCAGCTACTTACAGCCGATTGACGACCACCTCCCATCCGCCAGACCAAGTAACCGAGCAGATACAAACTCCAGGCTGCCGCCGGCCGGGGTAAAAGCCAGATTGGGGGGCGACTATTTGCTTTGGGCCGTAACCGTCGCCGCCATATCGCAAAATGGCTTGGTCCGCCCGAACGGCCGCGGCAGGGCCGAATAGAGCGATTCCGATCAGGGAATAAGCGAGCAATGATTTGTTTGGCTTCATGATGCGACTCCCGGGTTAATGGATTGGCTTGGCTGTGCGTAGTTTGCATTTGGTCGGCTAAAGCCATTCGACCAATCGAAACGCCACGCCGAAACCTTAAATCATCGCGACTCACAAAAAGCTCACAAAGTCGATTGCTCTTGCGTCCATAAAAACGCTGCCGCAGCCCACAAAATGAAAATATTGGCTAGGCGTCGCTCCTACCGCGTCCTTCAAAGTTATGCTCATGAAGGCTTTGATCGCAATGAGGGTGTCGCTCCCACAATGTCATTCGGACCAATGGGTTAATTGAAAATCATCCGACAGTGGCGGGTGTTGTAAAAGACAATCTGTCCCTTCTCTTGTCGGGAGAAGGTTAGTATTATTGTATATAAAACAATAATTTATTGCTCACTCACCCCAACCATCTCCCGCAAGGAGAGGGCGCTTTTACGACAGCCTCCAGTGGCGGGAACGCCGAAATCAAAAACGATGTTTTGTTGCAGTGCAGGCATCCGCCGAGCCCTCAGCGCGATGTGCGGGCTGTGATCCGGGCGGCCAGCGCTTGCATGCGGGAGGAAGGTTCGATGCCGTAATGACCGGCGTAGTGGTTGCGACAGCGGCGGTAAGCCAATAGCGCCTCGGCTTGGCGGCCTTGATCCAGCAGGCATTCGATCAAGCGGTATTGCAGATTTTCCGCCAAGGGTTCGGTGGCGACAGCTTGCGCGTAGCAGCTTATGGCGGTGGCCGGCTGACCGGCGGTTTCCAGGGCTAAGCCCAGTTTTTCCAGAGTTTGGCTTAATTTGGCGGCAAGGGTTTCCCGCTTCGATGCCGCCAAAGGCGCTTCCAGGCTGGGCAAAAACGGACCCCGCCAGACCTTTAGCAGCCGCGCGGCCAGCACCTCCGCTTGCTGCGGCTGCGCGGCAAGCCGCCTGAGCACATCGTCGATGACCCATATATCCAGCCAGCACAGTTCCCGGTTCAAGGACAAGGTGCCGCCTTGCAACAGCACGGCCTCGTTGCGCCCAAGCAGTTTGCGCAGGCGCTGCAAGGCCACTTCCAAGGCATGCTGGGCGGCATCGGCGTCCGCGTCCGGCCACAATACATCGGCCAGCACTTGCTGCGGCACGCCGTCCGGGTTGATCGTCAGCAGCCACTGCAGCAATTGCAAGGGCTTGTTGTCCTTTTGCCGGCGGCGGACCGGATCCGGGGCTTCGCCGTCTATCCTGAATTGGCCCAGGGTGCGGATTTTTACCGGCCAAGGCCACTCTTCGCAGGCGTTGCCATCAGGCTGCAATTGGCGTTGTCTTATCCACCAGCGCACATAATCGGCTTCAATGCCTTGTTCCAGGGCCAGGGTACATAAGGTGACGATCACGTCGGGCTGCCAGAACGGGTGCACGTTCAGATAACGTTGTTGTTTGCCCAGCGCCAGGGCCCGGGCCAAAGCAGTCAGCGCGCCGGCTTGGTCGCCGCCGGTCAAGCGGGCATGGGCGTCGGTTAGCAGGGCCATGAATAAAACGAATGGCTTGTTCGCCGCAACGGCGTAATTTTGCAATTGTTGCAAATGCCGCCAGGCTTCGCTCAGGTCGCCCGCCGCCACCAATACTTGCGCCAAGCCGTGCTGCACCAGGGCCGCCACCGACGGCAAATGGATTTCGCGGCAAATCGCCAGGGCCAGCTCCGCTTCCTGGCGAGCTTGACCAAAACGCTGTTCCGCCAGCGACAGACCGGAGCGCAGATGCAATAGAAACGACTGATCGACCCGCCGGTTCTCCGGCAAACAAGCTTCCATGCGCGCCAACGCCGCGCGAAAGCGCGGCCAATCGCGGGCCGACAGCGCGGTATAGGCCTCTTGGCCGTAGATATTGGGTAAATAAAACCCCAAGCCGTAACTGATGGCCCATTGCGCGGCCGTCTCCGTCGCTTGATAAGCCGCGCCGTGCTCGGCGCCGAGGAAGGCGGTTACCGCTTTCCAGTTCAACAAATTGATCCGGTACAAGGGCTCATCGTTACTGACTTGCTGATCCAGAAAAGTAAACAAGGCTCGGGTGCTTTCGGTTTCGCCGCGCCAGACATGGTATTGCAACAGAAAGGAGGCCAAAAACACCTGGCGTCCCGGCGGGCAATGCGGCAAGCGGGCCAACGTTCGCCGCGCCCAGCGTTCGGTCAGTTCCGGGTAACCGGTCAGGTGAACCAGGATATTGCCGCAACCCAATATCCAGCTATCCAACTCCACATCGTCGGCGGCTTCCAGCACCGGGTCCAACTCGGCCAATTCGTCCAGCCAGCGCGCCGCATCGCGAAAATCGTCCATCACGAAAAACATAGCACTCAACACACCGGCCGCGCTGAGGGCCCTGCCCAGCGGTTCGCCGCCGAAACCGGCATGCGCCCGCTCGAACAAGCTTTGGGCCAACGGCGGATTCAGCGCCAGATGGGCGGCGGCGCGCCAAAACTCCAGCCACGGATTGGCCGGCAAGCCGTCCGGCAGGCTTTGCAACCAACCCTGCAATTGCAGGCTTCTGCCGGCGGCCAATGCGGTTTTGGCGTGCAGCAGAATCAGGCGCTGCAACTCCGGCCAAGCGCCGGCCCGCCGATACAACTCAAACGCCTGAGCAATCTCGCCGTGGCGTTCCAAGACCGCCGCGCCATGAGCCAAAAACGCCGCGTAGCCCGTATCTCCGAGTTCGGCTTGGCGGTGGGCGAGCAGAAATTCCCGCAGCAGGGGGTGAAGCTGATAACTGGGAGCGGCGGCGTCGATGCAGTTGAGTAAATAATGCTGGGCGGCTAGCCGGGCCAGGGTGGCCGACACCGAAACATCGGCGGCCAACTCGCTTGCCAGGGCCTCGCTGACGGTTTCGGCGACGGCCAGCGTCGACAACTGTCGCAACACCACAGCGTCCAAACCCTCCAGCACCCGTTGCGCCAGATCCGCTTTTGGCTCGGTGGGCGCCGGCTGCGCGGTCGGCGGTTGCCGCAGTTCCACCGCCAAAGCCGCCGGCCAGCCGCGACTGTGGACGAGCAGCGCATCCAGCCCGGCATCGCCGCCGTCGAATCCGGTCAGTTCGGCCAGACGCGCGGCCTCTTCACGGTCGAAGGCCAGTTGCGCCGGCGCGATCATACCCAGCGGCTGCAAGGCGGCGGCCAGCTCGGGCGGCGGTTCGTGGCGACTCAAGCAGAGGATGCGGTGCGGAGCGGCGACGATGCGGCCCAACACCGCCAAACTCCGCATCAGCAAAGGCGACGCAGCCACCCGCTGACAATCGTCGAATACCAATAGAAGCGGCGAGGTATCCGGCAACAACAGCGAGCGGAACAATTCGCCGACATAGGCATCGAGACCGGCCAGATATTCCGGCCCGAAGGCCGGCACCTTCGACTCCAGACCCAAATCGGCCGCCGCCAGGCGAAAATGGTCAAGGAATACCGCCGGATCGCAATCGCTGTCGTCAAAGCAATACCAGAGCAAGGGCCGCTGCAAATCGGCGGCATAAGCCGCCGCCAGGGTGGTTTTGCCGTAACCGGCCGGCGCGAATAGCCAGGCCGCCGACCCATAATCCAGATAGGCACGGTTCAATTGCTCGACCAGGCGTTGGCGGTGAATCGCCATGCTCAAGGTAGGCGGTAGCAGTTTAGCGGGAAGTCGCGCGCGCGCCGGTTTATGCTTCATTGCCCCCTCAAATTTTATCCCCTTGGATTGCGCCGGTAGTTCAGCACAAAGCAAGCGCCGGCGGCAACCAAAAGTTACTCAAGCATGTAGAAAGCCATCCAAATTTACCAAACACACTGGGACGGGCGTGCTTGAAATAGCCATTCCAAGCCCGCAACATCGGCTTCAAGCCGGCGCTGACGCGGAAGAAACTCTCGCCCCGCGTGGGTTTCGTCTTCGTCCGGATGCCGTGTTTAATCCGCATCAGGCTTTTCTTGCGCGCCCGGGATTTCCCGGCTTCGAATCGCTAGCCGAGCGAGTGAAAGCCTTGCCCCGATTGCAGTCTGCCTCGGACACTCTGCGTTCCCACGC
>NZ_JANIBJ010000057.1 GCF_024505185.1 Methylomonas subterranea
TATTATTGAGTAATAGAAAGGCAGTTAAGTAGTTTTTTCTGAATAGGTCAGTAGTTCAATTGGTAGAGCAGCGGTCTCCAAAACCGCAAGTTGGGGGTTCGAGTCCCTCCTGGCCTGCCATTCAGAAAATCATCCAAATATTTCCCAAGTAAAATAATGAACGCACAAGCAGAACAGGTTACTTCGGTAGCTGACATTGTGAAACTGGTCTTATGCCCTATTTTTGTTGTATTGGGCGTGGTTGCGTTCTATCACTTCTCTGACTTGCTGTTGTTATACCGAGTGTTGGGCTTGGTAATAATTGTATCCGCAGCTATTGCTATATGCTTTACCACCGCGAGGGGTAGGGCGATTTGGCTGTTCATGCATGAGGCTAAGTTGGAAGTCAAGCGCGTGGTTTGGCCTACCCGGGATGAGACAGTACGCACAACGTTGCTGGTCTTTACCATGGTTTTCATTGTTGGCTTAATACTCTGGTTGCTGGATATGTTTTTGTTTTGGGCTATTCAGCTTCTAATGAGCCAGGGGGGCTAACGATGTCGCTACGCTGGTATGTGGTACATGCTTACTCCAATTACGAAAACAAAGTTAAGCAGGCTATAGAAGAACGCATTAAGCGGGACGGTCTGGAAGAGTATTTCGGCAAGATATTGGTGCCGACAGAAGAAGTTGTTGAAATGAAAATGGGTCAACAACGTAAAAGCGAACGAAAGTTTTTCCCTGGCTATGTACTGGTTCAAATGGAGTTGAATGATGAAACGTGGCATTTGGTGAGAAATGTTCCGCGCGTACTGGGTTTTATCGGCGGCGCTTCCGATAAGCCGTCTCCGATCACCGACAAGGAAGCGATGGCGATTCTGAATAGAGTCGAAGAGGGAGTTAATAAGCCTAGGCCAAAAGTTTTGTTCGAGGTGGGCGAAGTGGTGCGAATTATCGACGGGCCGTTTAAAGACTTCAATGGCAGCATTGAAGAAGTTAATTACGAGAAAAGCCGGCTCAGAGTGTCGGTTTTGATATTCGGTCGTTCAACCCCTGTAGAGCTTGAATTTGTTCAGGTCGAGAAAGCGTAATATTTTGACAATATGATTTTCGGATCCCTGTCATTCTCAATGGCGGGGATTTTTGTTTGTTGGGGAGCTTAAAAAGCGTTCGCACCCGTGTTGGAGTAAAAAATGGCAAAAAAAATTGATTCCTATATCAAACTGCAAGTAAAAGCAGGTGAAGCAAATCCAAGTCCACCCGTGGGTCCGGCGCTGGGTCAGCGCGGCGTAAACATCATGGAATTCTGCAAGGCGTTTAACGCCCGTACGCAGGAAGTGGAAAAAGGTCTGCCTTTGCCCGTCGTTATTACGGTTTACAGCGATAAAAGCTTCACATTTATCACCAAAACACCTCCTGCTTCAATTTTGCTCAAAAAAGCGGTTGGTATCAAAAGCGGTAGCAGCAAGCCGAACTCGAACAAGGTCGGCACCATAACTCGCGCGCAATTGGAAGAAATCGCCAAAACTAAAATGGAAGATTTGAATGCCGCCGATATGGATGCGGCTATCCGTATTATCGCGGGAAGCGCTCGCAGTATGGGTCTGAACGTGGAGGGTGTGTAATGGCAAAAATCAGCAAAAAAGCAAAAGCCATTAAGGCGAAAGTTTCCGGAAGCAAGCAATATTCGGTAGCCGAGGCGGTAAGCCTGTTAAAAGAGTTTGCCAACAGCAAATTTGACGAATCGTTGGATGTAAGCGTTAACTTGGGTGTCGACCCACGCAAATCCGATCAAAACGTCCGTGGTGCTTCGGTATTGCCCAACGGTACGGGCAAAACCGTACGCGTTGCAGTGTTTACCCAAGGCCCGAATGCCGATGCCGCCAGAGAAGCCGGTGCCGACATCGTAGGTATGGATGACTTGGCCGAACAAGTCAAACGTGGCGAAATGAATTTCGATGTCGTGATTGCCTCGCCGGATGCCATGCGCGTGGTCGGGCAATTAGGCCAGATTTTGGGTCCAAGAGGTTTAATGCCTAACCCGAAGGTCGGCACGGTTACACCCGATGTGGCAACCGCGGTAAAAAATGCCAAGTCCGGTCAGGTCAGATACCGCACCGACAAGTCCGGCATCATTCATTGCTCGATTGGCAAAGTCTCGTTTGACGAAAACGCCATCAAACAAAACCTGGAATTTTTGATTTCAGACTTGAAAAAAGCCAAGCCAACAGCGGCCAAGGGCGTGTATCTGAAAAAAATATCACTGTCTTCGACCATGGGTCCTGGCCTGTGGATTGATCAGACCAGTCTGGAAGTCTAAATTCCAAAAGAAACTTTGGGTTGCCGTTACTTCGGCAACCGTCAAAGACCGTAGGTGCCTAAGGCTTAATTATCCTACGCAGGCGGGTGCTGGAACCAATAGGTGAAAGAAACCGTAGGGGCATCGTAAGATGCGTTTCATAGCTCCTGATTATTTTCAGGGAACTACCGGAGGTAGATGTGGCACTCAATTTAGATAGCAAAAAAGTTGTCGTAGAGGAAGTTGCTGAATTCGCCGCTAAAGCTCATTCCGCAATCGCTGCGGAATATCGTGGTTTAACCGTTACCGAGCTTACCGAGCTGCGGAAAACCGCGAGAGAAACGGGCGTATATTTGCGAGTGGTTAAAAACACACTGGCAAAACGCGCGGTCGTTGGAACTGAGTTCGAATGCATGCAGGAAGGACTGGTTGGTCCTCTCATTCTTGCGTTTTCAATGGAAGATCCGGGCTGCGCCGCGCGATTGGTTCATGAATTCGCAAAAACGCATAAAAATCTGATTGCGAAAGTTGTAGCAATCGGCGGACAGGCATTTGACGGTTCAGAGCTTGAGCGTTTGGCGAAATTGCCAACGCGCGATCAAGGTATCAGCATGCTGATGTCGGTCATGAAAGCACCGGTTGAAAAACTGGCTCGCACACTGGCTGCGCTTAGAGATGAGAGAGAAGCGGCATAAGTTCGCGTCAACTAGTTAATACGCATAAATTTTTAGAGGAATACACAATGGCAATTTCACAACAAGACATCCTGGATGCAGTTGCAAACATGACTGTGATGGAAATCGTTGATCTGATTTCAGCGATGGAAGAAAAATTCGGCGTTTCAGCCGCTGCCGCGGTTGCCGTTGCGGCACCAGCAGCTGCAGCAGTAGTTGAAGAACAAACCGAATTCGACGTTATCCTGACCGGTTTCGGCGAAAACAAAGTCGCGGTTATTAAAGCGGTGCGTGGTCTGACCGGCTTGGGCTTGAAAGAAGCTAAAGATGCCGTCGAAGGCGCGCCAACCACTTTGAAAGAAGGCGTTAACAAAGCAGAAGCGGAAGCCGCCAAAAAAGAACTTGAAGCTGCAGGCGCAACCGCCGAGATCAAATAAGTATCTTGACCGCATATCAGGCATAAGCCTACCAAACGGGGCTGACGGTATTTTACCGTCGGCCTTTTACTGCTTGTATAACCAAGCAGTACTAAATAATCTCTGACGACGAAGGTATAGAAGCAATATGGCCTATTCTTTTACCGAAAAAAAGCGTATCCGTAATAATTTTGGGAAAGGTTCCGAAGTACTGGAAGTTCCCTATCTTTTGGCAACACAAATTGATTCGTATGCAAGTTTCTTGCAATCGGGCACGCAGCCCGAGAAAAGGCGTAATCAAGGCTTGCACGCCGCATTTTCAAGCGTATTTCCAGTGGTCAGCCACTCCGGATATGCCGTGCTCGAATATGTGAAGTATCGCTTGGGGGAACCCGCTTTCGATGTAAGAGAGTGCCAACAACGTGGCGCCACCTATTCCGCCCCGCTCAGAGTGTTGGTGCGACTGGTTATTTATGACAAGGACGCACCAGCCAATACCAAAGTAGTCAAGGATATACGCGAACAAGAAGTCTATATGGGCGAATTGCCCCTGATGACGGACAACGGTACTTTTGTCATCAACGGTACCGAGCGCGTTATCGTTTCGCAATTACACCGTTCACCCGGCGTATTTTTCGATCACGACAAAGGTAAAACCCATTCATCGGGCAAGTTGTTGTTCAATGCCCGGGTAATTCCCTACCGTGGATCTTGGCTGGATTTCGAATTCGATCATAAAGACGCCGTGTATGTGCGTATCGACAGACGGCGAAAAATCCCCGCCACCATTTTGTTGCGCGCCTTGGGATACGACAACGAAGAAATGATCAGTATTTTCTTCGAGACCAATAAGTTTTCGTTGAATGCCGATAAGTTCATGTTTCACGTCATACCCGACAGGTTGCGCGGTGAAATGGCGGTATTCGACATCAAGCATGACGGCGCGGTCCTGATCGAGGAAGGCCGCCGCATCACGGCTAAACACATTCGCCAATTGGAAAAAGCCGGCGTCACCGAAATCGAAGTTCCTAGAGACTACCTTTTCGGCAAGATTCTAGGGCATAACGTCATCGACAAATCGACCGGCGAATTGATTGCCAATGTCAACGACGAGATTACCGAGCCGTTGCTGCAAAAATTGATCGATGCGAATGTGAGTGAAATCAACACATTGTACGTCAATGACCTGGATCGTGGCCCTTACATTTCCAATGCCATGCGCCTGGATACCACCACCAACCGTATGGAAGCCTTGGTGGAAATCTACCGCATGATGCGTCCGGGCGAACCACCTACCGTGGAATCCGCCGAGAATCTGTTCGAAAACCTGTTTTTTACCGACGAACGTTATGATTTATCGGCCGTGGGCCGTATGAAATTCAACCGCCGTTTAGGCCGGGAAGAGATCGAAGGTACCGGCACTCTAAGCAAGGAAGACATCATTGATGTCCTGAAGGAGTTGATCAAAATCAGAAACGGCAACGGCGTTGTCGACGATATCGACCATCTGGGTAACAGACGGGTGCGTTCCGTGGGCGAGATGATAGAAAATCAATTCCGCATTGGCTTGGTGCGGGTAGAGCGCGCGGTCAGGGAGCGTTTGACGTTGGCCGACTCGGAAGGTCTGATGCCGCAAGAGATCATCAACGCCAAGCCGGTATCCGCCGCGGTCAAGGAATTCTTCGGCTCCAGCCAGTTGTCGCAGTTCATGGACCAAAACAATCCCTTGTCTCAGGTTACCCATAAACGTCGTGTATCCGCATTGGGACCCGGCGGCCTGGCGCGCGAACGGGCTGGGTTCGAGGTGCGTGACGTACATACCACCCACTATGGCCGGGTATGTCCGATCGAGACGCCCGAGGGTCCGAATATCGGTCTGATCAATTCGTTGTCCGTCTATGCGCGTACCAACGAGTACGGCTTTCTGGAAACTCCTTACCGCAAGGTTGTCAACGGACAGGTAACCGATCAAGTGGATTACATTTCCGCCATCGAGGAAGGCGAGTTTGTCATCGCGCAGGCCAGTGTGGCCGTCGATGAGAACGGTAAATTGGTGGAGGGCCTGGTGTCTTGCCGCTACAAGGACGAATTTACGCTGGCTTCGTCCGATACCGTGCAATACATGGACGTATCGTCGAAACAGATCGTATCCGTCGCGGCTTCCATCATTCCCTTCCTTGAGCATGACGACGCCAACCGGGCCTTGATGGGTTCCAACATGCAACGTCAAGCCGTGCCGACCTTGCGCGCCGAAAAACCATTGGTGGGAACCGGCATGGAGCGCGTGGTCGCCAAGGACTCAGGCGTGGCGGTGGTTGCAACCCGGGGCGGCACAATTGAAGCCGTCGATGCCGGCCGCATCGTGGTCAGGGCCAACGACGACGAAACCATCCCGGGCGTGCCAGGCGTGGATATCTATAACCTGATCAAATACACCCGCTCTAACCAAAACACCTGTATCAACCAACGGCCCTTGGTCAAGTTGGGCGACATAGTCAGCAAGGGCGATATTTTGGCCGACGGTCCTTCCACCGATTTGGGTGAATTGGCGTTGGGTCAGAACATGTTGATCGCATTCATGCCTTGGAATGGCTATAACTTCGAGGACTCCATTCTGGTGTCCGAGCGGGTAGTGAAGGAGGATCGCTTCACCACTATCCATATCGAAGAAAAAACCTGCGTGGCCAGGGAAACCAAGCACAGCCCCGAAGAAATTACCGCCGATATTCCAAATGTCAGCGAGGAAGCGCTGTCCAAACTGGATGAGTCGGGCATCGTTTATGTCGGTGCCGAAGTCAAGGGTGGCGATATTCTGGTCGGTAAGGTGACGCCAAAAGGCGAAACGCAATTAACCCCGGAAGAAAAGCTGCTGCGGGCGATTTTCGGCGAGAAGGCCGCCGATGTGAAGGATACCTCCTTACGCGTGCCCAATAACGTCAGGGGGACCGTGATCGACGTGCAGGTATTTACCCGCGACGGCGTTAAAAAGGACAAGCGCGCGTTGGAAATCGAAGAGGCAGAAATCAAGCGCTACCGCAAGGATCTGGATGATCAGTTGAAAATCGTCGAGCACGATATTTTTGCCCGTGTTAAGACCCTGTTAACCGGTAAAAAGGCCGAAAAAGGTCCGAATGGTCTGAAAAAGGGCGAGGAAATCTCGGTCGCCTACTTGGATAGTTTGACACATTCCGAATTGTTGAAGATCAGAACCCAGGACGAAGATGTCAATGTGCAGTTGGAATCCGTATCGGAACAGATTGAACAGCAGCGCAAGGAGTTTGACGAGCGCTTCGAGACCAAAAAGAAAAAAATCACCATGGGCGACGACTTGGCGCCTGGTGTATTGAAGATGGTCAAGGTTTATCTGGCGGTAAAAAAACGCATTCAACCGGGCGACAAGATGGCGGGCCGGCACGGTAACAAGGGTGTTATCTCGCAAATCGTGCCGATTGAAGATATGCCCTATACCGCCGACGGTAATCCGGTCGACATTTTGCTGAATCCGCTGGGCGTACCTTCGCGGATGAACGTTGGTCAGGTGTTGGAAACGCACTTGGGATGGGCGGCAAAAGGCTTGGGGATAAAAATCGGCAAAATGCTGGAAATGCAGTCCAAGGTTCATGAGATTCGGGAGTTCCTGGAAAAAATTTACAACTGCAGCGGCAGAAATGAAGACTTGGCGTCGTTTTCGGATAAGGAAATATTGGAACTGGCACTGAATCTGGTGGGTGGTGTGCCCATGGCAACTCCCGTATTCGACGGTGCTTCCGAGGAAGATATTCGTACCATGTTACGTCTGGCCGATTTACCCGAGCATGGTCAAACCGTGTTGTATGACGGCTTGACGGGGGAGCCGTTCGAGCGTGAAGTCACGGTTGGCTATATGTACATGCTGAAATTGAATCACTTGGTTGACGACAAAATGCATGCGCGCTCTACAGGGCCATACAGTTTGGTTACCCAGCAGCCGCTGGGCGGTAAAGCGCAATTTGGCGGTCAGCGTTTCGGCGAGATGGAGGTCTGGGCATTGGAGGCTTATGGTGCCGCCTATACCTTGCAGGAAATGCTGACGGTCAAGTCGGATGATGTGACCGGTAGGACCCGAATGTATAAAAACATCGTCGACGGTAATCACACAATGGAAGCCGGTATGCCGGAGTCCTTCAACGTATTGATCAAGGAAATACGTTCGTTGGCGGTTAATATCGAAATGGGGCAGGAATAATTCGCCCCCAAGCGATATAACTGAGTTTCAGGCAATAATGGGTAACATTTAAAGAGGATAAGCTCTTGAAAGATTTAATGAATTTCTTAAAGCGTCAGGGTCGCACCGATGATTTTGACACTATCCGGATTGGCTTGGCTTCACCGGACATGATTCGCTCATGGTCGTACGGGGAAGTTAAAAAGCCGGAAACCATCAACTACCGTACATTCAAGCCGGAAAGAGACGGCTTGTTCTGCGCCAAAATCTTTGGACCCATCAGCGATTACGAGTGCTTGTGCGGAAAATACAAGCGCTTGAAACACAGAGGCGTCATTTGCGAAAAATGCGGCGTCGAAGTCACGCTGTCCAAGGTTCGCCGCGAAAGAATGGGCCATATCGAATTGGCAAGTCCGGTTGCGCATATCTGGTTCTTGAAGTCCTTGCCGTCCCGGATTGCCTTGCTGCTGGATATGACCTTACGCTCTATCGAGCGAGTGTTGTATTTCGAAACATTCGTGGTTACCGATCCCGGCATGTCGCCCCTGGAAAGAGGCCAATTGCTGACGGACGAAGAGTATCTGAATGCGGTTGAAGAGCATGGCGATGACTTCGTGGCCAAAATGGGTGCCGAAGCCGTCTATGACTTGTTGAAATCGATCGATCTGAAGGAAGAAATCAATATCCTGCGGGAAGAGATCAATTCGACCAGTTCGGATACCAAAATCAAGAAGTTTTCCAAGCGTCTGAAAGTCATCGATTCGTTGCTGGCATCCAATAACCGTCCGGAATGGATGATTATGCAGGTATTGCCTGTGCTGCCGCCCGAGCTGCGCCCGCTAGTGCCTTTGGATGGAGGGCGTTTTGCAACCTCGGATTTGAACGATCTTTATCGTCGGGTTATCAACCGGAACAACCGTCTGACGCGGTTGTTGGATTTGAATGCGCCCGACATCATAGTGCGTAACGAAAAACGCATGTTGCAGGAAGCGGTTGACGCGTTGCTGGATAACGGTCGTCGCGGCCGTGCTATCACCGGTAGCAACAGACGTCCGCTAAAATCCTTGGCGGATATGATCAAGGGCAAGCAGGGACGATTCCGTCAGAACCTGTTGGGCAAACGGGTAGACTATTCCGGGCGTTCGGTAATCGTGGTCGGACCGGCACTGAGATTGCATCAGTGCGGCTTGCCGAAAAAAATGGCGCTGGAACTGTTCAAGCCATTCATCTTCAGTAAATTGCAACTACGCGGCCTTGCAACCACTATCAAAGCCGCCAAGAAAATGGTCGAGCGAGAAGGTGCCGAGGTCTGGGACATCCTGGAAGAGGTGATACGCGAACATCCGGTATTGCTGAACCGTGCCCCCACTCTACATAGATTGGGAATCCAGGCGTTTGAGCCGACCTTGATCGAAGGTAAAGCCATTCAGTTGCATCCCTTGGTTTGTAGCGCGTTTAACGCCGACTTCGACGGCGACCAGATGGCGGTGCATATTCCGCTGTCCATAGAAGCGCAATTGGAAGCGCGCACCTTGATGATGGCTACCAACAATATTTTATCGCCAGCCAACGGCGAGCCGGTCATCAATCCATCGCAAGACGTCGTTTTGGGCCTGTATTACATCAGTCGCGAAAAAATGAACGCCAGGGGCGAGGGTAGTATCTTTGCCGATTCCGCCGAAATGATGAAAGCGCTGGATTGCAAGGCGGTCGAACTGCAAAGCAGAATCGAAATTCGTGTTACCGAAAAGTTGAAAAACGCTGATGGCACGTTCGAATCCATTACCAGCAGAAAGAAAACCACGGTGGGCCGGGCCATCATCTGGAACATAGTGCCGGACGGCATGCCCTATGAGTTGGTCAATGTCGACATGACCAAAAAGAATATTTCCAGATTGATCAACTACAGCTACCGTTATCTGGGTATCAAGGAAACGGTGATACTGGCGGACCAAATCATGTATCTGGGTTTTCGCTACGCAACAAGATCGGGGGTTTCCTTCGGTATCGAAGACATGGAAATCCCGGCTAAAAAAGCGGATATCATTCGCGCGGCGGAGTCCGAGGTCAATGAAATCCAGAACCAATATTCATCCGGTCTGGTAACCGACGGTGAGCGCTACAACAAGGTAGTCGACATTTGGTCACGGGCCAACGATCAGGTTGCCAAGGTCATGATGGAAGGCTTGGGCGAAGATGTGGTTGTGGACGAAAAGGGTAATGCGCTGACAGACGAGAACGGAAAGCCCCTGACGCAAAAATCGTTCAACTCCATTTTTATGATGGCGGAGTCGGGCGCACGGGGGTCTGCGGCCCAGATTCGGCAGTTAGCGGGTATGCGCGGCCTGATGGCCAAGCCTGACGGATCTATCATCGAGACACCGATTACCGCAAATTTCCGCGAAGGTCTGGACGTACTGCAATACTTCATTTCCACTCACGGCGCCCGCAAGGGTTTGGCGGATACAGCGCTGAAAACCGCGAACTCGGGTTATTTGACGCGGCGCTTGGTGGACGTGGCGCAGGATTTGGTCATCGCCGAAACCGATTGCGGTACGGAGAACGGTTTGACCATGATGCCCATCATTGAGGGCGGCGACGTCGTTGAGCCTTTGGTTGAGCGCGTATTGGGCCGCGTGGCGGCTATCGATGTGACCGAGCAAGGCAGCGATAAGGTGTTGATACCGGCTGGCACCATGATCGACGAGAATCTGGTGTCGGTGTTGGAAGAACACGGTATCGATAAAATGATAGTCCGTTCCGTGATCACCTGCGAATCTCGACAAGGGGTTTGCGCCAAATGTTATGGACGCGATTTGGGTCGAGGACATTTGGTCAATATAGGCGAAGCGGTGGGCGTTGTCGCCGCCCAGTCTATCGGCGAGCCGGGCACACAGTTGACTATGCGTACGTTCCACATCGGTGGTGCCGCATCCCGGTCCGCCGCGGTCAGCAACGTTCAGGTGAAATCGGCCGGCTCCGTCAAACTGAATAACATGAAAACCGTCAAAAACAGGGAGGGTAATCTGGTTGCCGTTTCCCGGTCGGGCGAGGTTGGCGTTATGGACGATTACGGACGGGAAAGAGAGCGTTATAAAATCCCGTACGGCTCCGTTTTGTCGATTGCGGACGGCAGTGCCGTTAAAGCCGGGGATATCATTGTTAATTGGGATCCGCATACTCATCCCGTCATCACCGAGGTGGATGGCTTTATCCAGTTACACGATTTTATCGATGGCGTAACCGTACAGGAACAGTCGGATGAGGTGACGGGGTTAACTTCACGAGTCGTAACCGACCCCAAGCAACGAAGCTCGGCCGGTAAAGAACTGCGCCCAATG
Source organism: Methylomonas subterranea (assembly GCF_024505185.1). Taxonomy (GTDB): domain Bacteria; phylum Pseudomonadota; class Gammaproteobacteria; order Methylococcales; family Methylomonadaceae; genus Methylomonas; species Methylomonas subterranea. Next base: position 10,914 of record NZ_JANIBJ010000057.1, read on the forward strand.
GTGCGTTTGATCGACGAGGCCGGCGGCTTGATCAATTTGCCTGGTACAGACATTCCCGCTCAATACTTCCTGCCCGCCGGCGCTATCGTCGGAGTAAAGGATGGCGGCGAGGTTAGAGTCGGTGACGTTTTGGCCAGAATCCCGCAGGAATCTAGTAAAACGCGCGATATTACCGGTGGTTTGCCGCGGGTCGCCGACTTGTTCGAGGCCCGGAAAACCAAGGATCCGGCTATCCTGGCCGAAGCAACCGGTATGGTTTCGTTCGGTAAGGAAACCAAAGGTAAGCAGCGCGTCATCATCACCGATGCCGAAGGCGAGCAATACGAGACGCTGATTCCTAAATGGCGCCACATTACCGTATTCGAAGGTGAGTTCGTCGAAAAAGGCGAAACCATCGCCGAAGGCGAATTGACGCCGCACGATATTTTGCGGCTGCGCGGCATTGAGGAGCTGGCGGACTATCTGGTTAAGGAAATTCAGGACGTTTACCGTTTGCAAGGGGTCAAGATCAACGACAAGCACATCGAAGCCATCATTCGGCAGATGTTGCGTAAAGTCGAGATTACCGCTTCCGGCGAGACTGATTTCGTCAAGGGTGAACAGGTCGAGCGCAGTTTGATGAATGCTGTAAACGATCAAGCCGAAAAAGAAGGCAAAATCCCCGCGAGTTACGAGTCTATGTTGCTGGGTATCACGAAAGCCTCATTGGCTACGGAGTCTTTCATATCGGCGGCGTCTTTCCAAGAGACAACTCGCGTACTTACCGATGCGGCTGTTAGGGGAATTAGCGACAGCCTGAACGGTTTGAAAGAGAATGTCATTGTGGGAAGATTGATCCCGGCCGGAACAGGCTTGGCCTATCACGAGCAAAGACGTAAAAGAAGATCGGTCGAGGCCGCGAACGAAAGCGATTCCGCCATTACCGCGGTCGAAGCGGTCGATGTGGAAGAGGCTTTGAAACAAGCTTTGAATATAGAGTAAAAAACGCCAAAAGTTCTTGACCATGTGATTAAGTAAGGGTATTATGCTCTGCTCACATGAGTCAAGAGATTTGGGTCTGGCAACCGTGGCCTGCGATGAGCTTGTTTGCGGGTTTTTGTTTGTTACAAATTGCATATCGGAGTAGTTAAGAATGGCCACGATCAATCAGTTGGTCCGTAAGCCTCGTGCTAAGAAAATTGAAAAAACCAATGTACCCGCATTGGAAGCCTGCCCTCAAAGAAGGGGGGTTTGTACCCGTGTTTATACCACGACGCCTAAAAAGCCCAACTCGGCTTTGCGCAAGGTTGCCAGGGTGCGGTTGACCAATGGCGCCGAGGTTAGTAGTTATATCGGTGGAGAGGGGCATAATCTTCAGGAGCACTCGGTGGTGCTGATTCGTGGTGGTCGTGTTAAGGATTTGCCGGGTGTGCGCTATCACGTGGTGCGCGGAAGCCTTGATACTTCCGGTGTAAAGGATAGAAAGTGCGGTCGTTCGAAGTACGGCGCCAAAAGACCTAAAAAATAAGGGCTGATCAATGTCTAGAAGAAGAGTAGCAGCAAAGCGGGTGATTAATCCTGATCCGCGTTTCGGTAGCGACATGTTGTCAAAGTTCATGAATATGATAATGCAGGACGGTAAAAAGTCCGTGGCGGAAAAGATCGTATACGGCGCGCTGGATGTGATTGAGGCGAAGGGAAATAAAGAGTCTTTGGAACTGGTTGCCAAGGCGCTCGAGAATGTTCAGCCTCGCGTTGAGGTCAAGTCTCGCCGGGTCGGTGGTGCAACTTATCAGGTTCCTGTTGAAGTGCGGCCGGCGCGGCGCGTCGCGTTGTCGATGCGTTGGTTGATCGATGCGGCTAGAAAGCGCAACGAAAGAACCATGGCTTCCAAGTTGGCTGGCGAATTGATGGACGCGGCCGAAGGTCGTGGTGCCGCTGCCAAGAAACGTGAAGACACACATAGGATGGCCGAGGCTAATAAAGCTTTTGCTCACTATCGCTGGTAAGCAATAGTACTTTTGGTTGTTGCTATGGCACGGAAAACGCCGATCGAGCTTTATAGGAATATTGGCATCATGGCGCACATAGATGCCGGTAAGACTACGACAACTGAACGCATTTTGTTTTATACCGGGGTCTCTCACAAAATTGGTGAGGTGCATGACGGTGCGGCAACAATGGATTGGATGGAGCAGGAGCAGGAGCGGGGTATCACCATTACCTCGGCCGCTACAACCTGCTTTTGGTCCGGCAAGGACAAGCAGTTTGGTCAGCATCGTATCAATATAATTGATACACCGGGACACGTCGACTTTACGATTGAGGTGGAGCGCTCGTTGCGAGTTTTGGATGGGGCGTGCGCGGTGTTTTGCGCGGTTGGCGGGGTCGAGCCTCAGTCGGAGGCGGTTTGGCGTCAAGCCAATAAATACCATGTGCCCAGGCTGGCATTTGTCAATAAGATGGATCGGACCGGGGCGGATTTTTTGCGCGTGGTTGCGCAAATAAAATCCCGGCTTGGTGCGCCTGTCGTGGCAATGCAGTTGCCAGTCGGTGCTGAAGAGAATTTTGCGGGCGTAATCGATTTAATTAGCCTGAAAGCGATTTATTGGAATGAAGCCGATTTGGGCGTTTCCCATGTTGAAAAGGAAATTCCGTCCGATTTGCTGAGCGAAGCGAAGGCCTACAGAGAAAAGCTGATTGAAGTCGCTGCCGAAGGATCTGAGCAGTTGACTGAGAAATACCTGGAAGAAGGTGTTTTATCTGATGAAGAAATTAAAAAAGGCATTAGAGCGCAAGTTTTACGGAATGAATTGGTGCCCGTTTATTGTGGATCCGCATTTAAAAACAAGGGTGTTCAATGTGTCCTTGATGGTGTGATCGACTACTTGCCGTCGCCCGCCGATAAACCAGCGATTAGGGGCTTTATTGACGGAGTTGAAAGTGAGAGTAGTCGTTTCGCTAGTGACGATCAGCCCTTTTCAGCCTTGGCATTTAAGATTGCATCCGATCCCTTTGTAGGGATTTTGACATTTATAAGGGTTTACTCCGGAGCGTTGGTCTCTGGGGATGCGGTTTTGAATGTTGCCAAGGGAAAGAGAGAGCGGGTTGGGCGTATAGTCCAGATGCATGCCAATAGTCGTGAAGAAGTTAAGGAAGTGCGAGCGGGAGATATTGCCGCGATTATTGGCTTGAAGGATGTAACGACGGGCGACACTTTTAGTGCAATGGATGCGCCCATTCTGTTGGAGAAAATGGATTTTCCCGAGCCCGTGATTTCAATTGCGGTTGAGCCTAAAACGAAGGCTGATCAGGATAAGATGGGGAGTGCCTTGGCGCGATTGGCGCAAGAAGATCCTTCCTTTAGGGTTAATACCGATGGTGAGTCGGGGCAAACAATAATTTCCGGGATGGGCGAGCTGCATCTAGAAATTATAGTGGACAGAATGAAAAGGGAATTTAACGTGGTTGCGAATGTGGGTGCGCCGCAAGTCGCGTATCGCGAAACCATTAAGGAAGTGGTTGAATGCGAAGGCAAGTTTATCAGGCAAACAGGGGGGCGCGGTCAATACGGCCATGTCTGGTTGCGAATTGAACCCCGAGAACTGGGGTCGGGTTACGTCTTCGAAAATCAGCTGGTGGGTGGCTCTATACCAAAAGAATTTGTGCCAGCGGTAGATAAAGGCATACAAGAACAAATGGAAAATGGCATAATAGCCGGCTTTCCCGTTGTAGATGTAAAAGTTAGTTTGTTCGATGGGTCATATCATGATGTTGATTCGAATGAAATGGCTTTCAAAATTGCAGGATCGATTGCCTTTAGGGATGGGGCGGGAGCTGCAAAACCTGTGTTGCTGGAACCCATTATGAAGGTCGAAGTAGTTACTCCGGAAGAATATATGGGTGATGTTGTCGGTGATATCAATCGACGAAGAGGCGTAATTCATGGCATGGCGGATGTTCCCGCTGGAAAAGCGGTTGAATGCGAAGTGCCCTTGGCTGAAATGTTCGGTTACGCGACTGATTTGAGGTCGGCAACTCAAGGAAGGGCAACATACAGTATGCAGTTTGAAAAATATAACGAAGCACCTGCAAATATTGCGGAAGCTATAATTAGAAAAGTATCTTAAATCTTTTTATAAATATTAGGTATTGACTCATGGCTAAAGAAAAATTTGAAAGAAAAAAACCGCACGTAAACGTAGGCACGATTGGTCACGTTGACCATGGTAAAACCACATTGACAGCGGCTCTGACCAAAGTAATGGCTGAGCTGCAAGGCGGCGAAGTAAAAGCTTTCGATCAAATTGATAACGCCCCGGAAGAGCGCGCGCGT
>NZ_JANIBJ010000058.1 GCF_024505185.1 Methylomonas subterranea
TTAGGTTGCCGCGACGATCGTAGGCGTATTGGGTTTCGCTATTGCCATCGGTGATGGAGGACAGGCGTCCGATACTGTTGTGTGCAGCCACTGCGCTGTCGTAGAGATAGAGGGTATCCAATGCATTGTCGGCGTAATCCTGTAAAGTCAGGCGATTCAGAGCGTCATGCTGATAGGCTGCGGGTTGTCATTCTCTAGATTCACAATAAATCAAACGCCAAAAGGGTGTGCGGTGCGTACCCTACGCAACTACGTAACCGTGGTCCGGCACTGTTTTTAGCATTGCGGAGGTTCGGCTTCACAACGCCCACTCCCGCGCGAAACACCGATAAAAACTCCCATCCTGAACAGTGGCGCCGCGCCGGCCGACGATGCCGGAAGCGAAAGCCTGGGCCCGTTCCAGGATTAACTGCAACGGCCATTCCAGTTGAATACCCAACATCAGCACGGCGGCGAAGGCGTCTCCGGCACCGACGGTGTCGACAACCTGCAACGCTGTTACCGGCACGGCCGCGGCGCGCTGACCGTCCGCATTGATGGCGACAGCGCCTTTTTCGCCGCGAGTGACGACCAAGCCCTGCAGTTGGTGTTCTGCTAAAAACGCCTGCATCGCCACGTCAAAATCAGCGGAACCGGCCTGCAGCGCCTGCAACTCCAGGTGATTCAACTTGACCCAGTCCGCCTCGCCTACCCAGGCCAGCACCTCCGTCTTGTCCCACCACGGCGCGCGCAGATTCACGTCCATGAACACCTTGCCGCGATGGTTTCGTTTCAAGCGCGCCAGCGCTTGCCGGGATACCGCATTACGCAAGGCCAAGGAGCCGTGATACAGCAAACCGGCTTCTCTGTTCTCCGGCAATTGTTCGGCGTCGATAAAGTCGTAGGCTTGCTCGGGCACGATCAGATAACTGGGCTCGCCCTGCTCTATCCTGACCAGCACCGTCCCGGTAGGATGCTCGGTATCGCGCTGTAACCCGGACAAATCCATCTGCCAGTTTTCCATGCCAGCCTGTACCGCCGCCCCGGTATCGTCCGTACCGATACGGCTGATGAAACACGGATTTTGTTTAAAGGCTTGCAAATGCCAGGCGACGTTAAACGGCGCCCCACCCAACACCACGCTGCCGTCCGGAAAGTGATCGAACAATACTTCGCCGAATATCTGTATCCTCGGTTTATTCATACGCCTTTATCCAATGTTGAGTGGTCGGCGGATGGTATGCCGCAACGGCCCGTTGTATCAAGACATTAGTATCCGCGATTGCCGTAACCCGGCAACGCGCCGTTAAAGCTTACGATTCTGGCTTTCATGCCGGTTAATTGTTTGCCGCGCCGGGTGCGTTTATTCAGCCGCCGCCATGGACAGCCCGGCTGATCAAGGTATAATTTCCACCGTTATCCTTGCTCACCCAGCTTGCCCAGCCTCATTCGACTCGAGCCCCCTACACTTTTTGTCTTGCTGAAATTTAATGAAAATTGTGATTCTTGGCGCCGGAGTCACCGGCTCTTCGGTTGCCGGCGCACTTGCCAGCGAAGAAAACGATATCGTGGTGATCGATCAAAAACCGCATTTATTGTCCGCGCTGAAGGGCCGGCTGGACATCGCCACCATAGAAGGTAATGCCGCCCACCCCAGCATTCTGGAGCAGGCCGGAGTGGGCACAGCCGACATGGTGCTGGCGGTCACCAATAACGACGAAACCAATATGCTGGCCTGTCAGGTCATCAATACCCTGTATGAAAAGCCCAAAACGATTGCCAGAGTACGTGCCCTGGACTTCTTGAACCATCCGGAATTATTCGCTCCCGGCGGCATCGACATCGTCATCAGCCCGGAACAGGTGATTACCGAAGCCATTCACAACCTGATCAAATATCCCGGCGCCCTGCATGTGTCGGAATTCGCCGAAGGCTTGGTGCGTCTGGTCTCGATTCGCGTAGTCCCCACCGGATTTTTGACCGGCAAACGCATACAAGCGGTCAAGGAAAAACTGGCCGACAGCATGATCCGGGTCGCGGCCATTTTCCGTAACGGCAAGGCCATTCCGGTTAACGGCGAAGCCTTGATTGCCACCGGCGACGAAGTGTTCTTCGTCTGCCCGCGCGACAAAGTCCGCAAAACCCTGGTAGACCTGCACAAACTGGAATCGCCGATCAAATCCATCATGTTGGCCGGCGGCGGCCACGTCGGCAAGCGATTGGCAATTGCCCTGGAAAACAATTACCACGTCAAAGTCATCGAGCAGGATATCAACCGGGCCAAGGAAATTTCCAACGATTTACGCAAGACCTTGATCCTGCACGGCGACTGTACAGACCAGTCCCTGCTGCAGGAAGAAATGGTAGAGGAAGTGGATTTGTTCTGCGCCATCACCAACAACGACGGCGTCAATTTGATTTCAGCCGGGCTGGCCAAGAAACTGGGCGCCAAAAAAGCCATCTGTTTGATCAACAACAATTCTTATCTGCAACTGGTCGAAGGCACGGATATCGACCTGGCCATCCAACCCAAGCTGGAAACCCTGGGCAGCATACTCAGGCACGTCAGAAAGGGCGATGTGGTCGGCGTCAGCTCGGTGTGCGGCGGCAGCGCGGAAGCCATAGAAGCCATTGCCCACCGCAGCGCGGATGCCAAATCCGTGGTAGGCTTGCGGGTGGATCAAATCAATCTACCCGACGGCGTGATCCTGGGCGCGCTGATCAGAGACAAGGAAGTGATTCCGGTGCATCACGATACGGTATTTGCCGAGGGCGACCACGTGGTGATGTTTGCGCTGGATAAAAAGCTGATCAAAGCCATTGAAGGCTATTTTCAACCGATTTAGGATTCCGCCTCTAATAACTTCCCTGTGTACATCCCTCACCCCACCCTCTCCCGGCGGGTGAAGGAACTGATCGGCTTTTACGACAGCCTCCGAAGGGAGAGAGAACAAACTGCCGAAGTTATTTTGGGCGGAACCCTTAACCGTTAATCGCCGCTGTCGATAAAGGCCAGGGTCTTTTGCGGCAGGGTCGCCTCCCCCCCGCTCCGCAGCGAGCCTATATTGTCTTCGTGCACGGCCGTCATGAATTGAATCAGCTGCATCTCCACCTTGAGTTTCTCCCGCGGGTCCTCGGCGTCCCACATCCGATTCAACAATTGCTTGGCGTGGTGATGAATCGTAAAGGCCACGGCTTCCGGCAAATGGGCGAAATTTTCCCGTAAGCCGAGCTTGAGCTTATCCAAGGCCTGCAAATATTCCCGATAATCCTTCAAATCCTGTTTGCACTGAATTTTCAGCATCGCCAGCTCGTTGTCGTGACGGGTTTCGCTCAACGCCAATTCGTGCGCCAATTGGCTGGCCTGTTTCTTCAGTTCCGCCACCAAGGCCTGTTCCGCCAACAGGCTGGCTTCGCGCAAGGCGGCAACATGCGGCTGCCGGGCCAAATGCCAACGCAAATTTTCGTCGCGCTGATCGCGCCACAGCGCCAACGCGCCGTTCAGCCAGCGCTTGAAGAGCGGCATAGCACTCGCTCGCGCAGAGCCAGCATCGCCTGAGGATCGACTTGGCTGCGATGCTGCTTGAGATGTCTCTGCAAGGTTCTAAAGCGGTCCGGCTCCACGGAGTGGCGCAATTCCGCCGATATGGCCTTGAACAACGCCCGGCTGTGTTTCTTATTGTCGGCCGTCAACAGGCGCTGCCTTTTCAATTCATATAGATACTGTATCTGATCCCTTTCAAGCGGCCGCCGCTGAACGGCATGGTGGCGCGATATCCGCAACATGGCCAAGCGCCGGACAGCGGCGGCTTCACCGTGAAAATACACGACCAATTCCCGGTACAGCGCCCGCAGAAACAATCCGCATCCCAACAGTAAAAGCAAGGAAAATGCCAGCAACATGATATGACCGGCCAAGGGATACAAAAACACCGCCAGTCCGGGCCAGCCTAGCCGCCAGCCGACAAATCCCGTAACCAGCAGGATCATCGCCAGACTGGCTATCCACAGCACAGCGTAAAGGGTAATTTTGGTCATTAACTATTCAAAGCGGCCGTTCGATAAACTCCAGCGCGTTACCGTCCCTATCCCGGCAAAACAGCGCCTTGCGCCCGGAAATACTCATGGTGTAAGTCATACCGGCTTTATCCAGCTCGTCGCGCAAGGCATCCACCGAACTGCAATGCAGGGCTACATGGCGGTCGCGGCCGCCATGCGCGGGTCTGCCTTCGGTCGGGTCCGGATTGTCCAGTTCCAACAGATGTATCTGCTGGGCGCCGATTTGCAACCAGGCGCCGGGAAACGGCAAGGGCGGGCGTTCCGTGGGCCGCATGCCCAAAATATCCCGATAGAATTTCAGCGACTGCTCGGTATCGGAGACAATCAGGCTGGCGTGATGAATCGTCAGATCGAATTTTGACATGGCAAAAACCTTTAACTTGAATCCCGCGCATTATAACGCGGCCGCCTCGCTTGCCGACGGGGTTTTCATCCAGGCCAAACCCTCGGCCGTCACGGGGCCGGGTATATATTCCGCCCCCACCCAGCCCTCATAAGGCAAGGCCGCAATAGCATCGAATAGCGAGGCAAAATCCAAGCCGCCGCTCCCCGGCCGGCCGCGACCGGGACAGTCGGCGAATTGTATGTGGCCGATTTTATCCACATGTTCGGCCAGAAAGGCCATACAGTCTTCCCCCATCCGGCTCATGTGGTATATATCGTATTGCAAACGTAATTTGGGGTGATTCAACTCATGCCATATCGACAGCATCTTGGCGGAACCGTCGACCATAAAGCCCGGCATATCATGACTGTTGATCGCCTCGAATACCGTTGTCAGCCCAAGCTCGGCAAAGACATCGGCTGCGTAAAGCAAATTTTCGCCCAAGGTTTGCCGATACTCGGTCATACGGCCGGCATTCAGACAACGACCGGGCAATACATTGATACAGTCCGGCCGCAATACTTCGGCATAATCGCGGGCCCGCGCAACAGCGGTCTTGAAATAGGCCTGTTTTTCCGGCACGGCGGCCAGGCCTTCGCCGCCTTGCAACAAGTCGTCGGCATCCACATTAAACAGTACCAATTTCAGATCGTGCGTCCGCAAGGCTTGTCGTATCGATTCGGCGGATAACTGGTAGGGAAATTGTATTTCCACCGCCGCAAAACCGGCCTGTTTGGCGGCCTGGAAGCGCTGCAACAAGGGCAGTTCGCTAAACAACATGCTCAAATTGGCGCTAAAACGCAGCATCAGTCCGGCCGGTACAGTTTAATCAGCGTGGACGGGTCTTGATCCAGAAAGCCCCGCAAACCGTGCAGTTGCATCAATTGCGCCGCCAGACCCGACATGGGTATCGAACTGCCTTGCTTATTGGCCACATCCACCGCCATGCTCAAATCCTTTAACAAGGTTTTCACCCGCCACTTCACGGGTTCGAATTGTCCGGCCGCCATTTCCGGGCCGACGATTTGCAGCGGCCTGGAATCGGCGAAACCGCCGGTAAGCGCCTCGGGAATTTTTGCGCTATCCACCCCGGCCCGTTCGGCCAAGGCCATCATCTCCGCAATCACCAGCACATTGCAGCTGACTATCATTTGATTACAGATTTTGCTGATCTGCCCACTTCCGACCGGTCCCATGTGGGTAAATCGGCTATATAAAGGTTGCAACACCCGGCGGGCAATGGCAATGTCGTCCGCCTCGCCGCCGGCCATGACGGCCAAACTGCCCTGCTCGGCACCGGCCGTGCCGCCAGATACCGGCGCATCGACCCAGCGCATGCCGCAGTGTTGCTGCAAGCGCTCCGCCAGTTGCCGAGTAGTTTCCGGGTGAATGCTGGACAAATCGATCAACAGTTGGTCGGGGCGGCCATGCGGCAGTATGTGTTGGAGCACAATATTTTCGACCACCGCCGTATCGGCCAGACACAGCAAGATCAGGTCGGATTGCCGCACCAATTCGGCAATGCTGTCGCAAACCCCCGCGCCGGCGGCGGCAACGGTTTGCAATTTTTCCGGACTGCGATTCCAGACCTTGACCCGAAAGCCGGCATCCAGCAGCCGCAAGGTCATGGGCCGGCCCATCAGTCCGATACCGATGAAACCCAAGGTGTAAACTTGCCCGGTCATGCTTTATTCGTAGAGTGCGTCGCTTAAGTCCGGCGCTTGCGGCAAGGTTTCCTGTGCCAGGCGTTGACTGTAATCATGAGCGCTGCCGGCGCGCTGTGCCGTATTCATCAAGTTGCCATGCACCATGCCGAAGGCTTTATCGAAATCGGCATTGATGAAGCTACGCGCCAGTTGTTCGCAGATGTTGTATAAAGCCGAATAGTGAATGCTTTCTCCGGACGAACAGTTGTTGATTTTGTCCGCCAGCACCCGCATCACGGATAGTACCGAACCGTCCTGCCGCCAAGCCACCGAAGTGGCTACCACATCGTCGCCTCGACAGGCAATGGCCGCCAAGGCGTTGTAGGCCAGATCCACCAAGCCGGCCAGAATCTTGGCCAAGTCGCCGGCCGTGATGGCTTTGAAGGTTTCGCTGCCGCAATCCATCAGCAAGGCTTGCCGCATGACGATGTCCATGTCTGACAGGTGCGCGGTTTCGGGATATTCGGGCTGCTCTATACCGAATTGATCGTGAAACTCTCTGACTTTTTGTAGATGTTTGTGCATGACTCACCCCCCTTAATTAATATGCTGAAACATGGTACAGGGGCGGAAGGAAAAGCGCAAAAGGCCGTCTCCCGCAAGGCCCGCGGGAGACGGTTGGAGCTTTAAATATCGAAATCCAGTTCGAAACCGCCGTATGCAAATAAAGGCATGCCGGGACGCGGACCGTAAGGCTGGCGGGAGACGATGTATTCTTCATTACCGGCATTCTGCACGCCGCCCAGGATTTTCACGCCCTTGGCGACCTTGTAATAAGCCGAGACATCCACGATGACGTATTCGTCGGTTTTACCGAAGCGGGAATTCGGCTTGCCGTCGCCGTCCAGCTGTTCGCTGGTATTGCTGGCGCTGGCGAAGACGGAGCTGACATAGTTAGCGGCCACCTCCATACCCCAGCGGTCAAAGTGCAGGCCGCTGCCGAAACTCAAGGTGTATTCCGGAATATAGGGAATCCTGTTGCCTTTCTTGCCGAAACTGAATATGGACTCGGGGTCTTTAGAAGCCGCGTTATTCAACTGTTCCGTATCGGTATAGGTGAACGAGACAAAATAAGGATTTCTGAAACCCCAGCCGAAATCTTCGCCGGCATCGTAATTCATCGCTACTTCAACGCCTCGGCTATCGACGGCGCCAAAATTTTTGAAATCGTCGCTGCCGCCACCGCCAATACTCTCAATCACCAGCAGGTTTTCAAACTGCGTGTAAAACCCGGTCACTTCGGCCGAAAATGCGCCGCGCTTGTAACGACCGCCCAATTCGTAGGCATTGCTGGTTTCGGGCTGGGCATTCTGAGCGACCGCGTCGGCGGGCCCGGCGGGCGAAAAGCCGCGATGCGCACTGGCGAACATCATGAATTCGTCGGTGAATTTATAATCCACGCTGGCGCCGCCGGCATATAAATCCGTTGCGGTTCTGGCTTTCATCTTGGACGCCGTCCGCCTGTCGTCATAGACTTGGTCGAGATGTTCGTAGCGGAAACCCGGCGTGAAACCCAGTTTGCCCCATTCCATCCTGTCCTTTAAAAAGAAGGCGTAGGCATGGGTTTCGCCGGTTCTGTCGTCTTGGCTGCCGGGCTTGCCGACATCGACATTAGTTATGACGCCGCTGGCGTTTTGTGTATAGCGGGTATCGTGCTGAAAGCGTGTTTCCGCGTCGGTGTGATAGCGAAAACCGCCATTAAGCTCGTGATGAATGACACCCGAGTCGAATCGGTAGTTGGCCATGGTTTCCACACCGCCGGCATAATAGGCGCGGTTGTTATCGCGGACCCGCAGACTGCAGGCAAAATCGCCTTTCAAACAGGCCAAGCCCTGCCCGTTAAAATCACCCGCCAACGAGCGGGCCAAATCCCGGTTGCTGCCGCCGAAGCGAATATCCTGCAATTTGCTCCAGTTTCGATTGAACTCCTTGTAATACGCGGTAGTGACAATGTCCAGGTTGTTGGTCGGCGAGATGAAATAACGGGCAAAGCCGCCGTATTGCTGACTATCGATATTATCGAAACGCGACGCGGAATACCGGCGATAAGGATCGTTGCGAAAATCCTCTTCGCTCAGCCCCAGATAGGTTTCATTAGCATCCATGCTGGAATAGCCGAATTTGACTTCCAGCTTTTGATACATGGCGGTATTGGGTTCCCAAGACAAACGCACCATGGGCTCGACCTGTTGAAAACCGGTTTGATCGCCGTTGTGGAAATCCGGCGTGCTGTCTATGGTTTTAAAACCGTCGGATCCGCGATAAAAACCTTCCACCAGATACCCTACCCTGCCGTGCGCGGTATCCAGGGTGTCGCCGACAAAACCGTGCGAGCGGAACTCGCCGTAACTGCCGTAGATGGATTTCAGGTAGGCCTTGCCTTCCAGCGGAATCGGCGTGGATAAATAGTTCATAACGCCGCCGGTAATGTGCGGGCCGTATTTAATCTGGCTGCCGCCCTTCAATACCTCGACGCCGCTCATCCGCCCGCCGGCCGGGTTGTAATAAGCCGCCGGCGCCGAATAGGCCGCCGGCGCCACCAACACGCCGTCTTCCATCACGGTAATCTTGGCGCTGCGGGTGGTATCGACACCGCGAAAGCTGATATTCGGGAATAAGCCGAAGCCGTCTTCCTCCCGAATATTTACCCCTGGGGCTTTGCGCAAGATGCGGTTGATGTCGCTGTAACTTTGCTCCCGAATGTCCTCGGTGCCTATGTAGGTCGCGGAAGCCGGCATATCCTTGGCGTCTTCCGCGCTACCGACCACGCTGACCATATCCAAGGCTTCCGCCTCGACCTGCTTTACCGCGACCGGCTGGTCTTTGGCCGTCTTTTCCTCGGCCGCGGCCGCGCCCGCGCCGGCCGAGAGCCATATCAGGGACATGGCCCCGATTAACCGTTTGGATTCGAACATACCCATCCCCGTCAAGTAATTGCCAAATGTAAAAAAAGTAAATACGCTTCACATGATACCTTTGACACAAACGAGAATCAATATCATTTTTAAACACGGAAAATACCCTCCGCCCCGCCAATCAATCCAAGCCTGTTGTATACATTCAGTTATCTGGGTAGCATCCGCCACACGCATAAGCGAACAATGTTGACAACAACCTTCCAAAAAAGCGACAAACTCATGACATCCAACCATTCCGAACACACGGTCGATCGTCACAACAGGCCCGCCCCCGTGGCTTTTGGGCAGGCTTTTCGCTTTTGGCTGAAGCTGGGCTTTATCAGCTTCGGCGGCCCGGCCGGGCAAATCGCCATCATGCACCAGGAACTGGTGGAAAGACAGCGCTGGCTGTCGGACCAACGTTTTCTGCATGCCTTGAACTACTGCAGGCTATTGCCGGGGCCGGAAGCCCAGCAATTGACTGCCTATTTCGGCTGGCTGAGGCACCGCAAGCTCGGCGGCATCGTCGCCGGCGGCTTGTTTGTGTTGCCATCTTGGTTGATCTTGATCGGTTTAAGCTGGTTGTATCTGGCCTACGGTCAGGTCGCGGCGGTAACCGGCGTGCTGTACGGGATTAAACCGACAGTGACGGCCATGGTGTTTTCAGCCATTTTTTGCTGCATGCGCCGTTTCCGTTGATCGTGTTGCTGGCCGGTCTTTTGGGCGGCATGGGCGGCAAATGGCTACCGGACAAATTTGCCTTGAGCGGAGGACAGGGCGCGGCCGAACGGAGTTACGGCCCGGCATTGATGGACGACGATACGCCGACACCGTCCCATGCCTTATTTTCCTGGCCGGGTTTATGCAAAGTCATTGTCGTCGGCTTGGCTTTATGGGCCGCCGTCATCGGCTGGCCATGCGCTGAATACGGCTGGAACGCCGCGCTGACGCAAATGGGTTGGTTTTCACCAAGGCGGCCTTGTTGGCCTTTGGCGGCGCTTACGCGGTTTTGCCCTACGTCTATCAAGGCGCGGTCTAGCATTTTCACTGGCTGACGCCGCGGCAAATGATAGACGGCTTGGCCCTGGGCGAAACCACGCCCGGACCCTTGATCATGGTGGTCAGCTTCGTGGCCGGCGCGGTGGCCGCCACGCTGGTCACCTATTTCACCTTCCTGCCCAGCTTTCTGTTCATTCTGGCCGGCGGCCCGCTTGTGGAATCGACCCACGGCAATTTGAAATTTACCGCGCCCTTGACCGGCATCACCGCCGCCGTGGTCGGCATGATTCTGAATCTGGCGGTGTTTTTCGCTTGGCACGTGTTCTGGCCGCAAGGCTTCGAGGGCCGTTTCGACGGCATTTCCGCGCTGATCGGCCTGTGCGATTTTTGGGCGCTGTTCCGATATAAAGTAAACGTGATTCCGCTGATTCTGGCCTGCGGCGGTGCTGGGCTTTTGCTGGAATTCGGCAAACTCTGGCTGGCCCGGCAAGGTATCGTGTTATGAAGACGGCGGCATCACCCCGTCCCGTAACAACAACCGGTTTTGTTGGATCAAAGCCCATTTTTCCGCGCGCCGCATTTTTTTGATGGCGCTTTCGCGGCGGCAGGCGTCCGCGCGCGAATAGTTGGTTTCCCGATAGGCGACGTTCAGCGGCTGCCGTCCGCGAAAAAACTTGGCGCCCTTGCCGTTCAGGTGCTGAAGAAAACGCCTTTCGACATCGGTGCTGATCCCGGTATACAAACTGCCGTCGCTGCATAAGATGATGTAAACCGACCAATCCATGGCGCCACGCTTCAATTGCTGCCTTTATTCAACCAAAAATTCAGCGCCGCCGCGGCCGCCAAACCGACGCCGACATAGGCATAGCGCACAATGAAGATCAGCGCGCCATTTTGATTATGCGTGGCGGCATCCTTGACACTCGGCGTGACGGTCAGGCTCCACAACAACGCCGCCAAAAAATACACCACAACACCGGAAACACCCCAAGACACCGGCGGCCGGCCGGAACGCCCGGCCGTGCCGTAAAACCATACATCGACCAATGCGGCTGCAATCACGCTTAACATGACGTTCTCCCGTTTCGATAATTTTATGGCTTCAAGCGTCGGATGCCTTGATTGGCCAGACTGTCGGCCGTTTCATTACCGATATCGCCGGAATGGCCCTTGACCCAAATCCATTCGATACTATGGCGCTGAATGCAGCTGTCCAGCCGCCGCCACAAATCTTCATTTTTGACCGGTTTGTTGGCGGCGGTTTTCCAGCCGCGTTTTTTCCAGTTGACCATCCACTCGGTAATGCCTTGCAACACATATTTGGAATCCGTATGCAATTTGACCGCGCAGGACTGCTTCAAGACTTCCAAGGCCTGTATGGCCGCCATCAGTTCCATCCGGTTATTCGTGGTCTCCGCTTCCCCGCCGCAGAGTTGTTTTTCCCGATCCTTATAGCGCATGCACACGCCCCAGCCGCCCGGCCCTGGGTTACCCTTACAGGCCCCGTCGGTGTATATCGTTACAACTTCGCTCATATCATTTTCCAGTTTTTTGTAAATTGGATTCCAAGCCGACATTAGCCGCCGCCAAGCGGGTTTTGCCACTTTTTGCGGGAGTAAGCGGAATCAGGGAATACTGTCTTTTGACCGCCTTGATCCCATATGCCATGGAAAACATGGAATTTATCGGCGCTGAAAATCCCCCGTGCCTGATGGTAAAAGTATCCAGGCCGAATTCCGCGCTATGCAATATTTCGAAATTCAGCAATTTTAACCAATCCGACAAACGGGACCGCGTGACGAAATGTGCATGCCACGACTCGCCGATTTTTTTATCCCATAAAAACTGCAAGCGCACATACAGACTGAGCGAGTTGAAATTCAAAATTACCAATTCCCCGCCGGGCTTCAATACGCGATGCACCTCGCGCATGGTGCGAAAACGCTGGGCGTCGAATTCCAGCATGTGCGGAATGATCACTAAATCCATCGATTCGGTCTGTATCGGTAGGTTGAAGGCTTTGGCATTCACCTTCAAGGCGTGGCTGTCGCCCATGCCCTTACCGTCCAGAATCACATAATTTCTGTACAACGAACAATCCACAAACTCGCTTTCCCAATCCAGGCCGCCTATTTGCAACTGCGTCTGCTTGCAACTCACGGTAATGCAGCGCTTGAGGTACTGCGCTTCCATGGATTGCAGCAATTTGCCCCGCGGTGTCTGATACAGTGCAAATAAAAATTTTCGTTTCATCTAATAGTCGCCCCTGGGGGAAGGATTGTTGGCTTAATCGGCAAAGCCATGGTAGCATCTAATTTTTTGATTTTAAGGGTAAAGACAATGCCTCGCTCAATTTCCAAAAAATCGACCCGACATCTGTCCTATTTGCTGCCCATATTGCTGGCAACCGGTTGTAGCCAAACCGCTCACAAAGATCCCTTGTCGCCTTCCGCCGGCAGCAAGTTTTCCGTTTTCACCCGCGGTCACAACAATAATAACCGTTTGAGCAAAGCTAACGACGCCAAGGAACATGCGACGGTTTGGGATCGCATGCAATCCCTCTACGCATTGCCCGAAATAGATAATGCCAGGATCGACCGGGAAGTAAACTTCTACCTGAAAAATCCCGATTATTTGAGCCGGGTTCAACAACGCGCCGAACCTTACCTGTTTTTTATTCTTAACGAAATCGAAGCCAAAAACATTCCCGGCGAAATGGCCCTGTTGCCCATCGTGGAAAGCGCCTTCAGACCGGATGCGGAATCGCCAGCCAAGGCCTCCGGCCTTTGGCAGTTCATCCCGCCCACCGGCCGTCTGTACGGTCTGGAGCAAAACAGCTGGTACGACGGCCGCCGCGACGTCATCGAGTCGACCCAGGCCGCCACCACCTTTCTGAAGCAACTCAGCGAGGAATTCAACAACGACTGGCTGCTGGCCTTGGCGTCTTATAACGCCGGCAAGGGCAATATCCGCAACGCCATGGACAAAAACCTCGCGCGCGGCGAAGCAACCGATTTTTGGTCGCTGGATTTAAACAGCGAAACCTCGGCTTACGTACCCAAACTGCTGGCCATTGCCAAAATTTTCGGCAATCCCGAGAAATACAATCTCAACTTGCAACGGATCGCCAACGAGCCCTACTTCGAACTGATAGACGTACAATCGCAAATCGACCTAAGCAAAGCCGCGGAATTGGCCCAAACGCCGCTGGACGATTTTTTAAAATTGAATCCGGCCTTCAACCGCTGGAGCACGGCGCCCGAAGGCCCGCACCGCCTGTTGATTCCGGTCGAAAAAGCCGACAGCTTCAAGGAAAGACTGGCCGAGCTGCCCGATAGCGAGCGCATCAAGTGGGAACACCACACCGTCGGCAATAAAGAATCCTTAAAATCCATAGCCCAGAAACATCACACCACGGTCGCGCAAATTCAGGAAGTCAATCACCTGGACAGCACCGACGTGGGGCAAGGCAAAACCTTGTTGATTCCGATGTCGTATAAAAACATCAAAGGCTACGACGAGCCCGCCGTGGCGTCGGCGGATACAAAAACCGCCGCGCAACCGCGTGTCAGCGTGAGCAAACAGGAATACACGATTAAAAAAGGCGATACCCTGTGGAGCATTTCCCAGCGCTTTTCCGTGGATAAGAACGACATCCTGAGCTGGAACAAAATGACCGCCAAATCCGCCTTGAAACCCGGCCAGAAGTTGACCATCAAAAAGACCGGCGGCAATATTCAGGTGGCTTCCACGGCTCCCAGCTTTAAGCAAATCAGCTATACCGTCAAACCCGGCGACACCTTGGCGAAAATTTCCAAGCACTTCAAAGTCAATGTCACCGATTTGCGCAAATGGAACAATGTGCCTAAAAATCGCGCCGACATCAAGCCCGGTTCTAAATTGAAAATCACGCTGGAAGCGGGACATTCTTCATCATAATTCAAATCGAGCCGCGCTCGATTAAAGGCAAAAACGGCGTGCTCATGTTTGGCATGAGCAC
>NZ_JANIBJ010000059.1 GCF_024505185.1 Methylomonas subterranea
CAAACAGCCAAACCGGCGCCGGCCGACAAAATGAAGGGGCTGTTCGGCCGGGCGATGGATAAATTCTCCAAACTGGACGAAAAATTGGGTAGCCCGGGCAAGCCCGGCGGCGCGGCGGCAAAGGTGGAGGAAGAGCCGGTTGCGGCGCCTCAAGTTACGGCTGCCGAGCCCGAGCTGCCCAAGGTGGCGGCGCAAAACAAGCAACGGGAAAGCGGGTTGAACGATAAATTATCCGGTTTGTTCGGCGGATTCAAAAAATCCGCCGCCACTAAGCCGGCCGGTGTAGAGAGCGAACCCTTGGCGGCGGAGCCCGTCGAAGAAAGCACGCCGGCGGCGGTCGGCCAGGATAAAAAAGTCGCCGCGCAATTGAGCGGATTGTTTGGTAAATTCAAGAGCAAAAAATAAACGGAGCTATCCGGCTTTGCGTTTTTCAGCCCGCGAATTCGGCGGCGGCAAACGTTTTCCGTGCCTGAAAGGCAAAAATCCGCTGGCTACATCCGGGCGATTTACTTAGGATTCCGTCCGCAACAGCTCCGGGAGACAGTTACTCTGAAAGTCACGCGGCAACCGCCCAAAATACTAACGACATAACGCCGTTGACTTTCATCTGCCGGGGCGATCGCCCGGCCTTCATGAACGTTACTCTGAAAGATCATGGTAGGAGCGACGCATAGTCGCGATTCAAAAGGCCATCATCGCGTCTATGCGTCGCTGCTACGAGACTGCCTTTCATTTGGCGGGACGAGCTGTTTCATGATCGTTAGGGTGAGGGATGTAAAAGGACGGAGCCCTTTATTTTGATGTTCTGAATTCGGCTATACCCGTGCGTCCCGCCAAAACGCCGTGAGTTTGCCTGTCATTGCTCGGCCAAATAACGGTCCTTCAGGCGGACGTAATGCTGGTAGGAATATTCCAAAAAGGCTTTTTCCGAATCATTCAAGGCCCGTACCGGCTTGGCGGGGGCGCCGACGTACAGATGGCCGCTTTCCAGTATTTTGCCCGGCGCTACCAAGGCTCCGGCCGCCAGCATCACGTAATCTTCCAGTACCGCGCCGTCCATGATGATGGCGCCGATGCCGATCAGGCAATAGTTGCCGACCGTGCAGCCATGCACCACGGCGCGGTGGCCTATGGTGACGCCCTTGCCGATCAGCAGGGCGTGGCCGCCGGGCGAATAGTCGCCGGCATGCGAGACATGCAATACCGAGCCGTCCTGCACGTTGCTGCCGGCGCCGATGCGGATCGCTTCCACGTCGCCCCGGATCACCACGGTCGGCCAGATGGAGACGTCGTCGCCTATCGTCACATCGCCGATGATCACGGCGGTCGGGTCTATATAGACTCTGTCGCCCGCTTGCGGTTGTTTGCCTTTAAAGCTTCTCGTCGCCACAAAAACTCCGGTTATTTGCCATAATTGAGCGTTAAATGTTACGCAATTGCGTTTGGATTCACCACAAAATGTTGAGGTAATCATGGCAATGATGGATGGTATTAAACGTCAGCTGCGTTCGGTCATCGAATGGCAAAATCCCGATCAGGATGTGCTGTTCATGCAATGGACGGAAAACGGCGACGAAATCAAAAATGCTTCCAAGTTGATCGTCGGCCCGGGGCAGGGCTGCATTTTTGTCTATGAAGGCCAGATCAAGGCGGTCATGGAGGAACAATGCCTGATCAATCTGCAAACCGACAATGTGCCGTTCTGGACCACCATCAAAAAGTTCATGCAGTTTTTTGTCAGCGAACACAAGGTGGGTATTTATTTTTACCGCAAAACCAAAATTCTCGATCAAAAGTGGGGTACCACTTCGCTGATCAAATATCTGGATCCGAAATACCAGTTCCCCATCGGCTTGAAAGCCTACGGCAATTACAGTTACCAAATAGAGGATGCTCAGGCCTTTTTCACGACCATAGTCGGCAGCCACGGTCAGGTCGGTATAGACGAATTTCGCAAAATCATCTCGGCCCGGGTGATTCAGCCTATCAGCGATTATCTGGCCGAATGCGGCTACAGCTATACCGATATCGACGCCAACCGGGAAGAGATAGCCCGCGGCATTGCCATCAAATTGGCCATTGTGTTTCGCAAGCTGGGTTTCAGTATCAGCGATTTTCGTATCGAAGGCACGGATTTCGACGACGACACCCAGCGCCGTATCAACCGCATCGCGGATTTAACCGCCGAAGCGCAAGCTGCCCAGGCGGTGGGACTGGATTACGCCAATGTGCAGCAATTGGATGCCCTGCGCGAAGCGGCCCGCAACGAGGGCGGCGTGGCCGGGGCCGGCATCGGCCTGGGAGCCGGGGTGGCGTTGGGGCAAAACATGGCGCAAGGCCTGAGTCTGGTTGCGCCGGCCGCAACCCCGGCCACGGAAGACATTGCCGGCAAACTGGCGCAATTGAAAAAACTGTTCGAGGCGGAGCTGATTTCCGAGGCCGAATACAGCGCCAAAAAACAAGAATTGCTGGCCCGGTTTTAAGCATGGCCCGTTGTCACAGTTGCTCCGCGGCCTTGCCGGCCAATACCCAGTACTGCGATTATTGCGGCGTGCGTAACGATGTCGATTTGCGCGGCAAGCACGATTACCGGGTGATCAGTCATGAGTCCGAACGCATCTGCCCGGAATGCAACAGCCGCTTGCAAACCGTTGCGCTGGACATGCAACCGCCGCTGCATATAGAGCGTTGTACCCGTTGTTTCGGCCTGTTTTTCGATCCCGGCGAGGTGGAAACTCTGTTGGAGGCGGCGGTCTCGCCGGTCTATACGGTGAACCGGGAGTTGCTGGGCAATATCAATATCGACCGTTATCAACGCAACAAACCGGTCAAATACCTGGAGTGTCCGGTTTGCCTGAACATGATGAACCGGGTGGTGTTCGGGCATAAAAGCGGCGTGGTCATAGACCAATGCCGTGCCCACGGCATCTGGCTGGACGGCGGCGAAATCAGCCATTTGCTGGAATGGAAAAAAGCCGGCGGGCAAATTCTGCATCAACAAAAACAGGCCGAACTGCTGAAGCGGAAAAAGCGCCAGCCCAGACAAGCGCCGCTAGCGGCGGCTGACAGCTGGGGCAAGGGAAATGCAGCGCGATACGAAGCCATGGGAGAGGCTGAAGGCTTGCTGGATATCGTATTCGGTTTGTTGTTTAAGGTATTCGATTAAGCTGGCGGCGAATGTAAGTCGTCAAGCCAAAAAGTGGGGGTGCCGGCACTTGCTGAATCGAAATGCCGGACTTCGACGGACAGCAAGTTAAATTTGCACCGACAGGGCGTATTGGTAGGCTTCTGGGAAATCGATCAATGCCGCGGTCTCGGATTTTTGCATGCTTTCGAACAGGCCGAACTGAACCTTGTATTTCATTTTGCCGATGGCCAGCGGGCCGATGCCGTTAAAGGCGCTGCCTTCCAGGTCGACCGGTTTATTCCAGTCCTGCATGCCGATGCCGGCGATGCCGCTGGGCGGCACGGCGTTGGTGTCCACGGCCAGCAACAACTTGGCGGCCTTGCTTAATTCGTTGGCATCCAGAATCCTGACGCCGGCCCTGGCCGCGCAAACCACCACTTCGGAATCGGATAAAACATCGATTTTTTCCTGTTGGGTCAAGGCGGAGGTCCACTCCACATTAACGCCGTAGCGTTCGCAGAAACGGCTGGCGATATTGGGGTCGTCGTCCGCGGTCAATTTGCATAAACGTGTCAGCGCACCTTGCTGAGCGGCCAGTACGGCGGTCGACAAGCCCACCGGGCCTGTGCCGAACACGGCGATTTTACGCCCCTTCAGGCCGGCGCCGTGGCTTTCCAGCAGGGCTTTTTCGATCAAGGACACCACGCTGGCCGAAGTGGTGTAAGCACCGTTGGGGTCCGCGAATACGCCGACCTTGAAATCGCCCACCATGGCTTTCTTGGCGTATTGAAACATGTCCGCCGCCAGATGCACGTCGCGGCCGCCGATGAAGATGCCGGTATCGTTAAAACGCTTGGGCGGGCGGGCAAAAATGGCATCCTGTACCAGATCGGCCACCTGATTCGGCTTGATGTTGATGATAGGCAAGATCTGATTGTAGCCGGCATCGGCCGCAATAGTGACGTCGAACGGACTGATATTGTCGGCCGGTGTGAAGAAATAAAGGATTCTTGGACCCATGCTTTGTTACTCCCCTTAAATTATGAATGGACTTTCTTGTATTAAGGATTCCGCCCGCAATAATTTCCGCATTCAGTTCCCTCTGCCGCCGGGAGAGGGGGAGGGATATAAGCAGGGAAGCGATTGGTGACGGAGTCCCAAGCGGCGATGTTGCCTGACGGACACTTTATAGTAAGTGTTAGGCAGGCGCCAGACATCACGCGGACCGCCACGGGCAAGATTGTGCGGGCGGTCACAAATACGGGGTGTGGGTCAGGCCGGGAGAGCCGAGCCGAGGCGGATCGGTAACGACCCGCCTCGGCTGAATTGGTCGGTTGCCGGAAAGGTTTAAACCAGGGGCTGCAGCAAATTTCTCAACGAATGCGGGTTTCTGATTTGAATGAAGCGGTTTTGCACCACGATCAAGCCGTCGTCCTGAAATTTTTTCAGTAATCGGCTGACGGTTTCCAGCGCCAGTCCCAAATGGTTGCCGATTTCCTGCCGGGTCAGCGAGAGCTTGAATTCCGACGAGGAAAAACCGCGCCGTTTCAGGCGCTCGGACAGGCTGATCAGGAAATAGGCCAAACGCTCTTCGGCCGGGCGCTTGCTCAATACCAGCTGATTCTTGTCTAGCAGCATTTTTTCACCGGAATGCCGGAACAATTCCCTGGTCAGGCCGGGCAGGTTTTGAAACAGTTGCTCCATGTTGGCCGCCGGCAGGATGCAGAAGGTCATGGTTTCCAGCGCGATGGCCGCGCAGCCGTGTTTTTCGTCCGACAAGCCGTCAAAGCCCAGCAATTCGCCCGGCAGAAGAATGTTCAGGATGTGTTCGTTGCCGTGGTTGTCGTTGGCCACCAGTTTGGCGCTGCCGGATTTGACGGCCAAAATGCCTTTGAAATTATCGCCCTCGCGATAGATAAAGTCCCCCCGCTGCAAGGTTTTCCGGGCTTTGATGACCTGACTGATGTTATCGATTTCCGATTGCGACAGTCCGCGCGGCAGGCAAATATTGTCTAAGCTGCAATTGCTGCAGCTAACTTGGGTTAAAGTCACGTTTCAGTTGTCTGTTGGTTGTTGATAATAGCTGATCAGGCGTTCGATTTCGTTTTTGGAGCCGAAGATCAAGGGCACCCGCTGATGTATGTCATGCGGTTTGATGTCCAGAATCCGCTCGGTACCGGTGCTGCACAGGCCGCCGGCCTGTTCGATGATGAAAGCCATCGGGTTGGCTTCGTACATCAGGCGCAGCTTGCCGGGCCGCTCCGGGTCGCGCAAATCGTAGGGATAGAGAAACACGCCGCCGCGATTCAAAATCCGGTACACATCCGCCACCAGGGAGGCTACCCAGCGCATATTGAAGTTTTTGCCGCGCGGGCCTTCCTGGCCGGCGATGCATTCGTCGATATAACGTTTCACCGGCGCTTCCCAAAAACGCTGGTTGGACATGTTGATGGCGAATTCGCTGCTTTCTTCCGGGATGCGCATGTTGCGGTGAGTCAGGATGAACTCGCCGATGTCCTGATCCAGGGTAAAGCCGTTTACGCCGTTGCCGGTGGTTAGCACCAGCATGGTGGAGGGGCCGTACAACACAAAGCCGGCGCAGACCTGTTCGCTGCCCTTGCGCAGAAAGTCCTCGGTTTCAGGTTCCACGCCTTCCCGGCAGCGCAACACCGAAAAAATGGTGCCGACGGTCAGGTTGATGTCGATATTGGACGAGCCGTCCAGCGGATCGAACAAGACCAGATACTTGCCCTTGGGATATTGTTTGGGAATCTTGATCGGATCGTCGATTTCCTCCGAGGCCATGCCGCCCAGGTGCCCGCCCCAATCCAGAGCCTTGACCATGATGTCGTTGGTGATGATGTCCAGTTTTTTCTGCACTTCGCCCTGCACGTTTTCCGATCCCGCGCTGCCGAGCACCCCGATCAGGGCGCCGCGGTTGACCCGGTGGGAGATCTGTTTGCAGGCGGTAACGATGTTGTTCAGCAGCAGCGTGAAGGTGCCGGAAGCATCCGGCAGGCCGCGTTGTTGTTCGATGATGAATTGGGTCAGGGTGACTTGATCGGTCAGACTTTTGGCGGATTGAGTCATGGGAAAACGGTTTGAGTTAAAGTGAGTCGAAGCGGTCGGTGACGACCACTTCTTCCAGCGACAATTGGCCGCCGCGCGGCGCGGCCGGTTGCAGGGCTTTACCGACGGCAACGAACAGGCCGATGGCGTGGTCTGACGGCAGATTGATCAGTTTGCCGACTTCGGCAAAGTCGAAGCCGTCCATCGGGCAACTGTCGTAGCCCATGGCTTTGGCCGTCAGCATCAGGGTTTGCGCGGCCATGCCGCAGGAGCGCATGGCTTCGTCGCGTTCGACCTCGGGCTTGCCTTCATAATATTGCCGAATGGCCGGCAGCAGGAAATCGCGCGCGGCTTGCGGCGCGTTGCACCAATAGCGTTCGGGCTGTTTTTGCCAGGCTTTCAGATCGGCGCACAGCACGATCAGTAACGAGGCATCGGTCACTTGGGCTTGATCCCAAGCCACCCGGCGAATGCCTTGGCGCAATTCGGCGTCCCGAACCAGCACGAAACGCCAGTGTTGAATGTTGAAAGCGGTGGGCGACAACATGGCCGACGAAATCAGAGATTCGATTTCCTGTTCGCTCAGGCGATGTGCCGGGTCGAATTGCTTGACGGAGCGGCGCGATTGAATGGCGAGTTGAGTGTCCATACACAGTCCTGATCTATTTCGTTAAGGGAGGTGCCGGTTGTTTTCGCCAGTACCGGCGACGCAGTGGTACCGGTCGGCGAGGTCAAAATATCCGAACGGCAAATTCCGCCCGCTATTGTACAAGATCGGCCGGCTTATTGCTGACTGCCTGAGCGGGCGGCGCGGCACAGCTGTTTGGGCGGAAAGCCGAAATGCCTGTTGAATGCCGCGCTAAAGTTGCTGGCATGTTGGTAGCCGACCGCCTCCGCGGCGAGGCCTACCGGGTAATGTTGAGTGGCCAGCAGGCGGTAGGCCTGTTCCATGCGAATACTCAGCAACAGTCCGTAAGGGGTGGTGTCGAGATGCCGGTGAAACACTTGTTTGAGTTTAAATGGATTGGTGCCTACCCGCTTGCTCAGTTCCATTATGCTGGGAGGGTTTTTGAATTCCGTCGCCAAAATATCCCGTGCTTTTTCGGCCAGCCGTTTATCGGCGGCTGGCATGCGAGTGGATGCGCTGGTGCCGGCATTCAGCAAGTCGCCCAATTCGGTGGCCACGATAGCCATGGCCTGACCCAAGCTGAACAAGGCTTGGGCTTGGGCCGGCAGAGAGTTTTGCAGCATGGCCCGGGCCGCCAGCAGGCTGCCGGCCGCGCTTGCTCGTTGACTGACTACCCGAACAGAGTCGGCTTTGAAACAGTCCGCGAAAGCGCCTTCGCCGAAGTAGTGTTCCAGCCAGGCTTGCGTCATGGAAAAGCGCAACTGGCTCACGGCGTGGTTGGCTTGGTATTGGCGGCTGCCTTCGCTGGCGTTGAAGGTGGTAATGGTGCTTTGGCCGGCCTTGAAATCGATAGTATCGTCTTGCCGGCCATGAAAGCTGGAATGCCCCCGCAAGCCCAGGGTCAGCACCATGCGCGGGGCTTGCGGGGGCATTCGACTTTCCATGGCCAAATTTCGAGTGGGTTGGTAGTGGGTTTCGATATAACTCAAATCGGCATCCAGTCGATAAATGCGCGATTGGCATCGGCCCAGGGACTCGGGAAGGGTTTGCAGTTGCGCGTCGGCATCCGGCGAAGTTTGCCAGGGGATGTCGGTTTGCTTGATTCGCCAGGGGCTGCATGAATTTTTTGGCATCTTGTCATCTTTAGCGTGCATGGGTCCGCATTCGTTAAGCAATAAGCGATCCGCTTCGCTTATGCGGCGGCAAGCACGGGGCTTGATGGCGCGCGCGGGCGCTCATTGAATTTAAACTATGTTAAATGACGTGGCGCGGGGTGTAATTTTTAAGCCTTTTCGTTTAACAGATTGACGGGTGGGTTTTTGATGCCGCCGCTACCCGCCGGCTGACCTTGGTGGGCCTCCATAAAGCCGGCGCTCAGGCCGTTTTTCTCGAACTGTAGTTTCAGGTAATCCATGTGCCGGTTGATTCTGAGTACCGTGTCGGCCGCCTCGCTCCAGAAACGGGTATTGACCGTACCGTCGTAACAGGAAACCGTGCAATGTATGGTGGATAGGCCGGGTGGCGTGACGGTGATGTTGACCAGCCAGTTTTTCGGGCTGTTTTCCGCGTCGCCGGTCTTGTCCTGTTCTATTTCTATTTTGACGCTTTGGGCCTGCTGTTCGTCAAAAAAAGGCAATTCCAGCATCCAGACTTGTTTGGATGACTCGTCTCTGGGTAAGGAATTTAGTTGGTCCAGGGTCAATTTCGCCAACGCTCCGTGAGCCTTTTGCAGGCTGTCCCGCAGCAATTCCAGATTGTCCCTGGGTTTATCCACGGCTTGGCCGTTCAATTCGCGGCTCAACAGTTGAATCAGTTCGCTTAATTTGAGTTTGAAATCGTCCCGCGGCAAATGGTCGGCTTTGCCGGACAACAATTGCAGCAGTTTGCTTTCCAGAAACAAGCCGGACTGGTCGACCGAATGCTTCAATTGCTCCGGGTCGCTCAACAGGGTTTTGCCGGGGATCCGCAGCAAAATTTCCTGGGCCAGTTGCTTCAAGGTTTCGGAGACGCTGGCGTCCGCCCGCAATTGCGGCATGATGTGCCGCAGCTGATTCAACAAGGGCGTCGGAGAACTCTGCAAGGGCAGCAAGTGTTTTAAAGCGTTGGTGATGACTTCCTCGCCGGCGGCGCTGGCATTGATGGCGGTCAGAGCGACCATGGGGTTGTCGCCGCCGTTTAAAATCCGCAGGCTGACCGGGGTGCCGGCCTTTAAACCGGCCGGGTCCGTGCGCGGGTCGGCCTCGCCGCCGTCGGGTTTAAGCATGATTAATTGCTGGGCGTTCAGCGACAATTGCAGCGGTGCCTTTTCCGCCGCCGCCGGCAGTTGCAAGGTCAGCTTGTCGCCCGAAAAGCCGATAACCACGGCCCGCAGCGCTTGGTCGGGCGGCAGTTGATTTAAGCCGGTATTGGCTGGCGGATTGGCGGCTATCGGCGGGTTGACCAGCTTCAGCAAGGGTAGCTCGGCCTTTTGCGGCGCTGTCTGCGCGGCCGTTCCGGGCAACAGTTCGGCAATGATTTTAAATTCCGGCGCCGGCAGCAGTTTGACGACCTGCAGTTTCAGGGCTTGCCCGGGCAGCAGCTCGATAGCCGAATTCGGCCGCAGATTGACGGTTTTATCGTTAATTTTCACCGTCAGCGTATCCAGCATGATACGGGTGTCCAATACCTTGGCTTCCACCAGTTGATTCAGTTTCAGATTGAGGCCGCCGTCGCCGATCTTGTTCAGTATCGCTTGCGGGACGGCGGGTAAGGGCAGATTGATTTGCATGGCTAGGCCCCGTAATGGGCGGAATGCGGCAAGACTATGTTTTGCATGAGAAATACTCCGTGGCGCATGAGGCCGTGCTGGCGATGCATGCGGGCTAACTTATACCATGCCGGCGGATTGTCAAGGCGGAATCCTGTTGGCTAAATCCATCGGTTTGGTTTGGCTTCACGGATTTTAGCAACGCCGGCATATACGCCGAAATGACCAGCACTACCGCGAATCCGCCGAAGCAAAATTACGCGGGCTGTTGGATCGGGAGATGTACATTTCCGCGCGGACCGCCCTGACGGATGAATGCCAAAAACCGGCAACAAGGAGTACCATTGCCATCCGTTGCCCATCCGAAATTTCGCCGACACCCATGACCGTCCGTTTCGCCCATACCGCTATTCATACCGAGGTCTTTCCGCCCGATTACGCCAGCGCGCGGCAAGCTTGGCTGCGTTGCGTGACGACGCTGCCTTATCCGCCGGAAATTCGCGCTTATCCCTGTGCCGGTGCCGGGCCGGGCGGCGAAAGCCTGCTGACCGACAGCGTCTGGATAGGCGACAGTCAGGCAGCCAATGTCGTGGTGGTCATTGCCGGCACCCATGGGGTGGAGGGTTTTGCCGGCAGTGCCGTGCAAATCGATCTGTTGCGTCTGTTGACGGAGTTCGAGCTGATCGTTCCGGAACGGACCGCCTGGTTGCTGGTGCATGCCTTGACGCCGTGGGGCTATGCCTGGTCGCGGCGTTGCGATCAAGATGGCGTGGACTTGAATCGCAACGCGGTGGATTTTTCCGCGCCCTTGCCGGAGACGCCGGAATATCGTTTGCTGCGTCCGGTTTTGTTTACCGCCGATCAAGACGAAAGAAGCCGTGCCTTGCGGGCATTCGGCGAAACCCGCGGCCGGGTCGCACTGGAAAAAGCCGTCAGCGGCGGCCAATATCTGGATCCGGCCGGGCCGTTTTACGGCGGTAAGCGGCCGGCCCACGGCCGTTTGGTGTGCGAGGATTTGATTCGCCAATACAGTCTGGCCGAACGCAGATTGGCGGTGGTCGATCTGCACACGGGGCTGGGCGCTTACGGTTACGGCGAAATCATCTGCGATCATGCGCCGGACAGCGCCGGCGCGGCACTGGCGCGGCAATGGTACGGCGATTCGGTGACCTTGCCGCTGGCCGGTACTTCGAGTTCGGTGCCCAAGCTGGGCCTGCTGGATTATTTGTGGCATGCCGTGATGGGCGATAGCGGTTGCTATATCACCCTGGAGTTCGGCACCTACAGTACGGACCAACTGTTCGACGTGTTATTGCGGGATCATCAGCTGTGGGCGCAAAGCGGCAACGAAGCCGAACGCGACGCCCACGCCGGTCGAATGCGCCGGCATTTTTGTCCGGCCGATCCGGCTTGGCGGGAGATGGTATTGTTTCGGGCCCGTCAGGTCGTGGTACAGGCCTTGCGGGGAGTATCGGCTTGAGTTATGTCATCCGCGCCGCCGGCTTACGCGACCTGGAGGCCTTGGTGGGCCTGGAAAACGCCTGTTTCGACAGCGACCGCCTAAGCCGCCGCAGTTTCAAGCACTGGCTGACCGCCCGGCACCGCGCCCTGCTGGTGGCGGAACACGGGTCGCTGGTGCGCGGTTACATTCTGATCATTTATCACCCCGGCACCCGGCTGGCGCGGGTTTATTCCCTGGCGGTGGCGCCGGATAGTCGCGGCAGCGGCATTGCCAAGGCCCTGATGCAGGCCGGCGAACAGGCGGCCCGCGACGACGGCCGTCTGTATTTGCGCCTGGAGGTCAGCGTGGACAACGCGGCGGCCATAGGCCTGTATCAAGCCCTGGGTTTTCAAAAATTCGGTTTTTACCGCGATTATTATGAAGATCATAAAGATGCCCTGCGCTACCAAAAGCGTATCCGCCGTTATCGCGATACTCCTCAACACAAGCAGGTGCACTGGTTGCGGCAAACCACGCCGTTTACCTGCGGCCCCGCCTGCTTGATGATGGCCATGCATGCGCTGGATAAAAGTTACCCGCCGTCGCGGGAAGAGGAAATCAATTTATGGCGCGAGGCCACCACCATTTTCATGACGTCGGGTCATGGCGGCTGCCACCCGACCGGCTTGGCCCTGGCCGCCAAACGGCGCGGCTTTGCCGTCGAGGTATGGATTAATCAGTCCGGCCCCTTGTTCATCGATAGCGTGCGCAGCGACGACAAAAAGCAGGTCGTCGAGCTGGTGGACAACTGTTTCAAGCGCGACGCCGAACAGCAGGGTTTGAGCGTCAATTACGCCAATATCACCCAAAACGACCTGATCGCCGCTTTCGAGGCCGGTGCCGTTCCATTGATCCTGATCAGTACCTTCGCGATGGACGGCAAAAAAGCCCCGCATTGGGTGGTGATGAGCGGCTTCGACAACGATTGCCTGTATATGCACGATCCCGACCCGGAAGAGGGTCGGCAAAGCGAGCTGGATTGCCAGTTCATGCCGATTGCCAGGGAAGATTTCGAGCGCATGTCCTGTTTCGGTAAAAACCGCTTGCGCACGGCGGTGATTATTCGAACCGCGGTTTAAAGCGTCTACGATTGAGTGGTGGGATTGAATGGTCTGGCATGCCTGAAGGCGCCGTTGTGCCGACGGAGCGCGGCTGCTTCGATCCGGCATAATTTTTTCGGAAACTGTTATCCAAATCGTATATTCCGCTATTATTTCATGCCATTGCCCTGGCGCATCAGGCTAGGCACTTCTGTTTCAAACTGGAGATTCGGAAACGATGCAGCATACCGACAGCAAGGCTAAAAAACTCCCCGCCTTGGCGCTGTTTGGAGCGGCCGCGCTGGCCGCCGACCAGGCCGGCGCCGAATCGCTGGACAGTCAGATTCGCGCGATGTTGGCGGCGGGTAGCAATCAACTGGGTTGCGCACGCTTGGTGGGAGCTTCGCCGCGCGATAGCGATACCCTGCAACCCTTGAATTTCGGCCAGCAGTTGGCCGGTCTGTGCGGGCCCATTCCGTCGGGTAATCCGCCGCCGCTGGGTGGTGCCCCCGGCGGCGGCGCGGCGGCCGGTTCGGC
>NZ_JANIBJ010000060.1 GCF_024505185.1 Methylomonas subterranea
CCGGAGCGGCGTTTTCCGCCCTCGGCCAGGCAGACCAGGTGGTAAAAAAACGCCGCGCGCGGGCGGATGCCGGCCAAGGCAAGGCCGATGGCGAGGGAGCCGGCGACGGCGATTGGGCGCTGTTGCCCGGCTTTAATCTGTTCTTCAATGCCGATTACCGCGAATTGAACCGGCGTCAAACCGACTTGGAACGGGGTTACGCGTCCAACGAGGCGGGCTTCAGTCTGGGCCTCGACAGCATGCCGACCGATTGGGCCGTGGTCGGGCTGGCTGTCAATTATTCGCACTGGCACGGCGATCAGCTCAACGGCGGCGGCTTCGAAACCGATTCCTACGGACCGACCCTGTTCGCCTCCTTGTTTCCCTGGCGGGGCTTTTTCGCCGACCTGTCGTTTCAATATCTGCGCAAGGACGGCAGCAATGACAACCGCCGGGATTACCTGCGCGAGGACAACACCAATTTCGGCGGCGTCATTAGCGGCGCGCCGGGTGCCGACCAATTCGAGGGCAATCTGTCCACGGGCTACGACTTCACGCTGGGCGGTTTCACCTTCGGCCCGCGCGGCACGGTTCGCTACCGGCACGCGGCGATGGATGCCTATACGGAGCGAGGCAGCTCGGGCCTGGAATTGCGTTATCTGACCGACCGGCTCACCTCGGTGCAATCCAGCATCGGCGCGCAGGCGTCCTATGCGATCAGCACTGCGTGGGGCGTATTGTTGCCGCAGGTCAACGCCGACTGGACCCACGAGTACGACAACGGCCAGCGCACCAGTTATGTGCAATTCGCGCAGGATTTCCGCGCGGTTCCGACCACCTTCGGCTTTCAAAACGACCGGCCCGACCGGGATTTTTTCCATGTCGGCGGCGGCCTGATCGCGGTAATGCCCAACGGTTGGCAGGCTTATGCCAATTTCGAGACCTTGCTCGGTCACGCGTATTTCGACAATTACATCGGTACCGTCGGCATCCGGCTGGGTTTGTAAGGGGCAGTAGGTCCATTTTCGTCGCTTCGGCAAGCGGGTTGGCGAAAGCACTGAATTTTTGCTGGAGATGAGCTAACGATGACACAGAAAATTATTGCGGTGGCCGTGGATCAGGACGGCGCGATAGCCGCGCATGCCGGCCGGGCGGCGAAATGGCAGGTGTTCGCCACCGGAGAATCCGGCGTGGAACTGGCCTGGACGCTGGATTTGACCGAGTTCGGCGGTCTGCACGAGTGGCACGTACGCGGCGACGGTAATCGCCATCCGCTGCATTATGTGGACGTGGCGATAGCCGCATCGGCCGGCGACGGCGTGATCAAGCGTTTGGCGGAACGCAATACCGAGCTGCTCACCACTCGCGAAACCTCGCCGCTACAAGCCATTGCGGCCTATCTGGCCGGCAAACTCACCGAAGGCCCGCCGCACGACGAGCAGCCATGCCTGAAAGGCC
Organism: Methylomonas subterranea; assembly: GCF_024505185.1. Lineage (GTDB taxonomy): Bacteria > Pseudomonadota > Gammaproteobacteria > Methylococcales > Methylomonadaceae > Methylomonas > Methylomonas subterranea. The sequence continues at coordinate 1,438 of NZ_JANIBJ010000060.1, forward strand.
ATCATTGAGTAAACTCGAAAGACTCGGTGGGAGCGACGCATGGTCGCGATGACGAGCTTTAGAATCGCGACCGTGCATCGCTCCCACGACATTTGCCCCGTTTGCATGAGCCTTGACTTGAAAAATTACCCTAATGCGTCAGGAGATAGTGGAGTAATCGCCCGCGATTCAGAAGATACTCTGAAAATTTTTGTAGGAGCGACGCACGGTCGCGATGAAAATCTTGCAAAGCGCGACTGCGCGCCGCTTTTACGAGACTGCCTTTCATCCGGCGTGGTGTCCGGATCTTCCGCAACCATGGACCGTGACCGACAACGACGGCTGCGATTTTTTTCGAATTGAGCTAAGGTAATGCCTTGGCTTAGGATTCCGCCCCCTATAACTTCACTATTCATATCCCTCGCCCTGGCCCTCTCCCGCGGGGAGAGGGCACATAATGCGGAAGTTATTTTGGCCGGAATCCTTGCGGGCCTGACCCGTAACCCCAACGCTTTGAACGAACTTAAAGGTAATCATGGCTTCCATATACGACATCAAACCGGCCTTTCAAAACCTGTTGCGACCCGGCGTGCGCTGCTTGGCGGAACGGGGCGTGACCGCCAACCAGATCACGCTGGCGGCGCTTGGCCTGTCATTGCTGGTCGGCGCGGCCTTGTTTTATCCGGGTTGGCAACCCGGCATTTATTGGGCGGTTCCGCTGACCATGCTGCTGCGCATGGCCTTGAATGCGATAGACGGCATGCTGGCGCGCGAACACGGCATGCAGTCCGCCTTGGGCGGCATCTTGAACGAGTTGTGCGACGTGGTTTCGGACGCCGCGCTCTACCTGCCTTTTGCCTTGTTGCCGGACGCCAACTTGTGGTTGGTGGTCGGTATTGTGATTGCCGCCATCATCAGTGAAATGGCCGGCGTGGTGGCCGTGCAAATCGGCGCATCCAGGCGTTACGACGGCCCGATGGGCAAGAGCGACCGCGCCTTCGTGTTCGGCGCGCTGGCCGTGGGCGTTGCCGCCGGCTGGTCCGGCGCCTGGATCAATTGGCTGTTCGCCGCATTGTTGCTGTTGTTGGCCGTCACCATCCTGAATCGCTGCCGCCGGGCATTGGCCGAGGTGCATGCATGACGGCGGTCGCTTTGCCGCTTAGCGTGCAAGTGGCCTTCGCCGGCATCGCCTTGCTGTTGTGCATTGCCAGCGGCATTTCCATCGCGCTGCAACGCCGCCGGCCGGAGCGCGACTACGGCGAGTTGCGCCAACGGGTGAAAACCTGGTGGCTCATCGTGGCGGTGTTTGCCGTGGCGGTGCTGATCAACCGAGCCACCTCCGTGATCGTGTTGGGCTTGATCAGTTTTTTGGCTTTCAAGGAATATCTGTCGCTGATCCCGACCCGGCGCGCCGATCACCGGGTGTTGTTTTGGGCCTATCTGGCTATTCCGTTGCAGTATTATTGGGTATGGGCGGGCTGGTACGGCGTGTTCATCATCTTCATTCCGGTCTATGTGTTTTTATGGCTGCCGATGCGGATGATATTGACAGGCGAAACCCAGGGTTTTTTGCGCGCCATCGGCACCTTGCACTGGGGCTTGATGATTTGCGTATTCAGCCTCAGTCACATGGCCTTCATGCTGGTGTTGCCGGCGGAAAACAATCCCGGCGGCGGCAGCATGGGCTTGTTGATTTATTTGGTGTTTCTGACCGAAATCAACGACGTGGCCCAGTATGTCTGGGGTAAAAGCCTGGGCAAGCGCAAAATCGTGCCTAAGGTCAGCCCCAACAAAACCTTGGCCGGCTTCCTGGGCGGAGTATTCAGCACGGCGGCGTTGGCGGTGCCCTTGGCGCCGTGGCTGACGCCGTTGACCGTATACCAAGCCTTGGGGGCCGGGTTTTTGATCGGCTTGGCCGGCTTCGTCGGCGACGTGACTATATCGGCGCTGAAGCGGGATTTGGGCGTCAAGGACAGCGGCACGCTGCTGCCCGGACACGGCGGTATCCTGGATAGATTGGACAGCCTGACCTACACCGCGCCGTTGTTTTTTCATTACGTTTATTTTCTGCACTATTGAGCAAACGTCATGTTGCGCGGTTTGTTTTATCTGTTGCTGGTCAAACCCCTGGTATTGTTCCTGATAGGCTTGAACGTGCGCGGCCGGCAATATCTGCCGAGCGCCGGTCCCGCCATCGTGGTTGCCAATCACAACAGCCACCTGGATACCCTGGTATTGATGTCGCTGTTCCCTCAAGCGCTGCTTGCCGACGCGCATCCCGTGGCGGCGGCGGATTATTTTTTTCGCAATCGCTGCTTGAAGTGGTTTGCCTTGCGTATCATCGGCATCGTGCCGATAGACCGCCGGCCGGCCGCCGTGGGCGGCGATACGCTGACACCGCTGCTGCGGGCGCTGGATCATGGCAAGATACTGTTGCTGTTTCCGGAAGGCAGTCGAGGCGCGCCGGAACAGCTCGGCAAATTCAAAAGCGGCATCGCCCATTTGCTGAGCAAGCGGCCCGAGGTGCCGGTTATTCCGGTATTTTTCAGCGGCCTGGGTAAGTGTCTGCCCAAGGGAGAATTCGTGCTGGTGCCGTTCTTCGTCGATGTCTTCATCGCCCCGGCCCTGGCTTGGAACGGCAGCCGGCCGGCTTTTATGGCCGAACTGGCACACGCCTTTGCGCTGTTGCGGGATGAAGCCCAGCCATTGCCGTTCGACGGGGCCTGAACGGCTATGAATCATGTTCGCGAAGCCATGGGCCATGAAAGGCGGTCCGGCGGACGCGACGCATAGTCGCGCGGACGGCCTTGAACATCGCGACCGCGCGTCGCTTCCACGAGGACTTTTGGAATAAGGATATGATCACAAACATGCTGCCGGCTCTCGCCACTCTTTGCTTAAACAGGCGCTTAAAACGATGGTTCAATAACTCCCCAAGCTTTACCCGGCACGGCCTCGCGGCTTTATCATTCGGCGAATTGGGATAATATTGCCGCCCGCGGCGGATTTTTCGACCGGCCGGCTGTCCGGTCGCGCGCTGACACTTTTTATTGACGGTATTTTTGCTTATGACAGAACAGGTTTCCGCTACACCCGCGCCTCCCCCTCGGCCGAGGCGCTGGCCATGGTTTGCGGTGTTGCTGATTTTGGGCTTTTCGGGCGGCGGGTTATATTATTTCTCCGTCCGGCCGGTCGACGGCCATGATGAGAGTATCAAGAACAAGGGCGGCCGTTTTTCCCGCTATAACGACAATTCCCCCGCCGTGGTCTCGGTGGAAACGGCCCGTAGCGGCGATTTTCCGGTATTTCTTAACGCGCTGGGTACGGTGACGGCCTTGCGCAGCGTGACGGTGCGTTCGCGGGTGGATGGCGAACTGATACGGGTGGCGTTCAGGGAGGGGCAGATGGTCAAGGAAGGCGAACTGCTGGCCGAGATCGACCCGCGCCCCTACCGGATACAAGTGCGGCAGGCGGAAGGTCAGCTGTTGCGGGATCAGGCCCTGTTGAAAAACGCCGAGCTGGACCAGCAACGTTACCAGACCCTGCTGGAGCAGGACTCCATCGCCGCCCAGCAAACCGTGACCCAGGAAGCCCTGGTCAAGCAATACCGGGGTAGCGTGGAAATGGACCAGGCCCAGCTAGCCAACGCCCGGCTGCAACTGGAATTCGCCCGCATCAGCGCGCCGATTGCCGGACTGGTCGGCTTGCGGCAGGTCGATCAGGGCAATATGGTCCGCGCCGGCGATGCCAACGGACTGGCGGTGATTACCCAGGTACAACCCATCAGCGTGGTGTTCACCTTGCCGGAAGACCAACTGCCGGCCGTGGCGCAACGCTATCGTAGCGATAAAGAGCTCAGCGTGGATGCCTACGACCGGTCCGGCCAGCTCAAACTGGCCAGCGGTAAATTGATCGCCATCGACAACCAGATCGATCCCGCCACCGGCACCGTCAAATTGCGGGCCCGCTTCGACAACCGCGAGCACAGCCTGTTCGTCAACCAGTTCGTCAACGTGCGCCTGCATCTGGACACCCTGCGCGACGTGACCCAGGTGTCCGGCGCGGCCATACAGCACGATGCCGAGGGCGCCTATTTATACGTGATCGACGCCGAAAACATCGCCCACCTGCGCCGGATCGAAGCCGGTCCCGTTCAGGACGACAAAGTCGCGCTGCCGGCGCATCTGGCGGCCGGCGAAAGCGTGGTGATCAGCGGGCACGACAGGGTCAAGGACGGCGCGGCGGTCGACGTGGCCGAACGGGACGGCCGGCCGGTGGCCGGCAAGCCGAAACCCCCGGCCGGGCAAGGACCGGGCAAGCCCGGCCGGCCCGACTAAAGTCATGACACTCGAACAGCCCGGCCAAGCCGGCTTCAACCCATCGCGCCCGTTCATTCTGCGGCCGGTCGCCACCTCACTGCTGATGCTGGCGCTGCTGCTGGTCGGCGTGCTGGCCTATCGGTTGCTGCCGGTTTCCGCCCTGCCCAGGGTCGACTATCCCACCATACAGGTCACCACCTTGTATCCGGGCGCCAGTCCCGAGGTCATGACCGCCATCGTCACCGCCCCGCTGGAGCGCCAGTTCGGGCAAATGCCCGGCCTGACGCAGATGACCTCCACCAGCGGCGGCGGCGCCTCGGTAATTACCCTGCAGTTCAACCTGGCATTGAATCTGGACGCGGCCGAACAGACCGTACAGGCCGCCATCAACGCCGCCAGCAACCTGTTGCCCGCCGACCTGCCGCAGTCGCCGATATACAGCAAGGTCAACCCGGCCGACTCGCCCATCATGACCCTGACCATCAGCGCCCAAGCCATGCCCCTCCGGCAGGTACAGGACCTGGTCGAAACCCGGCTGGCGCGCAAAATCGCTCAATTACCCGGCGTGGGCATGGTCGGCATCAGCGGCGGCCAGCGGCCGGCCGTGAGGGTACAAGTCAATCACAAGGCCCTGGCCGCCTACGGCATCGGACTGGAAGACGTGCGCGCAGTCATCGCCGCCGCCAACGTCAACCAGCCCAAGGGCAGCATCAACGGTCCGACCCGCTCGATCAGCATAGACAGCAACGATCAACTGCATTCGGCGGCCGAATATAAAGAACTGGTGGTCAGCTACCGCAACGGCGCCCCGCTGCGGTTGGCCGACGTGGCCGAGGTGGTCGACGGCGTGGAAAACGTCCGGCTGGCGGCCTGGGCCAACGACAGCGCGGCCGTCATCCTCAACGTGCAGCGCCAACCGGGCGCCAACGTCATCGACGTGGTGGACGGCATCCAGGCGCTACTGCCCAAACTGCAAGCGGCCTTGCCGGCCGGCGTAGAGGTCAGCCTGCTGAGCGACCGCACCGTCACCATTCGCGCCTCGGTGCGCGACGTGCAATTCGAACTGCTGCTGGCCGTGGCGCTGGTGGTCATGGTGATGTTCCTGTTCCTGCGCAACCTGCCGGCCACCCTGATTTCGGGCGTGGCGGTGCCGCTGTCCCTGATAGGCACCTTTGCGCTGATGTATCTGGCCGATTTCAGCATCAATAACCTGACCCTGATGGCCTTGACCATCGCCACCGGATTCGTGGTCGACGACGCCATTGTGGTGATAGAAAACATCAGCCGCTACCGGGAAGCAGGCGATAGCCCGCTCAAGGCCGCCCTGAAGGGCGCCGAGCAAATCGGCTTTACCATCATCTCGCTGACCTTTTCCCTGGTGGCGGTATTGATTCCCTTGTTGTTCATGTCCGATGTGGTGGGTAGGCTGTTCCGGGAGTTCGCCATCACGCTGGCGGTGGCGATATTGCTTTCCGCCTTGGTATCCTTGACCCTGACGCCGATGATGTGCGCCAAGCTGCTGCGGCCCGCTCATGCCGACAGCGGGAACGATGGCGCGGGCTGGTTCGAGCGCCTGATCGCCGGCTACGGCCGTAGCCTGACGTGGGTCATGCAACGGCAAACCGCCACCCTGCTGGTGTTTTTCGCCAGCGTGCTATTGACCGTGCTGATGTATATCCTGATACCCAAGGGGTTTTTCCCGCAACAGGATACCGGCCTGATCCAGGGCTTTTCCGAAGCGCCGCAAACCGTATCGTTTCAAGCCATGACCGAGCAGCAGCGCCAACTGGCCCACTTGATACTGGCGCACCCGGCGGTGGAGAGCCTGTCCTCCTTCATCGGCGTCGACGGCATCAACACCGCCCCCAACAGCGGCCGCTTCCTGATCAATTTAAAACCGCATGGACGCAGAGCGCCGGCCGAACAAGTCATGGCCGACCTGAAGCAGCGGGCGGAGCAAGCCGGCGGCGCCAAACTGTATCTGCGGCCGGTACAGGACCTGACCCTGGAAAGCCGGCTCGGACGCACCCCCTACCAGTTCACGCTGGAAGGGGCGGATAGCGAAGAACTGAACCGCTGGACCGGCCGGCTGGTGGCGGCCTTGCAAGATCGGCCGGAGTTGTCCGAAGCGGTCAGCGACGTGCTGGACCAGGGCCGCCAGGTCTACGTCAACATCGACCGGGCCAGCGCCGGCCGCTTGGGCGTCAGCACCGCCGCCATCGACGACACCCTGTATAGCGCTTACGGCCAACGGCTGGTATCGACCATTTTTACCCAGGCCAACCAATACCGGGTGGTGCTGGAAGTGGCGCCGGAGCAACAGCTGAATCCGCAAGCCCTCAACGAATTACGGGTACCGGCCGACAACGGCGGCCAGATACCGCTATCCGCCATTGCCGCATTCTCGGAACGGCCGACCCCGCTGACCATCAACCACCTCGATCAATACCCGGTCAGCACCATATCGTTCAATCCGGCCGCCGGCAAGGCCCTGGGGGATGCCGTGGCCGCCATCGAAGCCGCCAAGGCCGAGATCGGCCTGCCGCTGTCGATACGTAGCGAATATCAGGGCGCGGCCCAGGCCTTCAAAGCCTCGCTGGCCGATACCGTCTGGTTGATACTGGCCGCCATCGTCACCGTTTACATCGTGTTGGGCGTGTTGTACGAAAGTTACATCCATCCCCTGACCATATTATCGACCCTGCCGTCCGCCGGGGTGGGCGCCTTGCTGGCCCTGCAACTGTCCGGCCAGGATCTGGGCATCATCGGCATCATCGGCATCATCCTGTTGATAGGCATCGTCAAGAAAAACGCCATCATGATGATAGATTTTGCCCTGCAGGCCGAGCGCGAACAGGGCCTGCCGCCGGAACAGGCGATATTCCAGGCTTGTCTGCTGCGCTTTCGGCCGATATTGATGACCACGCTGGCCGCCTTGCTGGGCGCCTTGCCGCTGATGCTGGGTAGCGGGGTCGGCTCGGAATTGCGCCATCCCTTGGGGATAACCATGGTCGGCGGCTTGCTGCTCAGCCAGCTGCTGACCTTGTACACCACGCCGGTGATCTACCTGGCGATGGATAAGCTGGCCCGCCGGGTCGATGCCGCCCGGGGCCTGGACGCGGCCGGGCCGGACGGAGAGCGGCCTTGAATCTGTCCGCCATCTTCATCCGCCGGCCGGTGGCGACCAGCTTGCTGACCTTGGCGATAGGACTATGCGGCATGCTGGCATTTATGCATCTGCCGATAGCGGCCTTGCCGGAAGTGGATTTTCCCACCTTGTCGGTGACCGCGCAGGTGCCGGGCGCCAGCGCCGAAACCATGGCCGCCACCGTGGCGGCGCCGTTGGAACGGGCCTTGGGCCGTATCGCCGGGCTGGCCGAAATGAGCTCCAGCAGTTCCCAGGGCTCCACCCGCATCACCTTGCAATTCGATCTGGATCGGGATATCGACGGCGCCAGCCGCGACATTCAGGCCGCCATCAACGCCGCCGCTGGCCAGTTGCCCGGCAACATGCCCCGCCGCCCGAGTTACCGGCGCGACAACCCCGGCGACTCGCCGATACTGGTACTGGCCCTGACCTCGGAGCAATTGAGCCGCGGCCAGCTGTACGATGCCGCCTCCAGCATACTGTTGCAAAAAATTTCCCAGGTGCCGGGGGTCGGCGTGGTCGATCTGGGCGGGGCGGCCTTGCCGGCGGTGCGGGTCGAATTGAATCCCAATGCCCTCGGCCAATACGGCATCGGCCTGGACGATGTGCGCAATACCATCGCCCGCGCCAACGTCACCCGGCCCAAGGGCAGCCTGGAAAATGCCGAGCGGCGCTGGCAAATCCAGGCCAACGATCAGGCGGCCCGGGCGGCGGACTATGCGCCGTTGATCATCCGCTACCGCAACGGCGCCGCGATTCGGTTGGCCGATGTCGGCCAAGTCATCGATTCGGTGGAAGACCTGCGCACCACCGGCCTGTACCAGGGCAAACCGGCGGTGATGCTGGTGATACGCAAGCAACCCAAGGCCAACGTGATAGAAACCGTCGACCGCATATTGGAAATGCTGCCGCGGCTACGGGCGGCCTTGCCGCCGCGGGCCGAGTTGGCGCTGGTGGTTGACCGTTCGCAATCGATCAGGGCCTCCATCGTCGAAGTGGAACACAGCCTGCTGATTGCCGTGCTGCTGGTGATGGCGGTGGTACTGGCGTTTCTGCGCCATCCGCGCTCGGCGGCGGTGCCGGTGGTGGCGGTACCGGTGTCCTTGCTGGGTGCTTGCGCCGTGATGTATTTCTGCGGCTTCAGCCTGAACAATCTGACCCTGATGGCGCTGACCATCGCCACCGGCTTTGTGGTCGACGATGCCATCGTGGTGGTGGAAAACAGCAACCGCCATATCGAACAGGGCATGTCGCCGCTGGCCGCAGCCTTGCTGTCCACCCGGGAAGTCGGATTTACCGTGCTGGCCATGAGCGTGTCGCTGGTGGCGGTGTTTTTGCCCATCCTGCTGATGGGCGGGGTGCCGGGGCGGCTGTTCAGGGAGTTTGCGCTGACCTTATCGGCGGCGGTGCTGGTATCTCTGTTGATTTCGCTGACCGCCACGCCGATGTTGTGCGCGCGCTGGCTGGGCCGGGAGCGCGGCGAGCACGGCCGGGTTTACCGGGCCCTGGGCGCGGCGTTCGACGCCGCGCGGGATGTTTATCGGCGTAGCTTGGGCTGGGCCTTGGCGCACGGCCGCCTGATGCTGGCCATACTGCTGGCGACCATAGCCTTGAACGTCTATCTGTACCGGATCATAGACAAAGGCTTTTTTCCCAGCCAGGACGGCGGGCGCCTGATGGGGCAGGTGATGACCGATCAAGGCGCCTCCTTTCAGGTATTGGAGCAAGGCTTTGCCCGCATCTCCGAGCTGGTGCGGCAAGACCCGGCGGTGGACAACGTGGCCGGTTTCGGCGGCGGTTCGGACGGCGGCAACAGCGCGCGGGTGTTCATTACCCTAAAACCGCACCGGCAACGCGACCGCATAGAAGTGGTGATGGAACGCCTGCGCAAATTGACCGAACGCCTGCCCGGCGTCCGCCTGTACATGTTTCCCGCCCAGGAACTGCGCATGGGCGGACGCATGTCCTTCGGTTCCTACGACTATACCTTGCAGGCCGACGATCTGGACAGTCTGGCGGAATGGACGCCCAAGGTACGCGAGGCGCTGTCGCGCCTGCCCGAGCTGAAGGACGTCAACAGCAGCCAGCAGGACAAGGGCCAGCAGATCGGCCTGGTGGTGAACCGGGACGCGGCGGCCCGCTTCGGCGTCAGCCAGTCCCTGATCGACGCCACCCTGAACAACGCCTTCGGCCAGCGGCAGGTCTCGGTGATCTACAACCCGCTGAATCAATACCGGGTGGTGATGGAACTGGCCCCGCAATATTGGCAAAGTCCGGAAAGCCTGAAACAGCTGTATATCAGCGTGCCCGCCCCGCCGGGCGCCGACGGCGAGGCGGCGGCGCCC
>NZ_JANIBJ010000061.1 GCF_024505185.1 Methylomonas subterranea
GCGGCCATTTTTATTCGGCTATCTGTTTGGGATCGCGCGGCTTTCTGCGGTTGGGCTTGATGCGTTTGATATTCAGCGGGTGGCCCTGCACGGTCGCTTCGCTGAGCAATTGAAAAATGTCGGCGGGCATGCCTTCGGGCAAATCGACCAGGGTATAGCTGTCGCGAATATCGATACGGGCTATGCGTTTTTTGTCGACCCCGGATTCTTCAACCAGCGTGCTCAGTAACTGCTCCTGATCGATATGGTGATTTTTGCCTACATCGAGCCGATAGCGCACGTTACGATAATGCGCTTGTTTAAAAACCGCTAGCGGCGGGCGGGACGGGGCCTGTTCGTTGACGGTGTTTTGAAATAGATGCGGTTGGCTGATGAACAGCAATGCCGCCGCGCAATCCAGCGGATCCACGCCTAGTTCCATGCCGGTTTTCTGAATCAGTTGGCGGTGCGCCCGCAGATCTTCTTGGCCGAGCACCAGTTGCAGGCGTTTTTTCAGTTTATCCAGTTTTCGGGGGTGAGCCTGCATGTCCGGCGATTCCTGTTACAGTCTGTCCAAGTCGATTTCCACATAGGCTTCGTCGCGCAAGCGCCGCAACCATAATTCGGTTTCTTCCTCGACCTTACGCTTGCGGATTTCGTCGCGAACCTTATCCTTGCGAAATTGAGCGCTGTCGTCCTGGCTTTCCCGGCCCAGGACCTGGATCATGTGCCAGCCGAATTGGGTTTGCACCGGTGGACTGATTTCGTTGATGCCGAGTTTGTTCATGGCCTCTTCGAACGGCGGCACCAGCGCGCCGGGCGTAACCCAATCCAACGAGCCGCCGTTGATGGCGGAGCCCTTGTCGTCGGAGTGCGCGCGGGCCAGGGTGGCGAAATCGTCGCCGTCGTCTATGCGTTCCTTGAGCGCCAGCAGGCGTTTTTGCGCTTCGGCGTCATCCACCAGTTCATTGGTCTTGATCAGAATGTGTCGGACCTTGGTTTTATTGACAATGTGCTGCGCCGAACCTTCGGTTTCCAGCATTTTAATAATGTGAAAGCCGCTGGGACTGCGGATCGGCTCGGAGATGTCGCCCTGCACCATGCCGGTAACCGTATCGGTAAACAGGGTGGGAATCTGGCCTATGCTGCGCCAGCCCAGGTCGCCGCCTTTCAAGGCATTGTCGTCGTTGGAATAGCTGATGGCGGTTTCGCGGAAATCCTTGCCGTTGCGTAGGTCGGAGACGATGCGCTCCGCCTGCTGCCGGGCTTTTTGTATCTCGCCGGAGGAGGCGCCGGACGGTACCGAAATCAGGATATGTCCCAAATGGTATTGGGTGGTGTTGGTGCCGGCCTTGCTTTGGGTTTCCAGATAATGGTTCACCTCTGCATCGGTGACTTTGATGCGGGCACTGATCTCCCGGCCCCTGAGCTGATTGATGATGATTTCGTTGCGCAGATTTTCCTCGAAGGCCTTGTAATCCATGCCTTGTCTGGCCAGTTCCTGCTTGAAGGCGTCCACCGACATGTTGTTGCGGGAGGCGATGTCGGCAACCGAGTTGCGCAGCATTTCGTCGCTGACCTGAACCCCGGAACGGGCGGCCATCTGGCGCTGCAATTTGTCGACTATCATGCGCTCCAACACCTGCTTGCGTAACACATATTCCGGCGGCATCGCCACATTATTGCCCTGTAGCTTATGGGCAATGGTTGCAACCTCGGCGGCCAGTTCGCGCTCCAGTATCACATCGTCTTCCACGACGGCCACGATTCGGTCCAGGGTTTGCGCCGGCAAGGCATGGGCGACCGTCAAGAGCCAGACACTAAGAAAAATTTGTTTAAGCATGTTGGGATTAGTCTTCAAAATCACTGGCTGGCCGGTAACCGTTCAGGTTGCGCTGCAGGAAGCGGTCCACTTGGTCGCCGAACCCTGTCAAGCCCTTTAATTCAAGCTGCACGAACACCGCGTTTTCCGGCTTGGCATCCGGAGCCAGAAAATTGGTGGTGGTGGCGCCGTTGATATAGCGGCGGCCGATCACGCGCAGGCGCCAACAGCAGTTTTCCTTTTCGATACCGATAAAACTTTCGGTGGTTTTGCCGAAATTGAACGAATATTGCCAGCGTCCCAGGCCATACCAGCCGGCCGCCAACGGCCAACGAAAGGACACGTCGGATTGCGAAATGGTTTGTCCCACCGCCGTCTGGGTAACCAGATTATTAGAGGGGTTGATAAACGCCAATTGATCGTTGGGGGTGTTGCGGCGATACCGGTAGCCCACGTCGAAAATTTGGTCTGGCTGGTTGCGGAATTTGAGCACGGCCAGTCCGCGGGCGAATCCATTGGCCTCGGGATCCCACTGGGCGCCGGCCGTGTAGGACAGGTGGTTGGTAACCTGGCCGGACAACTCGCCGATGAAATTCGAGGTACTGCTGGTCTGGTTGGGCACGCCGGGCAAATTGACGGTCCTGTCCTGGAAATACAGGATCTGGCCCAGACTGATTTTCAGAGGCTCCAGGCCGGAGGAAGAGTCGATAAAGCGCGAACTGCCGGCCAGCGTGATTTGATTGGCGTCCTGTATCCGGTCCAGACCGCTGAAGCGGTTTTCCCGGAACAGACTGTAAAAGTTGGTATCGAAAGCGGCTGTGTCGAAAACCGGAATGTCGCTTTGATCCTTGCGCGGAATGTACAAATAAAACAATCTGGGCTCAAGAGTGTGGGTATAGGCTGTGTTGCCGATATTCAGTTGTTTCTCGAATGTCATGCCGGTGTCGGCGGAGAATATCGGCAAAAAGCGGCTGATACTGTCCGGCTGGTTGGCCGCCGTCTGATTGGACAGTTGATACTGGGTGTATTGGCCGGTGATTTTGGGAATGAAAAAGCCGGCGCTGGATTCCAGCGGAAAACTGACTGACGGCGCCAGATTCAAGCGTTGGCCGTTGACCAACTCCGAGTGATAAAAATGCGAGTATTGGTTGTTCATGCCCAGTGCCAAGGGCATGTTGTCGAAGCTGTGTTCCAGACTCAGATTTACCCTGGGCAGGATGTCGTAAGGCATGCCGGCATCGGTAATGGTTTTGTCCACCGATTGATAATGGTTGACGCCGGCGGAAAAGGCGATGCCGGGGCGGCCATAGTTCAAGTAGGAGGTGCTGGACAGAAAACGGTTGGTTTGAAAGCCCAGCGCATTGTTCATGTCGTTGAAATATTCCTTGTCCGACACGTAGTTCAGGTTGGTGAGCAGGTTTAAATTATCGGTAAAGCGGGAATTGTCCCTAAATGCGGCCGAATAGCGGCTTTTCTCCCGCAGTTGGTCATAGGGCATGATTTCCGCGGCCAGACTGCCGGAGGAGGTTTCGGTCAGGTAACGAAATTTGTTTCGCAACATGCCGCCCCGCTTTTGCATGTAACGCGGGGTGATGACGGTATCGTAATTGGTGGCGATGTTCCAATAAAACGGCGCGGCAAAGTCAAAGCCGTTCCGCTCGGTATTCGACCAGGTGGGCGCCAACAAGCCGCTGGTGCGGCGGTTGTCCACCGGAAACGAAATATAGGGGGTATAGATCACCGGCACGCCCTTGAATTCCAGCCAGGCGTTTTTGGCAGAACCCTGGCCGCTTTCGCGATTTATTTTTACCCGCGAGGCATGCATGACCCAGTCCTGATTGCCGGGGGGGCAACTGGTGAAAGTGGCTTCGTTGTAGCGGGACAGGCTTTTGCTGTCTCGGTACATGACGGCGGCGCTGCCCCGCAGCGGCGCGGCCGCTTCGATGAACTGGGCGTTTCTGATCCGGGCTTCATTCCTGGCCAGACTGATCGATACGGTGTCGGCCGCCAGGGCCAGGGTGCTTTCGCTGTAAACCACATTGCCTTGCGCGTCCATGGTGTCGGCAACCGTGTCGTAGCTGGCCTTGTCGGCCGACAGGTGCTGGTCGGCGCGGTTCAGATCGACATTGCCGGCGAAGTTAAGAATCTCGCCGTCGAACACTTCGGAAAAGTCGGCCAAGACATCGGTGTTGGCCTCCTCGCGGGCCTCGCTGGATGCGCCTTTGATTTTGCGCCTTCTGGCCGACCAGTTCGAGCAGTTTTGCCAGGGGTCTTGCGCGAATTCGCCGCGCAACAATTCGAAGGTGCGCTCCTGTTGCCGATCATAAGCCGGCGTGAGCCAGGGCAGGTTGGAAGTGGTTTCGGCTTCCGCCGCGGCCGCGACTTGGGCCGCGCCCTTGGGGTCGGCGCCGACCAGATTGCAGTTCCAGTTGGTCTTGCCGACCTCGCCGGATTGACAGGTCCAGCCAGGTTTATTGGTCGCCGCTACCGCCTTTTTGCCGGGCGCGGGCATTTGGCTTTCGGTCAAGCTGGCGCGCGGCGTTGGGGCTGGGGCTTCGGCGGACGCGACGGGGTTTTCCGTCGCCGTTTGCTCGGCCCGTTGCGGAGTTGCCGCCGGTGCGTCGGGCACAGTCCGGGTCATTGTGGCCGTGGCCGCCGGCAATTCGGCCGAGGCGGCGGGTTGGCCGGCTTGCGGGGCTTTTTGGCTGCCGATGACCTTGGGTTGGGCCGCTTCCTGGCTGGGTTGGCCCTGATTCAGACAGACCCATTCGCCGTTTTTACCTTGCTCGCAATTCCAGGCGGCATTGTCTGTGGCCGAGGCGACTTCCATGAATGATAACAATGCTAAATAAACTGTATAAAACCTAAGATTCATATCGAGGTTGGCGGCTAAATTAACTTAGCTGAATGGAAATCGAATAAAATGCCGGGTCATTTTACCTTAGGTTGCTTTTCCGTTAACAAATAATGTGCTATCCCAATTCAGACCCGCGCGCCGAAGCACTCAGAAAATGGTTGACCCATGATTTAGGTCTGCAAATTTCACATATCGAACCGGCTTCCAGCGACGCCAGTTTCAGGCGTTATTTTCGGGTGGTGCATGACGGCGGCTGCCACGTCGCGATGGATGCGCCGCCGGACAAGGAAAATACCGCCGCATTCATTCGCAATGCCGCGCTGTTGCAAGCGGCCGGTCTGCACGTTCCGCTTATTCATCAGCAAAACACCGAGCAAGGATATCTGTTATTGGAGGATTTGGGGAGCCGTTGTTATCTGGATGTGTTGCGGCCGGATAACGCGGAAGCTTTGTATCGGGCCGCCCTGGACAGCCTGTTCAAGTTGCAGCACGCTATCGACCCGGGGCGGGCGGCATTGCCGGCCTATGACCGGGCTCTGTTGACGCGTGAATTGGACATATTCCACGAATGGTTTTTGGAAAAACGTTTGCGCATCGTAATGCCGTCCGCTATCCGGCAAATGCTGGCCGACTGTTTGATAGATTCCGCCTTGGCGCAGCCGCAAGTCTGCGTGCACCGCGATTATCATTCCCGTAATCTGATGCTGACGGACGATTGCCCGCCGGGCGTGATCGACTTTCAGGACGCGGTGATAGGTCCGGTTACCTACGATTTGGTGTCCTTGTTGCGCGATTGTTATATCCGTTGGCCGCGGCAACAGGTGACGGCTTGGCTGCTAACCTACCACGCACGGCTGCTGGACGCCGGCACGCTAGCTTGCGATTTTAATCAATTCGAGCGCTGGTTCGATTTGATGGGCCTGCAACGCCACCTTAAAGCCATCGGCATCTTTTCCCGCTTGCAGCTGCGCGACGGCAAAGCCGCTTATCTGGCCGACATTCCGCGCACCATGGCTTATGTCGAAGAGGTCTGCGCCGACTATCCGGAACTGGCCGAATTCAATGACTTTCTGCGGCACCGGGTACTGCCCGTATACGGGGCCGGCTTATGAAAGCCATGATACTGGCGGCCGGTCGCGGCGAGCGCATGCGACCCTTGACCGATCATACCCCGAAACCGTTGTTGCGGGTGGCCGGCAAGGCCTTGATCGAATACGGTCTGGAAAACCTGGCCAAGGCCGGATTTACCGAGATTGTGGTCAACGTGGCCTATCTGGGGCGGCAGATCAAAGAGCATTGCGGCAACGGCAGTCGCTGGCGGCTTTCGATTCAATATGCCGACGAAGGCGAACAAGCGCTGGAAACCGCCGGCGGTATTGCCAACGCGCTGCCGCTGTTGGGAGACAAACCGTTTCTGGTGGTAAACGCGGATGTCCTGTCCGATTATCCGCTGGCGAGCTTGCGGGAAAAATCCGTCGATCTGGCCCATTTGGTGTTGATCGACAACCCGCCGCATCATTCGCTAGGCGATTTTTGTTTAAACGAAAACGGCTTGGTTGGCGTAAACGGCGGGCCTAAACTGACCTTTAGCGGCATGGGCGTTTATCATCCCGACCTGTTTGCCGGCGTGCGGGCCGGTCAAGCCTTGAAACTGCGGCCGGTTCTGGAGCAAGCCATGCAAAACGGCCGGGTCGGCGGGGAGTACTTCGACGGCTCATGGCTAGATATCGGCACGCCCGCCAGATTGCGGGAAGTGTCTGAAAATCGGGGTTTTTTCCATACGGCGGACATGTCCGGCCAATAGTTGCTTTTTTCCCCGCCGATGCGCCGCCGGTCGGATCGAGGAAGTCAGCGCTTAAAGCCGGCGTGGCGCATGGAAAAACCACGGCGCGATGCGCGATAACCATAACAAAGGAGACACGATGTTCTCGTTACAAACCATCTTCGGCAAGGGCGATAAATTTTACGGCTTGCTGGAAGCCAGCGCGGAGTCCGCCTGTTGGTCCGCGCGGGCCTTGATAGAATTGTTGAATTCGCCGGCAACTACCCAATCGTTGGAAAAATTCAAGCAGGCGCGCCGGCGGGAAAAAGCCCTGTTCGCGCAAATCAGCGAGGAACTGGTCAATACCTTTGTGACCGTTTTGGACAGGGAGGATATAGAAGCGTTGAACAATGCTCTGTACAAGATTCCCAAGGTGGTGGAAAAGTTTGCCGAGCGCTATGCGCTGGCCTTGAGCCGGATGGGCGATGTGGATTTCACCAGCCGCGCCCTGATGCTAGAACAAGCCTGCCAGGTTTTGCAACAAATGGTCGGCGAGCTGCGTAAGGGCATGGATCTGGATCGGGTCAAAAAACTGAACGATCAGTTGCAAGCCATAGAGGCCGAAGCCGACAATCAAATCCTCGATTTGTATCGGGACGTCTACGCCAATGAAACCGATCCCATCCGCTATTTGGTGAAAATGAATTTGTTCGAAATCCTGGAGAAAGCGATAGACCGCTGCCGCGACGCCGGCAACGTGGTGTACCACATTGTCCTGAAAAATTCATAAAGGGATATCCATGCTGACACTGCTACTGCTCGTTATTCTGGCGGCGCTGGTATTTGAATTCGTCAACGGATTTCACGATACGGCCAACTCCATTGCCACGGTGGTTGCCACCAAGGTATTGACGCCGACCCAGGCCGTCATATTGGCGGCGGTCACCAATCTGGTCGGCGCGTTATCGGGCACGGCGGTGGCCAAAACCATTGCCTCGGGCTTGGTCGACACCAACATGGTCAACATCAGCTCGGAAGTGCTGATCTGTACCCTGGTGGGCGCCATCTTCTGGAATCTGATCACCTGGGCGTTCGGCTTGCCGTCTTCTTCCAGCCATGCCCTGATCGGTGCCTTGTGCGGAGCGGCATTGGCGGCGGGAAACAATAATCCGGATGTTCTGATTTGGGCTAAAACCGCCGCAGTCTGGACCGAGAACAAGGGCTTGTTGTGGAAGGTGGTGATTCCGATGATCAGTTCGCCCATCGCCGGATTCACCCTGGGCATCCTGATCATGGGCGGATTGATGGCCATCATCAGCGGCATGAATTCGGCCGGCGGCATCTTGGCACGCATATCGCGGCCGAAATGGATCAATGCGGTGTTCGGCAAGGCTCAGCTCTTGTCGGCCGGCTATATGGGCTTTGCCCACGGCAGCAACGACGCGCAAAAAACCATGGGCATCATCGCCCTGGCCATTTTTACCGCCAACAGTGCCGGCGAACTCGATCAGTTGCCGCAATGGGCGCAATTTCTGCGGCCGGATGGGGGAGAAAAAGACATCGACGCCTGGATTATCTTTACCTGTGCCTTGGTGATGGCCTTGGGTACCGCCGTGGGCGGCTGGCGCATCATCAAAACCCTGGGTCACAAAATGGTCAAACTGCATCCCATTAACGGTTTCGCGGCGGAAACCAGTTCGGCCACCATTTTGTTGGCCGCCGCTCATTTCGGCATGCCGGTTTCCACGACGCACAGCATTTCGACGGCGATCATGGGCGTGGGTTTTGCGAAGAATCCGCATACGCTCAAACTATCCGTGATCGAAAGAATCGTCTGGGCCTGGTTTATGACGATTCCGGTGGCGGGCGGAATCGCCTGGCTGATGGTTGGGTTGCTGTTAAGGCTGCATTAACAGAGTAGACAGGCTGCCGGGCAGCCTGGGTGGTGTGAGATCATGGTGCTGGCCGGCGTCCGGCTTATTTCACCGGTTCTTCGATATAAGCGCCGAAACGCATGATGCGTTGGTAGCGCTTTTCCAGCATCCTGTCCATGTCCAGGACTTCCTGATTCAATTCGTCCATGTGCCGCAATAAGGCTTCGCGCAGATTCAGGGCGACTTTTTCGAAATTCCGGTGGCCGCCGCCGACCGGTTCCCGCACCACTTCATCCAGAAAACCCTGTTCGCGTACCCGGTCGGAGGTGATGCCCATCGCTTCCGCCGCCAGTTGGGCCTTGTCGGCGCTTTTCCATAGAATAGACGCGCAACCTTCCGGCGAAATCACCGCATAGGTACTGTATTCCAACATCAGCAAGCGGTCGCCCACTCCAATCGCCAAGGCGCCGCCGGAGCCGCCTTCGCCGATCACGGTGCAAATAATGGGCGTGCGCAGTTTGGACATCTCGAACAGGTTGCGGGCGATGGCCTCGCTTTGGCCGCGTTCCTCGGCGCCGATGCCGGGATAGGCGCCCGGGGTATCGATCAGGCAAATGATAGGCAGCCGGAAGCGTTCGGCCAGTTTCATGACCCGCAGTGCCTTGCGGTAACCTTCCGGTCGCGGCATGCCGAAGTTGCGGTAGATTTTTTCCTTGGTATCGCGGCCTTTTTGGTGGCCGATCACCACGATGGGCTGGCCTTCCAGACGGGCCAAGCCGCAGACTATGGCCGGGTCGTCGGCATAGGTGCGGTCGCCGTGCAACTCGTGAAAGTCCGTGAACATCAAGTTTATGTAATCCAGCGTGTAAGGCCGGCCGGGATGACGCGACAATTGCGAAATCTGCCAATCGGACAAGTTGCTGAAAATGCTTTCGGTCAGGCCTTCGCATTTTTGTTCCAGCTGTTTCAAGGTTTCGGAAATGTCGAAATGGTTGTCCAGCTCCACCTTGCGCAGCTCTTCTATCTTGGCTTGCAGTTCGGCAATCGGCTGTTCGAAATCTAAAAATTTTAAATCCATGTCAATCCGGCGTCAGAATCAATAAAATGGTCGGCAATTCTAATGAAAAAAGCCGATATTGCCTATCAGTTTTCCCGCCCATGACAGCAAGCCACACTTTTATAGCGCATCCGGACGCCCCCTTGGCAGCCAGAATGCGCCCCACCAGCCTGGACGAGTTTATCGGCCAGCAGCATTTACTGGCCCAGGGCAAATCGTTACGCGCCGCCATCGAGCAGGGCATGCCGCACTCGCTGGTGTTTTGGGGGCCGCCGGGCGTCGGTAAAACCACGCTGGCTAAAATCATCGCCGCCAGCGCGAATTGCCATTTCATCGAATTATCGGCGGTGATGGCCGGAGTGAAGGAAATCCGCGCCGCGGTGGCGGAAGCAGAGAATGTTAAGCTGACCCGCAACCTGAATACCGTGGTGTTCATCGACGAAATACACCGATTTTCCAAAAGCCAGCAGGATTCCTTGCTGGCGCCCATCGAAAGCGGGGCGATCATACTATTCGGCGCCACTACCGAAAACCCGTCCTTCGAATTGAACAACGCGCTGCTGTCGCGCTTGCGCGTCTACGTGATGCGCGGCATAGAGCCGGAAGCCCTGGTCGATTTGCTGCAACGCGCCTTGAGCGACACACGGCGCGGCCTGGGCCAGCGCAATCTGGCCATTGATGCGGAGGTGTTGTTGCTGATTGCCAAGGCCGCCGACGGCGACGCCCGCCGCTGCCTGAACATCCTGCAAATCGCCGCCGATCTGGCCGAAAATGTGGACGGGCGGGAAATAGTCAACCGCGAAGTGCTGGAAGAAGTGTTGCAAGGCCACGCCGCCCGCTTCGACAAGGGCGGCGATATTTTTTACGACCAGATTTCCGCCCTGCATAAATCCGTGCGCGGCACCGATCCGGACGCAGCCCTGTACTGGCTTTGCCGCATGCTGGACGGCGGTTGTGATCCTTTGTACATCGCTCGCCGGGTAGTGCGGATGGCTTCGGAAGACATCGGCAACGCCGACCCGCGCGGGCTGGAACTGGCCTTGAATGCCGCCCATGCCTACGAACGGCTGGGCAGTCCGGAAGGCGAACTGTCGCTGGCGCAAGCCGTGGTCTATCTGGCCTGCGCACCCAAAAGCAACGCGGTTTACGTGGCTTACAAGGCGGCGATGGCCGACGCCCGCCACAGCGGTTCGCTGGAAGTGCCGATCCATTTGCGCAACGCGCCGACCAAGCTGATGAAGGAATTGGGTCACGGCGCCGAATACCGCTACGCGCATGACGAGGAAAACGCCTACGCCGCCGGCGAGAATTACTTTCCGGAGCCCTTAAGGGGGCGGCGTTATTACCAGCCGGTCGATAGGGGGTTGGAAATCAAGATCAAAAGCAAATTGGATTTTTTACGCAAAGGCTGATTTTTCAGCTCAACTATCAAATGTGGCGGCGGTCGAACCTGAAAGACCGGTATGTCTCACATGCCTTTGGAGATTTTTCTTTCAGGGGTCGCGCCAAGCCTTCACCGTCCGTACTCTGAAAGTCATGGTGGGAGCGACGCACAGTCGCGATTCGCGGGGCTATCATCGCGACTGTG
>NZ_JANIBJ010000062.1 GCF_024505185.1 Methylomonas subterranea
GGCTTTGAACGCCGCCGCCGAGGCTTCCCGTTGACCGGCGCTACGCTCCCAGGCTTCGCCCACACTCAGCCATCCGGGCTCGGGCGCCAGCGCTTCGGCATGCAGCAGTTGCTGAGTTCTGGTTTGGGTCATCGGCGTGGAATACATGATCGATATGCCGCTGGCAAACCACACCAGCATAAACACCGCCAAAACCACACCCAACCAACGGTGGACTTCGTACAACAACCAATTCAACGTCTTCATGAATATCCTCCTTCCGTTACTACTTACAGTTCAAGTTCCATCGGTTTTGCGAACCCTGATTTATCGCCCGGACAGGTAATTTGCCAACGCATCGATTTCGTCGTCCCGTAGCGCTCCGGCGATTTTATTCATCACCGCATCGGGGCTATTACTGCGGCCCTCATGCTTCCAGCCGGTTAACTGGCTATGCAAATACACCCTGTTCTGCCCGGCAATGAGCGGATAAACACCGTGTTCATCCCGCCCGCCCTTTCCATCGTTGCCATGGCAGCCGGCACAGGCGGGGATATTTCTGCCCGCGTCGCCCCGCTCGAATAATTTTTCGGCCTCCGGGAAGTCGCCGATACGCGGCCCGCTCATGACGGGCAGACTGGCAAAATAAGCCGCAATATCGGCCATGTCCCCCGCCGAAAGATCCTCCGCCATAAGATTCATCACTTCATGGTGCCGGGCACCGCTCTGAAAATCACGCAGCTGTTTAATCAGATAAGCGGCAAATTGACCGGCATGATTGGGTATGCGCGCATCGCCACTCATGCCTTCGATGCCATGACATTCCAGGCAACGGCTATCGTCGGCTTTAATCCTGCCCAATTCCGGATTACCCGGACCGATTCGCGCCGCCGGATCGACCGCTTCCACCCCAAGCGAAGCGGCCGGCAACAACAAAATACCGGCAATACTTGCGGACAACACCCAAAAACGAATATGAGTTTTACTTTGTCGCTGTCGTCTCCCCTTCAAAATCTGACCTATTTGACCGCCAAACCTTGTACGACCTCCAGGGCTTTTGCAACATTCTCGGCCGGCTTCAAACCGCCTATATTGGCGACGATATTTCCATCCGGGGTAATGACGAAAGTGGTTCTTTCGGCAAAACCATGGTCAATCGCCGCGCCGCGGCTATCGGTTTTACCCGGTGTCGCTTCGCGAACGGCAATATCGTACGACTTGGCGATCTTGCCGTCGGCATCGGACGCCACCGGGAATTTGCCGGCGCAATATTCCGGATCGGCGGAGTAGTCGTTCAACCGTTCGATGCTATCCAGGGAAACTCCCACGACAGAGGCTCCGGCGGCGGCGAACTGTTCGTGCTTGGTGGCAAAGGTATGAGCTTGAATATTACAGCCGCCGGTATAAGCGGACGGATAGAAATACACCACCACCGGACCGCTTTTTAACGACTCCCGTAGCGAATACGTGAAGGATTTCCCCGCCAGCGAAGCTTGAGCCTGAAAATCCGGCGCGGGATGACCTTCCGGTAAAGCGGCGATGGCCGCGAAGGCCAGCAGGCTGGGCAATATACATTTCAGCAATAAGCGTTTCATTATTATCCTGTCAAAGCGGTTTATATTTGTCGTGGCAAACACCCCGACATTGTTTGGAGAATTCGTTGGCGGCCGTGCCGGCGCTATTCAAATCGTTGGTACTCAGCGCGCTGAGTATGTTACCGGCCATGGTCTGATACTCCCTGGAATTATGTACCGCGTCTTCGGCATCGCCGCGTTTGCTGAAATAGCCTTCCACCAGCTTGAAGGCATCCAGCAATTCCTTGGTCTCGGTAGTCGCCGTGGCTACATCCTGAGCGGCGATATTGTTTTGGACATTTTGAATTTTGGTTTCCACATCATTCATCAGTTCCTCGAAATCGAAGTCGGCTTCCGCTGCCACCGCTCCACTAATCAGCAGGCAAGCGAAAACGAGCAACAAATTTGCCTTACGCATATCTAGCTTGGTTCCTTATTACATTAATCGAATCGGCGTTGCGCGGACTATACCCGGGGTTGCGCCAAAAAAACCTTCCGAATCTTGACCCTTTAAGCCTAGGCGCCACCCCGACATTGCAAAATGACCGGGATGCGCCGAACTGCTTAAAGCGCAACATTTCGATTAGCTGGCTACGCCCCCCCCGGCATCCACGCATGGAGCGAGGCGGGGCGTATCAAGCCACCAATTCCTTGATAACCTTGCCGTACACCACGGTTGGCCGCTCGGAACGCCCCTGATATTTATAAATCAGCTTCAAGTGATCCAGACCCAACTGATTCAACACCGTGGCATGCAAGTCATAGGTATCGACCTCGCTGCCCTTGGCCGATTGCACGCCCAATTCGTCGGTACTGCCGTGGGTATAGCCGGCCTTGACGCCGCCGCCCGCCATCCATTGGGTGTAACCCCAAGGATTATGGTCGCGACCGTCGCCGGATTCGCTCCAGGGAGTGCGGCCGAACTCGGAAGTCCACACCACCAAGGTGTCCTCCAGCATGCCCTTGGCCTTCAAGTCTTTCAACAACCCGGCGATCGGTTTATCGACAATTTTGGAATGCTTACCATGATTTTCCTCTATGTTTTGATGCGCATCCCAATCGCGGCTGTCGCCCTTGATGTCGGTGGGACCGGATACCACTTGTATGAAGCGCACGCCGCGTTCCGCCAAGCGCCTAGCGCGCAGCAACAATTCGCCGTAAGGCTTGGTGATTTCTTCATCCAGGCCGTACAATTTTTTGGTGGCGTCGGATTCCTTGCTGAAATCGACCGCTTCCGGCGCGGTTTCCTGCATCCTGTAGGCCAAGTCATACGACTCTGTACGAGCCTGCAACTCGGTATCGGTCGGATAACGGCCGGCATGCGATTCGTTGAGCCGGCGCAGCAGATCCAGCGCATTGCGTTTTTCGCTGTCGGCCACATACTGCGGATTTTGCAAATGCAGAATCGGCGAATCGCCCGGCCGGAACGGCGTACCTTGGTATACGGCCGGCAAGAAGCCGGACTCCCAGTTGGTAACCCCGCCGCGCGGCTCGCGCTTGTCGTTGTAAAGAACCACGTAAGCCGGCAGATTATGATTGGCCGACCCCAAGGCATATTGAACCCAGGCACCCAGGGTTGGACGGCCGGGATTCAAGCCGCCGGAATTCAATTTCATGATGGAAATATCATGGGTGGCGCCAACCGTGACGCTGGACTTGATGAAAGCCAAGTCGTCGGCATGCTCGGCCAGATTAGGCAACCAGTCTGAAAACCAGGCGCCGCTCTGACCGTGTTGCTTCCAGGTTCTCTTCGTGGCTATCAGTTTGGTGACACCGCCCTGCGTACTGGTTTTGATGCCCTGCAAAAATGAAGCCGGAATCGGTGTACCGGCCCTTTTTACCAATTCGGGTTTGTAATCGTACAAATCCAGGGTGCTCGGTGCGCCAGCCATGTGCAGCCATATTACCGTTTTGGCCTTGGCGGCAAAATGCGGTGCTTTCGGAGCCAGCGGATTCTCGCCGGCAATTGCGGCGAGCGCGGCATCGTCAGCCAAGGCGCTGGCAATTACGCCGCCACCCGGCAGCAAGCCGCTCACGGTAAGACCGCCCAATCCATAGCCGGTTTTGATCAAAAAGTCGCGTCTGGAACTGTTGCTCATAATGTTACTCTCTCTTGAAAAGTTGGGATTTGACCAAAAGCCGCTTTCCGAAATAACCCTCCGGGAAAACGTTTGAGTGCCATGGCAAAAAGCGACTCACGGCGAAACCCCATGTCTGTTTAAGCCGCCGGCCGGGCTAATACTAACCATCGGCCGGCGGCGCCATATTTAGAAGCGATAGATGAACTCGTTTGAGTTGGCCACCGTGTGTACCAAGTCGACAAATGCCGCCGCGCGAATCGGGTCATCGATCTTCTTGTCTTTGATTTCGGCCGGTACGTTGATTTCAAACTTGCCGTTTTCCGCCTTGGCGCTGATAACCTTGGCCTGCTCGTCCAGGAAGGCCTGTAAGGTTGCAAGTTCATCCTCGTTGGCGTTACGGGCAAACAAAATCCGGTACAAACGATTGATGCGATCCGCCTCCTCCTCGCCTGCCTCGTTGATTACACGGCCCGCCAGCGATTTAGACCAATCGAAGATCACTTCGCTATTGAACAGGGTCAAAGCTTGCAGCGGCGTGGTGGTCACTTCGCGTTTACTGTGCGCTTCCTGCGGCGATGCCATATTGAAGGAGTCCAGAATCGGATACGGAATACTGCGGCGGGTAAAGATGTACAGGCTGCGGCGATTGTGATCCTTCTCGTCCTTGGAGGTACGCCACATGCGATCATTAAACCCGGCGGCATTATTGTTTCTGTAATTGGTATTAATGGCGGACGGCAAGGGTGCATACACGCTGGGTCCGCCCACCGTATCAACCAACTTGCCGGCGGCAACCAGTAACGAGTCCCTGACCTGCTCGGCTTCCAGACGTTGCCGGGGAAACACCGCCAACAGTTCGTTTTCGGGATCCACCTGTTTCACATCTTCCCGGTAGTCGGAGGCTTGACGATAAACGCTGGACAGCAGAATTTCCTTATGCAGCTGTTTGACACTCCAGCCATTTTTAACAAACTGCTTCGCCAGATAATCCAGCAACTCGGGGTTTTTCGGTTTTTCGCCGGCTTTGCCGAAGTCCGATAGCGTTGCCACGATGCCTTTACCGAAATATTGATCCCACACCCGATTGACGTATACGCGCGAGGTCAACGGGTTGGTCTCGCTGGTCAACCATTTCACCAGAGCTGTGCGGCGGCCGGATGAAAATGCCAAGGGTTTTATGTCCGGTTTTTCGCTGGTTATGGCAGCGGGGAAAGCCGGCTCGACCTGTTCGAGCGGTTTCTCGTGATCGCCCACCGCAAATACGAAGCTGGGCGGCGCATCCGGGTGACCCAGCTCGGTCATGGCGGAAATGTTATTGGAACTGGTGGTTGGCTTTAAGTCGTCGAATTTACGCAATTCCTTGTTCAACTTTTCCAGTTCGGCCCATTGCTCGGCAACTTTTTTATCGTATGTTTTAGGATCGGTACTTTCGCCGCGTTCCTGAAAGAACGATTGCAGACTGCCCTCCGTAGTCACATTGGCCAAGCGATGATTGACCCAGCGATCCTGTGCGGTCCATTGCTCCTTCGGTTTAAAAATGGCTTCGCGCGAGTCGGTCAGGTAACGTTCCTTGTGATATTTGAGCGCTTCCTCGCGATGGGTATCGATAATGGCTTTTTGCTTGGCGCGGATATCCTTGGTGGCCGCCTGCCATTTATCCCACTGCGCCTGCCATTGCTTTTCCACCTCGCCTTTATTGCTAACCGGAATATTATCCACCGGGGCGATATTGGCAAAAAAAGCTTGAAAGGAGAAATAATCCTTCTGGCTGATCTTGTCGAATTTATGGTTATGGCAGCGCGCGCATTCCAGGGTTTGACCCAGCACCACTTTACCGACGGTATCGGTGATATCGGTGGTGATTTGATATTTACGTTGCACCAGGTCGCGCGAATTGCTGTTGTCGGGAAACTGAGCCATGAAACCGGTGGCGATCAATGCCTGCTCGTCGCCCGGCCATAATTCGTCGCCGGCCAGTTGCTCCTGAATAAAACGGCTGTACGGCTTGTCCTGATTAAAGGCATTGATCACATAATCCCGGTATCGCCACATATTCAAACGGTCATTGTCGTTCTGAAACCCCGTACTGTCGGCGTAGCGCGCCAAATCCAGCCATTTGCGGCCCTGGCGTTCGCCGTATTTGGGCGAAGCCAGCAACCTGTCCACCAATTTTTCATAAGCATTGTCCGAATCGTCCTGGACAAAGGCATCCACTTCTTCCGGGGTTGGAATAATTCCCCAGACATCCAAGGTAGCCCGGCGGATGAAGGCGGCTTTATCCGCATCGGGCGACGGCTTGAGGCCCTTTTCCTCCAAACGCGCAAGCACAAAGGCGTCGATGGGCGTGCGCACCCAGTCGCTCTGCGCAACATCGGGCACCGCCGGCGGATTGACGGGCTGATAAGACCAAAGCTTGGCCTTGGACGATTTCCCCGCTTCATCCGCGGGCTTGTCATCGGCGGCCAGCGGAGCACCGGTGATGACAACCGCCAAGCCCCAGACCAAAGCGGAATACACTTTTTTGTTCATTTGTTCACTCCAAAAAAGACGGCTTGAGGGTTGTTTCCCCGCGACCACTGTTTATAACCATTCAAGATAAATGCGCTTAATGATGTTCGGCATGCTCATCGGCTTTTGGCGCGGGGGGGACGATTTTGTTGATCGTGCCGCCTTCTTCCTCGTAGTTCTGCGAACCAATGGCACCAACCACCTTAAAGCCTTTATCCAGCAACAAATCGCCCGCCTTGCCGGCGCGACCGGCATGGTTGGACACGGTTACGATCGAGCGCTCCTTGGGAATAAACGGCAACGCACTCTCCAACTCATTGATCTGCACGTTCAGATAGACCGGGAAGGTGCCGATTTTGGATATCTCGTCAGGGCGCCGCACGTCGACGATCAATAATTGTTCGGGCTTGGCCAGCAAGGCATCGATTTGGGCTCGGTTCAACTTGGGGGTTTTTGCCGTGTAAGGCCTTTGAGCTCCGGCTTCCGCCTTCTTTGTTTCCGTGTGTCCGGCGGCAAGACTGGCCGGACTGGTTACCGCCAACGCCAGAATAGTCAGCGCAAGAATTTTTTTTGTCATATGTTTTCTCATTTTATTTTTTACCAAACGCGCACCAGTTGGATGCGCAAGTACAAGGGCTGCAGATGTCGAAATGCAACTACTGTGCCACGACTTGCTTCTTGATGACGGCATAATTCAGGCTATTGTTTTGTAAGATAATTCTTTCAATAACAAGCCCACGCGGCTTACTACCGACCTCCCCAAATCATCAGCCCGACGTCACGACTGATGATTAAACAGCAGACGCGCAACACACCCTGCTGCTGCGTTAACAAAAGCCCCGATGCCCACGCGGATAGAGCTCAGCCTCTAAAATTCCCGCCGAAGCGGCGTTAGCTAAAACTTGCGGGCAAAAAAAAGGGCAAGGAACACGCCTTGCCCTTCAGAGGTCAACCACAACGCTTTAAACAAGACCGTAACGGCACGCGGACTCGCCTAAATCGGGAAACGCCGGTTCCCGTACCGGCAAACGTAATGCTTTTCTCACCATTCCTGGACCGTTGTTCCTTCAACGGCCTGACTTTTGGGATCGAAGACAAACAAGGAGACTGGCAACTCCGATCCACCGGTCAGATCCCTGCCGGATATTGAAAATAAGGCTGGGCAACAGCACCCAATACTCTCTAGTCAGCCCCCTCAATCGGAGAGCAACCGCGTTCATGCCTACTTCGCCCGCTCGGCAATACCATGAGTAAGCAACGGAATCTTGTACGCCGCGCCGCGTCCGACCACGTACAGGATATTTTTATCCGCGCCGGCAAAGGCCAGATTTTGCGGCTTCTTCGGCACCGGTATCACACCCAGCGCCTGGCCCTGGGGATTAAATACCTCAACACCTGCATTGGAAGCCACGAACAAACGCCCCTCGTCATCCAAGGCCAAACCATCGGCGCCGCTGGACCAGACACCGTCGTCACCAGCTTTCCAACCCGCCAGTTTGGCGAAATCGCGCCGATTGGAAATCGATCCGTCCGCCGCAATGTCATAGGCCAAAATATGCTCGCCCTGGGTGTTGGCCACATACAGGGTTTTTTCGTCCTTGCTCAATTGAATGCCGTTGGGGCGTTCGATGTCGTTGGCCAATTGCTTTAAATCGCCTTCGGGACTGATGTAATAAACCGCGGCGCGCGAAGGTTCCGGATTAGGCTCCTCCTTGGTGGCGCGGGTACCGCTGTCGGTAAAATATATGGCGCCGCTATTGGCCCTGACCAAGTCGTTGGGACGCTGAAATTTCACGCCCTGATAATTTTTGGCCAAAACCTTTTTTTGTTTGGGCGGATACACCACGCCAACCTGGGTATCCTTGGTTTGCACGGCAATTAACTGGCCGTCCGGCGTCCAGGCCAAGCCATTGGCGCCATTGGACTTTTCCAGAAAAGTCGACACCTTATCGTCAGGGGCGATGCGAATAATCTTGTTATCCTGGGTTTCGGTGAACAGCAAGCTGCCGTCGCTATAGCCTATCGGGCCCTCGGTACCCTTGAAGCCATCCTTGATCAGTTCCAGCACCACGCCGCCGGCGGCCACGCCGGGGATGGCGGGAGTAACCGGATCGTCGGCCCGGGCCGCGGCCCCGTAAAGTAAAGCCGTGACACTCAGTGCTATGAGAGATTTGGAGAACATGCTTATTTCCTCTATAAAGTTTTAATCAGTTCAAACAAAGCGGGGCAACGCAACATTGCCCCGTTCGATAGCCGTTTAGAATTTGGCTCTGAAATGCACACCGAAGTAGCGCGCATCGCCATAGCTGGCACTAACCGCGCTACGCGCCGAAAAATTGCCGACGTTGGTGACGTATATGGTGTCGAAAATATTGCGTCCCACCAGATCCAGGTTGTATTTGCCGTTTTTGGTGCCAAGACCGATGCCGCCGTCGGTGACGTGATATGCATCCTGCTTGCCGTAGCGCGACAAACTGGCATTGTAGTTGGCCGCCGATTTATAGCTGTCGATCAGATAAGCGTGCCATTGCAAGCCATAATCGTTGCCGAGTCCAAAGGTCAGCGGAGCCCGATAATCCACCCCATAGTTGGCGGTAAAGGCCGGGGCATTCGGAATGGTATTGCCGGTTTGATCGCAAGAGGTTTCACCTGTAATTTCCGGCGGACACGGCGCATTGTCGAAATCGGTATAAATGGCTTTGTTGTATGAGCCGTTCAGGAAGAAATCCAGGCCTTCCGCCGCATTCCAGTTGGTTTCCAGTTCGACACCGCGCAGCTGTATGCCTTTGACATTGCCGAGTTGCGTTTGAAATTGCCCTTCTCGCAAAGGATCGGGGGCCACCAGTTGAGACTGAAAACCTTCGATATCGGTTTGATAAAAGTTGACGTTAGCCACCAGTTTACGATCCAACCAACTGCTTTTAACGCCGAACTCATAATCCATGACCTGCTCGGGCTTGACGTTCTGCACGGCTCCGGTACTAAAGTTGAATTGAGCGGCACCGGATTTTTCGCCGCCGGCCACGGAACCGTAGACCATGACATCTTCCGTAACCTTATAGCTGGGGTTGACCAACCAGTTTTGCGAGTTCTGATCGAAACCCTGCCGCGGCGCATCCCATTCGGCGGTCAGCTGTCCGTTACGGATGGCTTTGGCGTCTGTAATATTTTGCGCGGTGGCACCAATTTGCGCACCCAACGCATCCAGGTCGCTACCGCCTATATTTCGGCTCCAGCCGGTGTTTTCCCGGCGTTCGAAGGTGTTGCGCAAACCCAAGGTCAAGGTAGCCTCATCGGTGATATGCCAGTTGATTTGCCCATAACCGGCAAAACTGTCGGTAGCCGGCACCACGCTTTGATTGAACAGGGTATTGCGCATGGAGGCAGCCATCATTTGGCGGCCGACGGCGCTACCATTCAAGCGGTTATATTGCGCGTTGGAGGCAAAAAAAGCGCCGGCGTCGTTGCCGAATAGTCGCTGATTGAAGGTATCGGCGATGGTGCGCATAGCGAAAATCCCGGCTTGATAATCGATAACGCCCGGCTCCTTGGAAGCAATGCGGAACTCCTGCGACCATTGCTCGTTTTTAATGGTCCAGCCGGCGATGCGTTCGATATCGGCTGTCGAGCCGTCGCCGTCGTGATTGGGTTCGAACAAGGCATCCCGCCACGCCGAAATCGAGGTAAACCGATGCCCCAGTTTATCCCAGTTGATTTCCGCCGAGACCCCCGAACCGTCGGCGCGCGATTGACGTCTGTCGTTGTTGGCCATGGCGCGCGGATCGCCGATTACCGTCAGCGCCTGGCCGTTGGTGGTGATGTTATTGAACCAGCCGCGGTCCAGACGGCTGCTGAATGTGGTGTTTCTGCGCTGGCCGTTGTCGAAATGGGTCGGATCGACGACCAGCGGACTGACGCTCATGGTTTGGTTGGAAAAGGTCTTATCGACGATGACCCGCGCGCTGAGTTCGTCGCTGGGCGTCAGCAAAAATTGCAAACGGCCGCCCATGCCTTCGGTTTCGCCCAAGTCCCCTTCGGAGCGATGAATGTCCAGATTTCTAATATAGCCGTCGCGTTTATCGATATAACCCGAGGCGCGATAAGCCAATAAACCGGGCAGAATGGTGCCCGTGGCACCGAATTTTCCTTGCAAGGAATCGCGATTACCGGCAAAGCCATCCACGTAATAACTGTTTTTGAACGAGGGTGCCTTACTGGTAATGTTCAACAAACCCAAATTACTGTTTTTGCCCTGCAAAGTGCCCTGCGGCCCCCGTAACACTTCTATCTGATCCAAGTCGGCGAAGTTCGACCAAGCCGAACCCACCCAGGCCCGCCAGACGTTATCCACCATCACCCCGACGCTGGGCTCCATGGATTCGTTACCGCTGTTCTTGCCCAGACCGCGTAAGGCGATACTGGTTTGGCGGGCGTTTGCCGAGGTGACACCGAGATTGGGGGCGCGCCGCGACATATCCTGCACGCTGACGATATTGTCGCGTTCCAGGGTTTCCCGGTTGATGACCGCGATCGGAATCGGCACTTCCTGCAATTTTTCTTCCTTGCGCCGCGAGGTTACCGTCACTTCGGCCAGATTCTTCGGTTTTTCGGCTTCCTCCGCCTCGGCTTCGGCGGCAGCCGCCTCGGCCTGGGCCAATTCAGCCGCCAGCTGCGCATCAACCGCCGGATCCGCAGCGGGCGCGGCCGCCACGGCCGC
>NZ_JANIBJ010000063.1 GCF_024505185.1 Methylomonas subterranea
TTAGATAGTCAAGGCCGTAAGGCGGATTCGGAGCGGTAAGGCCGTAAGTCTTACGGTCTTACCCGTCAAATCAAATCTTCCTTGTTAACGCGATAAGGTGCGCAGCAGACTGCATAGGTTGTGCCGAGCTATGCGAGGCGCAACGGTCGCGACAGATGCGCCTCCTTACGTCGGCACATATATGGACTCCTCCCCAATTGCAAGTCAAGATTGCCAAAAATAATGATTCCAACAGAGATCGAGATTGCCGCCATATATTCGGTCTCTTGGTGAAGGTGCTTGATTGACCTTCGGACCCTGATAAATCTATCCGCGCGCTTTTTCCACTATCACCCTAACGGTTTCTAAGAACCTGTGTGCAGAACGGGATTTAAAAGCACCGGTCTGACCTGTTGAATGTCATCACTTTTGAGTTACTTGCCTCCGCAATCTGTTGAACTCGTTTATAGGGAGGTTTCGGGGTCAGGTCTTGCAATCAAGCAAATATGGCCTATCCTAACAGCCATGGCTAGACCACTCAGATTAGAATTAGCGGGCGGGTTATATCACGTGACGTCGCGGGGGAATGCGCGGAACGCGATATACCTTGATGATAAGGACCGATTAAATTGGCTCGAATTGTTCAGTGATGTTTGTGCCCGGTTTAATTGGGTTTGCCACGCCTATTGTTTGATGAGCAATCATTACCATGTAGTTGTCGAGACGGTAGAAGGCAGTTTATCCAAGGGTATGCGCCAGTTGAATGGCGTTTACACACAAACGTTCAACCGTCGGCATCAGCGCGTCGGCCATGTGTATCAAGGGCGCTATAAAGCTATCTTGGTTGAAAAAGACAGCTATTTGCTCGAGTTGTCCCGTTACGTGGTATTGAATCCGGTAAGAGCGCTGATGGTGAATGATGCGGCGGATTGGCCTTGGAGTAGTTATCGGGCGATGGTTGCTCAAGCTCCGCCGTTGGAATGCTTGCAAGTTGTTTGGTTATTGCGGCAGTTTAGTTCGAATAGAGCGCAAGCGATTGAACGCTATCGAGACTTTGTTCGGGCGGGCGTCGGATTGCCGCCTGTTTGGGAAGGGCTTAGACATCAGATTTTCCTGGGCGATAAGCCGTTCGTGGAAAAGCTGCAAAAGCAATTTAACGCCGAATCACAAGATCTGAAAGAAATCCCCAAAGTACAACGAAGACCATTGGGCAGGCCGCTAAGCGACTATGTTGCAACTATCCCCGATACCAAAGAGGGAATAAGAAAGGCTTATGAGACCGGCGATTATACGATGCAGCAAATTGCGAATGCCTTTGGCGTGCATTATTCGACAGTCAGTAGGGCGGTTAAAAAAATTGCAAGACCTGACCCCATTTTTGGGTAACGGGTCACCGCAAGCGCAAAACCGTGCGGAAAAAAACTCAAGGCAACGATGCCGGGGGCAACGCTTGGTTTACGCAGTAGTTTTTGCAGTAAGCGCACGAAAGCAGGTTCTCGAAAAATAAAACGTTAAGCGTATATCAAAATTACGGCGGCACATTTCGCGGCTGGATTCGATTGAGGCGGAGGGTTTTACCCGCCATAATTAAACTATGTTATTTAACTGATGTATTGCTGTGATATGCCGCGTTTTTTGTGGGTTATTGAAGGAGGGCGAGGGAGTAATTCAATGATTTCAATGCATTGGTTTTTGGCATCCATTCTGCTCTTAATTCTGAGTGTATAAAATTCGCCCCCGAGGTAAATAAATGGCCCAAGAATTAATGACTGCAAATTACGCGGCAACCGCTGAACAAATCAATACCGGCGCCTTGTTGTTGGGGGCGGGTTTGGCGTTGACCTCGATGATTTTGGTGCCGGCCTTGGCAATGCGCCTGGGTTTGAGCGCCAGTCTGACCGGGGCTTTGAGGATTGCCTTGATGAAGGCGTCCAATCGCGCGACCGCAGTCAAGCCGGTAGTGGTCGATCAGCAACGCTTGTTACGCTGATTATAGAATTCACCCTCGATAAAATGGCTCGTCTGTGTTGCCGCCAGCCGCTTTGTCGGCGTTCGAGGTTGTTTTGCCTGGATGGGACGCTATAATGATCTGCGTACTATCCGGGGTTTTCTGTTAAGTTTGGTCGATATCAACAATGAGTGATAAACAAAAGCAATGCGATCTTTGCGGACTGGATGTCGAAGTAGAAGGTTTTGAATTGAAAACCCAAGACGGCGACAAAGAATTTTGCTGCGAAGGATGCAAGGGTATTTATCAGATGTTGCATGAAGATCAAATCCTGTCCGAAGCCCCCGACATTACAAACAACCACTGAATCTAGCGCTAAAGGATATTTAAGCGATGGCACACAATCACGATTCCAAAAGTATGTCCATGGGCAAGCAGGTAATGGCGGGCACTTTGGCGACTGCAACAGTCAACACAGGGGGAAAACTTATGAGTAAAGCTGCCAAACACCCATTATTGGTTTTCGGTCTGGGTATGGTAGCCGGATTTTTTGTATATAAATACAGAAAAGACATTATCGCCAGCGCAAGCAAAACCATAGATGCGGGCAAGGATTTTGTTCTGCACCAAAAGGAAAATCTGGAAGACATCGTTGCCGAGGCAAAAGAGGATAAATAATCCGACGCCTGGGTAATGAACTAATCGAACCGGTTGAGACATAAACCGGCTGACGTTTAATTTGAAACGGGCGTACCTGCTTGCCGGGTTCGCCCGTTTTGTTTTTGCTTTCTGTTAAGTATGGCTATTCAAAAAGAATTTGTAGTGCGTTACCGGGGAGAAGGCCATGTCCGCTTTCAGATTCCGCCGCGCGCCGCGCGGGTGGAAGTCGCAAAGCTGCTCACCGATAAAATCTCCGCGATTGCCGGCGTGTCGTCGGTGGATCTGTTTCGCCGTTCCGGCAAATTATCGATCCGCTACGACGAGAATCTTTGCCGATTTATCGATCTGGCCCGCCAAATGGCCGCCGAGCTGACGGTATTGGAGCAGCAGGGCTGGTTTGCGCCCCAAGCTGTTGCCGAAGCCGCCAAAAAGTCCCGCTTCGGTCTGAAGCATAAGTTAAAAAACAGCCGGATCAACCGCTGGCTGGATGAAAAAATCGTCGCCGCCAAGGAAACCGCCCAGGCCGCCAAGGTGATTGGCAAATTGAGCAGTCAAGGCCCCAAGGCCTTGTTCAAGGATCCGGAAAAAGCCGTCATCGATTTTTTGAACGATATTCTGATTCTGTACTTGATTAAGGTGCATTGGACGCGCATCACCACTCAATGGTTGGTGAAGCCCTTGGTGCATCGTTACGAGTGGATGGCGACTTTTTATTTGTTCTTCCTGCTGGTTCGCTCGCGTAAACCCAAATAGCTTGCCGGGCCGGTTCGCCGCACGCGAATCGGCCCGCCCGTCACCGTTCAGAGGAAACCATGGATTCCGCTACGCCCGCCTTCAAAAACTTTCAACTTCGGCACCAACTGAAAAACCGTATCCGCATTCTGACCCCGGTATTGAAAAACGACCCGGAGCGCGGTTACATCTTTGAAATTCTGCTGAAGAAACGACCGGAAATCAGCGCCGTCAAATCGGTATTCGGTATCGGTTCGGTAACCATCGAGTTTGACGGCGACCGGTTGCCGAAAAAAAATCTGCTGATTTTGCTGGATGCAGTTCTGGGCAACATCGCTCAAAAAAAACCGAACCTGAAAAAGGACCGCAAAAAGCGTTTCGAGGGGCCGGTGCAGGACATCGATCTGGCCGTGGAGGGCATGAGTTGCGCGTCCTGCGCCTTGTTGATTGAAATGGTGTTGAACCGCGACGAGCGGGTTAAATCCGCCAGCGTCAATTTCGCCACTCAAACCGTCAGCGTGCAAGGTCAACTCAGTAAAAACGACGTGGTGGCGCAAATAGAAAAGCTGGGTTATAGCGCGCTGTTGGTGGACACCTTATCGCAAAGAAGGCAGCTCATCGAAAAGGAGCGGCAGCGGATTGACGCGGCCCGGCGTCGATTTGCTTGGGCAGGGCTTTTGACCGTACCCGTGGTCGGCGTGGCGATGGCAATGAAAACATCGCGCTGGATGCATTGGCTGCAGTTTTTGCTGACCACGCAAGTGGTATTCGGCACCGGCAGCCAGTTTTTCGTTAAGGCCTATCGCTTGGCCAGACAGCGGGCGGCCAATATGGATACCTTGATCGCGCTGGGGGTCGGCTCGGCATATGGCTACAGTGTGCCGGCGCTGTTTCGCCGGCGTGGGCATGTATATTTCGAAGCGGCGGCGGCAATCATTACCTTTGTTTTATTGGGCCGGTTTCTGGAAGAGCGCGCCAAGGGCAAGGCCGGCGAAGCCATCCGCCGCTTGGTGGATTTGCAACCGCATACCGCCACGTTGTTACGCGATGGCCGGGAAATCGTCCTGAATGTCGATGATGTGCAACTCGGCGATGTGATGTTGGTAAGGCCCGGCGAGCGGATTCCGACCGACGGTAAAGTGATTTTCGGTTTATCGACAGTGGACGAATCCATGGTGACCGGCGAAAGCATGCCGGTGGTCAAGGTCGTCGGCAATGCCGTGATAGGCGGTTGCGTCAACGGCAACGGCGTGTTGCATGTCGAAGTTTCCGCCGTGGGCATGGATACGGTGTTGGCCGGTATCGTGCACATGGTCGATCAGGCCCAGGCCGCCAAGCTGCCGATTCAAAAACAGGTGGACAAGATTTCGGCCGTGTTCGTGCCGTCGGTGATGGCGGTTTCCGCCGGAACGCTGGCGGGCTGGCTGTTGGTGGGGGCGCCGTTCTCTATCGCCTTCGGCAATGCGATTACCGTGCTGCTGATTGCCTGCCCCTGTGCGCTGGGGCTGGCCACTCCGGCCGCCATCATGGTCGGTACCGGTCAAGCCGCCAAAAAAGGCGTCTATATCCGTAATGGCGAAAGCCTGGAAGTGGCGAGCAAGCTCAGTGCCATCGTATTCGATAAAACCGGCACCATTACCGAAGGTAAGCCCAGGCTCAGCGAAATATTCAATCTGTCGACATTCGACGAGCTCAAGCTGATAACCCTGGCGGCCTCGGCGGAATTTGGCTCCGAGCATTTTCTGGGCAAGGCCATCGTCGGATTTGCCCGTGAAAAGTCCATTGACCTGTTGGAATGCAGTTATTTTTACAGCGAAACCGGGCGCGGGATTCGCGCCGAGGTGGATGCTTGCAAACTGCTGTTGGGCAACCGGCAGTGGTTGATTAGCCAGAAGATAGATATTTCCGGTCTGGATCAAGCCGCGGACAGGGTGGCCGCGCAGGGAAAAACGCCGGTTTTCATGGCGATTGACGAGCGGGCGGCGGCGATTTTCGCGATTTCCGACAATCCGCGCCCGGAAGCGGCGGCATCGATTGCCCGCTTGCATGAACTGGGCATCAAAACCCTGATGGTGACCGGCGATACCGAAAAAACCGCTTATTACATAGCCGACCGGGTAGGGATAGCCGATGTGGTTGCCAACGCCAAACCGGAAGAAAAATTGCAGATCATCCAGCAGTTGCAAACCGACGGCTTTCTGGTCGGCATGATAGGCGACGGCATCAACGATGCGCCGGCGCTGGCGGCCGCCAATGTGGGCTTTGCCATCGGCGGCGGCACCGATGTGGCCATGGAGTCGGCCGACTTGACGCTGGTGCGCGGCGATATTTCCAAGGTCACTGAAACCATAGAACTCAGCGCCTTCACGATCCGGGTCATCAAGCAAAACCTGTTTTGGGCCTTTGGATATAACACCATTGCGATTCCTGTAGCCGCCTTGGGAAAACTCAATCCGATGATTGCCTCGGCGGCCATGGCCCTGAGTTCGGTATCGGTCATCGTCAATTCATTAAGACTGAACAAATAAATGGAACACTCGATGGAAGGCATGGATCATTCCGCGCACCTTGCGGCCGTGCATGGCGATCACGCCATGCACGGCATGGCGGAGATTGCCGCCGCCAGCGGATTCGATTATTCGCTGGCGTTTGTAGCGGGTTTTTTGGGCAGCGGGCATTGCCTGGGCATGTGCGGCGCGTTGGTATCGGGTTATTTTATGAAGGCGGGCAAAAATAAAAGCTACCTGCCTTATTTTGCCTACCAGTTTTCCCGTATCAGTGTTTACACCGTGGTGGGTGTGCTGGCCGCCGCATTGGGCGTGGTACTGGTTTCCAGCGGGCTGTTCGGTAAATTGCAGAGCGTGCTGCAAATGCTGATAGGCAGCGTGGTGATATTTCTGGCCCTGGGGATTTTAGGCTGGATACCGTTTCAAGGTTCGGTGCGCCTGATCCCTCTGCAGGCCTTGCGTAAGGGTTTTGCCACCGCCAGCCGGAAAGGGCCGGTCCTGGGGGCCATGATAGCCGGACTTTTGAATGGGTTGATGCCATGCCCCTTGACATTCGCCATGGCGGTAAAAGCCACCAGCGCCACCAGTCTGGCGGAAGGAGGCGCCCTGATGCTGGCGTTCGGCGCCGGTACCTTGCCGATGATGCTGTTTATCAGCGTGGCCTTCGGCAAGATGAGCGCCAAGTTGCGCGGCCTGATGCTGAAGGCGGCGGCCCTGATCATGATTTTCATGGGCTTGAACACCATCCATAAAGGCCTGAGTTTTTATCTGGACGAAGATTTTCGGCACAGCACGTTTTTACTGATGATCAAAGCCAAACTGGATGCTTTTGACGTCTTTATCGGTGAAATCCTGGATTTCATCGCCGGCATGATCAACGTCATTCAGGCGATGTGATTGGATGGGGAATGAATTTAACCGACACAGGCTAATGGCGAAGATTCTGGTCGTCGGTTGCGGCGATATCGGCTACCGCGTGGCTCTGGCCTTGCACGAACTCGGTCATAGTGTGATCGGTGTCAAGCGGCGGACGTTGTCGATGCCGGCGCCATTTCCCGTCGTTGCCGCCGATATCTCCCGAGCCGGCAGTCTGCACTGCATACCGACCGATTTCGAACTGGTGCTGTTCATTGTTTCTCCCGGCAGCCGTCAAATCGACGCTTATCGGGCGTTGTACGAGTCCGGGCTGAGCCAGTTGTTGGCGCATTTGGCGGAGGCCAAGCCGAGATGGTTGATGGTGTCGTCCAGCAGCGTCTACGGCCAGAATCGCGGCGAATGGGTGGACGAGAACAGTCCGACCCGGCCGCTATCGCTCACCGCCCAATGCCTGGTGGCTGCCGAACAGCAATTGTGGTCCGCGGATGCCTCGCATTGCGTGGTGCGTTTTTCCGGTATTTACGGACCGGGCCGGAACTGGCTGTTGCGTCGGGCCGCGCAAGGCGAAGCCATTCAACGAAATCCGCCCGCCTACACAAACCGGATCCATAGCGACGACTGCGTCGGCGTGCTGTCGTTTCTGGTTGAAAAACTGTTGCAAGGCAAACAGTTACACGCCTGTTATCTGGCCAGCGACAACGAGCCGGCGCCGATTTGGGATGTGATGAACTGGATAGCCCGGCAATACGCCTTTCCCGTTCCTACCGCCTTGGATTTGGCCACCGAAGCCGAGCAAAACAAGCGTTGCGGCAACGCACGCTTGACTGCCTTGGGCTATGAATTCCGCTTCCCGAGCTATCGGGACGGCTATGTCCGCCCGCCTGTCGAAAATCTGTACAAACCAAGTTAAGTTATTGATACAAAGCGGTAAATAAGCCAAAAAATCAAGTTATCTACAAAGTTATGCACACAATATGTGGATAATTTTGATTTTATCGATATTTTGTATGGATAACTTAAAATGCCGGTGGCCGGCGCAAACGCATGTTACAAACTGGACAAATTTCGGTCAAACCAATACAAGTAATTGATATTAATAAATAAAATATATTAATCGGCAGCTTGTCTACAGTATTATCCACAGATTTTGTGGATAACGGTAGCCGCCGGACGCACTTGTTCAAGTTTGAGAGGACTGTGCAAGCGGAGCTTTTTTCGGTGTTATCGGGCGATGACTGAATGTGATTCATGTAACTAAATTATTGTCTTTAAATATAAAAAATGATATTTCCGCAAGTTGTCGACAAGGTTATGCACAGAAAATGTGGGTAACTTTTAAGAGATTGACAATTTTTGTTGAAAACTGTAGCGTCTTGCTCTGAAAGTGACGGTTATGAAGACACATTTCGCCCTCGCGCATGAAAACCCGACCATGACTTTCCGTAGGCTCAACTGCGTTTTTACTCTGAAAGTAAAAAATCGAGCGGGTACGGTTGCTTGTTGGACAGGCGTCGGCAGCAAGGATGCTGCCGTCGAGCCTACTTGGACGAATTTACGGCGTCCTGTCCGGCGAGGAACCGTGCCCAGCTGCACTACTTTCATTTGCCGGGGCGATCGCCCGGCCTTCATGAACGTTACTCTGAAAGTCGTGGTGGGAGCGACGCACAGCCGCGATTCGTAAGGTCATCATCACGACTGTGCGTCGCTCCTACGTGACTGTCTTTCAGTTGCCGGGCTGATACACCAGTTTCATGATCGTTAGGTTGAACGATTCTCGGACGTGCCTGTCATTTCGGCGGGGATTGCCGAAATCCGGGCTCCACTGATGGATCGAAACTTGCCTTCCATGGCACTGGATGCCCGCTCTTGTGCTCTTTGGGTATCCCGGCGGGCATGCCGGCGTTGCGTGACTCTAACAAAGTAGCATTACGCAAGGGGTTCATGAGTTTTTGGGAAACTTAAGGTCTTTGATATCTATGCATGCAAAAAACGCCGGCTTTCAGCGGGCCGCCGCCGCACCCGCGCTACCTCCGCATACCGTGGGTTTTATCCTCTATTGTTTACGGCAATTTCGCGGCATGATTTTATTGATGATGGTAATGGAAGCCGGACAGGCGGCCGGTGGAATTCTGGTGCCCTACGCCATCAAGGGCCTGATGGACTCCGTGGCGGCCCAGCCCGCCGGCGCTAACTTGTGGGACACTTTTGAGCAACCCTTGTTGTTGCTGGTCGGTTTGAATGTGGCGGAGATATTGTTCAGCCGCGCCAGCGGCGCCTTGCTGGTCATTACCGGTCCGCGCTTGCGGCAACGCAGCAGCCAATTGCTGTACGCCTATTTGCAGCAACATTCTCCGCGTTATTTTGCCGATCATTTTGCCGGCGGTCTGGCGCACCGGATCAGCGAAACCGCGATGAGCGTCAACCATACCACTTGGTCGGTGCTGTTCGACTTTTGGCCCATCACCATCACCTTTACGGTCTCTATCGCCTTGTTGTTTCAGGCGCATAGCGGTTTGGGCGGCTTCGTGGCCGTTTGGGTGCTTTTCTATGTGCTCAGTTCCTATTGGTTGGCGACCCGCTGCCAGCCATACGCGCAGAACTACGCGGCGGTTCGCAGTCAGGTGAACGGCAAGATCGTCGATACCGTGACCAATATGTTGAATGTCAAGTTGTTCGCCCGCCTGGCTTACGAGCGCGAATATCTGGAAGGCGTGCTGGAAGAGGAGTTGCGCGAGGGTCGCCGTACCTTTTGGTATATGGAACGGGTGCGCTGGTTTCAGTTTATCGCCGCCGCAACGCTGAAAATAGGCACCATAGTTTATGCTTTGCGGCTCTGGAATGACGGCGAAATCGGTGTCGGCGATTTTGCCATGAGCACCGGTCTGGCATTGTTGATCATAGGCGATGCCCGCAACCTGACCCGGCGGTTTCTGGAGTTTTTCGAATACGTCGGCAACGTGGCGAACGGCGTGGAGATCATCGTCAAACCGCATGAAATTATCGACAGGCCGGACGCGCAACCTTTACAGGTCTCGGCCGGGCGGATCGAGTTTCGCAAGGTTTGCTTCGGCTACCGGGCGGACAGGCCGGTGTTCGAAAACCTCAGTGTCACGATAGAGCCCGGACAGCGGGTAGGGCTGGTGGGATTTTCCGGTTCCGGTAAGTCGACCTTTGTCAGCCTGATTTTGCGCAATTACGAGCCGCTTTCCGGACAGA
Source organism: Methylomonas subterranea (assembly GCF_024505185.1). Taxonomy (GTDB): domain Bacteria; phylum Pseudomonadota; class Gammaproteobacteria; order Methylococcales; family Methylomonadaceae; genus Methylomonas; species Methylomonas subterranea. The sequence continues at coordinate 9,919 of NZ_JANIBJ010000063.1, forward strand.
TTTTGATCGACGGCCAGGACATACTGCAAACCACCCAGGACTCCCTGCATCGGCAGGTCAGTTTGATCCCACAGGAGCCCAGCCTGTTTCACCGCAGCTTACGGGAGAATATTGCCTACGGCCGCTTGCGGGCCAGCGATGAGGACATACTGGAAGCCACCCGTCTGGCGCATGCCGATGCCTTCATCGCCGATATGCCGGATGGCTATGACGCCATGGTCGGCGAGCGCGGCGTCAAATTGTCCGGCGGCCAGCGCCAGCGCATCGCCATTGCCCGGGTGTTGTTAAAAGATGCGCCGATTTTGATCCTGGACGAAGCGACCTCCAGCCTGGACTCGCTGACGGAAAAAACCATACAGGAAAATCTGGACCGGGTGATGGGTGTGAAAACCGTGATTGCCGTCGCCCATCGGCTATCGACCATCGCCCACTTGGATAGGATTTTGGTGTTCGACAAAGGCCGAATAGTCGAGGACGGTAATCACGACGCATTGCTGGCCCAAAAAGGCTTTTATTTCCGCTTATGGAGCATGCAGGCGGGTGGATTTTTACCGGACCGGCAGATTTAGGCTGACGAGTAAGTCGAGTACTAATTGGACAAGGCCTGGACTTCTACCGCCACAAGCCCGGCAGTGGCGCCGAGGGCGAGCGTATCCGTGTGGTCTGTATTTGTGGATAGATCAACCTAACGCTCATGAAACAGCTGCACCGCCCCGGCAAATGAAAGGCAGTCTCGTGGGAGCGACGCACAGTCGCGATGATGGCCTTGCGGATCGCGACTGT
>NZ_JANIBJ010000064.1 GCF_024505185.1 Methylomonas subterranea
GTGCGCGCCGGCATGGCGCGCACCTTGCCTATCATCCAAAACAGACTATGGCATGGCATCAGCTTTCAGTCGTAACCGACGAGCATACCGCTCCCGAATTGTCCGATTTTTTTAGCGAATTGGGCGCGGTTTCCGTGACCTATAGCGACGCGGAGGACGAACCGGTCTACGAACCGGCCATCGACCAGACCCAAATCTGGAGCAACACCCGGGTTACCGCGCTTTTCGAACTGGATGCCGATCCCGATGTGGTGCAGACCCTGGTGATCAACCAGTTCATCGGCCGGCCGCTACGGCAATGGTTGGTCGAAGTGATACAGGATCAGGCCTGGGAGCGTGCATGGATGGAGCATTTTCAGCCCATGCAATTTGCCGGCCGCTTATGGGTTTGCCCCAGCGGCCAGGAAGTACATGAAGCGGGTCAGGTCTGCATGACGCTGGATCCGGGGCTGGCGTTCGGCACCGGCACGCATCCCACCACCGCCTTGTGCCTGGAATGGCTGGCCGGCCATGACTTACAAAACAAGGTAATGATCGATTACGGCTGCGGCTCCGGCATTCTGGCGGTCGCGGCCCTGTTATTAGGCGCCGAACACGCGCATGGCGTCGACATCGACCCGCAGGCCCTGACCGCCACCCAGTACAATGCCGATAAAAACCGGGTGCTGGATCGCATCAGCTATTGCCTGCCGGAGCAGTTTTCCCATGACCGCGCGGAAATCGTGGTGGCGAATATCTTGGCCAAACCCTTGATCGAGCTGTCCGCCGTCATCGCCGCCTTGGTGCAACCCGGCGGACATTTGATATTGTCCGGCATTCTGAACGAACAAGCCCAGGTCGTGGCCGATGCATACAGAGCCCAAGGCCTCATGGTCGCCGAACCGGTGAGCCTGGAAGACTGGTGCCGCCTGGACGCCGAAAAGCCGGCCTAAGCATGTACAGCCGCTGCCCTCATTGCGATTGCCAACAGCAGCTCAGCACCCGGCAATTGCGTGATGGCCGCGGTTTACTGAATTGCGCGGCCTGCGGCAGGTCGTTTGACGCCTTGCCCAGCTTGTCCGATATGATAGACGAGCGGCATGACTCGCCCAGCCCCCCGGAACTTACATTCCCCAGGCCCGCGTCGCCGCTTGCATGGCGAATCGGCAACGCCGTGCTGCTATTGGTTTTACTGGGCCAAATCGCCTATTTCGAACGCGAAAACTTACTGCGGCGACCGCCGTTCTATAGCGCCTTAACGCAGGTTTGCCGGCTTATCGGTTGCCGCGTGCCGCCGTATCGGAATCCGGCGGACTGGTCCATATCGCATAGCGAGTGGCAGGCCCATTTGGACAATCGCTATGTATTGACCGCGGCATTGACCAATCAGGCGGAATTTTCGCAAGCCTTTCCGGCCTTGAAGCTTACCGTCAACGATTACAACGGACGGCTTTTGGCGGAGCGGCTGTTTCCGCCGGCCACTTATACGCACGAAACCCTGTCGGCCGCCAAGCATACCGAACAAATACGCTTGGCCATAGTCATCTCCGCCCCAAGCGTCGGCGGATTTACTCTTACCACCATGTAAAGCATGCATTATCCCGAATTGTTTTTAAAGAAACACGAAGACAAGCGCCTGCGACAAGGGCATTTGTGGGTGTTCAGCAACGAAATCGACGCCAAGCGCAGCCCGCTGGATGCCTTCGCCGCCGGCGACGTGGCGGTCGTCAACGACAGCGGCGGCAAGGCCCTGGGCTTGGCGTACGTCAACCCCAATGCACTGATTTGCGCGCGCCTGTTGACCCGCAAACCCAATGGCACTATCGGCGAAAAGTTTTTCAAAACCCGACTGACACAAGCCTTGGCCCTGCGGCAACGCCTCTTCGAGCGGCCGTTTTATCGTTTGGTGTTCGGCGAGAGCGACGGCTTGCCGGGGCTGGTCATCGACCGTTACGGCGAGGTGCTGTCCGTGCAAATCACTACCGCCGGCATGGAAGTACACAAAAACTTGCTGGTAAAGGTATTGGTCGAATTAATCCGGCCGGCCGCCATTCTGTTAAAAAACGACACCAGTCAGCGCCAGTTGGAAAATCTGTCGCTGGAACCTGAAATGGCTTACGGCGATCTGCCGGAAAAACTGTTGATAGAGGAAAACGACACCCGTTTTCTGATCAATGTCGCCGAAGGCCAAAAAACCGGCTGGTTTTACGACCACCGCTGCGGCCGCGCCAGATTTGCCGGCTGGTGCAAGGGCCTCAGAGTACTGGATTTATTCAGTTATGCCGGCGCCTGGGGCATCACCGCCGCCGTTGCCGGGGCGGCGGAAGTGACCTGCGTGGACAGTTCGGAAACCGCGCTGTCCCTGGCGGCCGAAAGCGCGGCACTGAATGGCGTGCATGACATAATGAATTTCGCGCGCGGCGATGTGTTCGAATATTTAAAACAGGCCCGGGAACAAAACCTGCATTTCGATGCGATCGTCTTGGACCCGCCCGCCCTGATCAAGCGTAAAAAAGACTATAAAGCCGGCTATGAAGCTTATCGGCGCCTCAACCATCTGGCCTTGCAGGTGTTGAATACCGACGGCCTGCTGGTATCGGCGTCCTGTTCGCATCATTTGAGCCGGGCGGATTTGCACGAAATTCTGCGCGCGTCGGCCCGACATATAGACCGGCATCTGGTGTTTATCGCCAGCGACGGCCAAGGGCCGGATCACCCGGTATTGCCGGCCATGCCGGAAACCGAATATCTGAAAACTTTTTTTTGCGCGGTATCAGGACGGATATAAAGCCCGGCCTTATGAAAACACCCTCCCCTCCCTGCGACCTTTGCGGCCAACCGGTAAAAGTGCCTGGATTCAGTTTTGTCCATGCCAATGGTTTGAAGCAATTTTGCTGCGAAGGTTGCTTACGCATTTTTCAATTGCTCGACCCCGAGCAACCCTTAAACCCTCAATCAACGGAGAATACTTCATGACCACCCAAGGGAGCACAAAAGCCTGCGAATCCTGCGGCGACCGCGTCAACATCGGCTGCCACCATCAACAGATGTCGGTGACATCCCGGGCAATCGGCCTGTTGTTCGTCTATCTGCCAATTCTGACCCTGCCGTTTGTGATTACCAGCGCATATTTGACCTATTACAGCCTGAAGTTCGTCGGCGCGCAAAACGTGAAAAAATGGCGCGATTTCCTGCCGGAGCGGGCCAGCCACCGCTACAACCTGAAAAACCAGATTGTCATGCACGGCTCCTTCAAGCTCAGCATGGCGCAATCCAAATTGTTCTGGATTCTGAACTGCACATGGTATTGCCCGTATAGCGTCGGCTTGTTCGAATGGCACGCCTATTTGGTCAAAGTGGTCGAAAACTGGTGGTGTCCGTTCGGCCACAGCCGCAAAAACAGTTATACCGAAGGCGCCATCGACCAATCCTTCTGGCATATTTATCCGGAAGAAAAAGCCAAGTTGACCGAAGAAGATAAAAACAACCCGATTTTTACCGCCGACGCTGCAAAACCGGACGCTTAGAACAACGTCATCAATCACTTTTCGGGGCCAGGATAGTGTGCATCCCACGATCATCGTTGCTCGTCTCGCATGCACCAATATTTCCAACCCTTATGTCGGCATAACCCCGTATCCGCGCGGGTTATGCCGACGGGCTTTATGTGGCATAAGTTTGCTGCCGCGCAAGCTTAATTTTTCGGCCGACTTCCAAATTCAGCCGGGTTGTTCCGACATAGTCCGGGCGAATGGTCGGAAACTCGCCAATTCCAGGCGATTTCGATGGTATCGGGTGTGGACATGATGGCCGATACCAACAAAAAGCCAACATCTTGTTGGTTCTTTAGCGGGGCTAGGTGTTACTGCATGGGACATAAAAAAACCCGCTAAGCCTTGCAGCTTGCGGGTTTTGTTGTCAGATGTTACCACCTGAAACTGTAATATGGTGCCGAGGAGAGGACTTGAACCTCCACGGGGTTACCCCCACTAGCACCTGAAGCTAGCGCGTCTACCAATTTCACCACCTCGGCAATTCCGCTTCAGAGCGGAAAGTTCGCCCATTATAAGCATTATATTTTACGCGTCAACTCTTTTTAATAATGCACCGAATGAGCCAGCGTTCTCAGCGATCAAGTCTTTACTTCTAAAGCATGACTCATGTAAAAATCGCATCTGACGCAAGCCGACGACACGGACAAAGGAAATCATTATGCAGACCAAACCCGCCTTCAGCAGCACGCCCATCCATGACATCCTGCGGAACCGTTGGAGCCCCAGGTCATTCGATGCCGACAAAGCCGTGGATCACCAAACCTTAACGGCCTTGCTGGAAGCGGCGCGCTGGGCGCCCTCCTGCTTTAACGACCAACCCTGGCGGTTTTTGGTCTGCAATAAAGCGACGCATGCAAGCGCATGGGATAAATTGTTGGACACGCTGGGAGAAAAGAATCGGCTTTGGGCAAAAAACGCCCCGGTTTTGATACTGACTATAGCGATGGACGAGTTCGGACACAATGGCAAGATCAACCGCTGGTCCTCTTACGACACCGGCGCCGCCGCCGTCAGTCTGTGCCTGCAAGCAACCGCCATGGGTTTGGCCGCGCACCAGATGGGAGGTTTCGATGCCGAGCAATGCAAACAAATATTTGCCCTGCCCGAGGCTTGCAGCCCAATGGCGGTGATTGCCGTCGGCTATCAAGCCGCCGCGGAGCGGTTACCGGACGATCTCAGGGAAATCGAACTAAAAGACCGCTCGCGGAAGCCTTTAAACGCTTGCTTTTACTTTGGCGACTTCAATGCCGGAGCCGAATAGATCGAATCGATGCGTCGGCGCGGAAACAGACGGCCGGCGCGACATTCAAGCAAGGCCGGCCGATTCCGACTTTACCGGACTATAAGCCGGCCATTTTGCTGTCGTCTTCTTCCAGAAAGTCGCGGTAATTGATCGATATTTTCAAACCAGCAAAACGCCCCGACATCTTTACCAGTTCGCTGCTGGTTTTATCGAACGATAGCCTGACCTCGCTCAAAGCCCGGTCTTCGTAGCCTTCTTCAATTTTGCGAGCATCCAGACGGAACTGGTACTTATAGATTTCCAGTTTTTCCTGATCCTCGATCTCCAAAGGCTCGCCCAATTGCTGTACAACGGTGGCTTTTTTGGGTAAATCGGCCGTAATCTTGTCGGCAAAATCTGCTTTTGCCCGCAATTGCTTTTTGCCTTCGTTAATCTCCGCCCCCCCCAGGGAACGGAAGGAGGCCTCCAGAAATTCCGGCGGGGCGATTTGCAAGAACAGTTTGGAAAATGACCAATCGGTGACTTTGTCTTCCTTGTCGAAAGCCAATTCGCAATAAAAGCTGATTTCCGGATTCACCAAATTGCTATTGCGGTCAATTTTGCGAAACCAATAACGCCAGCGCTTCCCGACCAGGGTTTTTTCTTCGCTACTGGCATGCAATTTGGCCAAGGCCACAAAATCATCGCTGACCAGCCGGGGTTGCTTAAAATGCACAGTGAAATCATCATTGGCCGTTACCGAGAAATAACGATCAAATTCTTCCATTTGCAAATAGGTTTGATAGGCATGCAGCCATTCCAGACAGCCGGTTTGGGTTAGCAGCACTGCAGTCAGCAATACCAAGCGAACATAGCGATTCAAGTTTTTCATTGCGGCCTCAGTGTCGAGTTGACTCGGCGTCCTCGTGAATGACGGGATTGGTCAGCAAGTTTTCCACGTCAATTCGGTCAAAGCAATATTGCGCGCCGCAAAACTGACAGTCCACCTCTATGGTCTCCCGCTCCCGCAGCACGCTTTCCAACTCAGACCTGCCCAATGCCGCCAAAGTGCCGCCAATTTTTGGCCGGGAACAATTACATTTAAACTCGACGGACTGGGGGTCGTACAGCCTGATCTTGTCCTCATGGAACAGGCGATGCAGCAGTTGCTCGCAATCCAGCGTCAGCATTTCCGCTTCCGTTATCGTGTCAGCCAACATTATCAGGCGTTGCCAGTCGGCGTCGTCTTGATTATCGCCGGGCAGTTTTTGCAAAAACAGGCCGGCGGCATATTCGGCAGTGGCAAACAGCCACAAGTGGGTGTCCAGTTGCTCGGATTGGGTAAAATAAGTTTTCAGCACAGCCGCCAAATTCCGTTCGGCAACACCGACTATGCCTTGGTAGGGCTCGGCATTTTCCGACTCCACCGTCAACACCAGACGACCGCCCTCGCCCAGCATCGCCATTAAATCGTTTCCGGACACTCGCTCCTCGCTACGCGCCAAACAACGCACCTTGCCTTCATGCGTGGCTTGCGCCACCAGGGCTCTTAATTCACCGGCGCCCTGAATTTGCATGATCATCGCTCCCTTGAACTTGATGGTGGCCGACAACAGTACGACCGCCGCCAAAGCTTGCCCCAATTGCGATTCAACGCCGGCATTGACGAGAACCTGATGCTGCTTGGCTTGCCGCCAGCTTTGTTCTAGTCTTACCCATTCGCCGCGCACGCCCAAATCTTCGAATAAAAATCGCCGCAGACAATCTTGTTGCTTCATAAATTTGGTATCTGTTTTAAACGGAATGGCGATTATAATCCGCTTAACCCATTCATTGGACTTCGGATCAGCCGCCATGAGCTTTTTATTTAAAAAAACCGCGCTGCCCACGCCGGAACAAGCGCTACCGGGCCGAACACTAGCCATGCCCGTAAATCCGCTGCATTTTGTTTCCGGCAACCCAATCCAGCCCCCTTTTCAGCCCCATCTGCAAAAAGCCCAGTTCGGCATGGGCTGCTTTTGGGGAGCCGAGCGCAAGTTCTGGCGGCAACCCGGCGTATTCAGCACGGCCGTGGGTTATGCGGGCGGCTACACGCCCAATCCGACCTATCAGGAGCTATGCAGCGGCCTGACCGGCCATAACGAGGTGGTTTTGGTTGTGTTCGACCCCGAACAAATAGCCTATCGGGACCTGTTACGGGTTTTTTGGGAATCCCACAACCCCACCCAAGGCATGCGCCAGGGCAATGATGTAGGCACCCAATATCGTTCGAGTATCGATGTATTCAACGACGTTCAGTATCAAGCGGCGCTGGAGTCGCTTGAGGCCTATCAAGCCAAGCTGACGCAAGCCGGCGCGGGCCAAATTACTACCGAGATCCGCCGGAACGTGCCGTTTTATTATGCCGAGGACGAGCATCAGCAATATCTGGCTAAAAACCCGCATGGTTATTGCGGTTTAGGCGGCCTGGGGATTCCGTGTTGATTCGGCGTGGCGATTTCTGGATGGCGTCGAAAAACTTGATCTCCGCCTGAAAGCCCGGCCATGGTAAGGCTAAAAATTCGACGCCATCCCGCGCCCGGCGCCCGGCATTGGAACAATATCGTTCGTCGAATCGGATTGCGCGAACCGCCCATCCCACTGTTTCCGCCGCCGATAATTTAAACAATGCTTTTGTAAACCGTTATTAGCCTTGAATTTATTGGCCGGCCACCCAGCCGCGAGACTTTTTCAAGTTGACTTTTGGGAAAAAATCCTTCAATTTACGCAACTGGTTTGGCTATCCCACCGCGCTCGGCAACCGCCGATAAAGCCCCTTAAGACGGTCATCCAACTTAGAGCTTTAAAACTAATATTAGTCTTAACAAACAAAAAACGTACTCTGTCTTTCAGCAGATTACCGGGAGGAAACATATGAAGCCTGTAAAAAACTGGCTGCTTGCATCGGCTGTAGCTTCTTTACTTGCCGCACCAACTGTATCAACTGCTAATAGCGACCTGGAAAAACTGACTCAAAACCCCGCCAACTGGGCATCTTGGGGTGGGGATTATGCCGGTACCCGTTACAGCAAACTGTCACAAATCAACGCTCAAAACGTAAAAAACCTGCAACCAGCTTGGTCTTTCTCTACCGGCGTTCTGCGTGGACATGAAGGCGGCCCCTTGGTTGTTAACGGCGTGCTGTTTGTTCACACTCCTTTCCCTAACACCGTATACGCGATCGACCAAAAAACTCAATCCGTGATCTGGGAATTCACCCCAACCATGGATGCCGACGTCACGATTCCGGTTATGTGCTGCGACACCGTTAACCGCGGTCTGGCATACGGCGACGGCAAAATCTTCCTGCAACAATCGGACACTGTTCTGACTGCATTGGATGCCAAAACCGGTAAACGCGTATGGAGCGTGCAAAACGGCGACCCAAAACTGGGCATGACCAACACCAACGCACCTATCGTGGTTAAAGACAAAGTCATCACCGGTATTTCCGGCGGTGAATTCGGGGTTCGCGGCTTCCTGGCGGCCTACGACATCAAAACCGGCCAATTGGCGTGGAAAGGTTACAGCATGGGCCCGGACAAGGACACCCTGATCAAACCGGGCAAATCCACCACCTGGCAAGACGGCAAAGTCACCCCTCTGGGCCCTGAGTCCAGCTTGGCGACCTGGAAAGGCGACCAATGGAAAATCGGCGGCGGCACCACCTGGGGCTGGTATTCCTACGATCCTAAACTGAACCTGGTCTATTACGGCTCAGGCAACCCATCTACCTGGAACCCTGTACAACGTCCTGGCGACAACAAATGGTCCATGTCCTTGTGGGCTCGCGACGCCGACACCGGTGAAGTCAAATGGGTTTACCAAATGACGCCGCACGACGAATGGGACTATGACGGTATCAACGAAACCGTTCTGGTCGACCAGGAAATCAAGGGCCAAATGCGCAAAACCATCGTCCACTTCGACCGTAACGGCGTGGGCTACACGCTGGACCGCGAAAACGGCGAGCTGTTGGTTGCCGAAACTTTTGACAAATCCGTCAACTGGCTAACCCACGTCGACATGAAATCAGGCCGTCCGCAAGTCGTGCCAGAATTCTCTACCGAACACAACGGTGAAGACGTCAACACTGTAGGTACTTGCCCTGCCGCATTGGGCGCGAAGAACCAACAACCTGTTTCCTACTCTCCGCAAACCGGCCTGTTCTACATTTCGGGCAACCACTTGTGCATGGAGTACGAACCGTTCGAAGTTAGCTACACCGCGGGCCAACCGTACGTAGGCGCCACCCTGAACATGATGCCTGCCGGTGCCGATGTTCTGACCGGTAAAAAAGACGGCACCACCAACCTGGGTCAATTCACCGCTTGGGATGCCAAAACCGGTAAAATCGTCTGGTCTAACAAAGAGCAATTCTCTGTCTGGTCAGGCTCTGTTGCCACCGCCGGCGGCGTCGTATTCTACGGCACCCTGGAAGGCTACCTGAAAGCGGTTGATGCGAAAACCGGTAAGGAATTGTACAAATTCAAAACCCCATCAGGCATCATCGGCAACGTCAATACTTGGGAATTCGAAGGTAAACAATACGTTGGCGTACTGTCCGGTATTGGTGGCTGGGCAGGTATCGGTATCGCCGCCGGCCTGGACGACGGCTCCGACTCCACCAACACCGAAGGCTTGGGCGCTGTAGGTGCATACAGAAGTCTGGGCTCTTATACCAAGTTAGGTGGTACACTGACCGTGTTCGCTCTGCCTAACTAAGTCTAATTTACCTAGACCGCAGTGAAGCAAGCCTTGGCCGAGCAATCGGCCAAGGCTTTTTT
>NZ_JANIBJ010000065.1 GCF_024505185.1 Methylomonas subterranea
CGGCGGCTCGGCCGCCGCCACCGGGCGTTCGATGGCTATGGCATCGAGAATGTCGAACAACAGCGGTCCGGCCAGATCGCGACCGACCAGATGGCTGTTGGGGCTGCCGTCGAAATTGCCGGCCCAGACGCCTACCAGCCAATCGCCCAGCATGCCGATGGCCCAGGCATCCTTCAGGCCGGACGAAGTACCGGTTTTCCAGGCCACCGCTTGCTGGTGGCCGAATCCGCGCCCACCGAAACTGCGTTGCGGGCGCGGATTGCTTTCCAGCATTTCCCTGACCAAAAACGCCGCTTCCGGCGATATCAGCTGTTTGCCAGCATCCGGGTCGGCATCGCGCAGCCAGCGTAAATTCAACAGCCGGCCGCGATTGGCCAGCATGCCGTACAGCCGCAGCAAATCTTCCATGGAAATCTCGGCGCCGCCGATAGCCAGACTCAAACCGTAATTGGCGGCCTGTTTGGGAATGTCTATGCCGGCTTGCAGCAAAAACGCGTGAAAGGTCGGCTGTTGCAATTGCGCCAACAGGCTGATGGCCGGAATATTGCGACTACGCACCAGCGCATCGGTGGCCGATAGCGGCCCGTAGAAATTGCGTTCGAAGTTTTCCGGCTGGTAATGCCCCAACCGTAGCGGAGTGTCCTTCAGCCGGCTGTCCGGCGTGATCAAGCCCTGGGCGATGGCTTGGGCGTAGATAAAGGGTTTCAGCGTCGAGCCAGGCGAACGCGGCGCCTTCAAGCCGTTGACGAAGCCCTGAATGCGGCGGTCGAAATAATCGGCCGACCCCACATAAGCCCTTACCGTCATGTCGGGCGCATGCACGATCATCGCGCTGGCATTGACCACGCCCTGGACCCGCTGCTGGCGTATGAATCCGCTCAGCAAATTTTCGCTCAGCGATTGCAGATTGGCGTCCAGCGTGCCGGCCAAACCGGACGCTTCCGGATACAAACCGTGCAGGCGTTCGGCGAAATGCGGCGCGGCAAACGGCAATTCGGCGCGCGACCGAAACCACAAGCGCTCGAAACCGGCATCGTCGCCGTAGGCCGTTTGCCAAGCCCGGCGCAGGCGCTGGCGGGCGGCTGGATGCATCGGCGCGCGGGCGGTGGGATTTTGCGGAATCAAGGCCAGTGCCCGCGCCTCGTCCTGGTTCAATTCGCCGACCGGTTTGTGAAAATAAATCCAGGCCGCCGCGCCGACGCCTTCGATGTTGGCGCCGTAAGGGGCCAGATTGAAGTAGGCTTCCAGCAATTCGTCCTTAACAAAGCGCCGTTCCAGCCACAGCGCGTAAGCCATTTGCCGGAACTTGCCGGACAGGCTGGCGGTCTTCAGCCGCCAGCGTTGCCGGGCCAGTTGCATGGTCAGCGTCGAAGCGCCCATCCGGCGCTCCCGCGTAATCAGGCTGCTCCACAAGGCCCGCGGCAGCGACAGCGGGTTGACGCCGGGGTGCCGGTAAAACCAGCGGTCTTCGTAGCGCAGGGTAGCTTCCAGCAAGGCCGGCGGCAATTCGGCCAGCGGCGTCCACAAACGGTATTTTTCGTCGGAAGTCAGGCTCAGCCGCAACAAACGGCCATCGGCGGCGGTGACTGCATAGGAACCATTGGCGCGATTGACCAGCAAGGGTTGCGGCGCCAGACCCAGGCCCAGCCAAAGCGCCAGCGCGAACAACAAGACCACGGACAACGCGATTCCGCCCGCCGACGGCCTTTTAAAGGGCCTGAGGCTAAATCTCATCGGCCTGAGTTGCATGCTTTAGCCGCCGGCGGGGGTTAAGGCGACGACATCGCGGGGAAGCAAGCGACGATAAGCGATTTAAGTTCTCAAGCGCCCCGTCGCCGGCCAATATACAAAATGACATAATCCCAGCCGTGTTTCCAGGTGGTCGAGAATGGCTTCGACACGCTCGGGCAAGTCGTAGAATTCCACTATCAACGGCAAATCCAGCGACAGATCGACCAAGGATGAGGTACGCATTTTGCCGTCCGGGCCAAAACCCGCGATGCCGCGCAATACCGTCACGCCGGAAACCTTTTCCCGGTCGTGCAAAAAATGCAGCAGATCGTCGAGCAAATGCTCGCCTTCCCGCAAATATATACGCGCTATAGAGACTGTTTGATGTGCCATAAGCAATTACCCGCCAGTGATCCCAACCAAACCATCGCCACGCCGAAAAAGGCGTTGATGGCAAAAATGCTCAATAACCCGTGAAACTCGCCGCGAATTTCCGGGAGTTTGAAAACCAGCCACAGCGTCGAACACAGCGTCAGCAAGCTCAACAGCACCACATGGGCAATCACTCTGACTTCGCCGCGGGCCTGCACGCCGTGCAGCAGCGTTTCAACAGCCATCGCCGCCATGAACGCCACGACTAAACTCAACATCAATTCCCGATATGGCAGGCCGTGACCCAGCCAGGGATAAAAATCCTGGGTAAACAGGGTCCGACCCCAGATCAAGCCCATCCAACAGGCCGCAAGGCACAATACCACGCTGAGGAAGACGTTCAGAAAGGCCTTGAGCACGTTGCCCGATTCGAGTAGGTAAACCGTTTCCAGCGAAAAAGTCGAAAAAGTGGTGTAAGCCCCTAAAAAACCCACTAGCAACGCGGCCCGATACTCCACGGCCAACGCGAAGCGTTGCAACATCAATTCAGTGAACAAACCCATCAAAAACGATCCGGTCACATTCACGAACAAGGTGCCGTGCGGAAAATCCCGCCCCAGCAACGCGTAAATACCATTGGCCACGCCGAAACGCGTGACCGCGCCTATCGAGCCGGCCATGGCAATGCCAAGCAATTGATTAATCATATGCAAACCTCTATCGGGATATGCGCAAGCAGCGGAAAAGCGGCCGCATCACAACGATTTCGCCATCAGAACTACGCCGGACAGCGCCAGGAACAGCGCGAAAATCCGCCGATAACCCTGCGCGTTGATCCGGCTGAAAAGCGCCTCGTCGATCAATCCGAACACCATCACCGCTATCGTCAGATAAATCAGGTTGTCAAACACCGGCACATCGATCCGTTGAGCGCTGAACAGGTATAAGGTCAACAATTGCACCACGGCGAAAGTGCCGTAGCAGATGGCCACGGTGACGCGCGCCACGTCCTTGGGATAATTTTTGTGATGCACCAAAGCCGTCAACAGGGAACCGCCCAAATTGCTGAGACCATGCACCACGCCCATCGCCACGACATACAGCGTTTCGTGCCGCATCAGACGTTCGATGATTCCGCCGGCGGCGGCGGACCATTCCTTGAAGGCGAAGAACAACAAAAACGGCCCCACCACCAAACCGATATTGATGCGCACATGGGTCACCAGAAACAGAAACAGCGCGATGGGCGGCAGGGCCAACATGACGATCTTGCGATAGAAGCCCCAATCGACATGGGCGTGATGCTTGGCGATTTGCATCAGATTGACCCCCAGCGACACCGGCAACAACACGACCAGAACATCGACGAATTCGTGACCGAACAACAGTAACAAGGGCGTACCGAACAACAGTATGCCGGCACCGAATAAAGACTGGATCACGGCGGTAAGTACGATAGTCAGCATGATTTCCACGGCCATTCAATTTACTCCCGAATGCATCACAAAAAATACCCCGCTTGACGCCGAACCGATAATTTCCGACCGGCCAACGCAACAAACAGGCATACCGTCCGCATTGTACCCCATGCCTGTATGGGCGGAGATTGCGGTTTTTTTGCCGAAGGGTCATCATGTGGACAGAAACGGCTCGGGCAAGGGCTAGCGGAAGCGTTACGATTTTTTTAACAAGCCGGTTGCTTGGGGGGGCCGTTCCTAAGAACCTCCCTATTTATATCCCTCACCCTAACCCCGGAGGAGGCTGTCGTAAAAGCTCCCTCTCCTTGCGGGAGAGGGTTGGGGTGAGGGGGTAAAAACCAATAAACCATTGTTTTATATACCCTCATCCTAACCTTCTCCTTTATGCCCCGCGGGTGCGGCGGGAGAAGGGACTGATTGTCTTTTACGCCACCCTCCAGAAGGAACGGAAGGCGGAAGTTATTGCGTGCGGACAAGCAGACGGGCCAAACCCAGCCGGGCTAATTTACGCAACTTATAAATCCATCATCATTAAAGCCATGATCAGCATCATTCAACGCGTCAGCGACGCGAAAGTCACCGTCAACGCTATCGATATCGGGGTCATAGGCCGAGGCATCATGGCGCTGGTGGCGGTGGAAAAATCCGACGATAAAGCGCAAGCCGACCGTCTGCTGGAGCGCATTTTGAATTACCGGATTTTTGCCGATGCCGAGGACAAAATGAATTTGAGTCTGCGCGACATTCAGGGCGGCTTATTGATCGTGCCGCAGTTCACGCTGGCGGCGGACACCCAAAAAGGCAACCGGCCCAGTTTTGCCTCGGCCGCTCCGCCGGAAAAAGGCCGGGAACTGTTCGGCTATTTTCAACGGCAAGCCGCTGCGATTTATCCCGGCAGCCAGTTCGGCCAATTCGGCGCCGATATGAAAGTGGCCCTGGTCAACGATGGGCCGGTGACCTTTACCTTGCGCTGCAATTAATCCAATCGCTTAACAGCCGCAGTTCCTGTTCCAGGCTGTTATCCGGCATATCCCGGCCGGCGCGCCCATACCAATAACGCGCATTGCTCAAGTCGCCTTCCAGCCTATGCAGGTAGCCGTGCATCCAACAGGACAGCGTGTCGTCATGGGCCCGCACCATTTGGTGCGCCGCGTCCCAAGCGCCGGACGCCGCCAGTTGCAAGACTTTTGCGTGATCTACCGGCATGGCCGCAAGCGTTTATCCGACCCAAACCCGGGCATTTCTGAACATCCTTAACCAAGCGCCGTCTTCCAGCCAATCGGCCGGATGCCAGGAGTTCTGCACGGCCCTAAAGCAGCGCTCGGGATGCGGCATCATGATGGTGAAACGGCCGTCGGTGGTGGTCAATCCGGTAATCCCCAGCGGCGAACCGTTCGGATTGGCCGGGAACTCGGTGGATTCCTTGCCGTAGTTGTCGACATAGCTGATTGCCACTTTCGCGGCGGCCGGATTTTGCCCGCCGAACTCGGCGCGGCCCTCGCCGTGCGCAACCACCACCGGCAACAGCGAGCCGGCCATGCCGGTAAAGAAAATCGACGGCGACGCCTGTACTTTCACCATTGCCACCCGTGCCTCGAATTGCTCCGACAGGTTGCGTTTGAATTGCGGCCAGTGTTCGGCGCCCGGAATGATGTCTTTTAAACCGGACATCATCTGACAGCCGTTACAAACGCCCAAACCGAAAGTATCCGGGCGGGCGAAGAAGGCGGCAAACTCGTCGCGTGCCCTGGGGTTGAACAAAATCGATTTGGCCCAGCCGCCGCCGGCGCCCAACACGTCGCCGTAGGAAAAGCCGCCGCAAGCCACCAACCCGGTAAAATCGGCCAGACTGACGCGACCGGCGATGATGTCGGTCATGTGCACGTCGATGGCGGCAAAGCCGGCTCGATCGAAGGCCGCCGCCATTTCGACGTGGCCGTTGACGCCCTGCTCGCGCAAAATTGCCACCTTGGGCCTGTCCGCGTTGGAGAATCCGGCGGCTATGTCATCGTTGATGTCGTAAGTTAGAACCGCCGACAAACCGGGATCGTTGTCGTCGGCGATGCGTTCGTATTGCCGGCGGGCGCAATCGGGATTGTCGCGCAAGGCCTGCATGCGATAGCTGACTTCCGCCCAGGTCTGCTGCAGTTCGGCGCGGCCGGCGGCATAAAGCAGTTGCCCGCCGTGTCTGATTTGCAATCGCTGATCGGCAGTCGTCCGGCCGATGCGGAAACTGCAATCGTCCAGCCCGGCCTGATCCAGGATTCTGGCGACTTGATTCAAGTCGGCGGCTTTGATCTGAATTACCGCGCCCAACTCTTCGTTGAACAAGGCCCCCAGCACGTCGTCGCCCAACTCGGACAAATCGATATCCACGCCTTGGCGGCCGGCAAACAGCATTTCCGCCAGCGCGGCCAGCAAACCGCCGTCGGAGCGGTCGTGATAGGCCAGCAACAGACCTTGCCGATTCAGAGTCTGGATGCTGTCGAAAAAAGCCTTGAACAGTTCGGGGTCATCCAGATCCGGCGCCTGATTGCCGAGTTGCTTGTACACCTGCGCCAGCACCGAACCGCCCAGGCGGTTTTTACCCCGACCCAGATCGATCAGCAGTAATAGGCTGTCGTTATTTTGCAATTGCGGCGTCAGCGTGCGGCGCACGTCCCGCACCGGCGCGAAGGCGGTAATGATTAAGGACACCGGCGCGGTCATCGTCTTGTCGCCTCCGGCGTCGCGCCAGACGGTTTTCATCGACAAGGAATCCTTGCCCACCGGAATCGCAATACCCAAGGCCGGGCAAAGCTCCATGCCGACCGCCTTGACGGTGTCGAACAACACCGCATCTTCGCCGGGACTGCCGGCGGCGGCCATCCAGTTGGCGGACAGTTTTACGTCGCCGAGCTTGCCGATTTGCGCCGCCGCCAGATTGGTCAGCGCCTCGCCTATCGCCATGCGGCCGGAGGCCGGGCCGTTTATCAACGCCAAAGGCGTGCGTTCGCCCAGCGCCATGGCTTCGCCGGTATACGCATAAAAGCCGGAAGCGGTCACCGCCACATCGGCCACTGGGACCTGCCAGGGACCGACCATCTGGTCGCGCGCCACCAGACCGGTCACCGAACGGTCGCCGATATGAATCAAAAAGCTTTTGTCGGCCACGGCCGGAAACGCCAACACCCGCTTGACCGCATCGGCCAACCTCACGGTTTGCAGCTGCAAATCAGGCAAGGTCTTGGGCAGGCGTCGCACATCTTTATGCATTTTCGGCGGTTTGCCGAACAGCACCGACATCGGCAGGTCGACCGGATTACCGCCCAGCCATGCGTCGCTCAGGGTTAAATGTTCCGCGTCCGTGGCTTCGCCTATCACCGCGTACAGGCAATGTTCGCGCTCGCAGAATGACTGAAACAGCGCCAGCGACTCCGGCTTGATGGCCACCACGTAGCGCTCCTGGGCTTCGTTGCACCAGATTTGCATCGGCGACATGCCCTTGTCGGCGTTATTGACCTTGCGCAATTCGAAGCGGCCGCCTCGGTCGCAATCGTGAATGATCTCCGGCACTGCGTTGGACAAGCCGCCGGCGCCAATATCGTGAATCGAGATAATCGGCGTGTTATCGCCCAGCGAATTACAGTGGTTGATGACTTCCTGACAGCGCCGCTCCATTTCCGGGTTCTCCCGCTGCACCGAGGCGAAATCCAGTTCCGCCGCGCTTTCGCCGGAAGTTTGCGACGACGCCGCGCCGCCGCCCAATCCGATCAGCATGGCCGGTCCACCCAGGATGATGATCAACGAGCCGGCCGGAATCGGCTGTTTATCGACCAACATTGGGCGGATATTGCCCATGCCGCCGGCGATCATGATGGGCTTGTGATAGCCGCGATACTGATTGGCTTCGCCCGTCTCGGCCGGTTGCTCGAAGCTGCGGAAATAACCGGCGATATTGGGCCGGCCGAATTCGTTATTGAACGCCGCGCCGCCGATCGGGCCTTCCAGCATGATGTCCAGCGCGGAGGCGATGCGCTCCGGCTTGCCGTTATCGGCTTCCCAGGGTTGCGCGAAGCCTGGAATGTTCAGATGCGACACGCTGAAGCCGGTCAAGCCGGCCTTGGTGGCGGAACCCCGGCCGGTGGCGCCCTCGTCGCGTATCTCGCCGCCGGAACCCGTCGCCGCGCCGGGATGCGGCGAAATCGCGGTCGGATGGTTATGGGTTTCCACCTTCATCAAAATGTGCGCCTGCTCTTGCACATAACCGTAGGCATGGCTGCCGGCATCGCGAATGAAAACCCGCGTTTCCGGGCCGGCCATCACCGAGGCATTATCGCTGTAGGCGGACAGGATGCCGTCCGGATGCAGGCCATGGGTGTTGCGTATCATGGCAAACAGCGACTTGGTCTGTTCCTCGCCGTCTATGGTCCAGCTGGCATTGAATATCTTATGCCGGCAGTGTTCGGAATTGGCCTGGGCGAACATCATCAGTTCGACGTCGGTCGGATTGCGGCCCAATTGAGTAAAGGCGTCGGTCAGATAGTCGATTTCATCCGCCGACAAGGCCAGTCCCAGTTCGGCGTTGGCGGCTTCCAGCGCGGGGCGACCCTGCTGGATGACGACGACGCTTTGTAGGGGCTTGGGGGCGTGCTCGACAAACAAATCCAGCCGCGCCGAGTCGGTGACGACTTGCTGTGTCATGCGGTCATGCAATACGCCGGACAGCCTTTGCAGGGCATCCGCGCTCGGTTGAGCCGTGCCGGTTAAAGTATATTCGATGCCGCGCTCGATGCGTTTCACGGCGGACAGACCGCAGCGCTCGGCGATTTCGCTGGCTTTGCTGGACCAGGGCGAAATGCTGCCCAATCGGGGCACCACCCACAGCGAGGCGCTCAATGTCGTCCCGGCCTGGGCATCAGCGGCGGCGGCCGCTTCGCCGGGCGTATCGCCGTAATCCAGCAGGCGCGCCAGCATTTGCGCTTGTGCGTCGGCCAGCGGCGCGTCCAGCTGGACAAAATGCACGAAACGGGCCGAGACGGCTTGGATGGAGGCATCCAGAGCCTGTAACCGGCTGAGCAATTTTTCGATGCGAAACGAAGAAAGGGCGGCGGTTCCGGGAATAGTCAACATGGTGATTTCGAATAAATGGTAAAGCGGGTTACGGAAAAATTACGGAGGCCCGACCCGCGGGCCAAGGCCGGTTCCAGCATTCAGAGGCTGTCGTAAAAGCCCCCTCTCCTTGGAGACTGTCGCAAAAGCCCCCTCTCCTTGCGGGAGAG
>NZ_JANIBJ010000066.1 GCF_024505185.1 Methylomonas subterranea
GAAACTTCGATCAGCTTGGCGCTGATGCCTAGGCCGCTTTGCTTTAAAACCTTGAGATTGATATGTAGCTTGACCCTTTCCTGCTCCAGTACGAACCCTATCATTCCGCCTGATTCGGCAAACAGCGGTTGGCCGCTGACTGTTAGGCTGTTGGAGAAGCTGGCTACCGACAACGCATTCGGTATTATGTTGTCGATACGGCCGTCCGCGTTATCGAAATAAACGATTTGGCAATTTTTGATTTGCTTGACGTTGTCGTGGCGGACTATGCGTATGGGTTTATCTTGTACCGTTCTGGATTCCAGACTATCCAGTAAATTCTGGAAAGAATCGGCTCCCACCAGGCAAATGTTGAAGGATGTGCCGGTCAGGGCCGGCCAGGTAATGAATTTGGTGAAGTTGTATAGATAGGCGGCCTTGATTTTGTATTCGAGGCTGTCCTCGGCCCGCGCCATGCCAGTTGAAAGGCTGATCAACAGCGCAATCCGGGTGACGGCCACAAGCAAATTCGTGGACAGACCGCCTTTTTCGAACAAAACCAAAATACATCCTTATCAGTTGATAGATATCTTCAGACAAGGATAGTAGAAGTTTACATTTAAGCTACACGCCGGCGAAGAGGCGGGTCAAGGCCTTGATCAAATAAGCGTGGTCCAGCACGCCGGCGCTTTCGCGCACGCTGTGCATGGCCCACATCGGGTTGCCGACATCGACGGTGGGTATGCCGAGCTTGGCGGATGCCAAGGGGCCGATGGTGCTGCCGCAGGGAAGATCGCCGCGGTGGGAATATTTCTGGAACGGCACTTCCGCCTGTCGGCAAAGCTCCATGAAGGCGGCTTCGGACAAACAGTTCGATGCATAGCGATGATTGGCGTTGATTTTGATGGCCGGCCCCTGATTGACGTAAAGTTTATGGTCAGGCTCATAGGCGCCTGGAAAGTTGGGTTGATAGGCATGCGCCATATCGGCGCTGATCATTAGGCTATTGGCCAACGCGCGCTGGTAGTCTTGCTTGTCTAACCCCTGAGCAAGGGCGATGCGTTCCAGTACGTCCGGCAGGAAGCTGCCGGCGGCGCCCTTGCTGCTTTCGCTGCCGATTTCTTCATGATCGAAAAAAGCGCACACCAGAGTATTGCCGCTCTGCAATGCGGCATCGTTTAACAGTGCGCTAATGCCTGCATGGCAGGAGGCCAGATTGTCCAGTTGGCTGTTTGCATAGAATGCTTGGTCCGCGCCCCAAAATGCGCCTTTTTGGGTGTCGTGAATATTGAACTCCCAGGCTAAAATTTGTTCTGCTTCCAGGCCCGAAGTGGTCGTCAAAAACGAGGTAAACTGTTCGCGGGCCAATTGCTGGTCGGTAGCCTCGGCGAATATCAACGGTAACTCGGTTTGTTTATTCAGTTTAAGGCCGTCTTCGTTGACCGAACGGTTCATGTGAATCGCCAGATTGGGCAGTCTTAACAATGGTTGATCGAAACTCACCAATCGGCTGGCAATCTTGCCGTTCTCGCCGCGATAGGCGATACGGCCGGCCAGACTCAGGTCGCGGTCGCTGAAGGTGGCTAGGATAGGGCCGCCGTACACTTCGACCGCCAAGCGCAGCAATTTGTCGCTGTTGCCGGCGGGATTGGGTTTTAAGCGCAGGCCCGGCGAATCCGTGTGGGCACCGAGGATTTTGAAACCGGTGGCGGGCAAATCTTTTTGGCCGGTTACAAAGATCACAATGGACGATTCGTCGCGCACTACGTAATAACGCTCGCCCGCGCTCAGCGACCAGGCGTCCGCCTCGTCCAGGCGTTTAAATCCAAAGGCCCGCAGGCGTTGTTCCAGCGTGGCGACCACATGCCACGGACTGGGGCTGGCGTCGATGAAATCCAGGCAGTCACGTACCTGTTGTCGTGCGGTCATGGCGTCTCCCGCAGTTCCAAAGCCACGGAATTGATGCAATAGCGCAGACCGGTCGGCTGGGGGCCATCGGTGAAGACATGGCCCATATGAGCGCCGCATTGGCTGCAGGTGACTTCTATTCGATGCATGCCGTGGCTATGGTCTTCATGTTCGTTCAGGCTGACGGTATTTAACGGTTCCCAAAAGCTGGGCCAGCCGCAGCCGGAATGAAATTTATGCTCGGAGGCAAACAAGGCTTGTCCGCAACACACGCAGTGATAGACGCCTGGGGTGGTGCAATCGGTGTATTTGCCGGTGAAGGGCGGTTCGGTGCCTTTTTCGCGGCAGACATGAAATTGTTCAGGGGTGAGTTTTTCGCGCCAGTTTGTTTCGACGTCGGCTGGTTTGCTCATGATGCTATCCCGGTTGAATCAGTCAGAGCGGATTATTGTACGCCAAATATGCGTGCCCATAGTGACGCTGACCGCGTGGGATCATTGCGTTAAATCGCTGGGGCGCGACTCCGGAAAATCCGTTGGCGGCTAAATTAATAAAATCCGCTTCCCGAGTGAACTTCCGAGTAAATGCGTAGTCTTTTGCGGCGGAGATAGTAAGGGTCCGGTGGTGCTGAAAGTCAACTTGAAGCGCCGCCGGATTTTTTTTGCCCGTCGATTACTATCTTCTCGATTTAAAGCGTTTCCCTGCAAAAATCGCGGCCGTTCCAGCACAGGCATTCGCCGGAGTCTTTTTTCCAATCCGCCAATACCATGCGCCGTGCGGGACTGGCGTCGACCAGTAAGCTATGCGTGGCGGGTCTGTGCGTATGGCCGTGTATCAAGGTCAGGCAATTAAAGCGCCGCAGGGTTTCGATGACGGTTTGTTGATTGACATCCATGATGTCCGGCGATTTTTTACGTTTGTGCCAAAAACTGCGTAAACGATACCAACGCGCGGCCAACAGACGCAGCCATAACGGTTTCGACAGCACCTCGTTTTGCCAGGCGTGGCCGCGGGATTTTATCCGGAAAGCCTGATAGGGCAGATCGTCGGTGCAGAGCAGATCGCCGTGCGTCAACAAAGTGGGCTGCCCATCCAGGTCGATTACAGCATATTCGTCCAGCAAGCTGATGCCGGCTTCCGCGCAGAAGCCTTGTCCCAGCAAAAAGTCGCGATTGCCTTGCAGCAAAAAAATGGCCGTGCCGGTGTCGCTCAACGCTTTCAGGGCTGTCTTGATGGTTTTGTTGGGCGGTGTGTTGTCGTCGTCGCCTATCCAGGCATCGAACAAATCGCCGAGTATGTACAAGGACCGCGCTTGTGCGGCCCTGTGTTGCAAAAAATTCAGGAAACGCCGGGTAATCTCGGGTTTTTCCAGCGAGAGGTGTAGGTCCGAGATGAACAGGATGTCTTTTTTCAAAACGAGGCTTGGCGGCTTCGCCCGGGCGGGCGAAGCCTGAATGGCTGGCTTATTCGACGATTTCGGCTTTTTCGATCACGATGTCGGTTTTCGGCACATCCTGATGCATGCCTCGGTTGCCGGTTGCTTGTTTGGCCATTTCATCGACCACATCCATGCCTTCAATCACTTCACCGAATACCGCATAACCCCAGCCGCTGGGGGTAGGGCTGGTGTGGTCCAGGAATGAGTTGTCTTTATAATTGATGAAAAATTGCGCGGTGGCGGAGTTTGGGTCGTTGGTGCGAGCCATGGCCAGCGTGCCGCGTTTGTTTTTCAGGCCGTTGTCGGCTTCGTTTTTGATCGGTGCCTTGGTTTCCTTTTGCGCAAAACTGGTGTCGAAACCGCCGCCTTGAGCCATAAAGCCCGGAATCACCCGGTGAAAAATGGTGCCGTTATAAAAGCCGCTTTTGACATATTCGGCAAAATTGGCGGCGGAAACCGGGGCTTTGACAGTATCCAGCTGAATCGTGAAAGCGCCCAGCGAAGTGGTCATTTTGACTTTGGTTTGGGTGTCGGACATTGGTTTTTCCGTTGCAAAAGAAAGGGTTGAGAACAATAACAGCATCAGGTAAACAAAGGGTTTGCGCATAATGGCTCCTAAAAATCGCTGCAAGCCGGCAATTCTAGGTGTTTTCAGCTTGAAAGAGAAGCCGGAATCTTGATAGATTGCCCGGTCCTTGGCTGTATTCCATTCATTCCGATGCTGAAAATCTACAACACCCTGACCCGAAGCAAGCAAGAATTCGTCCCCAGACAGCCCGGCAAAGTCGGTATGTATGTTTGCGGCATGACGGTGTACGACTATTGCCACATCGGCCATGCCCGGGTGATGGTGGTGTTCGATACCGTGGCGCGTTATCTGCGGCATGCCGGCTACGAATTGACTTATGTGCGCAACGTCACCGACATCGACGACAAGATCATTCAGCGCGCCAACGAAAACGGCGAGGATTTTTCCGCTCTGACTGAACGCTTCATCGAAGCGATGCACGAAGACGAGCGGGCATTGGCGGTATTGCCGCCGGATATCGAACCCAAGGCCACTCAATCCATTGCCGACATCATAAACATGATCGCCAAGCTGGTCGAGCGCGAATACGCCTATGTTGGCGGCAACGGCGACGTATTTTATGCGGTCAGCCGCTTTGACGGCTACGGCAAATTGTCCGGCAAAAACATCGAAGACTTGAATGCCGGCGAACGGGTGGATGTCGACAACGCCAAGCGCGACCCCTTGGATTTCGTGTTGTGGAAAATGGCCAAACCCGGGGAGCCCTATTGGGATTCGCCGTGGGGGCAAGGTCGTCCCGGCTGGCATATCGAATGCTCGGCGATGTCGACCTGCTGCCTGGGCAATCATTTCGATATTCACGGCGGCGGCATGGATCTGCAGTTCCCGCACCACGAAAACGAAATTGCCCAATCCGAGGGCGCCACCGGCCAGCCCTTCGTCAATTATTGGATGCACAATGGTTTCGTGCGGGTCAACGAAGAAAAAATGTCCAAATCCTTGGGTAATTTCTTCACGGTACGCGAGGTGCTCAAACAATACCGGCCGGAAGTAATCCGGTTTTTCATCTTGTCCAGCCATTACCGCAGCCCGTTGAATTATTCCGACGAACAACTGGACGATGCCGGCGCGGCGCTGACCCGGTTGTATACCGCATTGAGAGGCATCGAGATTACCGATGTGGCTATCGACGCCGATTTTAAACAGCGCTTCGAACAGGCGATGGACGACGATTTCAATACCCCGGTAGCATTGGCGGTGTTGTTCGATCTGGCCAGGGAAGTCAACAAAGCCGAAGACAAAACCCTGTTGGCGGCAACCCTGAAACAGTTGGCCGGGATTCTTGGTTTATTGCGGGACGATCCCGATGGCTTCTTGAAAGGCGGCGCGGCGGATGGACTGGCCGAAGCGGAAATTGAGCAATTAATCGAGGCCCGAAAAACCGCCAAGGCCAATAAAGATTGGGCGCGGGCAGACAGCATTCGAGATCAACTTAAAGAACAAGGTATTGTTTTGGAAGATGTTGCCGGCGGCCACACCCATTGGCGCCGCGAGAACTGAATCACCGACAGACGTAGGCCGGAATAAGCGTCAGCGTTTCCGGCAAACCGCTTCCGCCGGAAACGCCTAGCGGCTTATTCCGGCCTACACCCTTTAGAGCAAGACATGACAGAAATCAAACACAAATCGCTGGAAACCTTCCTGGACGAACTGGCCGGCAAACAAGCCACCCCCGGCGGCGGCAGCGCCGCGGCGGTGATGGGGGCTCAGGGCGCGGCCCTGGTCGGCATGGTCTGCAATCTGACCATCGGTAAACCTAAATACGCGGCAGTCGAAGCCGACATGCAAGCCTTGCTGGCCGAAGCCGAAGACTTACGCGAGACTTTGATCGGCATGATCAAGGCCGATGTCGATGTGTTCGACAAACTGATGGCCTGCTACGGCTTGCCCAAGGCCAGCGACGAGGAAAAAGCCCACCGCGGTGCTCAAATTCAGGCTGTGCTGAGGGAAGCTACCGAAGTGCCCTTGGCCTGCGCCAAGGCCTGCGCCCAAGCCATGGCCCTGAGCCGGGTAGCGGCCGAGAAAGGTAACCTGGGTGTGATCAGCGATGCCGGCGTGGCGGTCATGGCGGCCTATGCCGGTTTGAAAAGCGCGGCCTTGAATGTGCGGATCAATGCCGCCGGTCTGAAAGACCGGGAATTTGCCGAAGCCAAGCTGGCGGAGTTGAATGCCATCATGCAAGCCGCGGATGAAGAAGTTGCGGCAATTTACGGCACCGTTCAAGGCAAATTATAACGGGCTGCATTCAGTGGGGATTTCGTGAACAAGCCGCATCGCCCTTCAAACGATGGATGCTGTTCTGGTTGAGGCCATGCGCCGAGAAACCAGACTCGCTACCCGCTCGTCCAAATCTCAAGTTATCCGGCCCAGCTTCAGCGTTAGTAGTTCGCCCGCATCGTAATTTCACGCTTGTTGAAACGCAATCCGAACCCACTCGATCGGCCTGTCTGTCGATGACGGTAAAATCGGTTGCATAACACAGAAAAATAACTAGACGATTATGCGGCTTCCTATCGGCCGTTTGATTTTTCTAAAACCGTGATAGAACTCTAAAAAAAAACATGAGATCAGTCGGCTTACTTTGCATGCCAGAAATCTGCGCTATATTGCACAGAAATATTGCGGAAAAAGTAGCTGGAAGAGCAAAGAACACCGGTTTTAAGCTTTGTTCAGTAAACAAGCAATAATGATTGATCGAAATCAATAACCTTAAAGTTTAAGGGTAAACAATCTAATAACTCCCGAATTCAAAGGCATGCAAATGATCGGACGTGGTTCTATTTATCGCTATGATTCGTCAGGTCTCATGAAATCATCGCCGAAGATAGTAAGTTCGGGATGGGTTGCTGGATTCTTAAGAAACTCTAGTGAATACAGGCGCTTAGGCTGCCTTCAAGCTTACCATGCATGGCACTGTATGCCCGCTTCCCCGCGGACGGGACGCGCCTGTTTCTAATACGATCTAGAGCCAACGCTTCGATTATGAAAGCACTGCAATCGCTCCAACGAATCGGAGGTGTTTGATCCAAGTTTTCATAGAAATGGATTTACTTTTTACGCTTGTAAACAAGAGCTCAGCTTGGGGCGATTCATGCCCCCACATTAAAAATAACAAAAACCATGAGGTGACCCATGAACCGTCTGACCAGTCCGTTTTCCAATACCCGTGAAATCCTGATCGCCGATGCCGGCATCGAAGGCCTTGGTACTTTGCTTGAAGGCCTAAATCCCGGTGTCGAGCCTTGGCTCGTTCAATCGGGCGAAAACGCCGTGGCCAAGATCATCAAGGCCCTGGCAACGCCGGGCCTTAAAACCCTGCACCTATTGGCGCACGGAGCACCCGGTCAAATCAACCTGGGCGGTCATGCAATCACCGCCGCGGATTTCACCAGTCGCTTCGACGGCGCCGCCCAGCGCGACCTGGACATCGCCTTCTGGTCTTGCCGCACCGGTGCCGATGCGGCGGGCCAAGATTTCGTCCAGGCCGTGGCCAATGCAACCGGAGCTAGGGTTTTTGCGACGAGTGGCTTAGTGGGGCATGCGGAGAAGGGGGGTAGTTGGAGTTTGGGTGAGGCTGTGAGCCCCCCAGTCGATGTGCGGGCGCGTAACGAATTTGCCAATATCTTAGCGGCTGTTGCGGGTACGGTTGATGGCAATCCTGTTGTCGATATTGCTGATAGTATAGTTACCGGCGATGAGGTCGTAGTAGTAACCGATACTTCTGCCGCTGCGGTCGATCTTAGCGCGATTGCGGCTCTCCTTACAGGCACCGGCAGCATCGACGGCTCGGCCGTGACCGCCATCAACGGCACCGCCGCCGAGGTGGTGCAAGCCCTGACCGATCTGGATACCGATCCCGTCAACTTCGACAGTGCCTTAACTGGCACA
>NZ_JANIBJ010000067.1 GCF_024505185.1 Methylomonas subterranea
CCGCCCGGCGGCAGCAAGGGCGGGCTAATTCCGGCAAGCGGCTGTATAAACGGCGAGCGCTCTGCGCGGGAACTCGTCAAATACGCGAGCATACCGAATCCAGCCTAAATCAACAGACCTTCCTCTATCGCAACAAATTTATCGGCGGCATTTACCAGGGTCTGAGCCGTCAGACCGGCCACGCCATAGACTTCCGAGCTTACCCGATAACGCCGGCGGACCCTTTCCAGCAACAGCTGAAAATCGCCGTCGCCCGACAATAAAATCACCGTATCCACCCGTTCGGCCAATTCCAATACATCCAGGGTAATCCCGACGTCCCAATCGCCCTTGGCGGAACCGTCATGGCGCTGAATATAGGGTTTCAGTTTCACTTGAAAACCGATGTCCTTGAGGATTTGCTGGAACCCGCGCTGCTTGGCGTCGCCTCTTTCTATCGCATAGGCATAAGCCGCCTCGACGCTACGCTGAGCGGTGGCCAGTTGCCAAAACGCCTTGTAATTGAAATGCCTTTGGTAGCGATGCCGGCAGGTGTAATAAATATTTTGCACATCGGCAAAAATCGCCACCTTATGCATGTCGGCTTTATTTTATGAACGAGCAACAATAATCGCTGGCTACTTTGACTTTCATCGTAAAGGCGGAGTTACCCGGTACGTTGAACGATTCGCCACCCTTGACAGTTTGCCAAGCGCAACCGGGCAATTGCACCTCAAGCTCGCCCGCCAAAATTTCCATCAGCTCGGGATCGGCGGTATTGAAGGTATATTCGCCAGGCTGCATGAAGCCCAGAGTCTTTTTGCCGCCGTCGGCAAACAAAATGGTGCGGCTATTCACTTTGCCATCGAAATATACGTTGGCTTGTTTGACGATGGTGACGTTTTTAAATTCTGACATGGCGCCTATCTGCTGGTGAAAAAGGGGCGCATGATAGCAGATCAGGCGGTTTGTTTAATCACAAAAAGCCTTGGCGCGCTTTCTTGATGATGGTGGCTGTATAAGGTTTCAACGGAAAATCGCCTGGAATCGAGCTGGCCCAACCAAGCCGTCAGACAACGGGTCTCTTCATCGCCGCCGGCATGGCCGGGATAGGCCAGCACCGTGACAATGCCCGGCGCGGCCAATAAATGGCGGGCGGCGTCCATGGCCCGCAAAGTGGAGCCGGTTTGAGTGATCAGGGATTTATCCGCGCCCGGCAAATACCCCAAGTTAAACATGACGGCCTTGATGCGGCCGTGTAATGGCTCGGGAATCAGTCGGAGCATATCGGCATGACTGGCCTCGAACAAGGTCACCCGGGCAGCCAATCCGAATTGTTGCAGGCGTTGACGGGTCGAGTGCAGGGCTTTGGCCTGTATATCGAAGCCGTAGACGTGCCCGCCCGCACCCACTGCCTCGGCCAGAAAAGCGGTATCGTGCCCATTGCCCACGGTGGCATCGATGACCGCATCGCCGCCTTGCAGGCATGCGCCTACCAAGTCGTGGGCGGTTTCAAGCAGGGAAATGCGTTGCATAATAACGTTGGATGTTGGCGCTTGCCGGCGGCAATGCCTGCCGACGCAAGGCGGCGACAAATCGCTCCGCGTGCCAGGGAATAGCCAGACTGCCCTTGGCGCCGAAACCGTTGAAAATATGCAGATTGGCGTGCCGTGGGTGCGACCCGACAAAAGGCTGTTTATCGAGCGTGGTCGGCCTGATCCCCGCCTGTTGCGACAGGACTTCGACGACTTGTAAATCAGGTAGCACCGCGGTCAGGCTTTGCAGCAAAACCCGCCGGGCCCGTGCGGAAGGCTGAGTATCGGTAATTCCGGGCTCGAAGGTCGCCCCCAGTTTAAAGTGTTGGGTTTCGGTGGGGATCAACCAATGGCCGAAATTGATAATGTGTTCCGGACGGTTTAGCGGGCCGCGGCAACTGAGGATTTCGCCCTTGGCCGGCTGAAACGGCAAACCGCCGAACCAGGGATTTTGCCGGCCATGATGACCTTCGCAAAACACGAGATGCCGTGGGGTAAACTCCCGCCAAGCCAATTCGGGGCGCAGCATCAGTCCATCATAATCGAATGAATCCCGCCGGTAACTGGCGTTGGCTATAAAAAATTCCCGCAGCCGCGACAACAGCAAGCCGGTTTGTAAATATCCGGTTTGCCTTTGCCACAAGGCAGCATGCGGAATCCCCGATGCAGACGATTTATCGGTATAAGACGTCAAAAACGCCTGGTATTCCGGCTGCTTTAAACGCTGCTCGGCAAGCCGGCGTTCGCGGGCGTTTTTTAGCAACCGCAGCATCGGCAATTCGACAAAAAAGCGCTGTTGAAAGGCTTCGGACAAGCGCCTGTAGCATTGCATGGCAGAAGGCAACAACTCATCAATCTCCGCGCTTTTCACCAAGCGCTGCCCGGTCACCGGGTTGATCAGGCCGGCGGCGACTTGCGAGGCATTTTCGTTACCGTTGTCGATCACCATCACCCGTTGGTTTTGCCGCATGAGTGTCCAGGCCAGTAAACTGCCGGCCAAGCCCTGACCGACGATTAAAACATCAATCCGCATTTTTGGGCGTCAAGGCCTCGGCGGAAAACGTAATGCCCGCCCAGCCGTCGCGCATGAAGGTGCGGATGTTTTGATGATCGGTTCCTTCCGGGTTTTCCAGCACATCCTTGCGGTAGTAATCGCCGAACAAACCCAGCGTCCTCGCCTGATCCAAGCCGTTTAAGCTGGCAAAGGCAAAAATCTTGCACGAGCCCTCGTTCTGTCCCGCCGCATTTCGCATGGGCTGTTGAATGCCGTTAGTGAATTCGCACGGCCGATAATCGTAATGCTCGGCAATAACGGCCATGGTGTCTTGGAAATCAACGGCTTGGCCGGCAACCACTTGATCGATAAAATCTTTTAATTTCATTAAAAATACCTAATGCTTTGGCTTATTAAATTCGCTGCCTTATAATGGCAACGCAATAATCGGCCTGCTTCCCGGACGGAAAGGCTTATTATAAAACCCGCGGGCCGCTGCAACAGCTTTAAAAATACTGTTACATTTCGTCTATACACTATGGGTTTTTCTATGCCGTATTGTAAAGAGCGTACGGATCACAATTTCACAATTCATAAAGGAATACGTTTTGAAACAGCAACTTATAAGTTTTTTGATTTTTGCGTTCGTTGCCTGTAACACCTTCGCCCAAACAGAGTTTCCGCTAAACACCACCGCCCTTCCGCAAACACAATCCGAAACGGCAATTCCTCAGACCGCCGACAAAACCGATGTCGTCGTGCTTAAAGATCCGGAAACATTGGCCACTTACCTGCTGTCCCCCGGCGATGCGGTCGAGGTCACGGTTTGGAAGGAAGAAGGCCTGCAACAGCAGCAATTTCTGATCGGTCCGGACGGCAATATCGTATATCCCTTGATCGGCACCATTACCGCCGCCGGCAGGACCATCAACGACCTAAAAGAGCTTGTGGCCGTCAAACTGGCCGATTTCATTGCCGACCCTTCGGTTAGCGTCAAATTATTGAATAATCAGGGCAACGCCATTTTCGTGATCGGCAAGGTTAACAAGCCGGGACAGGTATTTGCCGGTAGACGTCTGGACGTGCTGCAAGCCCTGAGCTTGGCGGGCGGTCTGACCGTGTTTGCCGACGAAAGCAATATCAACATTCAACGCCGGGTCGGCAACGAGATCAAGGTATTTCCGTTCGATTACGGCAACGTCATGGATGGCGAGGATTTACAGCAAAACATTTTGCTGGAACCGGGAGATACGATCACCGTACCTTAAGGACTAAGGTAGGGACTTGCTTTCATGAAATCAACCACGAAGCTGTTGCTTCCGGTCATGGCATTGTTCAGCCACAACAGCCACGCCTTTGATTGGCTGTTCGAGCCTAATTTCGGAGCATCGGAACGTTATACCGATAATTTGCGCATGCAAATCAACCCAGCGCGCGACAATTTCATTACCACCTTGTCTCCCGGCATATTGCTGGGTTACATAGCGGAAAACCACACCCTGAACACCACCTTCAAATGGAACGAGCTGATTTATCACGGCGAATCCGATTTGAATTTTTCGGAAAAAATCGCCAATCTCAAGCAGGATTATTTCGGCGAACGCTTCAAGGCCGAACTTTCCGCGCAGTATGCCGAACAATCGACCATCAATACCCAGTTGGATCTGACCGATAACGCCTTTAATTTGCAGATTCAGATTCCGCGAACATCGATATCCTTTTCGCCGACTTTTACCTACAACTTCGACGAGCGTAACGCGCTTCAGTTGGCCTACAATTACACCGACGTCAGTTATGAAAAAACCCCTGGCCTGACTACCAGCAGGGCCTTCTCCGATTACCGCAATCAACAATATAGCGGCACCTATACGCACAGTTTCACGGAACGGTTTTCGCTCAATCTGACCGGAGCCTATGCCTTGTTCTCCACAGCGGGCGATAATCCCCCCGGCGTATTGAGAATTCCGCCATTCCGTTTCCCGGTTGAATCCAGTTTTAGCCAGGAAGCCAGCACGTTTAATTACCAAGCCGGCTTTCAATATGCCTACGATGAACGCACGCGTGTTTCGCTGTCGGCGGGTATTCGCGATACCTCCACGGACAGCAGCGTCACACAGAACATTGATTTTTTAGGCCTGCCTCCCGAACTTTTTGGGTTTTCCCAACAACCGACGGTCAGCGACCAATCCTTTAAAACCAGCGGCAACGTATTTTCAGGTAATTTCAATCGCAAGTACGACTGGGGCAGCATCGATTTAAATGGCGCTCGGCAACTCTCTCCCGCCAGTACCGCCGGCCAACGCAACACGACATCATTCTCGGCCAGCGCCAATTACGCCATCAGCGAACGTTGGAGCTCGGGTATAAAAGCCGATTATTTGCTATCCGAGTCAATCGGTACAAACAATAACGCTATCAACAACAGCAGAACCATGATCTCACTGACGCCCAATATCCAATGGCTGTGGACTCCGGAAATCCGCTTGAGCCTATCCTATACCTACCGGCAATTGGAATTCGGCTCCATCAACGATACTGCTTTCGGCAACAATCTGCAGTTACAATTTTCTTACCAACCACAAATCAATCGCCAGGTGAAATAACGTGGAAAATCAAACTCCCGACATCAAGGATTATCTGAAGATAGTCAAAAAGCGCCGCAAAATCCTGATCATTCCACTGATTGTCATTGCCTTGCTCAGCATCATTCTTGCGGTTGCCCTACCCTCCAGTTACCGTTCCGCCGCAACGATTCTAATCGAGGAACAGGAAATTCCCTCGGAACTGGTCAAATCCACCGTCACGACGTTTGCCGACCAGCGTATCCAGGTCATCAGCCAACGTATCATGTCGCGCGGCAATCTGGTGGAAATCATCAAGAAATACGATTTATACGCCGACGACCGCAAATCCAAAACCGAAGAGGTGGTTTTGGCGAAAATGCGCGAACGCATCAAAGTCGACACCATCAGCGCCGATGTGATCGATCCGCGCCGGGGTACTCCAACCAAAGCCACCATCGCCTTCGTCTTGCAGTTCGACGATCATTCGCCGGTTCTGGCGCAAAAAGTCGCCAATGAGTTGACATCCTTGTTTTTGAAGGAGAATATCAAATCACGCACCGAATCCGCGGAAAACGCCGCCCTGTTTTTAAGCGAAGAGGCACGTCGTCTGAAAGCCAAAATTCAGGAGCTGCAATCCAAATTAGCGTCGTTCAAGGAGCAAAATCTGCATCAATTGCCGGAAGTCAACCAGTTGAACCAGCAGGAATTGACCGCGTTGAACAACCAGCTGATGAGCCTGGATACCCAGGAACGCAACGCGCTGGACAGGCGTTTTTACCTGGAAGGCCAATTGGCGCAGATAGACCCCAATGCCATGGCCACCAACGCGGCGGGGGTCCGCGTGTTCGGCATGAAAGACCGCCTGAAGGAATTGCAATCCCAATATCCTTCCCTGCTGGCGCGTTACTCAGACAACCACCCCGATGTGGTTAAAACCAAGCGGGAAATCGAATCCCTGCAAAATGAACTCGGCTCAAACGCCGATTTGAACAAGCTGAATGCGGAACTAACCGAGAAGAAAGCCGAATTGGCCACGCTGCTGAAACAATATTCCGACAGACATCCGGACGTCGTCAAATTGCAAAAGCAGATCTCTTCCTTGCGGCAAGCACTGACCGAAGCCAGCCAAGGCAATTACTCCAATGTAGCGATAGAACCGGACAACCCGGCCTACATCACCCTCAAATCCCAGCTGGAAGCGGTGAACTCGGACATCAAATCCATAGACGTCACCCGCGGCAAACTCAAAACCCGTATCGAGGAATTACGCGCCAATCTGATGCAATCGCCGTTGGTGGAAAAAGATTACATGGATCTGGTGCAGGAGTTGAATAATACCAATCAACGCTACCAGGAAGTCAGCGCGCGGGAAATGGAAGCCCAGATCTCGCAACAGCTGGAACTTGAAAAGAAAGGCGAGCGCTTCACCTTGATCGATCCGCCGCAAGAACCCCTGGAGCCGGTCAGCCCCAACCGAATCGCCATTTTATTCCTGGGTTTTGTGCTGGCGGTTGCCGGCGGCTTCGGCTCGGTGGCCTTGGCCGAAATGATGGATGCCAGCATACACAGCGAAAAAACCATCACGAATATGCTCGGCGTTGCTCCCTTGGCCACCATCCCCTACCTGGAAAACCGCGCCGAAAGGCAAAAATATCAGGCTCAGCGCCGCATGTTCATGCTGGGCGCCTTGATTTCGGCCTTGGCCGCCATCTTGCTTTTCCACTTCCTGTTCATGCCACTGGATGTATTTTGGTACAAATTACTCCGTGTTGCGGGCGGCTTATAACCCATAGAGATCAGCCATGAATTCCATTCAGACACTAGCGGACAAAAATCAACAACCCTCGGCCGCCGAAGCGGCGAAAGCCAATCAAGACGGCATCAACATTGCCTACAGCCAAACCCGCGTTCAGTCGGCCAATCTAGAACTGCTGAGGGAAAACCGGATCATTTCGGCCTTCAAGCCCGGCCCCTGGCTGGAAGCATACAGAATGCTGCGTACCCGCTGTTTGCAAAGCATGGACGCCATGGAATGGAAAACACTGGCCATTACCAGCACCAGCGGCGACACCGGCAACAGTCTGACCGCAGCCAATCTGGCAATCAGCATCGCCATGGAGCTGGACAGGACGGCTTTATTGGTGGATGCGAATTTCATGAATCCGGCCATCGCCGGTTTGTTCGGCATGCAAACCGATAGCGGTCTCAGTGATTATTTGCTGCACGACCAGGAAATCAGTTCGATGTTGATCAATCCGGGCATCGATCGACTGGTGGTTTTACCGGCTGGTAAGCCGCTGTTTAATTCGACCGAGATGCTGCGTTCGCCGAAAATGGTGCGTTTGGTCAATGAACTGAAAAGCCGTTATCCTTCCCGCATGATCATTTTCGATATGCCGCCGATTTTATCCCACGACGATGCCCTGGGTTTTTCGCCCTATGTCGATTGCGTATTGCTGGTGGTTGAGGAAGGCAAAACCAAAACCGACGAATTAAAGCATGCCGCCTCGCTGTTGAAAGATACCAATGTACTGGGTACGGTTTTCAATAAATCGACCGACCACAAAATTCCTTTTAAAGACTGAGTCAGCGGCTAAATACCCGGTTTGCCGCCTTGCGCGGCAAA
>NZ_JANIBJ010000068.1 GCF_024505185.1 Methylomonas subterranea
GTGCTGGCGTGCAGGTTGTAATAATGGTCGACTTTCCATAACCAGTAACTCAAGGCCGACACCGCCAGCATGGAGATCAATACCGGCACCCGATAGTAATCCAGTAGAAAGGTCAGCAAGCCCAACACCAGCGAGAAAATTTGCAACAAACCCAGCACATAGGACATGACCGGTAATTGCATGTTGCTTTTGTCGGCTGTCGGCCGATAAAGAATCAAGCCGAAGGCATAAAGCAACAGGGCCACCGACAGGTAAACAGCCAACACCGCATGGCCGTTGGCCAGCGTTACCCCCGCATCGGTGTCGATCACATAACCGCCGCGCGCCTCTTTCGGCAGAATCGCCGCCAGCGCGGCCAGCGAGTCGGTCGCCGGCGTAAAAGCCGCATGCGCGCGCAGCCAGTAAACGGCATACAAAAACAACAACGCTAATCCCGCGCCCAGGACGGCACCCTGCCGCCTTTGCGGATCGGTCATTTCCAGCGAAGCGGGGCCTGAAGCCCAATAGGCTGTCCAGGCCGTGGGCAGCGCCAATAGCACGGCCAGAATATAAGGCTGCAGCGAATCGGGTTTTACCCACTCGTCCAGCCAAGCGATAGCCTGCAAGTTGAAGCGTTCGTCGCAATTGACGCCGATCACCACGCCGATCAAAACAATACCCAAGCCCACGGCAACCGCGCCGGCCGTCACCATGGCCAAGCGCCACGGATTGCCGAGCACGAAGATGTTACCCAGCATGGAAGGCAAACCATAGACGCAGATGGCCGGCAACAAAAACAACAAGGCGCCGCTTATCAGCGGCACGCGCAAATAAAACAGGTATTGCAGAGTTTGGCCGTCCCACATTAGGAAGGCGGCCAATACCAGCAGCCAGCCACCCAATACCAAAAAAGCGGTTTTATTCGATAGATCAATGTTCATGATGGGCCTGGCTCGATTCAAAATTAAAAAAGGCTGGCGCGGCATGGCGCAACCGGAATGCGTAACGCTTACAGCCAAAACTGCTTGATCCAATTCCTGGTCTCGGTCAAATCGACTGTGTTAGCTATCTGATCCATGCGACCCAACTTTTTGACCGCGTCCATGGGAATACTTTCGTTGGGAGCGAAAACCACTTGCAGGCGCTGATAACGTTTACCCAACAGTTCATGGGCCTGAAAGTCGGAGATGCCCGCAACGCCGTCCATCAAAATATCGATCAGCGGTTTGACCCATTGCGCATAGCCCCAATCCAAAGTTTGGCCCTTGATGTAGTTGAGGCTGATGCCGGTACCCACGGATAGCAACACCACGTCGTCTAGCTTTGCCCGCTCGGCTGGAATGTTCGATTGGGAAATGGCTTGTACCAGCGCCACCAAACTGGGATTGTTGGCAAACACCCCGCCATCGATGTAACCGTCGGCGGATGGAAAGTACGTGGGCGCGGAACTGGTGTACAGGGCAATGTCGGCTGCCTGTCGGGCTCCGTCGGAACCGGCTCCGGCAAAATTATGAAAAATTTTTGGTTTCCACGAGCGCTTGTTGGTATCGGCCGCTTCGTTATCGAGATCGAACGTCGGCACGGCCACTCTCTTGTTCAATTCGGCCAAGGTTTTAGCGCCGAAGATAGACTTGAGTTCTTTCTTCAGCACCTTATTGGAATATTGCGCGCCCACGGTTTTACCGAGATCGCGGATGTTATCCCAGATGCTGTCGTCGAAGATGTCCGGCCCTTTGTTTAAATACAGATTGCAAATCTCTTGCGGCGATTTTCCGGCAGCCAGACCCAAGGCCAGGATACCGCCTGTAGAAGTCCCGGCGATGAGATCCGCCGAACTCAACCAACCGGCAATCTCGGGATCGTCGTTCAAGCGCTGCAACATGCGGGCGGTTATCAGCCCACGCAGCCCGCCGCCGTCGAGGGACAGTATTTTATAAGTAGCCATGATGCCTCCGTAAGGTTGGCGGTATGTTTATTGTGGCTGAAAGCGGTTTATGCTTATCAGCGGTCCGGTTTTTAATATTACGGCTCCGCCAAATTGATTTTTGGCTATTTCGCTTGGCTCATGCATTCTTGGCTGATCGAATGGAGTTTTTTTGCCGCTGTTTCAATATCGCTGACACCATATTGATCTTTCATGGCAGCGAGTCCGTTATCAATCAATTTAGTAAAATCGGCTTGCGTGCCGGTTTCTAAAAAGTCACACAGATCCATGAGGTTTTTCTCTTCAATATTTACGCCATTCATACGAGCGTAGGCCAGTATTGCCAAGCGAAAAATTCTGTTCTTTTCTGGATTAGCTTTATCCGGCCTGATAATGGATATGGCTGTTTTTGCCACTACGTCGAAACCGGGTAGATTTGGAAAATCAGTGGGCCCGCGGAATATATTCGGAATATCGTGCAGAACTTGACCGGGAAAGCTTGGTATCGACTTTAATAAGTCAATAATGGTGTCTTTAACGTCGCGTTCCGCCCTACCGTTTTTTAAAAGTTCGAAAGCCGCCTTTATTTGGTCCTCTGTCAAGGGAGCTGAGTTGTCCGCCCCTTCCTTAAGTTTGGTTTTGAACTTATCGTAGGATAAATCCATGGATTCAGGGGTATCCGCTCTGAACACGCAATCGGCTACCGCGGGCAAATTATTTTTTGCCGAGGCATTCGATTCCAGTTTTTTTCCTAACGTAGCAAGGATAACGAGTTCGGAGAAATTAACCTCATTCGACGCAGGTTCGCCGGTGATGATGCCTATAAATTTCTCCAAGATTGACATATTAATTTCCCATATCGGGCTTTAGAAACCTAGTTGAAACCAGCGACTTCTCTTGTAACTCAAAAGTGACGTAGCTCCGAATAGCGCAGCGTATTCGGAGGAACGAATCTACATTACATTCGTCCGATTACGCTTTACTAATCGAACCTACGACCCTAATAAAAACCTCATGGTGCCATCTGATAAACAAGAATCCAAGCAATTAAAAACGCAAAAGTCATCCATATAGGGAGCGATGTAATGTACGGTATATATTTACAATCTACCGGTGATTTTATATAAAGCCCTATTATTGGTGGACCAGAATATGATGGGTGGTTTGCTTTATACCAATTCAATAAAAGCTGAGTAGCAGCAGTAGCAAGCCCAAGATTGATTATAGTTATAACGGCGATTACTCCACCTAAGCCACAGAGTAACGGTATCAAACAGTTTGCCTTGTCCCAGCTAAATGCAAGGGCTGCAAAGAGAAGGCCTTGAATAGTTGACATCCAGTTAATACGCTGATCAACAAGCTGATTTTCGTGCTTTATCATTTCACGGATTACGTTTGCATCATCAGACGAATTTAATATTTCACTCATGTCATTCCAACCGCTAAATAATTAATACCATGATAAACTTCATTATTTTATATATTACAAAAACCCTGCAATAATAAATTAACGCCATTTGCCCGTAAAATTCATGACTTATCCATATTAATATAGAATACATCGTCTTTATTCAACAACATTTTCTTACGTATTCTCTTCATTCCGCCTTTTCCAAGCCAGTTGTTTTCCGTACCGGTACAAACGTACTGGTTTCATAGATTTCAACCCCAGCTACAATGACCGCATCGCCTTTACCAGGAGGTTTTCGGCTGTGAATATTTTGTTGATTGACGACCACTTCTGCGCCCGCGAGGGCGTGGCGTGTTTGTTGAAGCAGATATTTCCGCTGTTGCGGGTGTTCGAAGCGGATAACTTCGAGGACGGTTTGGCCGTGGTCCGCGAAACGCCGTTGAATCTGGTGTTGCTGGACGTGCAGCTACCGGACAAGAATGGGCTGGCGGGTTTGACGGAATTGAAGGCAGTTTTTCCGGGTTTGTGCGTGGTGATGTTTTCCGGGCTGGACGACAGGGAATTGGTGTTCGAGGCGTTGCGTTTGGGGGCGATGGGCTTTATCGTCAAAACCGTAACTCGGCAGGCCTTTATCGAAGCCTTACGGGATGTGTTGTCCGGTAAGGTGTATTTGCCGCCGTCGGCGGTGGGGCCCCGGGCCGTGAATCAGGCGCCGCCGGCCGCCGACAACGGCATCCTTGCGATCAGCGACCCGGCCGATTTGGGCTTGACGCCGCGCGAATTCGAGGTGTTGAGCTGGCTGGTGCAGGGCAAATGCAACAAACAGATCGCTACCCAACTGGGCATAGGCGAACAGACCGTGCGCAACCATTTGCGGCCGATTTTTCAGAAATTCGGCGTGGCGCGGCGGGCGGAATTGCTGGTCAAGGTGTTTCAGCAAGGCATCGTGTTCGGCCGGCCAGGGATAGGTAATTGACGCTTTATTTCGCCATCGCTAGCGCGATGCTCTCCATCAACTTGGCCGCGCCCGCCGGTTTGCGCAATAGCAGTGTATTGGCCGGCAGCTTGGCTTTTTCCTGATCCGGAATGGCGCGGGCGGACAGAATCAAGGTGGGTAGTGGGCCGCAATCGGCCTGCACGGCGGCGATGATGTGGTGGCCGGTTTCCCGGTTTTGCAGGTAAAAATCGGTAATCAACAAATCCGGATTTCTGATATTTTCCGCCAAGGCCGCCTGGGTTTCCGCCAGGCCGGATGCGTATTGGACCAGACAGCCCCAGGCCGTCAATTGCTTGACCATGGCATTCAGCACCTCGGCATCGTCATCCACGACCAATACGAAACTGCCGGCAATGCCGTATCCCGGCGGCATGACGGCGGAGGTTTGCGTAACAGTGGCGGCGACCGGCAGATAGAGCTGAAAGTCGCTGCCGCGCCCCGGCCTGGAATATAACTGCAACTCATGCTCCGGCAGGCATTTGGCGGCGGCGGCAACATAGGCCAATCCTATGCCCAAGCCCTGGGCATGCGCGTCCGACTGACGGCGGTTGCCGCGGAAAAACTCCTTGAAAATATCCTCGCGCAGGGCATCTTCAATACCCGCGCCACTGTCGCAAACATGCACCTTCAAGCGTTGCGGGCCGACCTTGACCGCGGTTACCACCACCCAGCCGCGCTCGGTGTATTTAAGCGCGTTGTCGATCAGGTTGCCGACGATTTGACTCAGGATGCTGGCGTCGCTGTAGACGTTGTAAGGCGGCGACCGGCGCAAGCGGACTATAAGCTTAAGCCCGCGCCGGGCAGCCTGGGCGGAGAATTGATTTTCCAGCCCCGCCAACAACGGGTTGATATCGACGGCGCTCAGCAGCGGAATCTGCTTGCCGGATTCCAGGTTGGCGATGTCCAACACGTGGTTTACCGCCCCATTGAGTTCGTCTATCAGCAAACCCATGCGGCCGGCAATGCGTTGCAAGTGTGGGCTGTCCGGTTCCGCGCAGGCCGTATCCAGCACCGACGAATAACAGCTCAGCGCCTGCAGCGGTTGGCGCAAATTGTGGCTGAGTTGATGCAGAAAGCGGGTTTTGTCTTCCGCGCTGTTTTCCGCCTTGCGTTTTTCGCGAAAGGAGCGGCGGGAATAGGCTTCCAGTTGGCAACGGGTACACAGGCCGAAGATATTCACGATCGCGAGATTCAATATGGACGGGATCAATGCCACGCTTTCCACGCCGATATATGCGCCGCTTAACGGCATGGCCAAGGCGCTGCCCCAACCGAAAGCGAGAGTGGCGCGCAACGACATGAACATTTGCCCGTAGCTGAAAAAGTACATCGGCAACAGGCCGGGCCAGGTTTCCGCGTAATAGCCGGGATCGCCGTCAAATAACAGCACGGCCAGCAGATACGCGGCGGACAGCCCGGCACTGAGTTTGGCCACGCTATTGATGCGCTCCGTGGCCCGCGGGCTGACATGCAAATATCGCAACAATGCCAGCAGCAACAACACAATCGGCAGCCTGGGCAAGGCTTCGGCCGGCGTGATGTTGCCGGTATGCAGATCCAGCAGGATATAAGCCGTGAAGGCGCTGGCACCCAAGCCCAGCGCAAACTTTAACGGCGTCAGCAAGACCAGAAAGCGCTCTTGCCAGAACAGGGTTTCGCTCTCGGCGTCGAAACAGGGGATGGCGAACAGCGTCCGCGGATTGCCGCCGAATAAACCTCGGCCTAGGTAATGCGTGTTTGATTGGCGAAAAAACGCCGGGCTGGCGATGTGATCGAGCAAGGGTTTTGGTATGCGCATGCCGCTTATCCTCGTTGCCATCTTTACGGACCGGGGCCTCAGTGATGCCGCGCAGTGCGTGCCGATAGCCGGAAGTTATTCTTGTTATGGCGTAGGGCGCATTTTCACCGTTATTTCAGGCTTGCGCAATAACGGCAAAACTCAATGGCAAGCGGATTACATCATGCGCTGTTTTTTACCTCGACCGAACCCTTCCGCGGTTTGGCAT
>NZ_JANIBJ010000069.1 GCF_024505185.1 Methylomonas subterranea
GGCCAGTAGGAACCATAGAGGACGCAAGGTTGCTTGCCGGAAAGCTGTCATTCGCGGAGCTTAGGGATGGAAAATTTCGCCGGCATTGCCCAACCGATCAAGGCCGGCCTCCGAGAGGGTCAGCCGCGAAGGATTGCAGCCTGTAGGCCGGAATAAGCCTACAGGCGTTTCCGGCAAAGCTTTTGCATTCTCCCGGAAATGCTATCGCTTATTCCGGCCTACATCTCGAAAATGGGTTGCGCGGCTTCGGGATTGTAGACGCCGTAAGCAACCCGCACCGCATCGTTCGCGAGTGATGCGGTTCGTAAACGCGCCACACGCCGCGCCTGCTTTCAGCGGGTTCGAACGGGTTACCTCCTTCCCTTAATCAACACCCGCGTAGGGGCTGAAACAACACTCGCTTCCTTCTGGCGCCGACGGCGAGTACAGTGCTATTAGAAAATCGTGAAACCGCTTGAGGGGGCTTTTAACTCAACCATTCAATGATGTGGTCTTCCGGATCGATTTCGGGCGACTCATGAATGGCATAAGCCCGGATGGACTGTCCCGCCTCATGCACCGATTCCGCGCTACCCGATATCAAATGATGCCATGCCGGCAAGTGCTGGCCGTCGCTCAACAGCCGATAGGCGCAGGTGGAAGGCAACCAGCGAAATTCGGCAAAATCGTGTTGTGTCAGATCAACGCATTCGGGTACCCGGCCGCAACGATTGGCATAATCGCTGCACAGACAGCTTTTCAGATCCATCAGTTTACAGGCCAGACCCGTCAGCGCGACATCGCCGTTGTCTTCGTCTTCCAGCTTGACCAGACAACATTTTCCACAGCGGTCGCAAACCGCTTCCCATTCGTCCGGGGTCATGTCCCGCAAGGATTTGCTTTCCCAAAACCGCATGTCACTGCGGTTTGATCTGGCGCAGCTGGTAATGCAACACCGCCCAGGAGCCCAAGACAGCCAATCCGGAGGCCAGCATCAGCAACAACACAAATTCGGAAAAACTCAGGTAGAGCAATTGAAAGGAGCTGTTATATAAACCGGACAGTTGCTCCACCGGCGTTTCGACGATCAACAGCATGATGGTGATAATCAACCAGGCCGAAAAACCGGCGATAAATCCCAGCCAAAAGCCGGTGTACAGGAACGGTCGTTGTATGAACGCGTGAGTGGCGCCGACCAGTTTGGAGATAAACACTTCATCCTGCCGATTGTGCAATTCCAGCCGGATGGTGTTGCCGGTTATGAAAGTAACGGCAAAACCCAGCAATACGCCGACCAAGGTAACACCCCGGTTGGCGATGCGCATGATGGCTTGCAGGCGTTCCACCCATTGCATATCGACCTGCACAAATTCCACTTGCGGCATCTGCCTGAATTCCGCCATCAGGGCGTCCAGCGCTACCCTGTCATCCAGTACATTTTTCGGCAGTACCTGTATCACGTTGGGCAGGGGGTTGCTTTCCAGCGCATTCAAGGCTTCGCCGAAACCGCTGTTGGCCTTGAATTCATCCATCGCCTGCGTTTTGCCGATAAATTTGATATTTTCGACATGGTCGTGCCGCGCCAATTGCTCGGCCAACTTTTGACCGGCCGCTTCGTTGACGGAGTCTATCAAAAACAGCGACATTTGATTGCTGGCCTGCAGATTGCCGGTCAATTGCTGAATATTGACCACCACGATATAAAAACAACCCGCCAAGGCGATAGCCACGGCAAGCACCAATATCGTCATGCTGGAGGTCACCGGTGCCCTGCTCAGCCGACCCAGACTGGAAAACAAGCCATGGGCGTGATTCAGCAGATAGGCCTGAAATTTTTCCAGCAAGCGTTGACCGACATGTTTACTGTGCGTTTGCCGTTTCATAGTCATCCCGCCAGCAAGCGGCCGTGTTCGAGCGTCAACACCCGATGGCCCAACCGGTTGATCAGTTCGATATCGTGAGTGGCAATCAGCACCGTCACCCCCACCTGCATGAATTGCTCGAACATATGCATGACTTCGGCGGACAGGTCCGGGTCAAGGTTACCGGTGGGTTCGTCGGCCAGAATCATCTTCGGTTTATTGACGATGGCGCGAGCTATGCCGACCCGCTGCTGTTCCCCGCCGGACAAGGACAGCGGATGCTTTTTTTCCTTGCCGAGCAAACTGACCTTGTCCAAGGCAGCCCGCACCCGCCGGGCGATATCCTGGTGAGAATAGCCGGACACGATCAGCGGCAAGGCCACGTTATCGAATACGGTCCGGTCGTTGAGCAGTTTGTAATCCTGAAAAATCAAGCCCAGGTTACGCCGCAGATAGGGAATTCTACCTTCACCGATACGAGTGATATCCTTGCCGTCCAGCATTACGTTGCCGCGGGTACATTGTTCCATCATGGCGATCAACTTCAGCAAGGTGCTTTTGCCGGCGCCGGAACGGCCGGTCAGAAATGCCATTTCGCCACGCGCCAAACGAAAGCTGACATCGATGAGGGCGTCGCCGGCATCGGGGTAGCGTTTGCATACGTGTTCGAATCTCAACATGGCTTTAGTCTGTCACAAACAATGCATCCACGAAAGTTTTGGCGTCGAAATCCTGTAAATCTTCCTTGGCCTCGCCCACGCCGATAAAGCGGATCGGAATCCGCAGTTGATTGGCCAAGGCAAAGATTACTCCGCCCTTGGCGGTGCCGTCCAGCTTGGTCAGGGC
Organism: Methylomonas subterranea; assembly: GCF_024505185.1. Classification (GTDB taxonomy): domain Bacteria; phylum Pseudomonadota; class Gammaproteobacteria; order Methylococcales; family Methylomonadaceae; genus Methylomonas; species Methylomonas subterranea. Next base: position 2,688 of record NZ_JANIBJ010000069.1, read on the forward strand.
CAAACCGGTCAGCCCAACGGCTTCATTGAACTGGCGGGCCTGCGACAGAGCATTCTGGCCGGTGCCGGCATCCAGCACCAACAATATCTCGTGCGGCGCGCTGGCATCCAGCTTGGCCATGATACGCTTGATTTTAGACAATTCTTCCATCAAATTGGATTTGGTATGCAGGCGGCCGGCTGTATCGGCTATCAACACGTCGACACCCTTGGCCTTGGCCGATTGCAGCGCATCGAATATCACCGAGGCCGAATCGGCACCGGTATGCTGCGCCACCACCGGCACATTGTTGCGCTCGCCCCAGGTCTGCAATTGTTCCACCGCCGCCGCGCGGAAGGTGTCGCCAGCCGCCAGCATCACGCTATGGCCTTGCTCCCGCAGCCGGTGCGCCAATTTGCCTATCGACGTGGTCTTGCCGGCGCCGTTGACGCCCACCACCAGAATGACGAACGGCCCGTCTTGCCGGGGTATCTGTAACGGCTGGCTGCAAGGCTGCAGCATCTCGAACAGGTTTTGCTTCAAAGCCTGGGTGAGCATTGCGCCGTCTGTTAGCTGGTCTTTTTCCAGATTGTCCTTTAAATGCCGAATGATATTGTTGGTCGTGTCTATACCGATGTCAGCCATCAACAAATTGGCTTCCACGTCATCCAGCAGTTCGCGGGTAACCGCGTCCTGCCCGCTCAAGATGCTAAATACGCCGCCTATGCTGCCGCGGGTTTTCTTCAATTGGGTTTGCAAGCGCGCGTAAAGCGATGGCGGCTCCGCGGGCAAGACCTTGTCCAGCGTCCGCGCCGGTATTTCGACCAATGCCTCGCGCGCGGCCGGTTCTTCGCCCGGCAATGCGTAACGGCTGTAGAAAACTATGCCCAACAACGGCAGCATCAGCAAAGCGGCAAAGGCATTGTGCGCCACGGCCAAGACCAAGGGCACGCCGTGCTTGACCGCGAATATGCCGATGACTATCTGCACCAACAGCAAAACGCTCAACAACACGCCGGAACGGCGAACCGGTTTGGGGTATTGTTCAGAGGTAGCCGACAGCATCAAGCCCGACAGCAGCAAAAAGGTGATTAATGCGCCTATTCGATGCAAGGCATGGATAGCCACCTTGCCCGCGGCGGACATGGACGTGGCATCGCGGGCCATAAAATCGAAGGCATCGGCAAAGCCATTCTCCGGCAGCCATTGTCCCTGGCAACGCGGAAAATCGGTGCAGGCCAAGGCCGCGTAATTACTGCTGACCCAGGCACCCAAGGCGATTTGCAGAAATAGCGCCAACATGCCCAGCAGCGCAAACCATGTCGGCCCCGATACGGTGGCGCGGCGTTGCATGGCGGGATTGCCGCGCAAACAGGTCCAGCTTAAGGCCCAAAAGGTAATAAAACCCATCAGCAAATGCAGCGTCACCACGATAGGCATGACCTTTAAATGCACGGTCCACATGCCGAGTGCCGCTTGTAATCCCACCAACGCCAGCAGCACGCTTGTCCAGCCAATGGCCGCGCCACGCTGTTGTTTTTGCCGCCAAGCCATGGCAAATAGAATCAACACGGCAAGTCCCAAGCCGCCGGCCAGATAACGGTGGCTCATTTCCTTCCAGGCCTTGGCGGTATCCAGGGGATTATCGGGAAAGGTGGCCGCCGCTTCGGCTTGAAATTGAGCGCTATCGTCGACCATGGCGCGTCCGTAACAACCCGGCCAATCCGGGCAACCCAGGCCGGCATCGGACAAGCGGACGTAAGCGCCCATTACAATGACTATCAACGCCAACACGGCGCAAAACAAACTCAATTTTTTAAACATGCTGTCAACCGATTTGTGAAATGCGTAATAACTTGCTCAAGTCGTTTCTGACTTTATAGGGGTCGTAACCTGGCTGGTATTTCATCATCAGGTTACCCAGGGGATCCATGATCAACAAAGCCCCGGACTGCTGGCCGGCGATTATTTTGTCGAGCGTGGCTTTTAAGTTCGCGGACGGCCACGCTTTCAACAAACGGGCGTCGCGCCGCCATTCATCCGGCAACGGCTGAGCGGCCCCTGAAAAAATCAGCGCCAATCTGCGGATGCGGGCTATGTCCTTGCCCATCATCAAGGCGATCTGTTGAGTTTTATACAGGCCATCGCGACAGGCATCCGGGCACTCGTCGCCATGCAGCACGTTGACCAGAATCCAATGACCTTGCAATTCCTTGATATTCTCGGCCGAAAAACTATCGTACCCGCTGAAGTCGCTTGGCTCCGTGGTGAACGGCGGGGCGATCAATTCGCCGTTGTTGGTGCCCAGCCTGACTTTGCCTGGGTTATCCGCCAAAAACCATGCAATGGCGAAGGGGACGACGGACATCGCAAAAATCACCAAAATGGTGATGCGATTTTTTTTAAGCTGTGTGTTCACTAGTTCTTTTAACGCTTATCCAAATAAATAGCGCAGTCAACGTCAGCGCCAAACCGAACCATTGTACTGCATAGGCCAGATGCTTTTCAGGCGGGATTGGTACGTCTATCTTCCATTCCCGTTTATATCCCTCGGCCGCCGCCGGCTCCAGTTCGATTTGAAAAGCGGCGACGTCGTAGCCCAACTTCCGAGACAGCACCTTGCTGTCCACCACCTGCACGACGGACGGCCAGCTTTCGGTCGGTATTTCCGCGCCTTTTAACACTATGCCCAGCGATGGAAATTGATTGATGCGGCCCGCCACTTCGGCGGGCGCCGCCCGCATGCTCAAATCGGGCAAGCGGTTTCTATCGGTGCCCAGCGGCAGCCAGCCCCGATTGATTAAAATGGCCGTTCGCTGCCCTTCCGGCAAAAACGGCGTCAATACAAAATAACCGGCCTTACCGTCCATAACATGATTGTCCAGCAGGAACTGCCGTGCCTCGTCATAGTGGCCGACCAGTCTGATCTTTCGGTAGCGCACGGCCGCCGGATCGTTTATGGGCAGTTGATTCAAATTTATCTCAGCCGAATCGAGGGCGGCTTGTTGCTCCGTCAACAGCTGTTTTTTTTGCTCCGCCCGTCCCAACTGCCAAATCCCCAGACTACACAGCAACAGCATCGCCAGCGCGTAAGCGCTCAATCCCATCCAGGACAGGTGAAAAGTGCGGTTTACCAAGTTAAATTTCATGATGTCCCTTGCAATGGTCTCAAAATGATTGGCAAGATGAAGTTATTCATACAGAATGCCGGCTTCCGTTTATTTTACGTGTTCGCCATGAGCCTAAAAACCGTCGCCATAGTTATATTTCTCGCCATTGTGGCAAGCCTGGGATCCGCCTTGTATCACTTGGTCAAGCCCGGTGACGAGGAGCATTCCCGCAAAACCGCCCAAGCCTTGACTGTGCGCATCGGCCTGTCCCTGGTGCTGTTTATTTTACTATTCGTGGCTTACGCGACCGGCTTGTTTCAACCCAGCGGCATTGGCGCCAGAATTCAACAAACCCAGGAAATCGGCGCCCAACCGGCGGCAAATCGGTAAATTTGTCGCAAAAAAAAAGCGCGCTCCGGCCGG
>NZ_JANIBJ010000070.1 GCF_024505185.1 Methylomonas subterranea
TTGATACTACCGGACTCCGGGGAGCGCTATTTGAGTTCCCGGTTATTTGCCTGATGATGCGGGGGATAAGGCAAAAGCCCGTCACTAATCTCGATAACGTTATCGCGCATGGGCATATAGCCAATTTCGATTGAATTATCGATATTTACCGTTTTATTGCCGGATTCAATTTCGCTACCATCTATCCGTCGAGTTAAACCAACGATTGCCACACTTCAAGGAGATGCGGATGAGCAGGCCAATTGAAACCGATTATTCTAAATCAAGCCTGGGTCAAGACGTGGCTCAGCACATTATGTCCATCCTGCAAGGCATACGCTTTGGTTCTCTGGAAATCGTGGTGCACGACGGGCGTATCGTGCAAATCGATAAGCACGAGAAGTTCAGAATCAAAACCGACTCGGCCACCCATTAAACCAGCCGCCGAAACCCTCGGCGCTAACAAGCACAGCGAACTGACCGGACCGCCGGAAGTTAGCGTAATTTCCCAATTGATTACCTTACTCCACTCGGAAGGTCAAACGATGAAACCGCACTATCTGAAAGCTCAAGCCGGCAGGCGACTGGCGGTCGCCTTGCTGTTGGCGCCAGGACTGGCCGGCGCCGAAGACTACTACCAAAAAACCAAGGGCTACCGGGTTGAACCCGAAACCGATCCGCCCGCCTATGTGCGCAACTTAAGCAAAACCCAGTTCGAACAATTCCGCGACGTGGAATGGCTGGACGTGGGTTTGGACTTTCGCACCCGCTACGAATATCGGGAGAACGACTTGCGCCGTCTGACCAACCCCACCACCGGCGCGGCCCTGAACACCTACCGCAACGACCCGGACAATTTGTGGTTGCTGCGTACCCGCGCCTACGTCGGCGTCAAGGATATCCTGGACCCCTTGCGTTTCGCGGTGGAATTCGAGGATGCCCGCAGCTATAACGGCATCTACCCAAAAACCGACGCCGACGTCAACGAATTCGAATTGATTCAAGGCTACGGCGAACTGTATTTCGCCAACGCCCTGGGCCATAACCGCCCCATCAGCATCCGCGCCGGCCGCCAGTCCCTGGAATTGCTGGATCGGCGCCTGATCGGCAACAACCAGTTCCGCAACACCACCAACAACTTCGAAGGGGTGCGGCTGCGCTTCGGCAAGAAACAGAACAACTGGGATCTGGATACCTTCGCCTTTCAGCCGGTGGAACGGAGCATGAACAAATTCGACCAGCCGGATGAAGACACCTGGATTTACGGCGCCGTGCTCAGTTTGAAGCAATGGTCCGACCATGTCACCCTGCAGCCCTACGTGTTGGGGCGCAAAGTCAACGGCGACCCGCTGAACCGGGTGGCCGCCAGCCGCAAGGCCGACATGGATATCTACGCCCCCGGCTTGCGGGTGTACGGCTTGCTATGGGACAGCGGTTTCGATTTCGACGCCGACCTCAACAAACAATTCGGCCGTTCCGGCACTTTGAACGGCAACGCGCCGGGTGGTCAGGTGCTGCGCCAGCACGACGCATTGGCTTACTCGCTGGAACTGGGCTACAGCTTCGAGCACGACTGGAAGCCCAGGGCCAGTTTGTATTACGGCTACGGCACGGGCGACAAAAATCCCAACGACAACGTCAATAATCGCTTCGACGCCTTTTACGGCTTCAACCAGCCCTGGTCGCGCAACGACTACTTCTCCTGGGACAACATCCATGCCCCCAAAACCCGCCTGGAGTTCACCCCGTACAAGGATGTGCGCATCGACATGGGCTACAACGCCTACTGGCTGCAAAGCGAAACGGATGCCTGGAACCGCGCCAACCTGCGCGACCGCAGCGGGCAAAGCGGCAACTTCCTCGGCCACGAATTCGACATCCGCCTGCGCCACCAACTCAACGCCTATGTGGACTGGAGCCTGAGTTACGCCCGTTTTACCCCCGGCGATTTTACAAAATCGTTCAATCAAACCGTCAGTGCCACGGCGGGGCCGTTTACCAATGAGCCCGGCAATTTTTTCTACTTCGAGGTGTCCTTGAATGCCTTTGGCGACGGCAAACCCAAATACCACTAAGCCCGGCCGGCTTAGCGGCTGAAAACGGCTGGCGGCGACGGGAAAGCCACGCCTTTATATATTCCGATAACAGATATCTAATTCTAAAACTATCGTTTTAATTGCAATTTGAGATGACCTAAGCTGTGCGCACTCAAACGCACCGCGCAAGCACTTTTAGCCCATTTAAGGAGACACCATGCCATTGAGCAAAACCCTGAAACCCCTGCTGGTCGGCTTGTCTTTGCTGCTGAGCGGCAGCGCCATGGCGGACAGAACCCTGCTGAACGTATCCTACGATCCGACCCGCGAGTTTTACCAAGACTTCAATAAAGCCTTCATCCAATACTGGAAAGACAAAACCGCCGAAGAGATCAACGTCCAGCAATCGCACGGCGGTGGCGGCAAGCAAACCCGCGCGGTCATCGACGGCCTGGAAGCCGACGTCGTCACCCTGGCCCTGTCCGGCGACATCGACCAAATCGCCGAACGGGCCGGCTTGCTGCCCAAGGACTGGCAAAGCCGTCTGCCCGACCACAGTCTGCCCTATACCTCCACCATCGTCTTTCTGGTGCGCAAGGGCAACCCCAAAGCCATCAAAAACTGGGACGATCTGGCCAAGGACGGCGTCTCGGTGATCACGCCCAATCCCAAAACCTCCGGCGGCGCCCGCTACAACTATCTGGCGGCCTGGGCCTTCGCCGAAAAAGCTTACGGCAGCACGGACGCCGCCAAGGAATTCGTCAAAAAACTGTTCAAAAACGTCCCGGTGCTGGATTCCGGCGCCCGCGGCTCCACCACCACCTTCATCCAGCGCGGTATCGGCGATGTGTTGATCACCTGGGAAAACGAAGCCTTTCTGGCCTTAAAAGAATACGGCGCCGGCGAGTTCGAGATCGTGGTGCCGCCGGTCAGCATCAAGGCCGAAACCCCGGTGGCCGTGGTGGAAAAAGTCGCCAAGAAAAACGGCAATCTGGACTTGGCGACAGCCTATTTGCAATACCTGTACAGCCCGGCCGGACAAACACTGGCGGCCAAGCACTTTTACCGGCCAACGCATCCTGAATTGGCCGATGCCGAAGACCTGAAACGCTTCCCCAGTCTGGAACTGTTCACGGTCGACCAACAATTCGGCGGCTGGGCCAACGTGCAAAAAGTGCATTTCGACGATGGCGGCAACTTCGATCAAATCTACGCGCCGTAATCCGCTGTCGGCGCGGGATGGCCGCCGCCATCCCGCGCGTGCAAGCCAGCAAAAGGACGAGCAAAAAACGGACGAGAGATATCACACCGCTGTTTTTTTAAACCAAGCCAACATCATAGCCATGCCGCAAAGCCACATCATGCCGGGATTTCGCCCGGCACTCGGTTTCACCCTGTTTTATCTGGCGCTGATCGTCCTGATCCCGCTCAGCGCCATGCTGCTGAAAACCCTGCAGCTCAGCCTGGAGCAGTTCTGGGCCATTCTGACCCATAAACGGGTCATCGCCTCGTTCAGCGTCAGCTTCGGCGCCACCTTGATGGCGGCCGGCATAGCCGCCGTGTTGGGCTCCATCATCGCCTGGTGTCTGGTGCGCTATCCCTTTCCCGGCAAAAAGCTGTTCGACGCCCTGATCGACCTGCCGTTCGCCCTGCCGACCGCCGTGGCCGGCATCGTGCTGGCCACGCTATACGAACCCAAGGGCTGGATAGGCAAAATCGTCATGGACGCCATCGGCGTGCAGATCGCCTACAAACCGCTGGGCATCGTGGTGGCCTTGATTTTCATCGGCTTGCCCTTCGTGGTGCGCACCATAGAGCCGGTACTGCAGGAATTCGACAGCGCCATGGAAGAAGCCGCCGCCAGTCTGGGCGCCAACCGCTGGCAAGCCTTCGTCAAGGTGATACTGCCCAACCTCCTGCCGGCCGCCATCACCGGCTTTGCGTTGGCCTTTGCCCGCGGCATCGGCGAATACGGCTCGGTCATCTTCATTGCCGGCAACATGCCCTATGTCTCGGAAATCGTGCCGCTGTTGATCATCACCAAACTGGAACAATACGACTACGCCGGCGCCACCGCCATCGGCCTGATCATGTTGATCCTGTCCTTTATCCTGCTGCTGGTGATTAACGGCCTGCAGTGGTGGATACGCCGCCGTAATGGTCAACTATAGGAGATCAGCCATATGAGTGCCGCAAGTCCCGTTCTACACCCCAGCGCCCAGTCGCTGTCACTGCGCGACGCCGCCTGGCTGCGCCATACCCTGGTCGGCATCAGTCTGGCCAGCATGGCCTTATTTTTGTTGTTGCCCTTGGCCACGGTATTGCTGGCAGCCTTCGCCAAGGGCTGGGCCACCTACGCCGACAGCCTGGCGCAGCCCGACGCCCTGGCGGCCATGCGCCTGACCCTGCTGGTGGCGGCCATCACCGTGCCGCTGACCACCGTATTCGGCGTATCGGCGGCCTGGGCCATTGCCCGCTTCGAATTTCACGGCAAAAGCCTGCTGACCACCTTGATAGACCTGCCGTTTTCGGTCTCGCCGGTCATCGCCGGCCTGATTTACGTGCTGATCTTCGGCGCCCAGGGCTGGCTGGGGCCCTGGTTGTCCGAGCACGGCATCAAGATCATTTTCGCCGTCCCCGGCATCGTGCTGGCCACCTTGTTCGTCACCTTTCCCTTCGTGGCCCGGGAGCTGATTCCCCTGATGCAGGAAATCGGCCACGAAGAGGAAGAGGCCGCCTTGTCGCTGGGCGCCAGCGGCTGGCAGACCTTTTTCAAGATCACCCTGCCCAACATCAAATGGGGCTTGTTGTACGGCGTGTTGCTGTGCAATGCCCGCGCCATGGGCGAATTCGGCGCGGTATCGGTAGTGTCCGGCCATATTCGCGGCCTGACCAATACCCTGCCGCTGCATGTGGAAGTCAGCTACAACGAATACGACTTCGTCGGCGCCTTCGCCAGCGCCTCGCTGCTGGCCGGGCTGGCGCTGGTGACACTGGTGGTGAAAGCCTTCCTGGAGTGGAAGCAAAAGCAAGATATCAAGGCGTCCCGGCGAGCGGCCGCCGCCTAACCCGGACAACGACTTTAGCGAGACAGAACATGGGCATTAACTTACACAACATCAGCAAAAAATTCGGTGCCTTCAACGCGCTGGACAACATCAACCTGGATATTCCGGAAGGCGAACTGGTGGCGCTGCTGGGGCCGTCCGGCTGCGGCAAGACCACCTTGCTGCGCATCATCGCCGGCCTGGAGCAGGCCGACCGGGGCGAGGTGTATTTAAAGGGCGACAACGTCACCGATCAACCGGTGAAAAATCGCCAGATCGGCTTCGTGTTTCAACACTATGCGCTGTTTCGGCACATGACCGTGTTCGACAACATCGCCTTCGGCCTCAGGGTCAAGCCGCGTAAGCAGCGTCCCAGCGAAACTCGGATACGAGAAAAAGTGCATTCGCTATTGCAACTGGTACAACTGGATTGGCTGCACGACCGCTTTCCGGATCAATTGTCCGGCGGCCAGCGCCAGCGTATCGCCCTGGCCCGCGCCTTGGCGGTGGAGCCCTCCGTGCTGCTGCTGGACGAACCCTTCGGCGCCCTGGATGCCAGCGTGCGTAAAGACCTGAGATTGTGGTTGCGGCATCTGCATCATGAACTGAATGTCACCAGCATCTTCGTCACCCACGATCAGGAAGAAGCCATGGAAGTGGCCAGCCAGATCGTGGTGCTCAATCACGGCAAAATCGAACAAAAGGGCAGTCCCAGCGAGATCTACGATCAGCCGCAAAGCGACTTCGTCTCCCGCTTCATCGGCCAGACCAATGTGTTCAGGATAGAAGAACACGGCCACGACTGGTTGAAAAGCACCGGCATCATCATCGATGAACCGCAAGGCATCGTCGCCCACGTGCGGCCGCACAACATCAGCGTGGAAAAACCCGCCGACCCGGCCCATGCGCCGGTGTACCTGAAAGACTGGCAACACCTGGGCGGCACCATCCGCCTGGAACTGAACCGCGACGGCCACCACGGTGCCGGCGGCACCATCTACGCCGAAATGCCCAACGAGCAGTTCAAGGCCCTGGCCTTAAACAAGGGCGACCGCGTGGCACTGCGCTTCAAGCATGCGCATTGGTTTAATTG
>NZ_JANIBJ010000071.1 GCF_024505185.1 Methylomonas subterranea
GAGATGGGCTTTTGGAATAAGAGCTTGGCGATGACCTACTTTCACATGGCAACCTGCCACACTATCATCGGCGCTAAGCGGTTTCACTTCCGAGTTCGGGATGGGATCGGGTGGTTCACGCTTGCTATGTTCACCAAGCAAACTGGTGTGAAGGGCTTGGATTTAAGGTAAAAGGTTCGGGATTCAAAACAGCGGCGCGTGGCCGTGTAGTGTCTATCCTACTTTACCTTTGGTTTCCCTTCGTCATGAGCAGGCTTCAAATTCAGGCTAGGGTTTTGAACCTTGGACCTTGCTTCTTGTACCTGCCCCATGGAAATCTGTATTACGTTCGTTCTCGCGTCTTATCAGCATGTCAACTGCTTTAGGTTTCGGTCTAGGTCGGGTCTTGAACCCCTTACCTTGAACCTTGTGCCTGTCATTACCCAAACGCATTGGGTGTTATATGGTCAAGCCTCACGGGCAATTAGTACACGTTAGCTACGCCCATTACTGGACTTCCACACCGTGCCTATCAACGTCGTCGTCTCCAACGGCCCTTCAGGGGACTTATAGTCCCAGTGAGATCTCATCTTGGGAGGGGCTTCCCGCTTAGATGCTTTCAGCGGTTATCCTGTCCGAACGTGGCTACCCGGCAATGCCATTGGCATGACAACCGGAACACCAGAGGTTCGTCCACTTCGGTCCTCTCGTACTAGAAGCAGCTTCCCTCAAATCTCAAACGCCCACGGCAGATAGGGACCGAACTGTCTCACGACGTTCTGAACCCAGCTCGCGTACCACTTTAAATGGCGAACAGCCATACCCTTGGGACCTGCTTCAGCCCCAGGATGTGATGAGCCGACATCGAGGTGCCAAACACCGCCGTCGATATGAACTCTTGGGCGGTATCAGCCTGTTATCCCCGGCGTACCTTTTATCCGTTGAGCGATGGCCCTTCCATACAGAACCACCGGATCACTAAGACCTACTTTCGTACCTGCTCGACTTGTCCGTCTCGCAGTCAAGCACCCTTATGCCTTTGCACTCATTGCCTGATTTCCGACCAGGCTGAGGGTACCTTCGTGCTCCTCCGTTACTCTTTGGGAGGAGACCGCCCCAGTCAAACTACCCACCAGACACTGTCCCTAACCCGGATCACGGGTCGAGGTTAGAACTCCAAACATACCAGGGTGGTATTTCAAGGTTGGCTCCACAAGAACTGGCGTTCCTGCTTCACAGCCTCCCACCTATCCTACACAAGTAGGTTCAAAGTCCAGTATCAAGCTATAGTAAAGGTGCACGGGGTCTTTCCGTCTAGCCGCGGGTACACTGCATCTTCACAGCGATTTCAATTTCACTGAGTCCCAGGTGGAGACAGTGTGGCCATCGTTACGCCATTCGTGCAGGTCGGAACTTACCCGACAAGGAATTTCGCTACCTTAGGACCGTTATAGTTACGGCCGCCGTTTACTGGGGCTTCGATCAAGAGCTTCTCCGAAGATAACCCCATCAATTAACCTTCCAGCACCGGGCAGGCGTCACACCCTATACGTCCACTTTCGTGTTTGCAGAGTGCTATGTTTTTGCTAAACAGTCGCAGCCACCGATTTTTTGCAACCTCCCTCAGCTCCATCCGCAAGGGACTTCACTTACTAAAGGCATACCTTCTCCCGAAGTTACGGTATCATTTTGCCTAGTTCCTTCACCTGGGTTCTCTCAAGCGCCTTAGAATTTTCATCCCACCCACCTGTGTCGGTTTAGGGTACGGCCACTAGTAACCTGAAGCTTAGAGGTTTTTCTTGGAAGCATGGCATCCATCACTTCGCAGTTCCGAGGAACCGCTCGTCATCACATCTCAGCATAGAGACTCCCGGATTTGCCTAAGAGTCATGCCTACTTGCTTAAACTGCCACTTCCAACCGACAGCTGATGTAGCCTTCTCCGTCACCCCATCGCAGTTACTACTGGTACAGGAATATTAACCTGTTTTCCATCGACTACGCCTTTCGGCCTCGCCTTAGGTGCCGACTAACCCTGCGTCGATTAACGTTGCGCAGGAAACCTTGGGTTTACGGCGAGAGGGTTTTTCACCCTCTTTATCGTTACTTATGTCAGCATTCGCACTTCTGATACCTCCAGCCGACTTCTCAATCGACCTTCGCAGGCGTACAGAACGCTCCTCTACCACTCACGCTTACGCGTAAATCCGTAGCTTCGGTACTATGCTTAGCCCCGGTAAATCTTCCGCGCAGACCGACTCGACCAGTGAGCTATTACGCTTTCTTTAAAGGATGGCTGCTTCTAAGCCAACCTCCTGGCTGTCTGTGCCTTTCCACATCGTTTCCCACTGAGCATAGATTTGGGGACCTTAGCTGACGGTCTGGGCTGTTTCCCTTTTCACGACGGACCTTATCACCCGCCGTGTGTCTCCCGTGCTCGCACTTCTCGGTATTCGGAGTTTGCATCGGTTTGGTAAGTCGGGATGACCCCCTAGCCGAAACAGTGCTCTACCCCCGAGAGTGATACACGAGGCGCTACCTAAATAGCTTTCGAGGAGAACCAGCTATCTCCGAGCTTGATTAGCCTTTCACTCCGATCCACAACTCATCCCCGTATTTTTCAACAGACGTGGGTTCGGTCCTCCAGTGTGTGTTACCACACCTTCAACCTGGTCATGGATAGATCGCCCGGTTTCGGGTCTACACCTTGCGACTAAACGCCCTATTAAGACTCGGTTTCCCTACGCCTCCCCTATTCGGTTAAGCTTGCCACAAAATGTAAGTCGCTGACCCATTATACAAAAGGTACGCAGTCACCCCACGAAGGGGCTCCCACTGCTTGTACGCATACGGTTTCAGGTTCTATTTCACTCCGCTCTCCGCGGTTCTTTTCGCCTTTCCCTCACGGTACTGGTTCACTATCGGTCAGTAAGGAGTATTTAGCCTTGGAGGATGGTCCCCCCATATTCAGTCAACGTTTCACGTGCGCCGACCTACTCGATTTCACTAATAAGACATTTTCGTGTACGGGGCTATCACCCTGTATCGCCGGACTTTCCAGACCGTTCCACTAACATCTTACTAGCTTAAGGGCTAGTCCCCGTTCGCTCGCCACTACTTAGGGAATCTCGGTTGATTTCTTTTCCTCCGGGTACTTAGATGTTTCAGTTCTCCGGGTTCGCTTCAGTGAGCTATGTATTCACTCAAAGATGACGCGCTTATGCGCGCCGGGTTTCCCCATTCAGACATCTCCGGATCAAAGGTTGTTTGCCACCTCCCCGAAGCTTATCGCAGGCTACCACGTCTTTCATCGCCTCTTACTGCCTAGGCATCCACCGTATGCGCTTATTCACTTGACCATATAACCCGAATACGTCTGGTACCGTCATCCTAGTCTTCGCTTGCGCGGGCCTTGGATGCTGGCACGGTCTGTTTCAAGTTATTTGTCAGCTGACATGTTCGCTGATTTTTGCTTGAGAACGATTTTGCTGTTTGTATTTCAGCGCTTGTTTTGCAACAATTGCCGATGACAAACTGCAACTCGTTGACATCTCGATCTTGGCAGATCGGATGTTTGTTACAGATTTCCATATTGTTAAAGAGCTATCGGTACGAATACCAATGCTATAAAGTCTTTATCTTTATCTATAACGATAAAACTTTATAGCGTTGATCTTCTGACGAATATCAAACCAGACACTACCTGTGCTCTCACCTTTATACACGGACTGTTAATACCGCTTGTGTATCATGGTGGAGCCAGGGAGGATCGAACTCCCGACCTCCTGCGTGCAAGGCAGGCGCTCTCCCAGCTGAGCTATGGCCCCAATATACGAGATTCAAGGCTCAAGCTTCAGGTCCCAAGGATTATGCGCCGGGCTCATGTTGTTTTGAACCTTGCTCCTTGTACCTTGCCTCTTGTACCTTTTATGCGTTGGTGGGTCTGGGAGGAGTTGAACCTCCGACCTCACCCTTATCAGGGGTGCGCTCTAACCAACTGAGCTACAGACCCAGGTGCGTCTTTCAATCGAAATAATTTGTTGTGAGTACGTAATTCGGTGTTCTGTCTTTGTAAGGAGGTGATCCAGCCCCAGGTTCCCCTAGGGCTACCTTGTTACGACTTCACCCCAGTCATGAATCACAAAGTGGTAAGCGCCCTCCCGAAGGTTAAACTACCTACTTCTTTTGCAACCCACTCCCATGGTGTGACGGGCGGTGTGTACAAGGCCCGGGAACGTATTCACCGCGGCATTCTGATCCGCGATTACTAGCGATTCCGACTTCATGCAGTCGAGTTGCAGACTGCAATCCGGACTAGGATCGGCTTTTTGGGATTGGCTGACTCTCGCGAGCTCGCAACCCTCTGTACCGACCATTGTAGCACGTGTGTAGCCCTACCCATAAGGGCCATGATGACTTGACGTCGTCCCCACCTTCCTCCGGTTTATCACCGGCAGTCTCCCTAGAGTTCCCGGCATGACCCGCTGGCAACTAAGGATAAGGGTTGCGCTCGTTACGGGACTTAACCCAACATCTCACGACACGAGCTGACGACAGCCATGCAGCACCTGTCTCAGAGTTCCCGAAGGCACTCTACGATCTCTCACAGATTCTCTGGATGTCAAGGGTAGGTAAGGTTCTTCGCGTTGCATCGAATTAAACCACATGCTCCACCGCTTGTGCGGGCCCCCGTCAATTCATTTGAGTTTTAGCCTTGCGGCCGTACTCCCCAGGCGGTCAACTTAATACGTTAGCTCCACCACTAAGTTCTTTAAGAACCCAACGGTTAGTTGACATCGTTTACGGCGTGGACTACCAGGGTATCTAATCCTGTTTGCTACCCACGCTTTCGTACCTCAGCGTCAGTTTGAGTCCAGAGAGCCGCCTTCGCCACTGGTGTTCCTTCAGATCTCTACGCATTTCACCGCTACACCTGAAATTCCACTCTCCTCTACTCAACTCTAGTCATCCAGTATCAAATGCAGTTCCCAGGTTAAGCCCAGGGCTTTCACATCTGACTTAAATAACCGCCTACGCACGCTTTACGCCCAGTAATTCCGATTAACGCTTGCACCCTCCGTATTACCGCGGCTGCTGGCACGGAGTTAGCCGGTGCTTCTTGTATGGGTAATGTCAGTCTACCGGGTATTAACCGGCAGGTATTCCTTCCCATTGAAAGTGCTTTACAACCCTCAGGCCTTCTTCACACACGCGGTATTGCTGGATCAGGCTTTCGCCCATTGTCCAATATTCCCCACTGCTGCCTCCCGTAGGAGTCTGGGCCGTGTCTCAGTCCCAGTGTGGCTGATCATCCTCTCAGACCAGCTATGGATCGTCGCCTTGGTAGGCCTTTACCCTACCAACTAGCTAATCCAACATAGGCTCATCTATTAGCGCCAGGCCCGAAGGTCCCCAGCTTTCATCCGTAGATCGTATGCGGTATTAGCGTGAGTTTCCCCACGTTATCCCCCACTAATAGGCAGATTCCTATGCATTACGCACCCGTCCGCCACTCGTCAGCGCCCGAAGGCCTGCTACCGTTCGACTTGCATGTGTTAAGCATACCGCCAGCGTTCAATCTGAGCCATGATCAAACTCTTCAGTTTAATAATGTTTGATACTAAATAAGATCAGTATCCAATCTCGGCTCGATTACAGAACATCTTTTCTTGCGAATTGACGTGGATTCTGTATCGATCTATTTCCAACAGAAACAGCTCGAATTACATACCCACACAAATTATTTCGATTTAGGTTGTTAAAGAGCCAGGACTTCGTTATCATTCCGTCCTGTTGAGCCGGCACATTCTACAGCATTTCAGATCGTTGTCAAATTTATTTTTTCAGATTCGAACCGAAGCCCCAATCAAAACCACAAACCAACAACAGCGAACCACTTAAAACCAACACCGTATCCCTTCGAGACCAAAACAATCAACCCCGAAGAGCCGACCATTATACAGTCCTTTATGGGATCGTCAAGAGATTATTT
>NZ_JANIBJ010000072.1 GCF_024505185.1 Methylomonas subterranea
TTATTTACATGAGACTGTAGTTAGTAAAGCCATGCATAAAAAAAATATTGAAAAATAATTCATCATAGAAATTTATTCATTATTTGCGTGCACTAGACGAAGAATTAAATTGATTTAATTGACTAGGAATTGAAGTGCTGTTCCTCGGAATATTAACTGTATTTCCTCCTTGTATCTGTTGCCATAATCCCGCTTGTCCAACTACATCAGTCGGAAAGGAAGGGCCTGCAGTGTATGGGTCAGGCATTCCGCCAGCGCTAAGCGCATTACTTGTTCGAGTAGCGCAAGTGTCAAGCGGATTGGGTACGACACCTAATATCCAAGGAGGCAAATTTGTTAGTTGACTTGATAAATAGGAATTAATTGCTGCTTCTTGATCTTGTGTAGTGTTGATAATTATTACATTTGTATTTCTATCAGGAGCCATTTTAGCCAAATAATCAGTTAAATCGCTTCCTAGCTCGTCATGAGTTCCAAAGCTATATACACCACGCCCTGTTGTTGCAATCGCTGTATGCCCAAATGGATTACCCGACGTCGGCCCATTAATAATAACAGCCGTATCTAATCCAGAAGGATCAATGTTATTTATTGGATTGTTCTGAACATAGGTGTAAGTATTAACGCCCCCACTCAACCCAATCGGGTCGCTTTGGAGATACCGCCCAATCCCCGGATCGTAATACCGCTGCATATTGTAATGCCAGCCGCTTTCCCAGTCATAGTATTGGCCGGGCAGACGCAGGTTTTGTACCGTGCCGGCATGGGTAACCGTGGCTTTGCCGAAGGGGTCGTAGTCGACGGCCCAGATTATTTGCCCCTGTTGATTCGTCAGTTTCAGCGGCGCGCCGAGGTGGTTGTCGTGGTAATAGCGGATTTCGCGCTGGCCTTGGCTTTCGTCTATGCGGACCAGCGGTTGACCGTCCAGGTAGACGTAGTGGTGACGGCCAAGGTTGTTAAATGCTTTTAAGTAACCGGTTTCGCTGAGCAGCCGGTGTTCGCTGTCGTAACCGTATTGACTGAATTCCCCTTGGGTGAGTTTGCGAATGCGGCGGCCTAAGGTGTCGTAGTCGTAAAATGCCAGGCGAGGTAGTCTCAGCCTCTCTACGCGTTGGTCCGTGCTGTAACTCGCCCTGCGCCCCTGGCCTTCGATGATGTTGCCCTGTTGATCGGTCGTGTACCACGTCCTGTTGCCGTTGCGCTCGATGCTGATCAGTTTTTGGCTGGCCAAATCATATTGGTAACCGGTATGGACGCTGTCGACATCCAGGCCGGTGCGGTTACCGACGGCGTCGTAGGCGTAATTTTGCGCTTGGTAGCTCAGATTGCTGCCCAACGCGCCGGTCAGGCGGCCCAGTGCGTCATAAGTGTAGGTTTCCTGTTTAGTCGTGCCGGTGTCGTCGCTTTGAATACTGAGATTGCCGGCCAAGTCGTATTGGTAGTCTTGCATGAACACGCCGCCAGCGGTTTCTGCGCTCAGGCGGTAGTCGGCGTCGTAACTTCGGCTCATGCTCAAGCCATTGCCGTATTCCAGACTTTGTAGCGGACCGAACGGCAGGTGCGCAACGTTGTCCGCCAGCACACTGACGACACCGTTTTCGACCGCCCGCACTTGACGGGTTTGGCCGGCGGCATCGTATAGCGCTTGAATGTTGCGGTCGGCAAATTGCATGATGCCGGTGAGGTGGGTCTCGGTGATTTGACCGTCGCCGTTGTAGGCATATTGTTCGGCACTGACGGTGCTCTCGCTGTAATGATCGTAAACGGTATGTGCCGTCAGGTTGCCGCGCAAATCGAATTGCTGCCGGGTTTCCATGTCGCCGCTGCGGGTGCCGGTCAGCCGGCCAATTTGGCCGGCCAAGCCTTGGGCCGTGCCGTCGTAGCTATTGACCACATCGGCCAAGGTGTAGGAGTAATCGATGCTCAGCAAGCGATTGAGGGCATCGTATTGGTAAGTGGCGGTGACGCCGCCGGCAGCGATTTTTTGCGCCAGATTGCCGGCATTGTCGTAGCTGTATTGGCTGATGCCGGTGTTGGGACTGTCCAGTTGCGTGAGGTCGCCGAGGCCGTTGTAGCTGTAAACGGTGCCGTGGTTGTTGGCGTCGGTGACTTGTACCAGCCTGTCCAGGGCGTCGTAACGCGATAAGGTGCGCCGATAGGATGTGCCGACGTAAGGAGGCGCATCTGTCGCGACCGTTGCGCCTCGCATAGCTCGGCACAACCTATGCAGTCTGCTGCGCACCTTATCGCGTTAATTCTAATCTGAGTGGTCTTGCCATGGGTGTTAGGATAGATCATGTTTGCTTGATTGCAAGACCTGACCCCGTAGCCCAACAGCGGCATCACAAGCAGGATTAGCGGCACAGGCAGCAAGTATTGCTGGAACAGCTAACCCTTGAGGATCGGTGTATCGAAGGGGATTGTTATAAACATAGGTGTAGGTATTAATGCCCCCATGTCGTCGTTATTTCTTCCTTAGCACTTTCCACCCAAACAGTATCAAGAGATAAATGCTGGCTGTAGCTATACGCCCCAAAGGCTTTACAAAAAAACCAACTTCACTATCAGGCTGGAAAAATGGTTCTTTTAACCAAGAACCAAGCGGCCAGTAATAAAGCTGCTGTAAGTAAAACCATATCAGCCCCCTATTTGGGTCAAAGTGTTCAAGTATATTGAATACGATAGGCCAAAGAATAATTAGGCTCAACCAAATATAAGTAAATATATTCATGGCTTTCACCTTCAATGGCGTGGCTGTGAATTTAGGAGCTTATTGTATTCGCCCCTTAAAGCATCGGCGAAGTCTTGGCAATTTTGTCCAGCAAGACAATAGGATTGGTCAGACCACTGCGGCTCTATGTTTTTAAGCGCCTGTCTCATCAACTCATCGTCATAGACTGGGCCAAAAAACGAATATTGTTCGCGCTTATGATTACGATCAGAACGAACGTCACCGGTTTCACCGCAAAGCTTCGGACCTAAGCCACTTCCATCGCCAGCAAAAAATCCGACATTATCATTAGGATAGTCGTCGAACCATAGTTGCTCATGAGCCTTCTGAAGGTTAGATGAACCGTTTGGAACATCACCGGGAGAAAAACTATTGTTTCCATCACCCAAGGGCCTATATCCGAACTGAGCTAAACCGTAAGGATCGATATACCGTAACGGATTGTTTGAAACATAGGTGTAGGTATTAATGCCCCCCAAATATTCTCCCTTTTTTTAGTTGTTAAGGCCAAGAATTAGCTTCATTGCATGCGTTTCTAATAATTTTATCTCTAGGTTCGGAAAAAGTTGTCAAAATGCGAGATTTATCTTCATTAGGTTTTTCAGGGAGTTTTAAACCTTCCTTAATTATAGGCTCAATATCAAATCCGCCAATCAAGTGATAGCGAAATTGAGGCAACTGTATATTGTATTCTGTTGCTATTCCTAAGATGGTTATTTCATCATTGTCTTTTCCGTAGCTAAAGCCATACGCCTTAGAACTCCCCCCGCCAGGGATAAACCATGTGCATACTAAATGTTTTTCCCCTGCCTTAATCTTTCCTTTAAGCGGCTTTACGACCTCTACTTGAATGATGGCAATTGACAATACCTCACCAGAATCAGTTATATACCCATTTTCTATTGTTTTGTATCCTGCCTTTTTTCCCAAAAAAATGGTATCCGACTCAGGGACAATCGATGATCTAATTGTCTCTAAAAAGTCGTTATAATCAGCTTGTGCAACACAAGAAAATAGTAAAACAATACTTATAAATAAATAATAATGTTTACCTGAAATTGCGTTCATACATTTCCCTATATTTTGTCTTTAATTGCTCACTTACGTCATAGACTTTATTGAATTGATCTGGCGTAAATTCTGGTTTCTTATCAAAGGCGATCGCTTCAAACAAATAGGCATCCGCCTCATCAAACGATAGCCGATAGGATGTGCCGACGTAAGGAGGCGCATCTGTCGCGACCGTTGCGCCTCGCATAGCTCGGCACAACCTATGCAGTCTGCTGCGCACCTTATCGCGTTTCGCCAACCTCACGGCTGACAACGCTCTCTTAGGGATAAAAAAAGAAGGGTTGCAACGCGAGATCGAGGCCCTGGAGCAAGAGAAATGGCAACGCTTGGGACAGGATGCTTTCGTTAGCGATGAAAGACCTTTGGAGACCGGCAACCCGGCGGGTAAGGTTCGAACCGTGGTGGTGGACAGAGGGCAGCAAGGGCCGTCCTTGCGGATGTAGGCCGGTGGCCTTCGGGCATGGCGGAACCGGGAAAGGTTCCGCCAATACATTCAAGGTTACTTCCCTTTGCCGTCCTGCGTTTGCAACTGCCAAGCATCAGGTTCATTACAGGCATTTCTAGTTACATTGTCACTTGCCTCAACTATTTCAAATATCAAATTCCAATCCTTAATTGGTTTGCTTCTTAATTTCAAGGCTTTAGAAAGCTCTTTTTCAATGCCGGTCGAAGCCCTGATATATCGATAGGTGCTTGGTAATTGAATATTTAAACCCGTATCAATTCCAAAGAAAATAAGTTCTTGGCCGATTCTAAAGTTAAAATCGTGTTCAGTTCTATCAAACCAAGTACAAACCAAACGCTTTTCATTTTCTATAACCCGCCCTCTATATTTTTTTATAACTTCGACTTCAAGCATGCCTATATGCTTTGCTCCGGTTCCGACTATAAGTCCGCGATCAATTTCTCTTTTTTCCAATATCCTGCCAACAAAAACTGTATCAGTCTGCTTAACAGCACGATTTACAGCATGTTGTAAGGACTCGTAGGGATACTTTGAATGAGCGTTGCCTGATATTAAAAAACACAAAACCATTAAGAATATTTTTATCACTTAAATACCCCATTGGTTTGGTTGCGATAGTATTGTATTTGCTCCGGCGATAAGTTCGGATAATCGGACTGAAGCTGTTCTGGTGTTGGAATCGAGGTTCCGAAAGCCTTATTTTCCAGAAGAAAAGCATCCATCTCAGAATAATTTAGAGGTGCGGAGTGAGATACCTCATGCAAAACTGTTGACTCTAATGGCCCGCATTTTTTCGCATTAAATGCATTTCTTAAATAAATAGTTGGGTCATTATTTGCCGCACAGTAATTCTTGGCCTTATCAGGTTTTCGGCATTGGAATGTTGTGTTATCCAGCGTTTTGGATACTTCGTTTCCAATACCTTGTTGATTAGCTGCATTCTGTGCAGCAGCAACTGCATCAGCAATTTGTGCGCACTGAGATACTGAACAGTTCAAGGTGTCATAGAGCCCAAGTGGATCAATGCGGTTTACTGGGTTATTCCGAACATAGGTGTAAGTATTAATGCCGCCACTCAACCCAATCGGATCGCTTTGAAGATAGCGCCCGATAGCCGGATCGTAATACCGCGCCATATTGTAATGTAAGCCGGTTTCCTGGTCGTAGTATTGGCCGGGGAAGCGCAGGTTTTGGGTGATGGCTGGGTTAACCGGCGTGGCTTTGCCGAACGGGTCGAGTTGGGCGCTCCAGCTGATTTGTCCTAAATGGTTGCTGGTTTTGATCGGTGTGCCAATCGGGTTGTTGTGGTAATACACGACATTCCAGTTGGCGACGTCGCCGTAATAGTCGTAGTCCCGATAATCAACCCGAGCCAAGGGT
>NZ_JANIBJ010000073.1 GCF_024505185.1 Methylomonas subterranea
GCGCCCGTATCGGGCGCGGCGATTTTGCCGGGTTTATTTGCTGAAGGTCAGGCCGTCCGTCGCCTTGTCGACTTTGATGGTGTCGCCGGGCAGGAAACGGCTGGAGAGGATTTCATTGGCCAGCGGATTTTCCAATTGCCGTTGGATGGCGCGTTTCAAGGGCCGGGCGCCGTAGACGGGGTCGAAACCTGCTTCGCCGAGCAAATCCAGTGCCGCTTCGCTGACTTCCAGGCCCATGTCTTTTTCCCGCAAGCGATTTAGCAGTAGCTCGATCTGGATTTTGCAGATCGCGCGAATCTGGCCTTGGCCCAGCGGATGGAATACCACCGCCTCGTCGACGCGGTTGATGAATTCCGGCCGGAAATGTTGGCCGACGATTTCCATCACCGCTTCTTTCATGCTGTTGTAGTTCTCTTCGGCCGCTCCCGGCGTCATGCCTCCCGCGGCGCTGGCACGTCCTTGCGCGTCGCCGACCATTTCCTGAATCACGCTGGAACCCAGGTTGGAAGTCATTACCACCACTGTATTTCTGAAATCCACGGTACGGCCCTGGCCGTCGGTCAGGCGGCCGTCGTCCAGCACCTGCAGCAGTACATTGAAGACATCGGCATGGGCTTTTTCGATCTCGTCCAACAGAATTACCGAATAGGGTTTGCGGCGCACGGCTTCGGTCAGGTAGCCGCCTTCTTCATAGCCGACGTAGCCCGGAGGCGCGCCGATCAAACGGGCCACCGAATGTTTTTCCATGAACTCCGACATATCGATACGCACCATGGCTTCTTCGGTGTCGAACATGAATTCCGCCAGGGCCTTGCACAATTCGGTTTTGCCGACGCCGGTCGGGCCGAGGAACAGGAAGGAGCCGTTGGGCCTGTTAGGATCGGACAAGCCGGCGCGGGAGCGGCGAATGGCGTTGCTGACGGCTTTTAAGGCCTCGGTTTGACCAATCACCCGCTTGCCCAGCTCTTCTTCCATGCGCAGCAATTTATCCCGTTCGCCTTCCATCATTTTGGCAACCGGAATGCCGGTCCATTTGGAAACGACTTCGGCGATTTCCTCTTCGGTGACTTTGCTGCGCAGCAAGGTGGTTTCCTGCATTTCGGCTTGCGAAGCCAGATCGAGTTCTTTTTCCAGTTTGGGGATTTCGCCGTACTGCAGTTCCGACATGCGGGTGTAATCCTGGTTGCGGCGGGCGGCTTCCAATTCCAGTCTTGCATGTTCCAGCCGCTCCTTGATCGTTGCCGTGCCTTGCAGGGCGGCTTTTTCCGCCTTCCAGATTTCGTCCAGATCGGAGTATTCTTTTTCCAGATCGGCGATGTCTTCCTGCAGGATTTCCAGGCGCTTTTTCGATGCGGCGTCGGATTCGTTCTTCATGGCCTCGCGCTCTATTTTCAGCTGGATCAAGCGTCTGTCCAGCTTGTCCATGGCTTCCGGTTTGGAATCCATTTCCATGCGGATGCGGCTGGCGGCTTCGTCGACCAGATCGATAGCTTTGTCCGGCAACTGGCGGTCTGAAATGTAGCGGTGCGACAGCGTGGCTGCGGCGACTATGGCGGGGTCGGTGATGTCGACGCTGTGGTGGATTTCGTACCTCTCCTTCAAACCGCGCAAGATCGCTACCGTGTCTTCCACCGTGGGTTCGTCGACCAGCACTTTTTGAAAGCGGCGTTCCAGCGCGGCATCCTTTTCGATGTATTTGCGATATTCGTCCAAGGTGGTGGCACCGACGCAATGCAGTTCGCCGCGCGCCAGGGCAGGTTTCAACATGTTGCCGGCATCCATGGCGCCTTCGGCCTTGCCGGCGCCAACCATGGTGTGCAGCTCGTCAATGAACAGGATGACCTGACCTTCCAGCTTGGCGATGTCGTTCAGGACGGCTTTCAAGCGTTCTTCAAACTCGCCGCGGAATTTGGCGCCGGCAATCAGGGCCGCCATATCCAACGACAGCAATTGTTTGCCCTTAATGCCTTCCGGTACTTCCCCGTTGATAATGCGTTGCGCCAGACCCTCCACAATGGCGGTCTTGCCGACGCCGGGTTCGCCGATCAGCACCGGGTTGTTTTTGGTGCGGCGCTGCAGAACCTGGATGGTGCGGCGGATTTCGTCGTCTCGGCCGATTACCGGATCCAGCTTGCCTTGTTCGGCCCGTTCAGTCAGGTTGATGGTGTATTTTTTCAGGGCCTGGCGTTGGTCTTCCGCATTGGCATCGTTGACGGTCTGGCCGCCGCGCAAGTTTTCGATGGCTTTTTCCAGGCCGGCGGCCGTCAGGCCGGCGCGTTTTAAAATGGTTTGCAGGTTGCCGCTGGTTTCCAGGGCCGCCAACAAGAACAGTTCGCTGGAGATGAAGGCGTCCTTGCGTTTTTGCGCCAGTTTGTCGGTCAGATTGAGCATGCGCGACAACTCGTTGGAAAGCTGCACGTCGCCGCCGGAACCGGATACGCTGGCCAGGCGGTCGATTTCCTTGCGCAGCTCGTCGTGCAAGGCGTTTACCTGAATGCCGACTTGTTGCAACAGCGGCTTGATGCTGCCGCCTTCCTGGTCCAGCAATGCCAGCATCACGTGCAGCGGTTCAATGAATTGGTGGTCCTTGCCCAAAGCCAGGCTTTGCGCATCGGCGAGTGCCTGCTGGAATTTACTGGTAAGTTTGTCCATTCGCATGCTGAATACCTCTAAAAATTAATCTTGTCCCGGAAATGCGGCGTTATGTAACCTTTTTCAAGGTGAGGTAATAGGCTACATGGAAATATTTCGCCGGGCTTATGAGTGGCGGTGTTGGGTTGGTCAAGATGGGTAGCCTTGATAAATAAATCAAAGTACAATTGTTCGGCTCAGTTAAAGATGTTGAGTTGTGCCTTGGCCGCTTGGAAAAAGGTTTTTCAATATTGTTTTTCTGCGTCACTATCAGTTTATATTTGTAGGAGTTTTAAAAATGGCAACAGGCACGGTCAAGTGGTTTAACAACACCAAAGGCTTTGGATTTATCGAACCATCGGAAGGCAAGGAAGATGTTTTTGTTCATCACTCGGTGATTTTGGGCGAGGGCTTTAAAACATTGTCTCCCGGTCAATCCGTCGAGTTCGATATCGAATCCGGCCCCAAGGGTTTAACCGCCGCGAATGTTCAGCCTAGATAAACATTGAAGGCTCCGTGAAATAAAGGCTCTTGTTTAACAAGGGCCTTTTTTTTGCCTGTATGAATAAGTGCTGATTGATCAGGCAGGCTATAATCGAATTCTCCCCTCCAACTACTCATGTGAATCCCATGGCACGCGACTTTTCTTCGTTAAAAAATCTGGATATTCCGGTCAAGGTCCTGTTTACCGGTTACCTGACCTCGGTGGCAGTGGGCTATTTGTTTGCGCTGATCCAGATCCTGTTTACCCACGGCATGGCCGACGGCAAGTTCGGTTTGTCGATTGACGATATCGTATACAGCTATTACGGCAACCGTTCCGGTACCGTGTTGGAAACCAAGCTGAACGGCTCCATGAAGGAAAATGCTTCGGAACAGGAACGCTTTGTGATCATGCAATGGGTGCGGGATGGCGCCGAAGAGGATGAGTATGCCGAATCCGGCGTCGAAAAAATCATACAGGAGCGTTGCGTGATGTGCCATGGCAAGGATGCGCCGGTGCCCGATTTTACCAATTTCAAGGTTTTAAAAGAGCTGACCAGGGAGGATGAGGGAGCGACCTTTAGCTCGCTAACCCGGGTATCGCACATACATTTGTTCGGCATCAGCTTTATTTTCATGTTCGTCGGTTTGATTTTTAGCTTCGCTGAAACCAGTACCGTCAAATATAAATCCATCGCCATCGGCATGCCCTATCTGTTTTTGCTGGTGGATATTCTGTCCTGGTGGTTGACCAAGTTGCATCCGATGTTTGCGATTTTGGTAATACTGGCGGGTGCCGGCATGGCTTTTTCGTTTGCATTCATGTGGACGGTTTCAGTGTTGGAAATGTGGTTGTACGACAAGGTATTTCTGGATGCCAACGGTCAACCGCGTCCGCAGTGGAGTACGCTTGTCGAAGCCAGGTTGCAGCAGATCGGTTGCGATCAGGCCGTGAGCTTGGGCAACCGTTTGGGCTGCCTGGCCAAATCGACCCTGAAAAAACTTTGGGCGCAATGGTTGAGTCGTGGTTTGCCCTGGGTTAAGCGCTGGTGGCAAAAAAGGCTGGAAATGAAAGACTAAAAAGGCAATGTGATATAGCCTGCAAAACGGCAAACATCATTCAATTCATGGCTATCCCGGCCGATAGCCATGGTATTAAGATGCTGGCTGAAACATGGGAGGTATAAAATGAACATCAATCCATTAAGCAGCGCTACAAACCTGATCAGCAATGCCCAGCAAAAGGCCGATAACGCCGCGCAAACCATTGCCCGGCTACCGGTACAAAGTCAAGAGGTCGGCGGCAGCGAACCTATTCAGGCGGCGGATTTGTTTAAACCGGTTTTGAGTTTAAAAGAAGCAGAACTGGAGACATCCGCCGCCGCCAAGATCATTCAGGCGCATGACAAAATGTTGGGTAGTTTACTCGACGTCAAAGTCTAAGCGCTGGCGCCGACATCGAAGCCCATGGCTTCGATGT
>NZ_JANIBJ010000074.1 GCF_024505185.1 Methylomonas subterranea
GCATTCCCCGGCCAAACGCCGGGGCCTCATTGAAGCTCCTGGCAGCTCGTTCGAGCTGGATATTGCCGCACAATGCATTCCCCGGCCAAACGCCGGGGCCTCATTGAAGCTGTGAAATCCAGCACGGCACCGTTCATGGCGGTATGCATTCCCCGGCCAAACGCCGGGGCCTCATTGAAGCTTCGCTGATTTGGTAGCCGCCAGCCGGGGTCTGTAGCATTCCCCGGCCAAACGCCGGGGCCTCATTGAAGCAATTGGGACTAGCGGGAGCATTTGAACAGAAACTTACGGTTTCAACAAAATCAGACTATGCAAAATTTCTCTAAAGCGGCCACTGACAATGATTCATTTCGAACAGACTGGCCATCAGGTCACGACCCAAACTTGACGGTCGCACTTCTCCAAACCAGTCAGTCAGCTAAAAGTCACTGGTTCGATACTGTGGGCAAACCTGCATTTATTGTTCTGGTTATCGTTATTTCCGTTCACAACTGCCTGGATGGGGGAAAATCACTTTGCGGCTATACCAACGATGGCTTACGGAGTGGTTCTATTGATGGCAGCAATCGCTTACATATTAATACAATACCTCATCATCGTTTCACAAGGGGCAAATTCGCTATTAAAAAGAGCTGTCGGTAGCGACTGGAAGGGTAAATCCTCACCATTGATTTACTTAATAGCGACACTAAGCACGTTTTGGTCGCCATGGTTAGCTCAAGGGCTTTATGTGCTGGTCGCATTGCTATGGTTAGTGCCAGATCGACGTATTGAGAACGTGATGTCTGAATATTAAAAGGATTTTTGATTTGCCAAGCAAATGACCAAATAAAACTGGGCTTTTCGTTGTAACCTTAACAATAAATTGAGTTGGTGAAGGTCTGCTCAAGCCTATTTGAAGGTCAGCTATTGAGAAACATGTATGGCGGCTTTCTGGCCGATTGGTTCAGCACCAATTAAAGCAATGGCTTGCGCGTCAATTTTTCTTGAAAATCTGCAATAATCAGAGGTTTCCTAACCCCTTTAAACGCCAAAATCGGACTTTTGATTTAGTTTTGTCTAACCTGTGATTTTTTAAAAACCCATCCGCAGACTTTTCAATACTTCTGCCACTTCGGGTTTTGCAGTCGATGTGGGTGGGAATATAGCGCAGATTGTGCGACGAATTTCCGGATCTGACAGATAACGAACTTGAATCTTATCTGCATTTTTGGTGATGGTGAATTCCGGCATTAGCGCAACGCCGATTCCGGCGCGTACCATACTCAGTATCCACTCTTCGCTATTACTTCTATAGGCAGCATAAAGATTGACCTGCCGCCCCTGGCACACATTCCTCAGTGTTTCACGCAATTCACAGTTCAGGCGATCCAAGTAAGGTTCAGCTTGTATGGTCGCTAAATCAATTTGTTGCATTTGATTGAAACGGTGTTTGTCGTTGAAGACAACAACATAGCGTTCTTCGTAAAGCTTTAAAGACTGGTAATGCCCTACCGGTAAGGATGTTGGTGCGCTGATAACTAAATCCAGGCCATCTTCATCAAGTTGATTCAATAGATTGCATTCACTGTCGACGACTAATTCCAGTTCTATATGTGGTCGTTCTTGCTGAAAGTCAGCGAAGAATGGACTTAGATGGTGTGCGGCAATTGTCGTCATCACGCCGATGCGAAGCGGCACAGTATTTAAGCGGCTGAAATGCACAGCCTCTGCTTTGACAGCTTGCGTCTTGCGCACTATTTCGCGTATGGAAGGTTCGATCAAACGTCCTAAAGCCGTCAACCGGCATCCGCTGCGGTCTCGGCTAAATAGCTCACCGCCAAGTTCATCTTCCAATTTCTTAATTGCTTGCGTCAGGGAGGGTTGGGCCACATAGGTTGCTTGTGCAGCGCGAGTGAATGAGCCTTTATCGCAGACGGCCAGAAAATAGCGAATTTGTTGCATTTCCACAGCTTGTCTCCTTTCTTGAATAGGAAAAACCTATTATTTCATAGAAAATTGGTATTTTACAATTAACATAACTCATTATTTAATATAAACACCAAGTCACCTAAATATTCAATATTCCTATGAAAACAGCAAAATTAATCGTAATGTACCCTACACCAACAGATTTAAAAACTTTTGAACGTCGTTATGCTGATGAGCATGTGCCGATGGCGGTCGAAAAGCTGGCCGGCAAAACACGATTTGTCGCCTCATTGATTCTTTCCAATGCAGACAAATCTGCAGCGCAGTTTCATCGGATTGCCGAGGTTTATTTTCCATCCCTCGCCGAATTAGAGGCTTGTCTGAATTCACCAGGCGGCCAAGAAACAGCTCAGCATGCCGTTGAGATTTCTAGCGGTGGTGATCCGTTGTTTCTGATCTCCGAGGTGGAAACCTTTGATTTCTAATCCGACCATCGGATTTAACATAATCACAGTGGAGGCAAATCAATGTCTAACTCTATCAAACTAAAAAAGGTGGCTTATAAGCGCATTAGGTGGATGGGTCTGCTGCCTGTTGTCTTTTGGGTCGGATTAATGCCAACTATTGCCCAAGCGCATCGCGGTGCGCCTGACGAGGCCGATGCTTGCGTTACGAGAGTTGGTTTTGAACGAGTCCATTTCACGGCCTATACCCCGACTCTGTCAGGGGATCGGGAATATTGCAGCATCATTCCCGAAATCGGCCCAACTAATTTGGTGTTCGACTACGAAGGTAAAAGTCTGCGCAATGTCAGCGTGGAATTCGAAATCACCAAAGAACCTGAAGGGCAAAGGGTTTTTTATCAGCAGCCGAAAAAAGTTAAAAACGGCACTTTCGATAGTATGGTCGATTTTAGTCAATATGGTGCTGGTAATTATTTGGCACACATCGCTATTGTCGACAAGGATAAGCGTCTTGATACTCATATTCCGTTCTCTGTTGGCCTGGAATCGGTTCCGGGAAAAGGCTATATGCCGCAGATTGTGATGATCGGAAGCTTGTTGTTGCTGGCTTATATAGTAATGAAGTTAGCGAATAAGGAAGCGCCCAATCACTCACCTGGGGCATGAGCGAATGGTGCAGGCGAGTCAAACGTACTTAGGGGGAATATGACTATGAATATGGCTCAATTAAAGGTTTTTCTTTTAAGAACCAATTCTTGGCAGAAAGTGCTATTCGGGTTACCGATATTAGTAATGGTTGTCATGCTTTTGATGGATCATAGCGGCGACTCGGTAGAATTGGGGCAGGCCGTGTATCGACCTGAGATGCTGCAACGTCTTTGCAAAGCTGATCAACTCAGTGGAGACGCTGGAAAGACTTATGGTGAAGAAACCGAAAATGGCATCAAATACAATGTCCGCACACCAGCCAATTATGATGCATCCGTTGCCCACCCACTATTACTGGTATTTTCTCCGGCCGGATCGAATCGGGCTAAAACCGAAAAAACAACTGGGTTCACTTTTCCTGCTACCCAAGCCGGTTTCATCGTGGCCTATGCGGATCACCCGGAATTATCGCCCAGCACTACCGTAGAATTAGGCACCATTCCCAGTTTAATGGCCAAAAAGTGGTGTATTGATGAAAAACAGGTCTATGTTACCGGGCATTCCGATGGAGGGACTTCGGCAATGGCATTAGCATTTATGACTGGCACACGACACATCCCACGTGCCATTGCGCCGAGCGCAGCAGGGGTTGCATATGATGATTTGCGCGACCGCAGATGCCCCGAGCCCTTGCCGGTTATGATCATGCACAGCAGCAAGGATCGCCTGTTTCCTGGTTATGGTCAGCAAGCGGTTGGTTGGTGGGCAGCTTGTAATAAATGTGATCCTATTCCGGATAAAATCGCAAATGGTTGCTCCTCTTATTCAGGGTGTGCCGGGGGCGTAAAAACGTTGTACTGTGAAGGTGATCAAATCCATTCACATTGGCCCGAGCGAAGTCAGGATATTGTCGAGTTTTTTGTGTCAGCGACTCAAGTTAGCCCACGGGCAAAGTGAAATTGGCTCCATATGAATCGTAATGGGTGCAAAGGTAAACCCGAAAGCAAACGGTCACCCGGATTCCTCTCGGGTCTGCCAGCTCCTTTTTGTGGCTGAACAGTTGGTTGACAACCGACCTGGACGTATTGAGCCTAGAGCCATCAAACGACGACCCAAAACGAAGCCGAATACCGGACAGCCGATTGGGTTACATGGTGCCTTAATTATTAAAATGGGATAGCTACTCCGAGCGGCGGGTTTGGCCGTAGTGACGCAGTCATAAAGTCGATTTGCTTGCCGAATACCTGACATTCGGTTGGGTCACGGGTTGCCTTAATTCACTAAATTGGAAAGTTACCCCGACCGACCGGTTTT
>NZ_JANIBJ010000075.1 GCF_024505185.1 Methylomonas subterranea
TTATAATGAATCGGGAATGTTTTTGATGGTCAGGGCGGGCATATAGTTACCTCTGATAACAAGTATGGTTGCTAATCGAAACTCATGCAATCCGGCATATCCAATCAGTTCTCATCGGGTTGGTAATGGTCAAGCATCAGGCTAGTGATTTGGGAAAAGTGCTTGATGTTGCCCGTGCATAGCAATTCATTGTGTGCCATGGCTGTGGCAGCAATTAATGCATCACCCATTTCCATGCTATGGCTCAAGGCAAATTGACGAACCAACTGCCGAGCATGATAGGAAATCCCATGATCCACTTCATGAATGGTAAATTGAAGGGCTTGCAGCATTTTTTCAAAGATCGCCAATTCCTTTTTATTTCGGCAAAACGGTACATATTCCATGTAGGTAACTGCAGAAATTGAACGCTGCTGGGTGCTGAGTATCAACTCTTTGGCTGAAACTACGCCACGATCAGCGTAGATCAATATATTGGTATCAAAGATCACTCAACTGGCTCCGGCGACCTTTGCGAATATTACGTAATTCTGTTTCGACATCAGCAACACCTAAATCACGATGCATACCGAAAAACTCATTCATTGCGACTTCTTGTTCTACTGAATTGACAGCGGGCACAGCAGGGTGAACGATACCAAGCGTTTGACCGTGATAGGTGATTTCAACCGACTCTCCGCGTTTAAGCGCATCAATGAGAGCCTTATGTTTGGATTGAAGCTGAGAGGCTGTGAGTTGCATAATCGACAAAATAAATATTATTGATTATGTATTTTACATCTTTTCCACAAACATAGCAGTCTCTTTGCAGTGGTCTCGAGTCAAAAACCTTACGCGAGATTTACGCGACTTGGTTATGCTCAGTTGTGATTCGTCGTGTCGCGTAGACAGACCAGACAAAATTAAAATATAAATAAAAACAATTGGCTATAGAGTTGTAATTGCACTTTTAATACGATGGTCGTGCGTTCGAATCGCACACGATCCACCATCAAATGATATATAAATCAACTAGTTAGCTTTCACAGAGCAGCTGGTTTTTTTATGCCTAGTGCTTCCCAAATTACCCACTGGGTAAATCATGATGCTAAACGCAACATGGTCACCCCTTCCACTTTGGTCAATTTCTCAACCGCTGCTAAAAGCTCTCCAACCTCAACCGGTGAATAATGCACCGTAATGTCGCCATCAATGTGATGCATCAACGCCTTTCTGGTTTCCAAAGGTAAGGATTGGCAGCGTCCTTCCAGTCTGGCATCCTTAATCCACCTTTAACAAACTCTAGCATCAAAAACTCGGCGGCTTATGCATGTCGATTTTTAACTCATTGAAATAATTTACCTGTTGTTTTTGGGCTCCGCAAAATGGCAAATGTAGTGCCATATTATTGTTTTCAGGGTATTGCACCTTGACTGGCCTTGCGGTGCGTTGGCGGCATATATATCCGATGCACTTCCACCCTCAGCAACGCCACAGGCGAACACTATTTCACCTATCGACTGGTGAGTAGCGAGCGCATCGACGGCAAAGTCAAACAAGTGGCCTTGCTTAACCTGGGTCGCCATTTTGCCGTGGACGCCGCCTTGTGGCCGGCGGTCTGCCAAAGGGTCACCGAATTGATGGTGGGCCAAGCCAGTTTGCTCGACCCGGCGTTGCCGAAGGCCGCCGCTCAGGAAGCAGAGTGTATCGCGGCGCAGTTGTTGGCACAGCGTGCGCTGGTGTACCCAGATGCCACGCCGACGGCGGCCGCCTCGGTTGCCGGCGAAGCAACAGCTGCCGCCATTCTTCCCGAAACGATGCCTACGGCCGAAACGGCCGCGTTGGCGGATACCGAAATGGTCTTGGTCGATACGCTGGAACTGGTCAGGCCCCGCTCGATTGGCGTCGAGCATGTCGTCTGCTGGGCCATGCGGCAAGTGGGTTTTCATGAGTTGCTGATCGAATGCGGCCTGTCCGGGCCGCTACGGGCGGCGATACTGGGTGTCATCATCGGCCGGATGGCGGCGCCGGATTCGGAAGCGGCCACCCATCGTTGGCTGGGACAGCAAAGCGGCCTGGGTAAATTGCTGGAGGTCGACTTCGAACGCATGCCGGCGATGACGCTGTATCGCGCCTCGGATGCCTTGATGAAGCATCGCGATCTCATTGAACGCACGCTGTTCGACCGCGCTCAAGCCTTGTTTGGCTTCGAGTTGACCGTGACCCTGTATGATTTGACCGCCACTTATTTCGAAGGCACGGCCGAAATCAATCCCAAAGCAAAGCACGGCCGCTCAAAGGAGAAGCGTAGCGACTGTCCGTTGGTAACCTTGGGTCTGGTGCTGGACGGCAGCGGCTTTGTCCGGCGGTCCGAAGTCTTCGAAGGCCATGCCGCCGAAGGTAAGACCCTGGCTGGGATGCTGAAAGACCTGGAAGCGCCCGCCGGCGCTCTGGTGGTCATGGATGCCGGCATCGCCACGGAAAGTAATTTGATCTGGCTACGCGAACACGGTTACCGTTATTTAGTGGTTAGCCGCGAACGCGCCTTTATGCCCTTCAGGGTACGCCAATTCGAAACGGAAACGGCGATCCCCATTGAAACCGCCGCCGGCCACAACGTACAGATTCAACGCGTCGACGACCAAGAGCAGCAGGAAGTGCGGCTCTATTGCTACTCCGAGCAGCGCGAACAAAAGGAGCAGGCCATCAACCAGCGCTTCCGCGAACGTTTTGAGGCCGGGCTACAAAAAATCGCCGATGGCTTGGCCGCACCGCGCGGCGAAAAAAGCCTGGCCAAACTGCAAGAGCGTATCGGTCGGCTGAAAGAAAAAAGCCATGGTGTAGGACAGCATTATGAGATCGAACTGATCGCCAATCCAGCCAGTGAAAAGATCATCGAGCTACGCTGGAGCCAACAGATCAAGGCCGGCACGCGGTTATCGCATCCCGGCGTCTACTGCCTGCGCAGCAACCAAACCGATTGAGACAGCGAACCACTGTGGCGTACTTACATCATGCTGACCGATTTGGAAGCCGTGTTTCGCAGCCTCAAATCCGAACTTGGTCTGCACCCGGTCTATCACCACAAAGAAGAACGGGTGGATGGCCACCTATTCATCACTGTTCTGGCCTACCAGTTCGTGCAAATCATACGCAAACAGCTGCAAGCCCACGGCATCCAAGGCCGCTGGAGCACGCTACGGGAAATCCTCGGTGTACAGCGCCGCGTCAGCGCCTCCTTCCGCCGCGCCGATGGTCGCAGCCTACATGTGCGCAAAGCCACTCGGCCGGAAACCGAGCTGGCGGAAATCTATCAAGCCCTGAACCTTAACCCTTTGCCAGGAGGCGTACAAAAAACCATCATCTAGCGCAAAAAACAGCTCAATAACGCGCTTGTAGTGCCTTACGGGATTTTTTAAATCACTAAATAACTGATTAAAAAGCGTTTTTAAACTGGGGTGTTAAAGATGGGCTAAGCTCCTGTCTATTTTTTGGACAGGACAGGTTAATAATCCTGGTCAATTTTCAGCCGGAATTCGGCCTCTTACATGGTCAATTTTCAACCGGCGTCAACACAGCGGTGTTGGGTGCATAAAATAAACAATGTGTTAAACCGCGCCCCCACAATCGGTACAACCAAAGATGAAGCAATGGCCGTACGACATTTGGCAGGCAAGCTTGGTTATGAGTTTGCCCGGGATAAGAATTCTTCAAGACTCAGCGCCGTTTCTGGAAATTCCCTTAATTGCTTTTTGTCTTGTGTCACTAACTTAACTGATAGCTGTCGAGCTAAAGCCAAAAATTCACAGTCATAAGCAGAACAAGTGCTACTGGTAACGAGGTTCATGACCGCGACAGAAGGCAAGGTAAACTTCCGGTCCGCCATCAACGATTCGGCTTCATCTTGAAAAGCTAATGCCTCGGTCAAGGAAATCATATTCTGCCTAATATAAAGCGCAAGCACATTACGGAATTCGCTTCGCCAAAGTTCAGGTACGGCCCAGTCAGGATCAACTTGAAACAACTGACTTGCTTTGTCGGAATATTTCGTCGGTAAGAACAAGCAGCTAATAATAATTTGGTATCGGCAGCGATCATGGACGGCCATTCTCGATAGCTTGATCGATGTCGTCTGCTGTAATGATATTGGGCTAAACGCTGGCACGTAGCTGCTCTATGCGTTGTAGGCGATCATTGGTGTTGGTTTTC
>NZ_JANIBJ010000076.1 GCF_024505185.1 Methylomonas subterranea
GCTTGACAGCCGGCACGGCTTCTTCCATGTCCGTCAATCAATTTATCCGCTTCCGGCTTGATTTAAGCTACGACCAGTTTCTGGCCGTTTATCAAGGTGTCGCGCATTCCGTCAACGCGAGGACCGACGACGGCCGCCGCATCCAGTTTCCGGCCGGCAGGATCCAGCGCTTTTTAACCAAGGACGGCATCCGCGGTTGCTTCGAAATGGAACTCACCCCGCAAAACAAATTCGTCGCCATCAACCGTATCGGCTAGACGAAACACCTATCGACGGTGTCATATTTCTTTCATTTTTTAAGGCCATTTGTCGGCTTTGTTGCAAGACGTACAAAAATTTCGCCTTGCAGCGTTCATTTATCCCACAAGTTACAAGGTTTTAGACGCATCCGTAATCAGGCATGGATGTTGCGGTAAGACAAGCCGACTCCGGCTTCCTCATGGAAGCGGAAGTTCGATAAACCGTTCCAAATTTTCCAAAACATTCCGTTCAGGCCGAGCACTTGGCGGCCTGATTGATCCAGGCCTCGCGGAAGACCTGGGGCGAAGCGGATTCTCGGGAGCGGACACATAATAATTCAGCACCCGCCGGCCGTTTCGGCCTCGCCGGTGCCGCACTGAAAACATTGCTTTTCAGCTTGCAGATGACAACGCCGGGAGCTTACGTGATCGAAACCTTTTACGATGTGATGCGTCGCCAGGGCATCAGCCGCCGCAGTTTTCTAAAATTTTGCAGCCTGACGGCCGCCTCGCTGGGCCTCAGCCCGGCCTTTGCGCCGAAAATCGCCCACGCGATGGAAACCAAACCGCGCATCCCGGTATTGTGGCTGCACGGCCTGGAATGCACCTGCTGCTCGGAATCCTTCATCCGTTCCGGCCATCCCTTGGCCAAAGACGTCATATTGTCTATGTTGTCGCTGGATTACGACGACACCATCATGGCCGCCGCCGGTCATAACGCCGAAGCCATCGTCGACGAGATCGTCGAAAAATACAAAGGTAATTACATCCTGGCCGTGGAAGGCAATCCGCCGCTGGCCGAAGACGGCATGTATTGCATCATCGGCGGCAAGCCCTTCGTCGAGCAGCTCAAATACGCGGCCGAAAGCTGCAAGGCCATCATTTCCTGGGGCTCCTGCGCCTCCTGGGGTTGCGTACAGGCCGCCAAACCCAATCCGACTCGCGCCACGCCGGTACATAAAGTGCCCGGCCTGGCCGACAAACCCATCATCAAAGTGCCGGGCTGCCCGCCTATCGCCGAAGTCATGACCGCCGTGGTGGCTTATTTGTTGACTTTCGACAAACTGCCGACCCTGGACAAACAAGGCCGGCCGCAAATGTTTTACAGCCAGCGTATTCACGACAAATGCTATAGACGGCCGCATTTCGATGCCGGCCAGTTCGTCGAACACTGGGACGACGAAGCGGCCCGCCAAGGTCATTGCCTGTACAAAATGGGCTGTAAGGGCCCGACCACTTACAACGCCTGCTCCACCGTGCGCTGGAACGAAGGCACCTCGTTTCCGATTCAGGCCGGCCACGGCTGTATCGGCTGTTCCGAAGACGGCTTCTGGGATAAGGGCAGCTTTTACGAGCGCCTCACCGACATCAATCAATTCGGTATCGAAGCCAATGCCGACGCGGTAGGCGGCACGGCGGCGGCCGTGGTGGGCGCCGGTATTGCGGCGCATGCCGGCTTGACGGCCTTGAACCGCGCCAAACAAGTCGATAAACATCCGGGAGCGGAATAATAATGACAGTCAGAAACACCCCCAACGGATTTCATTTGAACGATGCCGGCCGCCGCGTGGTGGTCGACCCGGTCACCCGCATCGAAGGCCACATGCGTTGCGAAGTCAATATCGACGAAGACAACATCATCCGCAACGCCATCTCCAGCGGCACCATGTGGCGCGGTCTGGAAGTGATTTTAAAAGGCCGCGACCCGCGCGATGCCTGGGCTTTCGTGCAACGCATCTGCGGCGTCTGCACCGGCACTCACGCGTTGACGTCGGTGCGGGCGGTCGAAGACGCATTGAAAATCAAGATTCCGGAAAACGCCAATTCGATCCGCAACCTGATGCAACTCAGCCTGCAGGTGCAGGACCATCTGGTGCATTTCTACCATCTGCACGCGCTGGATTGGGTGAATCCGGTCAATGCCTTGAAGGCCGATCCGGCCGCGACTTCCGCTTTACAGCAACAGATTTCGCCGAGCAACCCCAAATCGTCGCCCGGCTATTTCCGCGACACGCAAAACCGCTTGAAAAAATTCGTCGAATCCGGCCAGCTCGGCCCGTTCAAAAACGGTTATTGGAGCAATCCGGCCTATTTGTTGCCGCCGGAAGCCGATTTGATGGCAGTAACCCATTATCTGGAAGCGCTGGATTTTCAAAAAGACATCATGAAAATCCGCACCATCTTCGGCGGCAAGGATCCGCATCCGAACTGGCTGGTCGGCGGCGTACCGTGCGCGATCAACATCGACGGCGTCGGCGCCAACGGCGCCATCAACATGGAGCGGCTGAATCTGGTGTCGTCGCTGATAGACCGTACCATAGACTTCATCGATCAAGTCTACATCCCGGATTTGCTGGCCATCGCCCAGTTCTACAAAGGCTGGCTCTACGGCGGCGGCATTTCCGGCCAAAGTTTGCTGGCTTACGGCGACATTCCCGATAAGGCCAACGATTACTCGGCGGCCAACCTGCTGATGCCGCGCGGCGCCATCATCAAAGGCGATTTAAGCAAGGTGCACGAAGTGGACTTGACCGATCCGGAACAAATCAAGGAATTCGTGCCTCACTCCTGGTACAAATACCCGGACGAATCGAAAGGCCTGCACCCCTGGGACGGCATTACCGAACCCAATTACAAAATCGGCCCCAACACCAAGGGCGACCGCACCCACATCCAGGAACTGGACGAAAACGCCAAATATTCCTGGATCAAGGCGCCGCGCTGGCGCGGCCATGCCATGGAGGTCGGCCCGCTGGCCCGCTACGTAGTCGGTTACGCGCAAGGCAACCCGGAAATCACCGAACAAATCAACTTCGTCCTGAAAACCCTGGACGTACCGGTCAGCGCGCTGTTTTCAACCCTGGGCCGCACCGCCGCGCGTGGCCTGGAATCGCAATGGGCCGCCGGCAAGATGCGCTATTTCATGGACAAACTGATCACCAACGTCAAGGCCGGCGATCTGACAACCGCCAATGTCGAACGCTGGGATCCGGACACCTGGCCGAGCAGCGTCAAGGGCGTCGGCTTTACCGAAGCGCCGCGCGGTGCCTTGGGGCATTGGCTGAAAATCGAAGATACCAAAATCGCCAATTACCAATGCGTGGTGCCAACCACCTGGAACGGTTCGCCGCGCGACGAGCAAGGCAACATCGGCGCCTTCGAGGCGGCCTTGATGAACACCAAGGTCGAGCGTCCCGAGGAACCGGTGGAAATTTTGCGCACCTTGCACAGTTTCGACCCTTGCCTGGCGTGTTCGACTCACGTGATGAGTCCCGACGGTACCGAATTAACCCAAGTCAAGGTGCGCTAAACCAATACCGTAGGCCGGAATAATCCCGATGTAGCGTTAGCGAAATCGGGCGCTTCCGGCCATATAAAGCTCGCCGGAAACGCGCGTCCTTGCTAAACGCCGAACGCACTTATTCCGGCCTACGGGCTTAACCAGCCCATGGAGAACGACATGAATAAATATTTTACGCCCGCCGTTTTGATGTTGGTAGCCGGCCAAGCCGAAGCCCACAGCCACCCCGGCATCGACACCTTTACGCACAGCCTGGAGCACATGCTGGCGGCTTACCCGACTTGGTTGCCGCAACTGTTTGCAGCCGCTTTATCGATTGCGGCGGCGGCCTTGGCACGCAGCCGT
>NZ_JANIBJ010000077.1 GCF_024505185.1 Methylomonas subterranea
GGCATCGTAGGCGTAGGCCAGATTGAGTTGGTTGCCGACGCTTTGGCCGGCCAAGCGGTAGTCTTGGTCGTAGTTACGATTCAGGGTCAGGCCGTTGCCGTAGGTCAGACCGGTGACAGGGCCGAACGGCTGGCGGACAATATTATCCGCCAGGATGCGGGTGACATCGTAACCGCGGCGGGAAAAGTCGCCGTCGTCCCAGTCGTGTACCGATATACGGTCGACTTGGCCGGTTTGATCGTAGTGGTAGCGATGCTGGCGGTACCAATTAAATTGGACTTCGGTGACTTGATCGTCGGCGTTGTAAAGGTAATTGATCCTGTCGATACTGGTATCGTACCAAGGATGGGCCAATGCGGTTGCCGTTGTGTTGACCACATTGCCGCGCTTATCGTAATAAAAATAGAGCGGCGCGGCATTGCCTCGTCGGCTGGAGGTTAAACGGCCCTTATTGCCTACCAGCCAATCGTAACCGTAGCTAATATCAGCTTCGGTGCCGGGATAGTCGATACCAAGTAAACGGTTGAGGGCATCGTATTGGTAAGTGGCGGTGACGCCGCCGGCAGCGGTTTTTTGCGCCAGGTTGCCGGCGCTGTCGTAGCTATATTGAGTAATGCCGGTGTTGGGGCTGTCCAGTTGCGTGAGGTCGCCGAGGCCGTTGTAGCTGTAAACGGTGCCGTGGTTGTTGGCGTCGGTGACTTGTACCAGCCTGTCCAGGGCGTCGTAGTCGTAGTCGGTCTGGCCGTTGAGCGCGTCGGTGCCGCGGATCAGGCGGTTCAGACTATCGTATTGCTGTTGGGTGCTGTGGCCGTTGGGGTCAGTGATTTGGGTCAGGTTGCCGTTGGGATCGTATTGGTATTGGGTGGTCTGGTTGTAGGCGCCGATGTCCTGGGCCAAGCGGTTTAAGGCGTCGTAGACCCGGCTATGGGTTTTGACGACATGGCCGTCGGCATCCAGAATGTCTTCCTGAATGCGGTTGCCCATGTTATCCAGGGTGTAGTGAATTTTGCCGTTCAAGGCGTCGGTGATGTCGGTCAGGCGGTGGGCGGCGTCGTAGCTGAAGCGGTAATACACGCCGCTGGGCCGGGTGAGTTTGATCAGGTTGCCGACATTGTCGTAGTCGTAGGTCGTGGCATGGCCGTCGACGGTTTTGCGGGTCAGGCGGCCGCGCGGGTCGTAGGCAAAGCTGACAACCAGGCCGTTGGGATCGACTAGCCTGAGCAGGCGGCCGTTGGCGTCGTAGTCGGTAAAGGTGGTGGTGTGGCCGAGGGCGTTGCTGACGGTATGCAGGTCGCCGGGATGGTGGTTGGCCGTGGTATCGGCGTAGTAGGTGTAGCTGGTGAGGTCGTTGACATCCGTGCGCGGGCCGTCGGCGGTTAATACTTGGCCGAGGGCGTTGTAAGTGTAAACCCAGGTACGGCTTTGCTGGCTTGCGGTGTCGGTGAGGGTTTTGCTCAGCAGGTTGCCGTTGGCGTCGTAGCCGAAGGTGCTGCGTTGGTTGGCTTGGTCGATTTGGCTGGGTAGCCGGTAATCGGCATGCCACTGGGTGGTGACTTTGCGCTGGCTGCCGCTCGGCGTGTAGGCGGCCAAATCCGCCGGACAGGTCGAACCGGCCGCCAAGCCTTCGACGCGGACGGTTTCCAGGTTGCGGCTCAGGTCGTAGGCGTAGCAGCTGAGGTTGCCGTTGAAGTCGGTGCGGCTGGCGAGGTTGCCGTTGGCGTCGTAACTTTGACTCCGTGCAATTGAAATACCATCAGTCGTGGTTTGGTTAATGCCGGTAGCTTTGCGCACGTTTTGCACATTCTGAAACGTAAAATGCTTAACCGTATTAAAGCTATCCTTCGCATCAGTCGTACCGTCTCCGTTGTACGTCAAGTCAATCTGTTCGGCATCTCCGGCGTGCTTAGAAAGATTTGCCCGACCTTGGCTATCGTAGGACCAAGTTGCATAGCGATTGCCGTTTTCGTCGGTAATGCCAGTTAGCGCATGGGGAAACGATGTGTTTTCGTAATGATAGTAGCGAGCGCTGTTATCCTGATACGTAACTCGACTGAGGTTTCCTAAATTATCGTATTGATAATTGCTGCTCAAACCATCGGGATAAGTGACGCTACTGATTCTGTTTGCCGTGTCATAAGTCAATTGCAGACTATGACCGAATGGTCCGGTAACCGTAATTAGCCGTTGATTACTGTCATATCCGTATGAGGTAACTCTCCCGTCCGGGGTCTTACGGAATTGAATGCGTCCGTTGTTGTCGTAACGCTCTTTCGAACCTTGGCGGTCGGCTAAGGTAAAGCCATTGCTATCTTGCGTCAAAGCCAATTGAGTATCCGCATCGCCTGTCCATAGTCCGTTAACCAATTTGAATACTTCCGATCGGCCGTCGGCCTGATTAATGGCAACTCCAGTGCCAGTAACAGCCAAATTAGAGCCAAGTTGATGGGACCAGCCATAGCCCAATTGTCCTGCGGCTCGAAGCCTATTTCCGCTGTTATAAAAACGAATGAAAGATAAGCCAGCACCAACATCGGCATAGTCTATTTCTTTTTGAAACTTGTTCCCGGTTGCCGCATCGCATGGATTTCCAAGCTGTGTCGCAATGTTGCCTTTGTTGCAATCGCCGGATGCCCCCATGCTTTTGCGGTTATCCGTCCCGGGACATGTATTATTTGAGTAGTTCGGCGCAGAGCCATCCGGACAAGAAAGATTCGCCCGACAGGTAAAGCCTCCGCTGCAACGCGTATTTGTACAGCGGATGAGTAAACCCTGCCCAATATTAGTGCATTGATCGGGGGTTAGATACATATCCGAATGGCCCGAGTACATTCTATGCCAATCATCGATACGTCCGGTTCCCGATGGCGGCATCGATAATTTTCCGGAGGCATAACCGTAGTCATACCAGCTATCGATGGTCGCCGGGTAAGTCGCGTACGCTAGAGGCCCGCAGCAGAACAGCGCAATTAAAAAATACCAAGGCCACAAATCCAATTTTCTCATCAGTTTTGAACTCACCGTTCTTATCCTCGCTAAAGGTGTGGCGTACATGCGTCTGAACTGTATACCGACAGCGTATTGGCGCCTTTTTGCAAATTGACCGAAGCGGCTCCCGAACCGAGAAAGTTGATCAGCGTGGTAAAGGTACCGCTCTGGCAGAAAAACGGCGTCCCGTTAATGTAAGCGGTGACCTGACCTTGATCGCCCGAATTGGCATTGCCGGAACCCGTGCCGGAGACGCCGATCTGCGACGAGGCAACCGTGCTCCCGCGCGCCGGCGAGGTAAATTGCAGGGAGCAGGCTTGGGCGGAGTGAAGCGAACCGAGGCCCAACAGCAAAACAATCGAGACACGATATAAGCGCCGTTGTTCAGTGGCCCACACACCCTGTCCGCCCATGGCGAAATTGAGAACGACGCCTTGCTTACCGCATAATTTAATAAACAGAACCATGGAATCCCTCTGAACAGCTTGATATTAATCGCCTGGAGAATCTTGCCGCACAGTGCGGAGTTGAACGGGAACCGGTAAGCGAAAATCCGCCATGACTAACAAAATTCATGAGGGGCAAAACTAACACAGGCTTGCTTATTCCGTTAGCCTTTTTTGCCGGATGAATTGATAAGGCGCTTAATTTGTGACCCGGATCAAACCAAGTCCGACAACTCGTTTATTTAAGCACCTCTTTTTAAGACCTAACGACCATGAAGCCGGTGCCTCGTCCCGGTAAATAAAAGGCGGTCTCGTAGGGACGACGCACAGTCGCGATGATAGCCCCGCGAATCGCGACTGTGC
>NZ_JANIBJ010000078.1 GCF_024505185.1 Methylomonas subterranea
TCCCTCGGGAGAGGGGGGTGAGGGCTATAAAGAGACGGAGTCCTTACAGGAAACGTTCCCTGATAACGGAGAATCCCCATGCTGGTCGAACCCGTAGCCCTATCCGATTTCTTTTTGAGCTTTTTCAGCGCGGCCATGATCATCCTCTGCGCCGCCTTGTACGCGGCGCTATACGCCTGGGCCAAAATCAAAGCTCGGCCATGGTTTTACTGGGGCGCCTGGCTGGCCTATGCAGC
This sequence comes from Methylomonas subterranea, assembly GCF_024505185.1. Taxonomy (GTDB): domain Bacteria; phylum Pseudomonadota; class Gammaproteobacteria; order Methylococcales; family Methylomonadaceae; genus Methylomonas; species Methylomonas subterranea. Next base: position 237 of record NZ_JANIBJ010000078.1, read on the forward strand.
CTTGCTGGTTTGCGTCGGCATCTTTAGCAGCGTAAACCATTTTACCGGTTACTGGCTGTTCTTGTCGCTGAGCATGGCGCTGGGATATGCCTTTATGCCCCGTTTTATCTGGGGACTTTGCGTGGCAACCCATGTCGACGAACCCGATCATTCCCCTCACTCTGGAGATCATCATGACTGAACAAGTCCCACGCTGGGCCTCTGAAACATTCTGGAAAAAAACCGCCATCTGGGTAACGGGAGCTTCCTTTGTGTTGTTGGTGTTTCTTACCTTCGACTCACTGTCCCAAATTACGCCCGGCGGCACGCGGGTACAAGCCTATAGCGTCATCAACAAGGACGTCAGCTACCGCTTCGATAAAGCCAAACAACGTTACCAGCCGGTCATCGGCGACGATGCGCCGCTGTTCGGCAAGTTATTGAGCGAGGAGGAAGCCGAAAAACTGGTCGATCTCGGCAAGAAAACCGTGCAGGCCAAAAACTGCATGAATTGCCATACGCTGCTCGGCAACGGCGCCTATTATGCGCCCGATCTGACCAAGGCTTGGCTGGACCAGGGCTGGATTGCCAAGGAGGCGCGCGAGAAAATGATGGTCGACTTCCTGCTCGATCCCGAGAAAAACGCCCGCACCTTCGGTTCCAACCGCAAGATGCCGAATCTGGACATAACCCAGCCGGAAGCCGAGGCCATCGTGGCCTTCCTGAAATGGATGTCCACCATCGATACCAACGGTTTTCCGCATAATTTCAAAGCCATCGGCGAAGAGGAATAACAGATGACGCTACAAGCCTATCAAGAAAAAGCCGCCGTCTGCTGGGCGGGTTGCAAACAACGTTACGGCGTACTGATGGCCAACCCGCATTTGAACGGCGGCCAAAAACTGGCCGTACATTATTTTACCGTGGCCATGGTGTTGTTCATGGCGCAACTGCTGTTCGGTTTATTGGCCGGCCTGCAATTTTTGTTTCCGGGCTTTTTGTACGAAATCCTGGATTTCAACGTTAACCGCATGGTGCATATCAACGCCATGGTGGTATGGATGCTTTACGGATTCATGGGGTCGGTGTACTGGTTTCTGGAAGACGAAAGCGGCGTCGAAATCGTCGGTTTGAAATGGGGCCAACTGGCGTTCTGGGTGCTGACCGGCGCGGTGACCATCGTGGTGTTGGTGTATCTGTTCATCCAGTTCGGCGCCGGCAACGACACGTCGCTATGGCTGATCAACGAAGGCCGCGAATACATCGAAGCCCCACGCTGGGCGGACTTCGGCATCGTCGCGGTTGTATTGACCTTCTTTTATAACGTCGCCGCCACCTTCGCCAAGGGGCAATGGTCCGGTATTGCCGGCGTCTTGACCTTGGACTTGGTGGCCTTGGCCGGTTTGTATCTGGCCGGGATGTTTTACGTCACCAATATCTCGGTTGATCAATACTGGTGGTGGTGGGTGATTCACTTATGGGTGGAAGCCACCTGGGAAGTACTGGTCGGCTGCATCATGGCCTGGAGTTTGATGAAGCTGCTCGGCGTGCGCCGGCAAGTGGTGCAAACCTGGCTGTATATCGAAGTGGCGTTGATGTTCGGTTCCGGCATATTGGGCCTGGGCCACCATTATTTCTGGATCGGCACCCCGGAATACTGGTTCACCATAGGCGGGTTTTTCTCCGCGCTGGAACCTATTCCGTTGGTGGCCATGGTGGTGCATTCTATCTACGACTCGGGCGTGCACCGCTTCAAAAACAGCAATCATCCGGCCCTGACCTGGGTAATAGCCCACGCTTTCGGCAATTTCTTGGGCGCCGGCGTCTGGGGTTTCATGCACACGCTGCCGCAAATCAATCTGTATACCCACGGCACGCAATGGTCGGCTTCGCACGGTCATTTGGCCTTCTTCGGCGCCTACGCCACCATCAACATAGCCTTCTTCTATCTGGCGGCGCAACAGGCGCGCGGCAACGTCTGGATGGGCGGCGATTTGGTTAACGGCTGGCGCTGGAAAACGGCGGCGATTTTGTTGAATGTCGGCGTACTGGGCATGACTGTGGCGCTGCTGATTGCCGGTTACGAACAATCCTTCATCGAACGCGCGATGGAAGGTTCCACTTGGGCCGGCTATTTTGCCGCCCAAAACCACCCCTGGTTCATGCAGGCCATGATATGGCGCATGCTGTTCGGCTTGATGACGGCGGCGGGCGGTGCATTGCTATTCTGGGACTTGCTGGAAATCGGCAAGGGAGAAACCCGGCCCGCCGCAGTTATCGGCGAAGCCGTCACCGTGGAATGACTATCGTAACAATGAAACAAGCTGGATGGATTGTCTAACCAAGCCATCCAGCGATGCCAATCAAGCGCAATCGCCCCGCCTAGGGAAATTTCCGCTCAAGCCTGTTGGGATCCCGTCCAAAATAAATCCGCATTCTGTTCCCTCTCCTTGCCGGAGAGGGTTGGGGTGGGGGATATCAAATCCTTAACAGGGAAAAGCGTCTTGAATATGCCGCTTATAAAAGCGGTTTTTGGAACGGGCGTTAAGAAAAGCCTTGAAAGTCTGCTCGGGCACATGACAAAACTCCCGGGGCATATCATGCCTGAAAGATACCCGCATGGTATGCGTGTGCTCGTCGTAACCGACATCCTCTATCGTGCTGGACCTAACCTTTTGCATTTGCATGGTACACCCCGCTTGCCTCAAAGCCGGTTAGGCGACAGCCTGCCGGCACTAGTTCCCGCCCGGCATAAAATAAGCTATATGTTTTTTTGGGGGGGGGTGAAGAGCAAAGGCGTATCCGGTTGATATTACCCAGCGACAAACATCAAATTGCGTTCACGCATGGCGTAGACTACAGTCAAGATTTTTATAGTGAACTCCGCCTGGTTGCAATGCGCGGCTAATCCTGAATTCAAACACGGGTTATCTCGAAGCCTTGGCCTAGGCGAGCAGTCTGGCATTGAGCTTGAGTTACAATTGCCCAGCAAAATCTTGCTGACTCTGGATAACAGCTTAGCCCGCAAACAAGCTTTAACAGGCAATTGGAGATAGCATGCACCCGCCGCCTTGTCGTTTGCAACGCAGCGCAAGGGTTTGATCGTGGCGGCCGAGACGGTAATCACGCAACTCAATGGCATCGGATATCGAATTTCAGCCAGCATGGGTTGCTCAATTAGAAAATGCAATACCTTGC
>NZ_JANIBJ010000079.1 GCF_024505185.1 Methylomonas subterranea
CCCGATAGGGCCGGCGGCTTTTTTATGGCCGAAATTTTTCACGCACCCCAAAAAATACTTGACATAGCACCCACTTTGCGCGGCCGCCACTCGACAACATCTGTTTATTGATAAGCTGTCGAGTGGCGGCCCATGGAGCATTTATTTGCTCCGGGTGCCTGTCATGTCCTTTTCCCTGCGTAGTAGCCATTTTCTGTCACAATGGATTACCGCTTTGCTGCCTGCCGTGCCACGCCGTTCGCGGGCAACCTTCGTCGAATTGTTGTGTGCCTGCCTGGTGTCACCCGATGGCTGGGTTACTCGCGCCATCGGCTCGATTTGGCGCCGTTGCCATTGGACCGCTTATTACAAGCTGATCGAACGAGGCAGTGTGCGTAGTGTGCCGCTAGCCCGTGCGCTGCTGACTTTAGTGCAGTCAGTGTTGCCGCTGCAAACCCTGAATCTGGTTATCGACGACACCCTGGCGCTACGCCATTCGCCGGATGCGCCCGGCAGTGCGGTGCGCCATGATCATGCCAACAAAACCAATCGACCGGATTTCGTGCAAGCCCAGTGCTGGGTGACGCTGGGCGTCAGTGTCTTGGGTCACGGTAATGCCAAGCTGGTGTTGCCGATTTTGTCGCGCATGGTGCCGAATACCGGTAATCGCAACAAGCTGTCCATTGCGCTGGCTTTGCTGCGGGTGCTGGTACCGGTATTGACAGTGCCAGCCCGATTGCTGTGCGACTCGTGGTTCATGCGCGCCCGTTTGGTCTTGCCGTTGCTGAGTCGAGGTATCCAGGTCATTGCCCAGGCTCGCATCGATACGGCGTTGTTTTTGCCGCCCGATACGGCCAGCAAGTCCGGTCGTGGCCGGCCGCGCAAATACGGTCAACGCCTGACAACCGAAGCGATTGCCTGCTTGCCCATCTGCGAGCTGTCGTTAATACTGCACGGTAAACCACAAAAGCTGCGATTACGTTCGGCAGTGGCCTTGGCTCGATTCCTGAAGGGCGTACCGGTTCGAGCCGTCTGGTGCGAGTTTTACGACGACAAAAAACAGACTTGGGCTAAGCCCCGACTGTTGCTGGCCACCGAAACGGCGTTATCGGCTACGGCGATTGTCGAACTGTACGCCCGGCGTTGGGGCATCGAGCCGTTGTTTCACAATTTGAAGCGCTGGTGGGGTATTGCCAATCTCTGGCAACAGTCGCGCACCGCCCTGGAAACCTGGAGCGGATTCGATCCACCGCTTGGACGCTGGCTCAGTTGTTGTCCTTGGCGGTCGACGAAGCGTTTCCTCTTCGCGAAGTGGCGCCCTGGCGTGAAGGTCATCCCTTGACCGCCGGCCTGGTGGCGCAATGGCTGCGAATTGAATTTACAGGACTTGCCTTTCGCGATGGTTTTGACCCTAAGTCGCAAAAATTCAGCTTCCCAGAACAGCGCGGCGACCCTCGATTGTCGCCTTGACCGATCAATTGCCCGATAATCCTCTGTTCAATCGCTACGCGGCCCCTTCGTCTTCAGGTCAAGCCGTTGCGGTGCGGCCACTGCATTGTCTAACGTTGAGTTTTGTAAAACCTTTCCAGGTCATATCCGTGAACGACGACCTTTCGGTAAAATCAGGCCGGCCAATTTCACCGAGGCTTGGGTGATTACTGAGGCTTTTCAAGTTGGCATGGTGAAATTGCGCTACTGCAGTCGGTGTCATCATGATTTCCTGATCATCTATGACAGCAATTTTAAGCCCGTCTGCCAAATGTGCGCCATGAAAAACAAATCAAGTACATGACGAACATTTTCGTGATGGGATTAACCGTATGGTTGTTTCCGTACCGGCTTTTAAGACCTTGGCTTCCTGGTAGATGCGCTCGGAATATTTACGGACAAGCGTGCCGCTAATAGTTGTGCAGTGAAGTGCAGACCGACCGATTGACATGGCGCAGTCAGGCATATACAGTGTGGCATATACATAGGAAATCAACGCCATGCCTACCCTATCGACCCCGTCTAGGCCCAAGGAGGCCAAGCTGTTTCGCAACAACCGCAGTCAGGCGGTTCGGATTCCTGTGGAGTTCGAGTTACCGGGGGATCGCGTGATGATCCATCGCGAAGGCAATAAACTCATCATCGAGCCAGTGACCCGGCCAACGAACATCGTCGAACTGCTGGCCGAGTGGAAGAAGGAGGCGCCGCTAGGACCAGAAGATCAGTTCCCTGCTGTCGAGGACATGCCCGCCCAGCCAGAGGACATATTTTGAAAGGATATCTGTTGGACACGAACATCATCAGCGACGTGATCCGCAGCCCGGATGGGTCTGCCGCACGTCGTATTGAGCAGGTCGGACCCAAAGAGATTTTCACCAGCATCATTGTCGCCGCCGAACTACGCTATGGCTGCGCAAAGAAGGGCTCGCCCAAGCTGCTCACCAGGGTAGAAGGTATCCTCGAAACAATCCCGGTGCTGCCGCTGGATATTCCGGCTGACGGCGAATATGGCGGCATCCGCGCTGAGCTGGAAGCCGCTGGCCAGCCCATCGGCATGAACGATCTGCTGATTGCCGCGCACGCTTATGCGCTCGGCCTTACGCTAGTGACGGACAACACGCGCGAATTCAGCCGCATCCGCGGCCTCGACGTTGAGAACTGGCTGGAAAGATAGCCCCCGTCCTGATTGGCCGAATCCAATGATTATTTGACAGGCAACGACACTCCTGTGTGTTGGCGCCGGGCGAAAATTGACCAACCGTACCGGTTGAAATTTGACCAGGGGGTGGAGCCGGTTTTTGGAGTCGCCGGCTGAGGATAAGTGTAAAGGAAACGGATCACGAGAGGTAGCTCGCCATCCGTTTCCGGGGTGGTTTTTTGGAACGGATTCTCCTAGTACAAGATATCGTCCTGTGTTTTGCCGCTGCGTTTAAGCTTCTCGCGAGCTTGTATGCGCGCCTTAGCCTCTTCAGAGCTTTGCCGGAAGCGGTAGGACTCATTACCTGTTTCCAGGATGTAGCAATGATGCGTCAGCCGATCCAGTAACGCCGTGGTCATTTTGGCGTCGCTGAAGACACTGGACCATTCGGCAAAGGTCAAGTTGGTGGTGATGGCTATGCTGGTTCGCTCGTACAACTTCGATAACAGGTGGAATAACAAGGCGCCACCGTCTTTGGAAAACGGTAGGTAGCC
>NZ_JANIBJ010000080.1 GCF_024505185.1 Methylomonas subterranea
GGCCGACTGCTTCCGATCAAGTAGACATCATTTCCAGCGGCTGCTTTGGAATTGGAAAAAGTGCCAGGTTTGATCAAGAATATACACTCACTCTTCTTCAATAAAATAAGTTCCGTTCGGAAGTACGTGTTTGTATGGCAATAGAGAGATATGAGCCAGTGTTTCGTCGTCCACTATTTCCCCTTGGTTTCTCAAGTCCTCGACAATCTCGCTAATTCTGGACGTATTCCAGTACAAGATCGCATTTGACACCAAGCTCAGGCAACTGGCTTTATTCATGATTTCCTCGTAATCACCGGTGGTAAATTCACCCTGGTTGGCAAAGAAAACCCATCGTGGCAGCTTGTGCCGATATTCCCCTTTATTGAGTTGCAATTGCACGGTTCGGCGAAGCGGCTTGTCCGTGATATACCGCAGGATATATTCCGTTTTAATGATCCGCCCCAGATTGGTAAACGCCCTCGAAAGTCGGTCGGCTGGAAAACTATTGGTTAAGCGCTGAACAATCACATGCGCCGGCGCCGTCCGTTCCTTGAGAGATTGGGCAACATGGATCATCGCTTCCCACTGCTCTTCGACAATATCAATATCGGCCGTCTTGTTGAGCAAGGGGTTGAAGATGCCGTGATTGACGTTCCGATCTACTTTGTAGAGCTGTTGATCCTTTAGGTCGCGAATTCTGGGCATGAAGTAATAACCCAATAGGTAGCACAAGGCAAATACGATTTCGGTATAGCCGTGGGTGTCCGTCGTGTGCTCCCGGATTTTCAGGATAGAATTATTTTCCAGCAAGCCATCCAAGACGTACAACGCCTCTCTGGGGCTACAGGATATAGCCTTGGTGCTGTACACGGCATATTGGTCGGACACATGGGTGTAAATTCCGATCGCTTTCTCATAATATCCGTAATACCTTGGGTAATAAGAGGCTAGCAGGGTGTCGGCCCTGATTTTGAAACGCTGAGCATCGGATGACGAGACCGTACCCGAGCCATGAATCCCGCTGAACGGCAACTGATGATGCTGATTGACAATTTCGGCACTGGCATTTTTGTTGGTTTCCTCGCGCACATAGAATTGTAAGACGTGCCGTAACATATCCAAGGTCACACCTTTAACACTGGCGCTCATGGCGACCACACCGAGATTGGTTGCATGTGAGATCATCGCTGCAATCAGCGTTTTGTAAAAATTTGCCGGTCTGGACTGGTGTTGCTGTAGGGGGATAAAGTGGCGGCTAAACCCTGTTTGCCGATCCACTTCCATCAGTAGCTGCTCAATTCGAATAGGTGGCAGACTGGCATCAATGACTTTTTGCAGCTTGATGACGACATCGGGGATTTCGGCTTTGTCGTCTTTTTTCAGCCTCAATTTGCCATCCTTGATTTCTGCGAACGTATCGAGGCCAAAACCTTTTTCAGCTTTAGCAACGGCCTCATGGAATTGTAATGTCAGGACAGATTTAACGGCATCCTGATAAGGCTGCTGAAGCATATCATACGAAGCCTCTCGGCTGGCTTGCCAGTGGCGCTCATCCAGCATGAGATCCCAGAACGACACATGCTGTTTACTTCGCGGCAGATATAAATCGCCGGAGCGAAACGCCTCTTTCATGGCAATCGCAAGCCCTAGTTCCCAGGCATTACGCTTTATATTGCCGTCCTGATCCTTGTATGAGCGGCGAAGCTCATGCGGAATAAATCCTATCGGGGCATTATCGGGTATCTTCTTGAGAGTACCGGCATCCAACTGACGAACCAGGTTAATCCCATTCATTAGTGGCTCGGTGCCGGATTTTACGGCGAATGGCAACTGAATAAATTCGGCAAAATATTTGCGCAAGCTGGGGTAACGTCCCAACAAAATATCACCATACCCACGTTCTTCTAGCCGCTTGAAGTTATGCAGATCAGTCATGGATTCCAACAACTGCTTCTCGCCAACCTGTTGCCATAGATCCGTTTTATGTAAAGGTTTGTCGTCCGGCCAATCGACAATCAACTGGGTGGTATCGAGTACCGTATCAATGGCTTTTTTCTGACGTTTACGAAACTCTCGGTGTTTCATTTCATGAATGTGCTTCGCTTTTCGCAACATGTCCATGATGAACTGGTCGTGCATTTTGACCAGGTAATCCAGTAAAGCCTTACGGGTTTCCAGAAGAAAACAGGCCATCATGGCGTAGCGTTTGGGTTCCTTAAAACGCTTGATGTCTCTTGCGCTGTAGCGGCGGGCGAGTTTGTAAAGATAATCGATAAAGGCGGGATCGACACACTGCGCTTCCAGTTTACTAATGCCTGTTCCTTCAAGTTTCCGGTATCGTTCCAGGTAATTCTGGATCGAAGAAATCGTGGCTGATGGCGGATATTCTTTCAACAGGTAGAATAATGAACGTTGTTCACCGGGGTGCACGACCAACAGATTATCAATGGCTGTTCTCAGTTCTGGCGTAAGCCTGTCGCACAAGATTTTAAATAACTGTTCATGTGTTTCAGAGCAAACGCTGATAATCAGCCGCTCTAACACACTGCTTCCTGGCAATACCACACGCTCGGCTAAAAGATAGCGTTCGGCCCGCAAGAATAGCTCGTCGGGCAGATGTGCTTGTAAAGCTTGTTGTTCCAACCATTTTTGCAATCGAGACTGGGCTTCATCGTCGTATTTGGCAAAGCCCAGATAATTCAGGATATTTTTTCGGTACTCAGATAATGTCGCTTCGCGATCCGGCGTTGCTACTGTCAGCGAAGGCGGCAAACCCAATTGGTTGTTGAGGTAGTTGACAATGCGGGGTGACAGGCTATTGACTTCGGCCAGAAAGCGACCATACAAGCGTAACGCGCTTAACTGGATGGCAATAAATGTCCGGGAATTTTTTCGGTATTTGCTGATTTCCTTTTTGTCGGCATCGGAAAGTGTCCAGTCTCTGGCCATCTCTTCATCTGAGAAATCCTGTGACAGCTTAATGGACTGGTAGCGTTGCCGTCGGTTTAAGAAACCTTCACTGGTAGTCATCGATAACGGCACTCGCTGATTGGTACAAAGTTCTTCAAGAAACTGGCGATAGTTAGAATTCCTGGAAAAACGGATGTTGTTTTTGAATGACACCTATTTTTGGTGCTCTCGGGTTCCAAAAGCTGTGCATTTGAATCTTG
>NZ_JANIBJ010000081.1 GCF_024505185.1 Methylomonas subterranea
CGGCTGGCGCCGCGCCCGTCGACGGGGTCTGCAATTGCAGCCATTCGGTGGACAGGGTTTGGTCGTTGGCCAACAACACGCAGCGCTCCAGCACGTTGCGCAATTCACGGATATTGCCCGGCCAGTCGTAAGCTTTGATGGCCTGCCAGGTGGCTTCCGGAATGATGTGGACGTTTTTGGCCGTTTTACGGTTGCAGGCGGCGATAAACTGCGGCACCAACTGCTCCAGGTCCTGCTTGTGCTCCCGCAGCGACGGCACGCGGATGTTGATGACATTCAAACGGTGGTAGAGGTCGCGGCGAAACTGGCCGGCGGCCACTTTTTCCACCAAATCCAGATTGGTGGCGGCTATGATTTGCACGTCCACGCTGATTTCTGTTTCGCCGCCCAGCCGGCGGATACGCAAATCTTCCACGGCTTTTAGCAGCTTGCTTTGCAAGTCCAGGTCCATCTCGCCGATTTCGTCCAGAAACAAGGTGCCGGTGTGTGCCTGTTCGAACAAGCCGCGATGGCGCTTTCTGGCGCCGGTGAAGGCGCCTGCCTCGTAACCGAACAATTCCGCTTCCAGCAATTCGCGCGGTAGCGCGGCGCAGTTGATTTCCACCAGCGGCGCATTGGCGCGCGCGCCGGAATAATGCAGAATTCGCGCTATCATACCCTTGCCGGTGCCGGTTTCGCCGCTGACGATCAGGCTGGAAAACGGTACGTTCACCACTTGTTTCAGCATGCCGCGCAAGGCTGCCATGGCCGGACTGTTGCCTATCAGGCTGTCGATACCGTACTGGCTGTTTTGGGCGGCGGTTTGCAGTTGTACCCGCCGCTGGGCGCGGGCGCTACGGGCGGCGCCTTCCACCAGCAGATTGAGTCTGTCCAGCGAACAGGGTTTTTCGATGAAATCGTAGGCGCCCAGCCGCAGCGCCCGCACCGAATCGGCCACGCTGCCGTAACCCGTCAGGAAGATCCATTCGCTGCCGTCGATTTCCGGCTTGAGCTTTTCCAGTAAATCCAGGGCATTGCCATCCGGCAGATTCATGTCCGACAGTACCACCAGTGGGTCGAGACTTTGCTCGCGCAAGTGGCTTTCGGCTTTTTCCACGGAATCCACCACGCTGACTTCCCAATCGGCCTTTTTGAAATAGCGGGCCAACTCGGCGCCCAGCAGGGCTTCGTCTTCAATGATCAGCAGGGTATTTGTCATCATGGCGGTTTCTCGTGGTGTTTCGCGAAGTCGGATCAAGCTGGGCTCAGCGGCAGCGACAACGTGACACAGGCGTGTCCGTCCGGATTGTTGGCCAGTTTGAGTTGACCTTGCATGTCTCTGACAAAACGTTGCACCATCGCCAAGCCCAGGCCGCTGCCTTTTTCCTTCAAGCTGACGAAGGGACGTATGCCTTGCCGCAACAATTCCGCATTGAAGCCGCCGCCGCTGTCGGTGACGCTGACCCGCAAATGTTGCGCCGTCCGGCCGACATCGACCCTCACCGTGCCGGGCCGTTCGCCTATGGCTTGCGCGGCATTTTGCAACAAGTTTAACAATACTTGGCGGAACTCGGTTTCGGGCAGCACGGCAACGATCTCGTCGTCGGCGCTTAACTCGAAACGGATGCTGTCCGATGCCTGATAGCCGAGCAGGGTGATCAATTCCCGAATGACAGTGTTGACCGGGATGGCCCGGGCGGTTTCGCCGCTATTGCGGGCATTGCCGAGCAAGTCGTTGAGATGGTTGGTCAGTCGCTGTACTTCCCTGTGCAACAGGCCCAGGCGCTCGCGGAAATCGGGGTCGGTGGATTCCGCCCGCATGTTTTCCAGAGCCACCTGAATCACGGCCAAGGGATTACGCAATTCATGCGCGGTGCTGGCCGCCATTTCGGTCAGGGCCGCCAGACGTTCGGCCTTGGCCAGACGCTGGCTTTGTTCGAGTAATTTGTGGCTGGTTTGGCGAACCTGGCTTTCCAGTTTGTTGGTGTAGTCGAGATGGCTTTGTTCCAGTTCGATCAAATGCGCGACCAAGTGGTTGTAGCGCTCGAACAAATCGTTGATGACGGGGTCTGGGCTGGAGATCCGTATGGGTTGCTTGACACCTTCCGCCAGACCCGACAATAACACCCGCAAGGCTTCCAGGGGTTCCAGCACGTTATTGCGGAAAAAATATTGACCTATCCAAATCAATATCAACGGCAATACCACGGCCAGTTGCAGTTCCAGTTGGCTGTCGGTTTCCACGCCGATCAGAAGCTTTTCCTCTTCGACGGTTTGTTGGTTCAAAACCGCTTGAATCAGTTCCACGGTATCTATCATGGAGCGGGCGTCGCCATGGATGGCTTGGCCGAATTTGGCCTGCAGGTTTTGTAAGTCCAGCGACACGTTGAACTCGCTGCTATCCAGGTGTTCCAGTAAATCCAGCAGGCGCGATTCCAGTTCCGCTGTTTGATCCGCCGTTTGGGCCGGGTCGTTCTGATGCAAGGCTATCTTGGATTGCAATTGCAGCAATTCGAATATGGTTTCCTGCAGCCTGTGACCCTTGCCTATGTCGGTTTGTATGGTCTGGATGCGCTGATGGTTTTGCCAAGTCAGGCGACCGATGGCGATCAATTCGCCAAGTACCAGCAGGCTCATGATCAGAGTGACGAAAATGATGGGTCTGAGCAGAAGTCGGCGCATGGTGGGAGGGCTTGGGTCGGTGGCGGGGATGCGCCGATTTTACGCGGTCGGGTCGGATAAATGTGAATTCGGATGCGGTGCGCCTATCGGCTGGCATGACTGCGGCCAGCGCCGAAGGCTTAGCCTTCG
>NZ_JANIBJ010000082.1 GCF_024505185.1 Methylomonas subterranea
AACGATGCGGCCGTTTTTATATTGTCCGGTAAAAGAGCTTATTTACCGGTGAGTTTTTGCTTGGCTTCCCGGTATTTTTCCGCGCACTTTTGCACCACCAGCGGTGGTAGCCTAGGGGCCGGCGCGGTTTTATTCCAGTCCAGGCTTTCCAGATAATCGCGCAAGTATTGTTTATCGAAGCTGGGCGGGCTGATGCCGACCCGGTACTGTTCGACCGGCCAGAAGCGCGAGGAGTCCGGCGTCAGCGCTTCGTCGATTAAGTACAGTTTGCCGGCGTCGTCCAGGCCGAATTCGAATTTGGTGTCGGCGATGATGATGCCGCGTTCGCGCGCATAAGCGGCGGCCGCGACATACAGCTCAATACTGACGGCGCGGACTTTTTCGGCAAGTTCCTGGCCGACCAAGGCCACGGTATCGGCAAAGCTGATGTTTTCGTCATGCACGCCCATCTCGGCCTTGCTGGAAGGCGTGTAAATCGGTTCGGGCAACTGCTGGGCCTGTTGCAAACCGGCGGGTAATTGGATACCGCAGACCGCGCCGCTGGCCTGATAATCCTTCCAGCCCGAGCCTATTAAATAACCGCGTACGATGGCTTCGATAGGCAAGGGTTTCAAGCGCTTCACTATAATGGCGCGGCCTGCCAGTTGCTGCCTCGACACCGGGTCGGGAACGACTTGTTCCAGGCTCAAATCGTCCGCCAAATGATTGGGGATGATGTCGCGCATTTTTTCAAACCAGAAATTGGATACTTGTGTCAATACCTGGCCCTTGCCGGGAATCGGCTCGGACATGATGACGTCAAACGCCGACATGCGGTCGGTGGTGACGATCAATAAATGCTGGTCGTCTATTTCGTACATGTCGCGGACTTTGCCGCGGCCGAGCAGTTTCAGGTGCGGAAGATCGGATTCGTAAAGTGCGGCGGAGGCGTTCATGGGCTGCTGTGACCTGTTGATGAAATAAAGGCGGATTTTAACATTAACGTTTGCGGCGGACACGGACGGCTTGGCTTCTCCCCGCCGGCTAAATCGCTGGCAACGCTTGTTGCGGGATGCAGGCTCTGTTACTGTTTATAAAAACCGAAATCAACAGGAGGAGCGATGTCCGGCAGAATTGACTTTACCATGGATTTTAAGCAGCCCGGCGCCGCGCAAGTTCGCCGACAGGAACCAGCTTACAGGTTTTATATCTTGGGTGGATTTTCCGGGGCCAACGATACGCCATGGGTGCAACGTAATATTCGCGCCGTCGATAGCGATTGCTTCGATCATGTCTTGGCCGACTTGGCGCCGGTCCTGCGGTTCGATACCCATTTGCAGCTGCGCTTTGAGTCGCTGGAGGATTTCCATCCGGATGCCTGGTTGGATAAGGTCAAGCTCATTGCGGATTTGCGGGTGTTGAAACAGCAACTAAGCAATCCGGTAACGGCCGAGCAAGCCGCCGGCAAGATTCAGGCGTTTTTTCCCTCGGCACCGGCGGTTGTCGCGTCGAAAGAGGCGGAGGAAGGTCAGGATGAGATGTTGGAGCGTTTATTGGGGAAAAAACCCGAGAAGATCCAGGATGAGCCGGACACGGTCGAACGTTTGCTGAAACAAGTGGTAGCGCCTTTCGTGAGCAGAAATGCCGATCCGCAATACCGGCATTGGCTGGAGGTGATAGACGCGGCTATCGGCCAAATCTTGCGCGCGATCCTGCACGATCCGGGTTTTCAAAGTCTGGAGTCGCTATGGCGGGCGACTCGTACTCTGTTGAACGAGGAACTTGCCGACCGGCACGGTTTTTATTTGCTGGATATCAGTCCGGCCGAATTGATGGCCGAGCAAAATAGCGGCGGTTCGGAATTGGCGCGGAAATTATTGCAGCATATCCAAAAAGGCGATGGTGAACAGGAAGTGGTATTGATCGGGAGTTTCGGATTTTCCGCCAGTGCCGAGGACCGCGAATTGTTGTGCCGTTGTGCCGGTTTGGCGCAACAGTGCGGCGCCCGCTTATTGGCCGATGCGGACCAGGGTTTCATTCAACAGGCGCTGGCCGCCGACGCCGAGGGACGGGCTCATGTTGGCTCGCCGAGTCTGCTCCTGGCTTATCCGCGTTATTTATTGCGGCTGCCGTACGGCCAAAAACGCGACCCTATCGAGGCGTTTGAATTCGAAGAGTGTGCCGCGATACCCAGGCAGGAAGAATTGTTGTGGGGCTGTGCCTCCATGTTGTTGGCGCGCGGACTGATCAGAACCTCGCAACCCTACAGTCCCGAAGCGCTGTTTTTCGAGGACATTCCGGTCTTTAGTTATCAGCTGGAAGGCGAGTCGGTCTTGCAACCGGGAACGGAAGCGGTGCTGAACGAGGGGCAAGCGAACGAGCTGCTTGCCCTCGGCATCGCGCCCTTGATAGGCTATCGGCAGCGGCGCGGCGTGCGTTTATGGGGTTTGGCGGGCTTTTAACCGATAAACCTACGCTATTTCAATAGCGCGCCCAACGATCATGAAACTGGTCTATCGCCCCGGCAACTGAAAGACAGTCTCATGGGAGCGGCGCATAGTCGCGATGCTGGCCTTGCGAATCGCGACT
>NZ_JANIBJ010000083.1 GCF_024505185.1 Methylomonas subterranea
GTTCCAGACAAAATTTCTGCGCGCCTGCAAACGCGCAATGGCAACACCGCCTTTCGAAACTCTACTCGCGCGGTCTATTGGTTTGCGCCATCAAGGCGCTTTGGAATAATCAGCGATCAGCAGACGATCGTTGATGAATCTTAAAATTGCTTCACTATCGACAGCGACCGTGCCTTTCATCAAGGCGCATTTTCCCTGCCGACCCAGAAAGAGCGTTTTCAACGCCCCAACTGCACCAAAAATAAATTTAAGCGTGGACGCATTGCCCTAAGGCCCAACGGACACAGTACATCCAGCGGCGTTCCTCTGCCACCCCACTAGGGGCTATATAGCTGGTACTTCTTCGCTTTTTATACTGCCGAAGTGCAGTCTATGAAAATTTCATCCCGAAAAGTTCTACGTGCGGGGCTATTTTGGGGTTGAAATTGAGCGACTGTCAAATAGTTTTTTCATTTTATTTCAATTGCTTAAGAAATAAAACCAAGCTGGACGGCGTTGGATTTTATTGGACAATTCAGATTTAACGACATGAATGACTTTCGCACCAACCGCCATTGAAAATTGGGGTTGAAAACTGAGGTGATGCAAAAATCGATTTCGACTGGAGACATATCTGGATGATCTGGAAGCTGATTTATAGACATCGTCTGCGAGTAATACCGGTAATACTGGGTAATCCATCGACATGTCCTCTGCAGCCTACGCCAGATAAAGCGGCAACACCGGTAATACAAATAATCTCAATTTCTAGACATATACATAAATACTGAAGCCATGCCTGCACAGTCAAATACCTGATGAGCAAAATGATCAATAAAAAACTTTTTTATCGATCAGCATTCGACGCATTAAGAATCATAAAAGTACCTGCCCGCATCTGTAGGTTGCGAACATGCAAAACCGCTTTTTCTTCCTGAAATGAGAGCAATCAAGTATTCAATGATCTACGGATGGGTATTACGTCTGCGCTTTTGCCGCTCTTCAGTGTATCCAGATAATCTGCCCAGGATTGCATCATTCGCCGGCGTTCGTCCAAATATTGGGCTCGATTGTAGACTGCTCTTATTTTGTCTCTGGGGGCGTGGGATAGTTGTCGTTCGATGGCGTCTGGACTCCAGCCTTGTTCATTTAGCAATGTCGATGCAGTGGTTCTAAAGCCATGTGCCGTCATGATTTCACTGTCGTAACCCAATGTCTTGAGTGCAGTCATGATGGTGTTTTCCGACATGGGGCGACCGTTACCTCGACTTGAAGGGAATACGTATGTGTCGTTTCCGGTCAAGGGATGGATATTCTTTAAAATCTCAGTCGCTTGGGAAGAAAGAGGCACTATATGATGGAAATCTGTTTTGGAGATGAATGGCCGCCATTCATTCGATTCAAAATCAATATCGGACCAGAGCATTTTTCTGATTTCCCCCGGTCTTTGAAATAACAATGGAGAAATGCGTAACGCGGACTGCACGACAAATGTGCCTTGGTAGTTGCTGATGTCCCTGAGCAATTGTGCAACCAGTTTCGGGTCGATGATTGCTGCTCGATGTTTTACCTTTTGCGCGGGTATTTGCTTGGCTACGGGTTGAGCTGGATCGAACTCGGTTAAGTTGTGTACGATCGCATATGCAAAAATGGCGCTAATCTCAGCCCGGAGTCGATGCGCGGTATCCAGTTTGCCCGCTTCAATTAAAGGTTTGAGTGCCGCTAAAACTTCGGCAGATTTAATGCCGTCGATTGGCTTATCACCTATGAAGGGGAAAATCCAAGTCGTGAGGCGATTTTTCTTTTTCGTCAGAGTGTCGGCTGTATTGGTATTGATGATGGAATCAAGCCATTTGCCGGTTATGTCGGCAAAACTATTCAGAATGGGTAAACCATCGCTTTTCCGCTCTTGATTGAGCTTGGCTGTTTGCTTCTCTTGCCTAACTTTCTTGCGTCCTTCCGCAGGATCATTATCGTTGGCAAGTTGTTCACGGATTTCTGAAGCCTTTCGTCGAGCAATTTCTAGCGTTACGCCTGGATATGCTCCAAGGGCAAGGCGCTTCCGTTTACCCTCGAAGGTGTAGACAAATTGCCAAAGTTTGGAGCCGCCAGACTTAACCCACAGATAAAGTCCGCCGCCATCATTGATGAAATAGTCTTTTTCTTCTGGCTTGGCAGCCTTGTAGACCGCGTTCTTATTGAGTTTTTCAGCCATCTTGCACGCCCCAGTGTGTACTTTTTCCGGAAGGTATCAGTGAGTACACGAAAAAATACACGATTTGGTGTGTACTTGGCTAGTTTTCGTTGGATTGCGTCGGACAATAAAAAACCCGCGAAGCCAGTAAACTTGCGGGTTTTTGGATTGGGTTGCACCCGTTTGGATGCATAAATGGTGCCTCAGACCGGAATCGAACCGGTACGGGGTTACCCCCGCGAGATTTTAAGTCTCGTGCGTCTACCTATTTCGCCACCGAGGCATTTTCGAATTATATGTCTTTTGACACCAAATTGCCGGATTAAAAATCCAATATCTTCCATGT
>NZ_JANIBJ010000084.1 GCF_024505185.1 Methylomonas subterranea
CGACCCGAAAGAGTCAGACACCAGTTTCTGGTGAACGACTGGTCTAGCCTTTACAGCAGGCAATTAATCCCAGTAGTGGGGTCAATATTTCAAGCTGGCTGTAGGGCGGATAAGCGTAGCGTCATCCGCCAAATCGGTTAAACTCCTTTCATGCCAAATTATCGACGCAATCGCATTCCTGGCGGCACCTATTTTTTCACCGTTAACTTGCTCGAACGGAAATCGTCGCTGTTGATCGAGCATATTGCAGAGTTACGAGAAGCGGTGCGAGTGATCCGGGAAAAGCAGCCATTTCATATCGATGCTTGGGTGGTTTTGCCTGATCATATGCATGCGATTTGGACATTACCGGCCGGCGACGATCAATATTCCAACCGATGGCGGGCGATTAAAAAAGCCTTTTCCAAAGCGATACCAAAAACCGAATATCGCTCAGCAATCCGAATAAAACGCCACGAGCGCGGAATATGGCAACGCCGTTTTTGGGAACATACTATTATCGATGATGCCGACTATGTGGCACATATGGATTACATCCATTACAACCCGGTCAAGCATGGTTGGGCAGTCACAGTTAAGGATTGGCCATATTCAAGTTTTCATCGCTTGGTCAAGATGGATATTTATCCGTTAAATTGGGCGGGGTTGGACTTGCCATTGTTCGAAGTGGGTGAACCGGAAAATTGACGGTTTTATCGGCGGATGACGCTTCGCTTATCCGCCCTACGGCCCTTATCATAAATGCGATTCATAGTATCATCGCGTGTTGATCAGCAATTTTAGAGCACAACGAATGAAGAAAGAATTCTACATTGGACGCGGAAACGGCACCAATTTCGATGGCCCTTTTAATGTAGTAGAGATAGATAACAAAGTTTGCGAAGATGACTCGGTAAGAGAGAAAATTTTCCGCAAGGTCATGGATCCAGGGATTGGCCCCGGATTCGAGAAGGTGCACTATGAATTTTTACCAAGGTTCACAGTTGAATTCCAGCCGGATATTGATACTCTCCTCGCTGATCGGCGTGAATGTGCGTCAACTATATTCTCAGGGCCTAATAATTCGGGCAAGAGTTTAATTCTTAAACAGATGCATTCAACTCTTGGCCCAAAAGTTTGTTTGCTTACGTGTAACCGTTACTCCACGATTGATGTTATCAACACTCAGAATTCACATGGGTTTGACGAACGTCGGCAACATTACGACATGATTTCTAATCAACTTGAATCGGGTCACTTTCATGACGATCAAAACCCCAGGCAACTCGAGCAACTTATTCGCGGACTAACAGATACACAGCTAGATAATCTGTTCGAACTTGCTGGAGAATTGCTTGGCGCCAAAATTCAACTACTTCGAACTGATTCGACGCGAACGCGGATGAGTCCCTGGTATGTTGATATAGATGGCCAAAGTCTGAAGTACGCAAGTAGTGGAACTCGGCTAATGTTCACACTGCTTGGTCATCTTTTTGACGATTACTTTCAAATCGCGTTGATTGATGAGCCAGAACTGGGCTTAAGTCCAAAAATACAAGCCTCACTTGCTCGTGCACTTTACGACAATTCAGTTCGCAAGAAATACTTTCCTCATCTAAAACAGGTTTTCATTGTCACACATTCTCATCTTTTCCTTGATCGTGAAGTACTATCAAACAACTACATTGTTGAGAAGAAGGGTGATGAAGTTATAAATCGCCAAGTAAAGTCAACAGCGGAACTTCATGAACTACAGTTCGGGATGTTAGGGAATGATCTTGATCATTTGTATATGCCAGCTGCTGTTGTTGTGGTAGAGGGTCCGTGCGACATATCATTCATGGCTCGACTTTTCTCACTTCATACTCCGACACGTCGCGTATCCATAGTAGTTGCTCGCGGTGATGGTGGCGCTCCGGATAAGGTTCAAACACTTTCAGACGGCTGGGGCGATCTTCATACAAGCCCCTACCGATCTCGTCTCTTCGTTGTCTTGGATGCCAAGCATGACGTGAAGAAGGCAAGCCTCACTCGTCAGGGTGTCCTAGACGATAACATTCATGTATGGGGGAAAAATGGAATTGAGTGGTACTACCCAAAGAAGCATGTCGCCGCCGCTTTCAAATGCAGCGAAACCGAACTGTCTGACGCTGATCTTGGAGTAGAGCGAGTCACTATGAATTCGATCTCAATGTCGAAGACCGCCCTCGCCAGTTTTGTGGTGCCACGTGTTACGTTGAGTGATACGCTTGATCCCGAACTCACTGCATTTCTTGAAAAATTGAAGCATGCCATGGGGTAGTTAGATTGCGGTTAGGCGCTTATGAAGGCGCGTTTCTAATTTACGTTGAATGGCGGCTTTCTAGATTTTAACAGCCCTAGTGGCGAATCTGTTGAATGTCTCAAGTT
>NZ_JANIBJ010000085.1 GCF_024505185.1 Methylomonas subterranea
GTCTAGCTACACACTTAGAGAAGGCGCATTTTTGTGCATTTGTAGTTGAATTTGTCTAAATGCACAACTTATAATGTGCACATATTCTATATGCACAAAACACCCAAGACAATATGAATTCAACAAAAATCGGCTATTGCCGAGTATCCACAACGGAGCAAAATATGGCTACCCAGTTGGAATTACTTAACAAGGCGGGTTGCCATGAGATTTTCAAAGAAAAAGTATCGGGAAGTAATGCTGATCGCCCCGAGTTAAATAAGTTACTGGCTTACATTCGTAAAGGCGATACCGTTACGGTGACAAAACTTGATCGGTTAGCACGATCAACCAAGGATTTGTTGAACATAGCCGAAGCGATAAAAAAGAAAGGCGCCGACTTTGAAGTCCTCAATATTAATTTGGATACTAAATCCCCAACCGGGCAATTGCTGCTCACCATGCTAGCGGCTATAGCTGAATTTGAAAGGGGTATCATGCTGGAACGCCAAAGGGAAGGCATCGAAATCGCTAAAGAGGATGGTAAATACAAAGGCCGTAAGCCTGTTAACGAAGCCAAGCTACAGCAAGTGCAAAAGCT
This sequence comes from Methylomonas subterranea, assembly GCF_024505185.1. Taxonomy (GTDB): domain Bacteria; phylum Pseudomonadota; class Gammaproteobacteria; order Methylococcales; family Methylomonadaceae; genus Methylomonas; species Methylomonas subterranea. The sequence goes on from NZ_JANIBJ010000085.1 coordinate 581, forward strand.
TGTCGATAATGGCTCGAGTGTTAGCAAAGCCGTTTTTGAGGTGGGTATCGGTCGGCGCACTTATTACAAGGCCATTAAAGAAGGCCGGATTTAACGCCAGTTTTGCTTGGAGATCAGTACACAAACTTACGGTTACAAACAGGCAGCTGATGGCGAAACCGTAAGTTTCTGTTCAAATGCTCCCGCTAGTCCAATTGGGACGAACCGCCAGCATGGGCCGCGCCGCTGGGCATTCCCCGGCCAAACGCCGGGGCCTCATTGAAGCCAATCTTCTGATTTTGCATATTTTTTAAACTGCAATGCGCATTCCCCGGCCAAACGCCGGGGCCTCATTGAAGCAAGTCCGCCGGATTTTACGCCGGCCGTGCCAGGTCAGCATTCCCCGGCCAAACGCCGGGGCCTCATTGAAGCCACCGTAAAAACAATAAGTGAAGTTTATGTATAACGGCATTCCCCGGCCAAACGCCGGGGCCTCATTGAAGCGGCAAAATCGCCTTGGCGCTTGGCTTTTTCGAAATCGGCATTCCCCGGCCAAACGCCGGGGCCTCATTGAAGCGACACCACCGACACACTGGACCGCGCCCTTTACGGCGCATTCCCCGGCCAAACGCCGGGGCCTCATTGAAGCAGTGCTACCTCATCGGCATGCAGCGGGGTGTCGTCGTGCATTCCCCGGCCAAACGCCGGGGCCTCATTGAAGCCAAACGCAAAGGCAAAGCGCGTTTCCCGATCATCGAGCAGCATTCCCCGGCCAAACGCCGGGGCCTCATTGAAGCTTTGCTTCAGCCTGTATTTTTCCCTCATCGCCAGAGGCATTCCCCGGCCAAACGCCGGGGCCTCATTGAAGCGTCAAGCGTCATCACTTCTTTATTGCTGATGACGGCATGCATTCCCCGGCCAAACGCCGGGGCCTCATTGAAGCATGTAGTCACGACTATTACCCGGCGTTAGCAATCGCGCATTCCCCGGCCAAACGCCGGGGCCTCATTGAAGCATATTGAGTAAAATAAAAGGTTCAGAATATATAGAATGCATTCCCCGGCCAAACGCCGGGGCCTCATTGAAGCGTTGCTAATTTGGCTGGTCATTACCGCCAGCGATACGCATTCCCCGGCCAAACGCCGGGGCCTCATTGAAGCTAGGTTCAAGCTGCATTGTGATGAATTGGGGCTTATGCATTCCCCGGCCAAACGCCGGGGCCTCATTGAAGCATGCACAAACTCCAACTTGTGCCCCATCTGCGCATTTGCATTCCCCGGCCAAACGCCGGGGCCTCATTGAAGCCGGCACGGCCAGCGCCCGGGATCTGGAAAACGCTTGGTGCATTCCCCGGCCAAACGCCGGGGCCTCATTGAAGCGGCGTCGGCTGTTGCCCGGCTGAAAAACGCCACGCGCATTCCCCGGCCAAACGCCGGGGCCTCATTGAAGCACTCTCCCGATAATCAACACACCGCCGCCCATACGCCCGCATTCCCCG
>NZ_JANIBJ010000086.1 GCF_024505185.1 Methylomonas subterranea
CCCGGTTCCGCAAAATGGATACTGAAAGGTCGTTTGACCGGTTCAGTGGTGGCAAACTTATAGCTATGGTTTTATATCAATCGTCCCCATCTGGATCGGCGACAGGCGACTGCTTGCCCACCAGAGCAAGGCGATTGAACGTCTTTTAGAATCCCGTCGTCCCGTTTTCAGATCGGTCTGTGCCACCGGCAGTCGCGTTTGCCGGCTTAACAACCGATTTCGTCACGCGGATTGGATCTGGATTCCCTTCAATCTCACACCGGGACGTTCGCATAACGTCTTCCGGTACACACCCAAGCCCACTGTTTCGCCGTTTCTAAAAAACAGAAACAGAACGGGATTCAAGCATTTCCATTAAGTAAATCAACCGGATACCTGCATGATAATCGCGGGTTTTGCCGGGTCAGTCTGTCTCGAACGTGTAAGGGGCCGAGTTTAGCGTCGTAATTGGACGCTGAATGCGTCTGGCCAGCACCCCGAGTTCGTTACCGACCGACAAAAATTACTCGCCCGCGCAGCGAGTCATAAGCCGCGCACCTCACACTGGGTATACACCTCCGCCGGGTAGGCAACCCGTGCGTCAACACTCATCGTCATGAGTTTGGCCTTGTATACCCAAGTGGGGTTGGAGCCGGGGTCCCCCGCTCATGACGAAAGAAAAACTGTTTTAACAAGGCCACCCCGGCTCCCTTGTTCAAAGCCGACTGCTGATGCGCATGGCGTTGCCCATGAAATCAGTCCCAGTCCGCTTTGGACAAGGGAGGCTGTTGCCCACTTTTTTCTGGAGGTTAACCATGCCAATCGATCGACCTGACGAATACCAAGCAAACCAGACTGGCACAGGCGCGTGTGTCAGTCCTCCTGATGACCAAGCGCCAAAACCATTGATGGCGAGTCGAAAGCGAGGCCGAAATCTCGGTCTTGGCAGTCGCAATCTGACCCGAGCCGGAAAAACCTGCGCCCATCAATCGGGCAAGGCCTTCGCCACGCGCGGCACACTCGCCGAACGCTGGTCGGTGTTTGCCAAATGGCTGGAACAAACCCAAGGCATCAAACGCATGGAAGACATCAACCGCGAACACGTGATGGCTTATGGCCAGGCGTTGAAAGCCAGGGTGGAACGCGACGAATTGAAAGCCTCGACCGCGCAACTGTATGTTTCGGCGGTCAACAGCATCATGACGTCTGCAACGAACGGCAATTGGCAGACGGTCAGTCCGACCAAGGATTGTGGTATACCCAAACGGCGCTACATTCCGGAAACCAGCAAAGCCATGCCACAGTTGCAGCACGAACAGTTGCAAATCAGCGTCGACGACGAACGCATTACCGTCTTGCTCAATCTGCAACGGACATTAGGCTTGCGTTTCAAGGAATCGGCCTTGCTGAATGCACAAAAAGCACTTCGCCAAGCCCAATGGGAAGACCGCATCACCGTCTTTAGCGGCACCAAAGGCGGCAAACGGCGCCACGTGCCAGTATCTGCGGAAGCCTTGGCGGCACTGGAAACAGCAGCCAGTCTGCAGGATGGACCATCGATGATTCCCGCCAATCTGCGCTATGTCGATTTTCGCGACCACTGCTACCGCCAAGCGCAAAAGCAGCAATTCCAGTTTCATGGCCAGCGTCACTATTATGCCCAGCAGCGTTACCAGGCATTAACCGGCGTACCGGCGCCGATCAAAAAAGCAATCACCACATCAGCGTGGCACAGCTACATGGCAATCCAACTCAACATCAGTCTGGAAGCCGCGGAAAAACTGGATCACCGCGTCCGCAGCATCCTTTCTCAGGAACTGGGTCATGAGCGTCTGGAGGTGGTGCGTGTCTATATTGGTTAAACAGATCCAGACTCTGGCCCACCACTATGTCCGTCAGGGCGCCAAATCCCATCGCCGCTTGCAGGTTGGACGTATGGTCAAGTTCGTGGAATTTATCGAACAGA
>NZ_JANIBJ010000087.1 GCF_024505185.1 Methylomonas subterranea
ACACTCGGCGGCAATACGCTGTCTCTGTACGCTTGATCTTGCGCTTCGAAGACGTTGGTGGACGGCATGGAGACCACGCGGATTTTTTTGCCTTTGCCTTCCAACACTTCAGCGGCTTTCACGGCCAGCTCGACTTCGGAGCCGGTGGCGATGATGATGGCGTCGGGGGTGCCGTTGCTGTCTTTCAGCACGTAGCCGCCCTTGCCGATGGCGTCGATCTGCGCCTGGCTGCGCGCCATGTGTTGCAGGTTTTGCCTGGAGAAGATCAGGGTGCTGGGGCCGTCGGTACGTTCGATGGCGGCTTTCCAGCTGACGGCGGATTCGACCGCGTCGCAAGGACGCCAGACTTGCATGTTGGGGATCATGCGCAGGGTGGCGGTTTGTTCGATCGGTTGGTGGGTCGGGCCGTCTTCGCCGAGTCCGATGGAGTCGTGGGTGTAGACGAAGATGGTCGGCGCTTTCATCAGGGCGGCCATGCGCAGGGCGTTACGGGCGTATTCCGAGAACATCAGGAAGGTGGCGCCGTAAGGTTTGAAGCCGCCGTGCAGCATGATGCCGTTCATGATGGCGCTCATGCCGAATTCGCGCACGCCGTAGTAGACGTAGTTGCCGTCGTGACCGGGGGCGCAAACGTCTTTGCAACCGGACCACAGGGTCAGGTTGGAGCCGGCCAGGTCGGCGGAACCACCCAGCAGTTCGGGCAGCAACGGGCCGAAGCCGTTGAGGGTGTTTTGCGAGGCTTTGCGGCTGGCGATGGTTTCGCCCTTGGCGTTGACTTCGGCGATGAAGGCATTGGCTTTTTCGTTCCAGTCAGCGGGCAGTTCACCAGCCATGCGACGTTGGAATTCGGCGGCCAGTTCGGGATGCGCGGCTTGGTAGGCGGCGAATTTGTCGTTCCAGGCGCTTTCCAGGCGTTGGCCCTTGGCGTTGGCGTCCCAGGCCGCTTTGATGTCGGCGGGGATTTCGAACGGGGCGTGCGGCCAGCCCAGTTGGGCGCGGGTCAGGGCAATTTCGGCTTCACCCAGGGCGGCACCGTGGCATTCTTCCTTGCCTTGTTTGTTCGGCGAACCGAAACCGATGATGGTTTGGCAGCAGATGATGGTCGGTTTGTCGGTGACTTTTTTGGCTGCTTCGATGGCTTTTTTCACGGCCTCGGGGTCGTGGCCGTCGACTTTGGGGATGACGTGCCAGCCGTAGGCTTCGAAGCGCTTGGGAGTGTCGTCCAGGAACCAGCCGTGCACGTTGCCGTGACCGCGCACTTCGCCGTCGATGGAGATGTTGTTGTCGTCGTAGAAGGCGATCAGTTTGCCCAGACCCATGGAGCCGGCCAGCGAGCAGGCTTCGTGGGAAATGCCTTCCATCAGGCAGCCGTCGCCCAGAAAGACGTAGGTGTGGTGATCGACGATCTCATGTCCGGGACGGTTGAATTGGCCGGCCAGGGTGCGTTCGGCCAGCGCAAAGCCCACGGCATTGGTGATGCCTTGGCCCAGTGGGCCGGTGGTGGTTTCGACGCCGTCGGTGTAGCCGTATTCGGGGTGTCCGGGGGTTTTGGAGTGCAGTTGGCGGAACTGTTGCAGTTCTTCGATCGGCAGGTTATAACCGGCCAAGTGCAGCAGGGAATAAATCAGCATGGAGCCGTGGCCATTGGACAGCACGAAGCGGTCGCGGTTGGCCCATTTCGGGTTGCCGGGGTTGTGTTGCAGGAAGTCGTTCCACAATACTTCTGCGATATCAGCCATCCCCATCGGGGCTCCAGGGTGTCCTGAGTTGGCTTTTTGTACGGCGTCCATGCTGAGTGCGCGGATGGCGTTCGCTAAGTCTCGGCGCGAAGGCAT
>NZ_JANIBJ010000088.1 GCF_024505185.1 Methylomonas subterranea
GCTTCGATGGCGGCCAAGATGCCCTTGGCATCCAGGCCGCACAGGCTCAGCAGTTCCTCGCGGCTGCCTTGTTCGACGAAGCGGTCGGGCAGGCCGAGGTTGAGTACCGGCAGCAGGATTTTTTGCGCCTGCAGGAATTCGTTGATGGCGCTGCCGGCGCCGCCGGCGATGACGTTTTCCTCGACGGTGACGAAACTGTCGTGGCTTTTGGCCAGTTCCAGCACCAAGGCTTGGTCGAAGGGTTTGACGAAGCGCATGTTGACCACCGTGGCACCCAGTTGCTTGCCGGCGTCCAGGGCCGGCGCCAGCATGCTGCCCCAGGCCAGAATGGCAATGCGGCTGCCTTTATGCCGGATTTCGGCCTTGCCGATTTCCAGTGTCGTCAAGCCGCCGTCGACCGCAACGCCGGGTCCCTTGCCGCGCGGATAGCGTACCGAGGCCGGGCCGTTGTAATGAAAACCGGTGCTCAACATTTGCCGGCACTCGTTCTCGTCGGCCGGCGCCATCACCAGCAGGTTGGGGATGCAGCGCATGTAGCTGAAATCGTAACTGCCGGCGTGAGTCGGGCCGTCGGGACCGACCAGACCGGCCCGGTCCAAGGCAAACAACACATCCAGATTCTGCAAGGCCACGTCGTGAATCAACTGATCGTAGGCGCGTTGCAAAAAGGTGGAATAAATCGCCACCACCGGTTTGGCGCCCTGGCAGGCTTGGCCGGCCGCCAGGGTGACGGCGTGTTGCTCGGCTATCGCTACATCGAAGTAGCGCTTGGGGAATTGCTGGGAAAATTTCACCAGACCCGAGCCTTCGCGCATGGCCGGGGTAATCCCTAGCAGGCGTTCGTCTTGCGCGGCCATGTCGCACAACCAGTTGCCGAACACTTCGGTGTAGGTCGGGTGCGGCGACGGCGCCGATTTGGGCAGGGAATCCTTGCTGGGGTCGAAGGCCGGTACGCCGTGGTAGGCCAAGGGGTCCTTTTCGGCCGGGGCATAGCCCTTGCCCTTTTTGGTCACCACGTGCAAAAACACCGGTCCGGAAATGTCCTTCAGCTTTTCCAGCGTCGATACCAGCATGTCGACGTCATGGCCGTCGATGGGGCCGAAATAATTGAAGCCCAGTTCTTCGAACAAGGTGCCGGGCACTATCATGCCCTTGACGTGTTCCTCGGTCTTGCGCGCCAATTCCCACACCGACGGCATGCTGGCCAGGGCTTTCTTGCTTTCTTCCCGCA
>NZ_JANIBJ010000089.1 GCF_024505185.1 Methylomonas subterranea
AGGCGGCTTAGAAAATTCCGGCTGGGTTTGCCCTGGACGACCAATATGTCCGCCGCCGCACAGGCGGCTTAGAAATATCCGGTGCAGCCGTGGCCGTCGCCAATGGCGTCCGCCGCCGCACAGGCGGCTTAGAAATTGATAATAAAGGGCTGCAGCGTGTTTACGGGGTCCGCCGCCGCACAGGCGGCTTAGAAAATAGGAGACCTGCCAACCTTGCGCACCCGCACGTCCGCCGCCGCACAGGCGGCTTAGAAAACGCCCGGATTCGGATGCTGACAGTTCCTGGCGTCCGCCGCCGCACAGGCGGCTTAGAAACGATGGCGCGTTCGCAATCGCTTTTCAATCTCGTCCGCCGCCGCACAGGCGGCTTAGAAATCTTTGGTCGGCCACACATAGACTATCGTCGGGTCCGCCGCCGCACAGGCGGCTTAGAAAAGGCGCCGCGCTTAACCTGGGCGCGGTTGTCAGTCCGCCGCCGCACAGGCGGCTTAGATGTGGCGGCCCGATAACGTAAACCAAGGAACACGGTGATTTAACCGCTGGAACGCATGGCTTGCGGGGCGGCATCAGGGAACATAGCCCGCAACACTCCGGCATTTTCCGCCCCGCGGATCATTTTGCGGACACCGCCGTCAATTCCACATCCGCCGCCCTGCCCTGCTCGTCGACCACCGCAACCTGGAAGCGACCGGGCCTGGCGGGCCAAAGTACCGTGGCGCCTTCGCCGACGAATTGGTCGTCGACGAACCAGAACAGCCGGCTTCCGCCGGCCGAAGATACCGCGCTGAATTCGATACTGCCGGCCTGCCCGGCCCGCACCGGATAACTCAGGCCGGCTTGCGGCGAGACTATCCTGGGCGGCTGGGTGGCGGCATCGCCGGCCGCCGTTTGCGCGCAGGCTTTCTCGAAAGCCGGCGGCATGTCGCGGCGCACGCCGGCCCGCCGAAAGGCATCCAGTTCGTCGCTGTCCCAAAATTCGGCCACCCGGGTTTCCGCTTGGCCCTGATCTTCCGGACATTGACGCAGACCGTTGGCGGGATTGATTTTGATCGGCCTGTGCAGCGTACAGGCCCGGATGGGCGACACGCCGGGGATGATCCAGCCTGATTTGGCGTGCGGACACCAGCGCGACAGGGCTTGGCCGGACAAGGCGCAAACCTCGATGCGCTTTAAAGCGGCCGGCGGCGGCTCGG
>NZ_JANIBJ010000090.1 GCF_024505185.1 Methylomonas subterranea
GGAATCGCTGAACAAATCATAAACCCAGCCATTCCCCTCTGCAGAAACACAGTTTTTTAAAAAACGCGGCGGATTGGTTGGGCAAATAGCCCAAATCCCCCAATGTTCTTGCCATCTACCGTGTTCGGGCACACGGTAGACGGATTTCGGCCTAGGCCGCCATCAATTGGCGGCGCAACAGATATAAATTCGCCAAGCCCACCAGCCAATTCACTTGGGCGGTGTTCTTCTCCAAGCCCCGGTAACGGGTCTTGCGAAAGCCGAACTGGCATTTGATGATTCGAAAAATGTGCTCGACTCGGGCCCTGACCGACGAGTATTTGCGGTTGCGCTTACGTTGGCTACTCGATAGGTTTTTGCCGGGCTTGCGTTTGTCGTTGACGCACCAGCTTAGCCCCAGATGCCGCGAGCCTTTTTTGTAATCGTCGCTGGTGTAACCGGCGTCGGCAAAGATCACTTGATCTTCGTCGCGCAGCAGCTTGGGCAATTCCACGATGTCGGCGGTGTTGGCCGCTGTGACGGTCACGCTGTGCACCGCACCCGAATTGACGTCGGCGCCGACGTGGATTTTCATACCAAAATACCACTGGTTGCCTTTCTTGGTCTGGTGCATCTCGGGGTCGCGTTGTTGCTCTTGATTCTTGGTTGAACTGGGAGCGTGAACAATCGTGGCATCGACCATGGTGCCCTTGGAGACCAATAGGCCTTGATCCTTCAGATGTTCGTTGACCGTCGACAGCAGAACTTCGGTCAGCTTGTGCTTTTCCAGCCAATGACGAAAGTTGAGAATGGTGGTTTCGTCCGGCAGCGCTTCGGTGACGCTACCGAAGCCGGCAAAACGACGGATGCTGTCGATTTCATACAGTGCGTCTTCCATTTGGCGATCCGAGTAGTTGAACCATTGCTGCATGCAGTGGATGCGTAACATGCGATTCAATGGCATCGGTTGTCGGCCTCGGCGACCACTTTGCGGATAATGCGGCTCCAGCTTGGCTAACAATAAGACCCAAGGCACCACTTGTTCCATTTCCACCAGAAATTTTTCCCGCCGGGTTTGGCGTTTTTTGCTGGCGTATTCAAGTTCGGCAAAACTGGTTTGGGTCGGTGTGTTCATCGGCTAGTCCAGGCTACGATCAGGTAGGCTCTATTATCTCATCTCTCGGCGGGGGATTTAATCAGCGATTCCCTA
>NZ_JANIBJ010000091.1 GCF_024505185.1 Methylomonas subterranea
GCACTCGTAACGCGAAGGTCGTAGGTTCGATTCCTATTGCCGGCACCATTTAAATCAAAGGGTTATAGCTAGTAAATAGACTAAAACCAGTGCATAGCAGCTTTTCGTTCACAAATCATTCACAGTGAACAGGATAAAACGGCTATGGCAACCATCAGAAAGCTACCAAGTGGTTCTTGGCAAGTACAAGTTAGACGCAAGGGTGAAAGCCCAATAAGCAAATCATTTTCTAGTAAGTCTCTTGCTGAACAATGGGCAAGATCAATCGAATCTCAAATTGACCATGGATGTTTTGTAGATCGTAGCGAGGCAGAAAGAACGACATTAGGCGAATTAATCGACCGCTATCTAGTTGAAGTTACACCCACTAAAAAAGGTAGCAAGCAAGAGGCTTATCGGTTAAGTAACCTCAAAAAGCATTTAGGTTCATTAGTAGTGGCCTCGATTCAAAGTAAACACATTGCAAGCTATCGAGACTCAAGGCTTAAATCAGGTAAATCTAGCGGAACAGTGCTTAGAGAGCTTTGTGACGTGTCTCATTTGTTCAATGTGGCAATTAAAGACTGGGGAATACCTTTAGTTAGTAATCCGGCAAGACTTGTAAGAAAGCCACCAGCTTCAAAAAATCGAGATCGAAGGCTAACTCCTGATGAAATCAATGAATTGATAAGGCAATTAGCTGAAACCGATGAAATGATAAGCATTGTTCAGTTAGCCATAGAAACCGGCATGAGAAGGTCAGAGCTTCTAGCCATGCAATGGGGCAATATAGATATAAAAAACCGCTATGTATTGCTTCCAGATACCAAAAACGGGGAATCAAGAGCGGTTCCTTTGTCTAGTAGGGCAATTGAGATACTGGAACAACTACCCAAGAAAGCTGAAACCGTCTTTATAACTAAACCAGATTCAGTATCACAGGCATTTCATAGGGCTTGTGTAAGAGCTGGACTTGATAATCTAAGGTTTCATGATTTAAGACATGAAGCAACTTCAAGATTATTTGAAAAAGGACTAAATACTATGGAAGTTAGTTCTGTTACTGGGCATAAAACATTAGGAATGTTGAAAAGATATACTCATTTAAGAGCTAGTG
>NZ_JANIBJ010000092.1 GCF_024505185.1 Methylomonas subterranea
ATAAGCGATTAACAACAAATAGCCATGCAGTAAAATAGTGAAATTTTAGATACGGTAATGGTAGCGAAGGAATGCGGGTAAGACCCATAGAATTGAGCGAAAGCGAACGAGAGCAACTACAGGTAATCATCAAGAAAGGGAGTGATTGGCGAGAGCGGGAACGGGCACAAACCATTTTGATGTTATCCGAGAGTCAAACAGTCGTCGCTGTTGCAGAGCATCAGGGCGTGCAGCCGGAAGCGATACGCGAGCGGCGGAGGAAGTGGTGGAAAAACGGGCTGGCGAGCCTACCGGATCAGCCGCGCAGTGGTGCGCCGAGTAAGTTGACTGACGCGCATCGGAGCCAACTCAAAGAATGGATCGATGCGGAACCTTTAAACTGCAGGGCATTGGTCAGTCGTCTAACGACGGAATGCGGAGTGACGATTAGTGCCGGCACCTTGCGAAATGAGTTAAAACGCATGGGTTACGTCTGGAAACGCACGCGATACAGTTTAAAAAAAAGCGCGATCCCGAACGCTTCGAGCAGGCTAAGCAAAACATCGCTGAACTGATCAAGCAAGCGGAAGCCGGTGAAATTGAATTGGCCTATGTGGATGAAGCCGGATTTGCGCCACAACCACCGAATCGTTCAGCTTGGACAAAAAGTGGTGAGGTACATGCTATTACAGCAAAGCGCGCCCAACGCATGAATGTGATTGGTGCCATGCTTTCATCGGGTCGCTTAATGCTGACTAAATTGTGGCATAGCGTGAATGGCCTATGGTTCTTTGGCTTTCTGATGGCTTTGATCGCACGCGTCAGCAAACCCTTGGTGGTGATTTTGGATAATGCATCCATTCATACTGCCAAGAAAATGAAACCCTATTGGGATTTGTTGGAAGAGAAAGGCATGCGATTTTATTTCCTGCCACCCTACAGTCCCGAACTGAACAGGATTGAATTGCTGTGGCATAAAATGAAATATGAATGGCTGCCATTTAAGACATTTACCCCAGATGAACTTGAGTAAGCCATTGACGAAATAGGTCGCGGGTTTGGCTCACAATACATGCTAACTTTTTGCTAGGCGC
>NZ_JANIBJ010000093.1 GCF_024505185.1 Methylomonas subterranea
TAAGCGATTAACAACAAATAGCCATGCAGTAAAATAGTGAAATTTTAGATACGGTAATGGTAGCGAAGGAATGCGGGTAAGACCCATAGAATTGAGCGAAAGCGAACGAGAGCAACTACAGGTAATCATCAAGAAAGGGAGTGATTGGCGAGAGCGGGAACGGGCACAAACCATTTTGATGTTATCCGAGGGTCAAACAGTCGTCGCTGTTGCAGAGCATCAGGGCGTGCAGCCGGAAGCGATACGCGAGCGGCGGAGGAAGTGGTGGAAAAACGGGCTGGCGAGCCTACCGGATCAGCCGCGCAGTGGTGCGCCGAGTAAGTTGACTGACGCGCATCGGAGCCAACTCAAAGAATGGATCGATGCGGAACCTTTAAACTGCAGGGCATTGGTCAGTCGTCTAACGACGGAATGCGGAGTGACGATTAGTGCCGGCACCTTGCGAAATGAGTTAAAACGCATGGGTTACGTCTGGAAACGCACGCGATACAGTTTAAAAAAAAGCGTGATCCCGAACGCTTCGAGCAGGCTAAGCAAAACATCGCTGAACTGATCAAGCAAGCGGAAGCCGGTGAAATTGAATTGGCCTATGTGGATGAAGCCGGATTTGCGCCACAACCACCGAATCGTTCAGCTTGGACAAAAAGTGGTGAGGTACATGCTATTACAGCAAAGCGCGCCCAACGCATGAATGTGATCGGTGCCATGCTTTCATCGGGTCGCTTAATGCTGACTAAATTGTGGCATAGCGTGAATGGCCTATGGTTCTTTGGCTTTCTGATGGCTTTGATCGCACGCGTCAGCAAACCCTTGGTGGTGATTTTGGATAATGCATCCATTCATACTGCCAAGAAAATGAAACCCTATTGGGATTTGTTGGAAGAGAAAGGCATGCGATTTTATTTCCTGCCACCCTACAGTCCCGAACTGAACAGGATTGAATTGCTGTGGCATAAAATGAAATATGAATGGCTGCCATTTAAGACATTTACCCCAGATGAACTTGAGCAAGCCATTGACGAAATAGGTCGCGGGTTTGGCTCACAATACATGCTAACTTTTTGCTAGGCGC
>NZ_JANIBJ010000094.1 GCF_024505185.1 Methylomonas subterranea
AGCGAGGAACCGTGCCCAGCTGCACTACTTTCATTTGCCGGGGCGATCGCCCGGCCTTCATGAACGTTACTCTGAAAGTAAAAAATCGAGCGGGTACGGTTGCTTGTTGGACAGGCGTCGGCAGCAAGGATGCTGCCGTCGAGCCTACACGGACGTATTTACGGCGTCCTGTCCGGCGAGGAACCGTGCCAGCTGCACTACTTACATTTGCCGGGGCGAGGCACCAATCTCATGACCGTTAGGGTGAGAGATATAAACAGGGAAGTTATCAGGGACGAAATCCTAAGCGCCGAAACATCGTATAATGGTCTATTTTTCAAACCAACGAGGATCAGTAAATGGCCGACTTAATTGCACCTTCCATTCTCTCCGCCGACTTCGCACGCTTGGGCGAGGAAGTGGACAATGTTTTAAAAGCCGGCGCGGACATCGTGCATTTCGACGTGATGGACAACCATTTCGTGCCTAACCTGACCATAGGCCCCCTGGTTTGCGAAGCCTTGCGCAAACACGGCGTCACCGCCCCCATCGACGTGCATTTGATGATAGACCCCGTCGACCGCATCATCCCCGATTTCGCCAAGGCCGGCGCCAGCTATATCACCTTTCACCCGGAAGCCTCGCGGCATATCGACCGCTCGCTGCAAATGATACGGGACCTGGGCTGCAAATCCGGCCTGGTATTCAATCCGGCCACCCCGCTGACCTATCTGGAACACGTGCTGGATAAAGTGGACATGGTGCTATTGATGTCGGTCAACCCCGGCTTCGGCGGCCAATCCTTCCTGCCTTCCGCCCTGCCGAAACTGCGCCAAGCCAGAAAAATCATCGACGACAGCGGTTTCGACATCCGTCTGGAAATCGACGGCGGCGTCAATACCGCCAACATCCGCGAAATCAAGGCCGCCGGCGCCGATACGTTCGTGGCCGGTTCGGCGATTTTCGGCAAACCCGACTACAAAGCCGTCATCGACGAAATGCGCGCAGAAATGGCCAAGGCCTGATAGCGCGATACCGCTTCGGCCACATGGCCGAAGC
>NZ_JANIBJ010000095.1 GCF_024505185.1 Methylomonas subterranea
GAAGCAACAACACCCGCACCAACGGTACGACCACCTTCACGGATAGCAAAACGCAGACCGTCTTCCATCGCGATGGGCGCGATCAGTTTTACGGTTACGGCAATGTTATCGCCGGGCATGACCATTTCCACGCCTTCCGGCAACTCAACCGCGCCGGTGACGTCGGTGGTTCTGAAGTAGAACTGCGGACGGTAGCCGTTGAAGAATGGGGTATGACGACCACCCTCATCTTTGGATAACACGTAGATCTCTGCCTTGAAGTGGGAGTGCGGTTTGATTGAGTTGACGTGTGCCAATACTTGACCACGCTCAACATCTTCCCGTTTAGTGCCCCGCAGCAACACACCTACGTTGTCGCCCGCTTGACCTTGGTCCAGCAGTTTGCGGAACATTTCAACACCGGTACAGGTGGTTTGAACGGTGTCTTTGATACCAACGATCTCTACGGCTTCACCAACCTTGATGATACCCCGCTCGACACGACCGGTAACCACGGTGCCGCGACCGGAAATGGAGAATACGTCTTCGATCGGCATCAGGAATTTGCCGTCGATGGCGCGCTCTGGCTCGGGGATGTAGCTGTCCAGCGCTTCAACCAGTTTTACAACGGATTGCACGCCAATTTCGCTTTGCTCGCCTTCCAAGGCTTTCAGCGCGGAACCCACGATAATTGGGGTGTCGTCGCCGGGAAAATCGTATTGATTTAACAATTCGCGAATTTCCATTTCAACCAGCTCGATCAATTCGGCATCGTCGACCATGTCGGCTTTGTTCAGGAAAACGACGATGTACGGCACGCCTACTTGGCGTGACAACAGGATGTGTTCGCGAGTTTGCGGCATGGGGCCGTCGGCCGCGGAGCAAACCAGGATTGCGCCGTCCATTTGCGCCGCACCGGTGATCATGTTTTTAACATAGTCGGCGTGGCCTGGGCAGTCTACGTGCGCATAGTGGCGAGCAGCTGATTCGTACTCCACGTGAGAGGTTGAGATGGTGATACC
>NZ_JANIBJ010000096.1 GCF_024505185.1 Methylomonas subterranea
GGGCTAGGGTAATGGCTTGGCGTGGCTGAGATTAAGATTTTTTTAGTAGTTGGTTTTTAAACTGCTTATTTAACTTGAACACTACCGGATTTAAACTTTTTTAAAATTTATAATTATTATTTTATGGAATTAATGTTGATAATGGTAAATAACTGAGTTTATTTTAGTATACTTACTATTTTGCGCAGTGTTTATTTTTTACTATATTTAATACTAGAATTTTTGATAATTTAAAAAAATACTAATTTAATTATCAAAGCATCATTAGAAAAATTATTTTTTGTCTTTTAAGTTGCTGGCATCATATGATTATAAGTCGATTGAATTATGATTATTAAAACACTTTATCTTTCCATTTTGTTATTTTGGGGTTTTATCAATGCAGGTTATGCCGACTTATATAAATGCCATGATAATCAAGATAGAGTTTACTATGACGATGATTTTGATCAACTAAAAAGTAGGTGTGGCAATGTACCGAAAAAGGTTTTTACTACTCCAAAAAAAGAATTACCTATTAGCAGCTTGGAAAGCAAAGTTAAAATAAGAGATCAAGCCATTACTAAACCTTTTAATACACAAGGCAGTTTAGATGGACAAGTCAGTTCATTTGATATTGATAAACTAACATCTTATGCGGTAATGTTAGGCCGAGCTTTAGGCTGTGGAATAGATACAAAATATGCTTCTAGCAAGATTGGCGAATGGATCGATAGAGTTTTCCCGCCCGGTTCTAATAGTCAAATAACATATCTTCCAATCTTTTTATCGGGAATCCAGCATCATGCCAAACAACAAGTGTCAGGAAATAGCCCTGATAACTGTTCTGCTGTTACTAGTGCATTCAATAAAATGCCATTACCTTGAATTAAAATATGATGGTTAGTAAAAAACCAACTACTAAAAAAAATCTTAATCTCAGCCACGCCAAGCCATTACCCTAGCCCC
>NZ_JANIBJ010000097.1 GCF_024505185.1 Methylomonas subterranea
ACTCCTTCGGAGTCCACGCGGCTATTCCAAGGACAGCACGAGGCGCTTTCCAAGCGCCCGTGCTGCCTTGTCCAGCTGCTTGAGAGTTGGCCAGTGATGCGGGTTTTCAAGCCGCTGAACAGCCGGCCAACTGGTTTCCATGGCGTTGGCCAGATCAGACAGAGAACGCCCTGCCCTAGCCTGGCGCAGAAGTAAGGCGGATTGCACTTCGACGCTTGGCGTCGCCATGCGATCACCTGGACGCATGGGCGATGGTTCCGGAATATCCTGGTTGTGATCGAGCCTATAGGCCAGGATACCGGTTAAGACTTCGGCGGCGTTAAAAACGGCCTCTTCGATGGTTTCGCCTTGCGTAAAAGCTTCTTCCAGGTCGCGAAACTGGACGAAATAAGCGCCGTCCTCTTCGAGGTTGGCGGTATATGGGTATGCAACGTTCATTTCAATTTAACCCCTGTTTGTTTTTCAATAGCCTTTAACAGACCGATACCGATATCTTTCGAGCCGTGAACCGGCACGGGAACGGCTCGAAAGCATCCGGGCTTTTCCAAAATGTGATGACTGCCTTCAATCCTGACCAGGCACCAACCTTCGGCTTTGAGTTTTGCAATGACTTGTTTTCCGTTCATGGGGCCATTATACCATTTTTGGTATAGCTATCTATCTTTTTTGGTATAAAAAAACCCGCCGGAGCGGGTTGTAGGTTTTGATAATTGGGCGGCGCCGGCGGCAGAGAATACAAATTAGGGCTTAGCGTTACGATTGCTTGAGGAATTTCGTAACAATAAGCCGCGTTGCATGGCTCGGCAGCCTCCCGCA
>NZ_JANIBJ010000098.1 GCF_024505185.1 Methylomonas subterranea
TTATATGGTTGTTCCATGTTTTCGATAAAACTCTTTGAATTGTTCAGACTGGTCTATATTGACTAAGTCAATGTTAAATTTTTTGCTACTTTCCTCTTTGGCAGTAGCAACTATTTCATTCAGCTCATTATGTAAAGCTTCAAACTCACCTCTGAAATCGTAGTAATTCCTATTACAAAGACCAAATTCTATAGCTAGTTTTCCTCTAGCTATAAAAACAGTATTAAATTCACTTTTTGCATTGTCTGCCAAGTAATGAAGAAGGTTATAACTCATTGAATTCAAGTAAACTTTATTATGCTTGCTTAGTTCTTTAGGCTTTGGAGTATCATATATAGAGATAATATGTATTTCATGCCTGCCAGTAGTTGTTCTAAAGTCAAAATATCTTTTCCAATCGTCCATTTGAATGATTTTTGAGCCACCAGTTTTAACCGGTTCATCAATCGCAGCACAAAGGGCTTTATAATTTTTGTATAATTGGCCTGGGTTTAAATTTGAAGTATCCATGATTTTTTTGAATTTGTCAGTTTAAGGAGCGACAAATTCTAAAACAATATATTGTGTATTCCGGTCAATTTATTTTCTATAAAAAATTGTCAAAAATAGGGGGATGTATCTGCACGATACCCCCCCAAAACTGACAAAATATGAAACGGTAAAAAATCCTAAGAAATTGATTTTTAAAGGAGTTGATAAAATCATATCAGTTAGTTTTAAAGATAAAATAATTTAGTAGTTACTTTATGTGTAATTATCCCAACTTCAAAGCAATA
>NZ_JANIBJ010000099.1 GCF_024505185.1 Methylomonas subterranea
CGCGCGTTCGCCGCCGCGCAGGCGGCTTAGAAATACAACGCGGATAACAACAACGTCGGTAATTAGTTCGCCGCCGCGCAGGCGGCTTAGAAACAACAGGTGCAACCGACCACACCAAAGATAACGTTCGCCGCCGCGCAGGCGGCTTAGAAATTCGCCAAAACCGGCATCATAGGCCGCCTGGAGTTCGCCGCCGCGCAGGCGGCTTAGAAACTTAACGCCGCGTAACTGAAAAATGCTATTACGGTTCGCCGCCGCGCAGGCGGCTTAGAAAAGCATGGCCATGGCCAGCTGCATAATGCCGCCGTTCGCCGCCGCGCAGGCGGCTTAGAAAAGCCAGGAAAACCGTGTCGTCCGTGGAAATGCGTTCGCCGCCGCGCAGGCGGCTTAGAAACAAGAGTGGTTAATGGTTGAACGTAGCGTTCAAGTTCGCCGCCGCGCAGGCGGCTTAGAAAATGGTCCGCGCGGTGACGATGCGCCCAGCAATGTTCGCCGCCGCGCAGGCGGCTTAGAAAAGGGCCGCAAGCAACAAAGCCCGAGCCAGCGCGTTCGCCGCCGCGCAGGCGGCTTAGAAATCCGCTCAGGCTCACAGCCCCCACCCCGGTTGGTTCGCCGCCGCGCAGGCGGCTTAGAAACGAAAGTGAACGATTGACCGGCACCGTAAACCGTTCGCCGCCGCGCAGGCGGCTTAGAAAAGTTTCAGAGGGAGCGGCATTTTGGGCACAATGTTCGCCGCCGCGCAGGCGGCTTAGAAA
>NZ_JANIBJ010000100.1 GCF_024505185.1 Methylomonas subterranea
AGCCCTAGCCAAACACCCAAAACAGCCATCAGCGCGAAATTTGGCAGGATTTGAGCCGGTTTCGTCGTCCGGTCTAGTAGTTTTCCGCCACCATACCGCAAACATACACAATCAAGCAACTAGAACTAAGTAGTTGATCAGTCTTTCAGCCACTAAACACAGCCTGTAATCTTCTAAAGTTATTACGCTACAGGCTGTGCGGCTGGTAGTACCTTTCTTGCCTTAATAAATTGACACTAAGAGGTCTAACAAATCCTCTCCTATGGCATCATCTATTATCGAATTTCTTTGTATATCGGCAGTTGCTTTTTCTATTGCTTTTTGATTGGTATGCTTTCTTGCATGGCTTTTGCTATCAAATAACCCTTGGTAAAGTCCTAATGTTTCTTTCAAATCACCCATGAAGCCAAACTTATAAACTTGTCTATGCTTTAAGATATTGTGTTTTTTTAGTTCAGTATTAACAGCATTCAAAAATGCATCATATCTATTAGTTACTACGATTCCGCCAATATTTTTACACTTAAATTTTGTACAGACTTTTCCTCTAGTAGCTATGATTAATGTTTTCTCATCAAATGTTGCTTCTTGCTCTTTAATTATTTTTCTGCCACTCTCTGTAATGACCTCTTTTTCTACCATATAGGTTTCTTCTATATTAATTAACGAGCTTTTTTTAATTGAGTTTAAACAGCTCTCTATTCGTTCA
>NZ_JANIBJ010000101.1 GCF_024505185.1 Methylomonas subterranea
TAGTTCATCCAGAATGACTAAATCGACTTGCATCAAGCGATAGGCCAATTTGCCTTGGTTGCCGGCGGCCTTTTCCCGTTCCAGTTGTGTGACGAGATCGATGGTGGAATAAAATCGGACGCGTTTGCCGTGGAAAATTGGGTAATCGCTATCGAAACACGGAGAACAATTCTCAATAGTTCCCGAAAGTTCATTGCGCGATTACACAGGAATTACACACGCTTATAGCGGCGGCTTCCTGTTTTCTATGTAACCCTTTGATTTAAATGGTGCCGGCAATAGGAATCGAACCTACGACCTTCGCGTTACGAGTGCAACCAAGTGTAAATCTGGTACTAACTAGCCTGCCCTGAAGGTCAGCTAATCAAGTGCTATAGATGCTTATCGATCAATGATTTACAGCAAAATTTGCTGTACCTGCATTATAAATCAAGTTGGTTTGAGTATTTAGTATTTTTGTAACTAGTGTGAACGACTAGTTAGCGAATCAATGAGGGAAATAATAGTTGTTTCTGTTTGTTATAATCGCCTAGTAATTGCGAGAATAAATTTTTTCGATAAATTGATGCGTAATAATTAATATATATTATTAATAATATAATTAGAGTGGCCTGACCTTCAGGGCAGGCTAGTTAGTACCAGATTTACACTTGGTT
>NZ_JANIBJ010000102.1 GCF_024505185.1 Methylomonas subterranea
ACGCTTCGCTGCGCACTGCGTTTGCGGCCTCCGCTTCGCTCCGGGATCCCTGCGGGGCTAAGTCAAGTATCGGATGAGAGCGCCGCCGCTGGCGGACGAATGGCAAACAAACTCCGCTTCCTGCTCCGTTCGCTTGCCATTCTCGCTTGTTTGATTTAACCGGCTTGCAGCCTATTTTTTTTCTTTCGCTCCTGCTACAGAAAAAAAATAGCCCGCGCCTCAAGCGCTGCGACGATGATCCCTCACCGTCTCGCGCATTTCACCCGCTGACGCGGGTTCAATGGCACAAGGTACGAACCTTGGGTTTTAATGTCAGGGCTCCGCCCTAACGACCCGAAAAAATGAAACCGCTAGCGCGGCATCAATAGAGTCTAATAGCGCATCAAAGGCTTATTTCGTCTACCGAGCGGATAAGGTTTACGCGCTGAAAAGGCGTTCAGGCAAAGGTCATACCGAAGAGCGCATGACCGGCTATCGCCGGCCAGCGGAAAAGACACTGATTGTTTAGATATCGCGAAGTAAAAATGTTGGCCAGGCGGCTAATTGTTTTTGATATGGAAATAATGAGCCGCTATCGCGGCAGTTTTGACGCAAGGGCGCTGCCCTTGCA
>NZ_JANIBJ010000103.1 GCF_024505185.1 Methylomonas subterranea
GCAGCCCAAGGTAGCCACTCGTATTTTATTTTCTTCCATAGTATTTCAATGAGATTCAATTCCGGCGAATAGGTTGGCAAAAACCACACCCAAACATGCCCCGACAGCCAAGTCGCCTGATTTTCTCGCTCCGCTTTTCGGTGAACAGGTGCATTGTCCATGATGACGACCGTCAATTTATTTGCAGGACGAGACTGAATAAAAGCCGCCATTGCTTCTGCAACTACCGATGAGGTGACAGGCGTTTCGACCGAATGAAAATAGCTTGTTCCTTGGCGACTCATCAAACCAATGACATTGACACGGCCTGGCGTATTGGCGGGCAGAGCCAGCGTTTTTTCCTGGCGTTGCCACGCGTAAGGGATGCAACCATCCACATTAAAGCCACTTTCATCCATATAAAATAAATCGATCTCACCTGACACTTCCTTGGCTTGCAAGGCATTCAACACCCGTTGTCCTTCTTCGAAGGCTGCAGGGTCTTGTTTTTCCTTGAGGCTGCGCCGACAGCGTTTCCAAACCCAATGGCGCTCTTTTAGTCGACGCTTAATCGTCGGAAACGTCACCGTTAGTCCAGT
>NZ_JANIBJ010000104.1 GCF_024505185.1 Methylomonas subterranea
CCGTGGCATTCCCCGGCCAAACGCCGGGGCCTCATTGAAGCTGCCGGTGAACAGGCTCGACGGCAACGCGGTATGACGCATTCCCCGGCCAAACGCCGGGGCCTCATTGAAGCAATTTATCAAATCACCCTTCGGACGTTGCACGAACTGCATTCCCCGGCCAAACGCCGGGGCCTCATTGAAGCATTGTGCCGCTTTTCTTCCCGGGTTTTCGGCGCGGCGGCATTCCCCGGCCAAACGCCGGGGCCTCATTGAAGCATTCCGCCCATATCGGCTTGCCGCCGTCCCGGTAGTGCATTCCCCGGCCAAACGCCGGGGCCTCATTGAAGCCAGGCTAATGCTGTTCACGGCATTTTCAGCAGCGCTGTCGCATTCCCCGGCCAAACGCCGGGGCCTCATTGAAGCTGGTACCGACGCAGTGTTTATTGCCGACGATTTTCAGCATTCCCCGGCCAAACGCCGGGGCCTCATTGAAGCCACTCTGATCATGTCGCCTTCTTTGGGTACCAATCCGCATTCCCCGGCCAAACGCCGGGGCCTCATTGAAGCTCCTGGC